>NZ_LXKR01000001.1:0-595495 GCF_001692375.1 Serratia sp. 14-2641 | reverse complement strand
TACGTAATGACATGGCAGATCTCTCATTCCACGGCATAAGCAGCTCCACTCAGAAGTACTCATACCTATGTTGTAAGTGTCTACCATGTCCCCGAACAAGTGTTCATGATGTCCTCGGTCTGTACAGGGAGAGGGTTGGGGTGAGGGGAACTGACGCCAATACACCTCACCAGTTACACCATCACACACAGCAACTTAGTCAATCTGCGGTGCATTTAAGGCAATCAGGCGCTTTTCGCTACGTTATCCACCAGCGACATCTCTTCGCTGCTCAGCAGCTTTTCGATATCCACCAGGATCAGCATACGTTCACCGAGCGACCCCAGACCGGTGAGATATTCCGTTGCCAGCGTGACCGCAAACTCGGGGGCCGGGCGGATCTGATCCGCCGTTAACGACAGCACATCAGACACGCCATCCACCACGATCCCCACCACCCGCTGGCCAAAGTTCAGCACGATCACCACGGTGTTTTCATCATAAGAGACGTCCTGCTGGGCAAACTTCACGCGCAGATCGATAATCGGCACGATCACCCCACGCAGATTGGTCACGCCCTTGATAAACGCCGGGGTGTTGGCGATGCGCGTTACCTGATCGTAACCGCGGATCTCCTGAACCTTGAGGATATCAATGCCATACTCTTCGTTACCCAAGGTAAAAATCAGGAACTCCTGACCTACCGTTTCGCCCGCCAGTTTGCTGACGGCTGCCAGTCCTGCCATTTCGATCACCTTTAAATCAGTCGGTTAATAATTATGCGGCAGCGTCCGTCAGACGCTTTTCCCGGTTCAGCGTTTGCAGCGCCGAAACATCTACAATCAGCGCCACGCTGCCATCCCCCAGAATGGTGGCAGCCGAAATACCCGGCACCTTGCGATAATTGCTTTCCAGATTTTTCACCACCACCTGGTGCTGACCGATCAACTGATCGACCAGCAGCGCATAGCGGCGGCCTGCGCTTTGCAAAATCACGACGATGCCCTGGGTGGCTTCGGTTTTGGCACCGTCAACCTCAAACACCCGGTACAGCTCGACCAGAGGCAGATACTCACCGCGTACCTGAAGCACACGCTCCCCACCGGCCAGCGGATGCAAATCCTCGGCCTGCGGTTGCAATGACTCCATCACGGCATTCAATGGCAGAATGAACACTTCCTCATTCACCTTGACCGACATGCCGTCAAGAATGGCCAGCGTCAGCGGCAGTAATATGCGGATTGAGGTGCCCTTCCCTGCCTGGAAATGGATTTCGACATGGCCCCCCATCTCCTGAATATTTCGCTTCACCACGTCCATACCCACTCCGCGCCCGGAGACGTCGGTCACCTGCTCGGCGGTGGAGAAACCCGGGGCAAAGATCAGCATGCCGACCTCTTCATCGCTCATGTTGTCACTCACCGCCAGCCCCTGTGAGGCAGCCTTGGCGAGAATTTTCTGGCGGTTGAGACCAGCACCGTCATCGGTGACTTCAATGCAGATATTGCCGCCCTGATGTTCGGCGGACAGGATCAGATTACCGACTTCGGCCTTACCGGCGGCCAGGCGCGCAGCAGGTTCTTCAATACCGTGATCCAGGCTGTTACGCACCAGGTGCGTCAACGGATCGATAATGCGTTCAATCAGGCTCTTGTCCAGTTCGGTAGAGCTGCCCCGTAGCGTCAACTCCACCTGCTTGTCCAGCTTGCTGGCCAGATCGCGCACCAGGCGTGGGAAACGGCTGAAAACGTACTCCATCGGCATCATGCGGATCGACATCACCGACTCTTGCAGGTCGCGAGCGTTACGCTCCAACTGGCTCATGCTGTTGAGCAGATCGCCGTGGTTGACCGGATCCAGAGAGCCGGAACGTTGGGCCAGCATCGACTGAGTGATCACCAATTCCCCCACCAGATTGATCAGTTGATCGACCTTTTCTACCGCCACGCGGATGCTGGTGGACTCGCTAGCCTTGGCTTTGGGCTTCGGCGCTTCAGCCACCGTCGCGGGTGCGGCAGGTGTGACAACGGCAACGGGTTCCGGCGTACTGATCTTCTCCACGGCCTTCGGCGGCGTTGAAAAGGCAATCTGCTCCGGTTCCAGCACAAAGCACAGCACCGCGCTGATATCCTCCTCACTGGCAGAGGTCAGTAAAGTGACCTCCAGGCTGGTCTCGGTCTGCTGCGGGTTTTCCACCTCGCCCAGATTGCCCAACTCTTCCAGCATCAGAGGAATTTCATTCGGCTTCAGACCGCTCAGGCTGATCCGCATCCCGCCTTCAATCGCAGCCGGAGCAGCGGCATGAACCACCGGTGAGGTTACCGTTACCGCCGCCGCAGGAGCATCCTGCTGTTGCGCTTCCAAAGCCAACTGCCGCAACGCCTGACAAATATACTCAAAGCTCTCGCTATCAGGCTGTTGCGACGTTTTATAGGCGTCCAGTTGCTCCTGCATAATGTCTTTGGTTTCCAGAAACAGGTTGATAATTTCGGTGCTCAGGCTCATTTCCTGACGCCGGGCACCGTCCAGCAAATTCTCCAGCAGGTGGGTCGTTTCCTGCAGTACGCTAAAGCCGAAAGTGGCCGCTCCGCCCTTGATCGAGTGGGCAGCGCGGAAAATCGCGTTCAGTGGTTCAATATCCGGGGCCAGCGGGTCCAGCTCCAACAGATGTTGCTCCATATCGGCCAGCAGCTCGTCTGCCTCATCAAAAAAGGTCTGATAAAAAGCGCTAATGTCCATGCTCACGGGGTCACCTCTGCTGTGAGTCGCTGTTAGTCGGTGAAGTGGCGGAAGGTGCCGCCGGAATAGCCGCTGTCGGCCCGGTGCCTGCGGCTTTCACCGCTGCCGGAGGTTGCTCTGGCGTACCCTGCGTTGCCGGCAGTTCGGCGGTTGGAGCAGGCGGCGACGGCGGTAATTCCGGTGTCGCTATTGCCGGTGGCGTCGCCTGCGGAGCCAGCTGCTTCAGGCCTTCCGGCTGATCGATTTCCGTAGCGCTGCTCTCCGCATTCTCGTGTTCTATCCCCTGCTGGGTTGCTTTGTTCAGCACCAGAATGGTGATCCGTCGGTTAACAGCATCATCACCGCCGTGCTGTTTCAGGTTCATGGTCGAGGCCATCCCAACCACCCGCAATACTTTGCCTTCGGCCAAACCACCAGCGATCAGTTCACGCCGCGAGGCATTGGCACGATCTGCTGACAGCTCCCAGTTGCTGTAGTAGCGCTCACCAGTGGCATAAGGCAGATCGTCGGTATGGCCCGACAGGCTGATTTTGTTCGATAATCCATTAAGGATCGGAGCTATCCCGCGCAGGATATCGCGCATATAGCTTTCCACCTGTGCGCTACCGGTCTTGAACATCGGCCGGTTCTGGCTATCGATAATTTGAATGCGCAATCCTTCGTCCATCATGTTGATCAGCAAATGCGGCCGCAGCGCTTTCAGGCGCGGGTCCGACTCAATCAGCTCATCGAGTTTCTCGCGCAGCTTGTTCAGGCGCAGCTCTTCCGCACGCTTTTCCGGTGAATCCATCTGCTTTTTGACCAACCCTTGCTGCTGGGTTGGATCGTCCCCACCGCCCGGGATTGGGCTGCTTTCCGAGCTGCTCTTGTCGCCGTTGGTCAACGCCACCTTCAGTGGGGTACGGAAATATTCGGCTATCTGCGTCAACTCCTGCGGGCTGGCAATCGCCAGCAGCCACATCACCAGAAAAAACGCCATCATCGCCGTCATAAAATCGGCATAGGCAATTTTCCAGGAGCCGCCGTGATGACCGGCATGATGGGCTTTGCGTTTTCTGACCAGAATAACCGGGTGATTCTGTTTCATGCGTCCTGCTCTTCCGTCGCCTGCTGTGCTGGGGCTTTCACCTTACGCACATGCTCTTCTAACTCAATGAAGGAAGGGCGCTCCGTGGTGTACAACGTTTTACGGCCAAACTCGACCGCGATCTGTGGGGCATAACCATTCAAACTCGACAGCAGGGTAACCTTGATGCACTGCATCATTTTGGTGGTTTCCGCACTCTTCTGGCGCAGCAAAGTAGCCAGCGGGGAGATGAACCCATAGGCCAACAGAATGCCGAGGAATGTGCCCACCATCGCATTGGCGATCAGTGCCCCCAATTCCGCCGCAGGCCGGTCAGCCGAAGCGAGTGCGTGCACTACCCCCATCACGGCGGCCACGATGCCGAAAGCCGGTAATGAATCGCCGACCATCGCCAGGCTCCCTGCGGGTACCTCGCTTTCCTGTTCGAAGGTTTCGATCTCTTCATCCATCAACGCTTCGATCTCAAAGGCGTTCATATTGCCGCTCACCATGAGTCGCAAATAGTCGGTAATAAATTCCACCAAGTGGTTATCGGCAAGAATGCGCGGATAATTAGAGAAAATTTCGCTTTCCTGCGGATTATCGATATCAAACTCAAGCGACAGCATGCCCTGCTGGCGGGATTTGGCCATCAGCCGATACAGCAGCGCCATCAGATCCATATACAGTTCTTTGTTGTATTTTGAGCGGCGCATCAGTTTGGGAAGAGCGCGTAGCGTGGATTTGATCGCTTTACCGTTGTTGCCGACGATAAAGGCCCCCACACCAGCCCCCCCGATGATCAAAAATTCGGCAGGCTGATAGAGTGCGCCGAGGTGGCCCCCGACAATCATATAGCCGCCAAACACGGTTCCCAGAACCACGAGATAACCCAAAATAACTAGCACACGTATTCCTTAAATTCACAATATGGGTGGAAGGTGAGTCAGCGCGGGTGAAATTCGGCAACAGCACGGGTCGCCCAGAGAGCCCGGAGTACCGAGCCCTTGAGTTTCACCAGTCTGTGTTGCTGTATAAGCCTGCAAGCAGGCTCAGACTGCGCGTTTAACCTGCTCTTCCAGCAGTTGTGGAATAATATCGGCCAATTTCGGCGAAAGTTTACGTCTTTTTACTGCGCGGGATGGGGGTTGGCATAAACTGCAGACAAAACTGTTAAGCGGTTGGTGTGCATGGGTGATAAAAGCCCCACCACAGCAGCTGCAGGCGGATAGCTGCAACATACCGCTGTCAACAAAACGCACCAGCGTCCAGGCTCGTGTCAGCGCCAATAACGGGGGTTCGCCTGGCTGCTGCGGACACTGTTCCAAATACAGCCGATAGGCTTTGACCACGGCCTCAACCCCGTGGCACTGACCGCATTTGAGCAGGAACTGATAAGCATTGAAAAACATCGACGAGTGGATGTTTTGCTCCCAGGTCATGAACCAGTCGGTCGAGAATGGCAGCATCCCTTTGGGCGGTGGACTGCCGCGTAATTCTTTGTACAGTTTGATCAATCGCCCACGGCTGAGCTGCGTTTCACTCTCCAACATCTGCAAGCGCGCGCCCAGCGTGATCAGTTCCATGGCGAGTTGAATGTCCTTGGCTTCCTGAACAATACTTTTCTCACTCATCATCAGGCTCTTTTCTTCGTCACACTACCGCCTTTACCCTGTAGTTCTTTGAGTAAATGGCTCGATAGTAAAATGCCGGTGTGGATCTGTTGCAGATCGTCCACGCGAGATTCTTTCGTCAGGTGCTCGATAGTATTGTGGTCGTTGAAACGGAAGTGGCAAACCAGCTGATTAGTTTCTGCCAGTTTTACCATTTGTGGCAACGTGAGTTGCGACAGCGCATCCGCCATTGAGTTATCAATACCCAGACGGAACATTGCTGACGCTTTTTCATCGTTAATCAGACGCTGTGCCAGAAGCAAATATGACAAATTAATGTCATAAATATGTTTAAGTAGTTCAGACGTACCCATATTCCCATCCCGACAGACTATGTTTAAAAACATACGCTGGGTGATAAATTATCGCCCATGACCTGGGTTCATTCCCAAAGTTGGCAAACAAATCCCTGTACGCCAGCCGCGACAACTGCGCGACTATACACATTTCGGGTTGTTACTCAGTATTTTGATACACATGCAATTGCATGTATGGATATACAGCATCCTGCTTCAAAAGTGTGTTTTTCGTAAGACGATTTTTACAAATATAATAAGATTAATCTTAATAACAGCGCAACTCTACCCCCGATCACTTAGCCCACACAACGTAAGCGACCTGCAATTTTAAAAACAATGTGACACACATCACAAAAATAAAAAATATCCAGCTTAAAAAGGCCAAAATCTGACCACTTATTATCCCCCAAGCTGTGCAATAAATGCACTAAAGTAAGAAAAGGTCTTAAAAACCAGGTTTTATAGCCTAAAAATACCCATTTTTAGATCAATTCGAACAAAAGCTTAACTAAAGCCAAATCACAGAGAAAAAATCTGCCACCCTGCCACTAGAGCAGCTTAAAATACTGATTGTCATTTAAAACCAGCTCGTTATGAATAAAATTACTTGCTAAAATCTCCCCGACTGAAAAGTAAGATTTAACTTGGGTAGCTGTTTCAATTTTCGACAGAGCGACTCATGCGGTTAAAGGTGCAGTATTTTGGGTTGAACAAGTTAACAGAAGTAACAATGTGTTTCGTGGCGAGGGAGTCGACAGTGGACAAATCAGAAAAGATAATGCCAACTAGCGTTGCTCGGAAAGGAAAGTCCAAAAATGATTTTTACTTAGCATTTTAATTATTATTTGAGGCATCCGATCTATTATACGGAAAATTCCTAATCCCCATGACGAAGATCAAAAAGTGCATTAGGTCATCCATGCTTTATTGCCTGGCTATTTTTTCAGCGCTGGCGAGATTATGCTTGAGCCTTACACCTCTTCTGCAAAATTTTTGAATGCGCTCATTGAAAATACATCGCGCATCCACTTTACGGCGTTGCCGCCAAAACCACTGCCATTATCATTTTCTTTACTATAGGCAAAGATACACAGCGCCATGCTGGCAAACGTCTACTAAGCTAATAAGGTAAGATTCCCCCTAATTGACGGTTTATCTGTCAAGATATATTGCCCAGATGCTCGGCACATATTATCATTCGGGGGTGCCTCCTCCCCTATCAGGGGTATTTTGGCCAAGCGTGTTCCATTTACTCACTTTTCTTTTATTTTGCCTGACGACATCTCTTCAACTTGTGGCGATTTCTGCGAATATGTGAGATTTTTCTTTCCGCTTTAATACTATTAATAGGCTATGTTTTAACTATGACAAGTACTATCGATTACCTGATGACGTTTCGCAAATGTTCCAGCTTGGACAGTCTGGAAAAAGTCTACGACAAGCTGAATTACTCACTGACGGACGACAATGAAATGAGCAACATGTACCGTGCTGCGGATCATCGCCGTGCGGAACTGGTCTCTGGCAAACTGTTTGACCTGGGTAGGGTGCCAAAGTCACTCTGGGCACAGGTGCTTTAATCCCCCAGACAGTGATGCGCGCATCTTTTTATCTTTTATGGCGGAATTTCTTCCTTGCCCTGGGGTTTAGCGTTGCGCGTGATACAAACCACATTTATTGCGCAGGCATTGCTCTACCCTTTAAGCACACATTCAGGCAACGGGAGTAGAACATGGGTTATCACAACGTTCTGGTTACGGTGGCAGTCGCTGCGGACAGCCACCGGCTGGTAGAGAAAGCCGTCTCTATCGTGCGTCCCTGTGATGGGAAAATCACGCTAGTCAGCATCATTGCCAATGCCGAGATTTTCCCCGCCCCCATGCTGGGTGACCTGCGTGCGTTGATGGAGGAAGAGACGCTGCTGTTTATGGAAGAACTGTGCCTACAGGCAAACTATCCCAATATCGCTACGCGGATCATTCACGGCGAGTTGGGTGACTGCCTGGCCTACGCCAACCAGAAGCAACCCTTTGATCTGGTCATCTGTGGCAACCACAGCGATAGCATGATGAATAAAGTGGCCTGCTCCGCCGCACGCTTTATCAATACCAGCAGCATTGATGTGCTGATCGTTCCGCTATAACGCACAGTCATCACCTCAGTTGACTATTCAAGGTGGGCTTCTTTTTTCTTCGAACAAATTAAGTGAGTCGTAAGCAATACCTGCTCGCCAATAAAACATCGCTTATTCTACAACTTGCCCTTAATATCATCCTCACCATCACTATATGACATCGGAATTATCGTGCCTCTAGCAATATACCCAATCTCGAATATCACTGTTACCTATGGTTGACAACCAGATTTCGGTCGTTATTTTTCATCACGATATAAGGCAGTGTTCAACAAATATTCCGCAACCACAGCTATTACGCCCTATTTTTCAACACGGTTCCCGCTACGCTTTTTACGTTATCGCATAAGTGCGCACATAACGCTATTTTCCACTGCGACAGATTAACTAGACTAGCCAGTACCTGAACGCCTTTCGTTCAACACCGTCGCCAAGGAGTCATCGATGTCTCAGCAAGCGCATAACCGCCGTTTTGTTTTAGCTTCACGCCCGCACGGGGAACCGCAGGCAGACAATTTCCGCCTGGAAACCAGCCCCATCCCACAGCCCGCCGCCGGGCAGTTGTTGCTGCGCACAGTTTATCTTTCATTAGATCCCTATATGCGTGGCCGTATGAGCGATGCGCCCTCTTATGCCCCCCCGGTACAGATAGGCGAAGTGATGGTCGGCGGCACAGTTTCCCGCGTGCAGGCTTCACAGCATCCGGACTTTAACGTTGGAGATTGGGTGCTTGGTTACGACGGGTGGCAAAGCCATGCGCTGTCGGACGGCAGTGGCCTGCGTAATCTGGGAGCCAAACTGGATCACCCTTCCCGGTTCCTTGGCGTATTAGGTATGCCCGGGTTTACCGCCTATATGGGGCTGCTGGATATCGGCCAGCCACAGGCGGGCGAAACCTTGGTGGTCGCGGCAGCCAGCGGAGCCGTAGGTTCCGTGGTAGGCCAGATCGCCAAGCTGAAAGGATGCCGCGTGGTGGGCGTGGCGGGTGGCGCAGAAAAATGCCGCTATGTGGTGGAGGAGCTGGGATTTGATGCCTGTATCGATCACCGCTCGGCCGACTTTGCGGCCCAACTGGCGGCAGCCTGCCCCCAGGGCATCGATATTTACTACGAAAACGTCGGCGGCGCAGTATTCGATGCGGTTATTCCTTTGCTCAATACCAAGGCACGTATTCCCGTTTGTGGCATGATCGCCCACTACAGCGCGACCGAGTTACCACCAGGCCCAGATCGCTTGCCGTTATTACAAGGCCTGATCCTGCGCAAACGCATCAAGATGCAGGGTTTTATCATCTTCGATGATTACGCAGAAAACTTCGGCGAGTTTCTACAACAGATGGGGGAATGGGTCAGCCAGGGCAAGATCAAATTCCGCGAGGACGTAGTCGACGGGTTAGAGAATGCCCCTCAGGCCTTTTTCGGGCTGCTGAAAGGGAAAAACTTCGGCAAGCTGATTATCCGCGTCGCCGAGGAGTGATCCTCTGTTCAGGGCGCGATGCGCCCTGAACCCTTTACGCAGCCTTCAGATCTTGGTTACCGACTGGCAGATCTCCAGTTCAAAGTAGCCATCAGCCACGCAATCATTGAGATAATGCTCATAGCAAACGCCCTCAGACGGCCGATAGCCGCTGGCGGGTAACATCTGCTGGTAAAAATTACGCCAGGGGGTGGCGAAATCCCCATCGGTGATCCGCACCCGGTACACGGCGTACTCCCCTGCGGGCAGGGTTTGTATCACCATGTTTTCACTGCCGGCAGGCAGCACAAAATCATCGGCAACGGTAAACACCACGTCGGCACGCAGCTTTTCCGCTGCGACCTGGTTCGGATCGTCCCAGTAGAGTACCAGCCATTTCCCCACGGGAATGCTTTGCTGTTGTTGCCAGGCCATCAGTTGCTGAAAACCCAGTGGGACTGATTGTGCATAAGGCCCCACAACCCGCACGCCAACGGCCTTTTCTGCCGGTTTTTGCTCAATGCTTACCGCCATTGTCATCACTCCTCTCGCCTATGTCCGGAACAGTAGAGTCAAGCGCCAATTTCGGTTCGTACATCCAGCAATTCAGGGAAAAATGTCAGTTCTAGCGCCTTCTTCAAGAAGCTGACACCGCTGGAGCCGCCGGTACCCGATTTAAAACCAATGATCCGCTCGACCGTTTTCATATGGCGAAAACGCCATAGATGGAAGCTTTCCTCGATATCCACCAGCTTCTCGGCCATTTCGTAGGCCGCCCAGTAGGTTTGCGGATTATCGTAAATCAGTTTGAACACCGGTAACAGCTCTGGATTGCGCTGGTACGGCTGGGTCCAGTCTCGCTCAATGCATGCCTGAGGTACCGCAAGGCCGTGGCGGGAAAGATAGCGGAGGAATTCGTCATACAGACTCGGGGCTTCGAGGATCGCTTTCAGCGCGGCATGTTTTGGCGCATCGTCGCTAAAGACGGCCAGCATGGCGGCATTTTTGTTACCCAACAAAAACTCGATCGAACGATATTGATGAGATTGGAAACCCGACGAATTACCCAGCACGCCACGGAACTCCACATATTCCGACGGAGTCAGCGTTTCCAGCACCGCCCATTGCTCAAACAGCAAACGCTGGATCTGCTTTACCCTGGCCAGGATCTTGAAGCAGTGGCTGAGCTTATCCTGCTGCACCAGTGTCCTGGCCGCCTGCAGTTCATGCAGCATCAGTTTCATCCACAGTTCCGAGGTCTGATGTTGCACCACAAACAGCATCTCATCATGATGCTGCGGGTTGGAAAGTGGCTGCTGACAATCCAGCAGTCGATCCAGGCACAGGTAATCACCATAGCTCATGCGCTTGGAAAAATCGGTAACGATGGCGCTTTCTAGTTCCCGCTGATTCATGTTCTCTCTCCGTGTCGCTCACGCCTTTGGCAAACGTGACGCGCGTTGCTGGTTCGCAAGTGAAGAGAAGACAATAGTCCATTACGGCAACATTAACGTAACAATTAACGAGAGCTGCTTCGCAGATCCGGTGCTGACATCGGATTTAACGGGCGCAGCAGCGCTCCTACTCCAGAGACTCAAAGCACATCCAGCAGCCATTTTTGCGCCGGGGTCAGTCGGCTGGCCGTTTCCTCCTTCAGCCAGCGGCGCTGATCCTGCTGGGCGGTATCTGCACGGTCAATATAGAGAGCGTGCAACACCCGCCGCCGGGTACCGATCCTATTCTGAGTACCTCCATGCCAGGTGTGCGCGTTGTAGATCATCACGCTACCGGCAGGGGCTGCAAAAACAATTTCATCGGGATGTGCCAAGTCGGGATCGGCCAACACATCTTCCGGCAGTTCTGGCCGCAGGTGCGTTCCGGCGATAATCCGCGGCGCGCCATTTTCCGCACTTAGGTCGTCAATCGCCCATATCGCATTGACCAAATGTACTTTGGGAAAATCGGGGCGCGGCTTTTTCCAGTCGGCATGCAGAGGCTGATGGCCGCCACCGTGCAAGGCTTCTCGGGCATTGAGGCTCGAGACTTTGAACTCACCGTTGAAAATATAGCGGCAGGCAGACAGGATCAGCGGATGCGACCACACCTTTTCCCACACCACACCTTTATTCACCATGTTGGCAATGCGCGTTGCCGTCGCTTCCTGATGGTGCTCAATGGCCAGGTTATCCCCTTCTTTCTCCACCAGCTCATCGATAAGATTACGCATCGCCACCAGCCAGTCAGGATCGGCCACGTTGTGCACCACGGTATACCCCAACGTATCAAGCTCCTGCTTCATCTGTGCCGTTAACTCGATGCTGGCTCCTAAAGCCTCCAGGTATATCTCGGATTGACGCTGCATCATGATTTCTCCATTTACTTTTTGATAACATAACGGCAAATTTACTGGAAGCCTGGGCCAAAAACAGGGGGCTTTTACTACGAAATACTGGACACAGATGTACGCCAGCCAAAAATGTGACCTGGGTCATAAATGCGTAAAGCTCCTTGAACGCCAGGAAATAACACCTTAATTGCACTGCCCGCCTGGGTTTATCATCATTCTTAAATGCATCGTTAACCGCCGAAGCGCACTGGAGATCGCGATGTCTGAAACGCTAGTTGCCCTGCTTGAACAGCTGATTTCCCATCAGAATGCGATCCAGGTAAGGTTTCCTGAGCCCACTTTTCCCGCCCCGCCTTTGGCCTTCTGCGTGCCTTTTCCACGGCTTGAAATAGTGCTCGAAGGGGAAGTTGAAGATCAGTGTCTACCTTTGGCAAATAACACGCTCTCCAGCTATCAGGTGCTTTATGTTCCTGCGGGCAAATGGAGTTTTCCCCAATGGACCCAACCAGCCACCACGCTGAGCATCTTGTTCAGTAAGCAAAAGCTGGGTTTCAGCCTGCAAAGATGGGACGGGCAAACGCTGTGTGAAACGCAAAAACAGCACGTTGCGCGGCGTGGGCCCAGAGTCGGCTCATACCTGCTGCTGGCGATGAATGAGGTTTTGCTGCAACCTGATGCATTGACCTCGCAGCTGATCTTTACCGGGTTGGTCAGCCACTGCCTGGAACAGCTCGCAGGCCAGGGGCAAACCGTCAGTAAAAGCCAGGAACTGCTGCTGGCCATACAGGATTACCTTGATGACCACGCCGGGTTGCCGTTAACACGGGAAGGCGTTGCCAAACGATTTCATATTACCCCTAACTATCTGTCCCACCTGTTTCAAAAGTCAGGCCCAGTCGGTTTCAATGAGTACATCACCGGGGTGCGCCTCGAGCGGGCGAAAAATCTATTGCGTGGCTATGATCTGAAGATCAAAGAGATCGCTCATAACTGTGGGTTCGACGACAGTAACTATTTTTGCCGGATATTCAAAAAGCATACCGATCGTTCCCCCTCTGAATATCGCAGGCATTGCCGCAGCCTTTAGTCGCACGCGCGAGCACGTGCTGAATGTATAAGAGGGCTGCACATGTTCGACCTCAGGGGCTGCTCCCCTACGCATCGGGCCTATTGAGGTTTATCACCGGGCGTAACGCCCGGTGATAACGTAGATTAGAACCACTTGCCAAAGCGGCGGATGTAGAAACGCTTCATCAATTGCGCCACCACACAGTAGCTGACCAGCGTGGCCACCAGCCAAGGGAAATACTCCCACGGCAGCGGTTGCAACCCGACCCATGCCCCAAGCGGCGAGAATGGAATATAGATACCGAGTGCCATAATAATCCCGGTGGTCAACAACACCGGCAGCGCCGCGGTGCTCTGAATGAACGGGATCTTCTGGGTACGGAGCATATGCACTACCAGCGTCTGAGACAGCAGTCCTTCTATAAACCAGCCGGACTGGAACAGAGCTTGATGCTCTACGCTATTGGCGGCAAACACAAACCACATCAACGCATAGGTAGTGATGTCGAAAATCGAAGACGTCGGCCCAATCCACAGCATAAAGCGACCAATGTTCTTGGCATCCCATTTGCGGGGTTTACGCAGGAACTCTTTGTCCATCTTGTCCCACGGCAGGGAAAGCTGGGAGATATCGTACATCAGGTTCTGTAACAGCAGGTGGATCGCCAGCATCGGCAGGAACGGAATAAACGCACTGGCCACCAGCACCGAGAACACGTTGCCGAAGTTGGAGCTGGCGGTCATGTTCAGATACTTGATGATATTGCCGAAGGTTTCACGCCCTTTGATCACCCCTTCTTCCAGCACCATCAGGTTCTTTTCCAACAGGATGATATCGGCGGATTCCTTGGCAATGTCGGTACCGGTATCGACAGAAATGCCCACGTCGGCATCGCGTAACGCCGGGGCGTCGTTAATGCCATCCCCCAGGAAGCCCACGGTGTGGCCATTAGCCTGCAACATTTTCAGCACGCGTGATTTTTGTAGCGGCGTCAGCTTGGTGAATACCGTACGTTGCTCAACCTCACGCATCAGATGGGCATCGTCCATCTGTTCAATCTCCAGGCCGGAGAGCGGCGTTCCCGGTTCCAGGCCAACGTCACGGCAGATTTTACAGGTGATTACCGGGTTGTCACCGGTCAGCACTTTCACCGCCACGCCATTTTCCTGCAGGGCAGCAATCGCTTCACGAGCGCTCTCTTTTGGCGGATCGAGGAAGGTCAGCAGGCCTTCGATCACCAGGTCGCGTTCATCCACAATGCTCAATGGCAGAGAGCAACCTTCCAGACCCAGATCTCGCGTTGCCAGCACCAGCACGCGGAAACCATTTTCATTGTACTGGCAGGCCAACGCCTGCAAATCGGCACGGCGAGCCTCGTCAAGCGTCAACACCTCTTGCCCGACACGGACGTGAGTGGCAATCTCCAACATCTCTTCAACTGCACCTTTGCAAATCAGCAGTTGGCGCTGTTGTTCATCCTGTACCACTATCGACAAGCGACGACGTATAAAATCAAACGGCAGCTCATCAACCTTGCTATAGCGCCCCAACGCCTCAACGCCTGGCTGGCCCTGGCCAAAACGGATCACCGCCTGATCCATCAGGTTCTTCATGCCGCTCTGATGGAAGCTGTTCAACCAGGCTAAATGCAGCACGTGGTTATCCTTGCTTCCATTCACATCCAGATGGTGTTCCAGAATGATGCGATCCTGCGTCAGGGTGCCGGTTTTATCGGTACAAAGCACGTCCATCGCGCCAAAGTTCTGGATCGCATTCAGCCGTTTGACCACCACCTTGCGGCGCGCCATGGCAATTGCGCCTTTCGCCAGGTTCGAGCTGACGATCATCGGCAGCATTTCCGGCGTCAGCCCCACGGCGACCGCCAAGGCAAACAGCGCCGCCTCCGTCCAGTCGCCTTTGGTAAAACCGTTAATCAGCAAGACGATCGGCACCATCACCAACATAAAGCGGATCAGCAACCAGCTAACGCTGTTTACTCCACGGTCAAAGGCAGTTTGCGAACGGGAACCGACGATCGACTTAGCCAGGGAGCCAAAGTAGGTGCGGCCACCGGTCGCGACCACCACCGCCGTCGCCGTTCCGCTGGCCACGTTGGTGCCCATCAGGCAGATATTGGCCAACTCCAGCAGTTCGCTTTCACTGGAGGCATCAATCTCGCTGGACTTTTGGCTCACGCCGGCCAAGGCATCGTATTTTTCGATCGGAATAGCTTCGCCGGTCAAGATGGCCTGGCTGATAAACAGATCGCGTGAGCTGAGCAAACGGAGGTCCGCAGGTATCATGTCCCCAGCGGAGAGCTTGATAATATCGCCCGGAACCAACTCACGAATGGGAATTTCCACCGCTAACGCCTGGGTGCTGAAATTACTGCGGCGCAGCACCGTTGCCGTGGTACGCACCATCGATTTGAGTGATTCGGCCGCTTTATTGGTGCGGTATTCCTGCCAGAAGCGCAGCAACCCGCTCAACGTAACCATAATCAGGATAATGATGACGCCGGTAAGATCGGTTTCCTCACCGTTTTGCATGGGCAGCCAGTAATCGGTAAAGAAACTGATCCCTGCCAGCACCATCAACACAAAGATAAACGGGTTGTTAAACGCGCTGACTAACTGTACCAGTGCATGCGGTGCCTTCTCATGGGCAACCTGATTACTACCGAAATACTGCAAACGCTCCTGGGCATCTTCCTGAGTTAATCCGATGCGGTTACAGTTTAAATTAGCCAACGTTTGATCGAGGCTGTTCTTTGCCTCGAGAGCAATGGCATACGGCTCGCGCTGTTTATCACGGCGACGGCTATTTTCTTTAATATGGGTCATGACGCTATTCTCTTTTTTTACTTTGCACACAGGGTTACCCCGCCCGTAATAACGGGTGAACATGCACAAAGTGGAATTTATTTGGTTTACTTCATTAACGTAATGTTTATTCCATTAATATACCTTTGGATTTCAAGTTTTAGCTAGGCGACAAGCTTACTCCTCCCCAGGAGCTTACTTTTGGGTAAGTGACTGGGGGTGAGTAGCTGCTGGAAACAACGCTACAGCTTGAAAGACGACGGGTATACGCAGAATAATAAAATCTCTGGGGGGTGCTTGCATAACACATCCTTATCACCTTATCGGTGAAGGTTATTTATCGTTAAACGGGTAATTCTGACGCCACGCGCCAATGCACGGCACTCACGCTGCGTTCTAAACTAATACGGCAGACAATGCCCTCAATCTCTTTTTGCGCGGCCGGATTAGCCACAATTTCCGCACAGACTTCCAACTGACCAGGAATGGCAATATCGGCGCTACGCAGCGATTGCAGACGTAATGCCACGCCGTTCAATGCCTGTAGGATCAGGGTACGAACCAGGATTTCATCCTGCTCCCCGCAGGTGACCTGGACGCGATAACGCAGCTCCAGATCCACCGCCTGCTGCTGGGGTTGCAGGTTAATGCGCTGCGCCGCTTCACGCAGCAGGATATTGGCACACAGGATCACCAGGGTGGCGCAGACAGCTTCCCAATGCTGCCCCAGGCCACATAGCACGCCGATAGCCGCAGAGCACCACAAGGTGGCCGCCGTATTCAGGCCGCGGATATTCAGCCCTTCCCGCATAATCACGCCAGCACCAAGAAAACCGATACCGGAAACGATCTGCGCCGCAATACGCCCCGCGCTGGAAGGCTCGGTGTCAAAAGAGCTCAGGATAAAAACGGCGGCTCCGGTCGCAACCAAAGAATTGGTACGTAAGCCCGCCATACGCTGACGCCATTGACGCTCGGCACCAATAACGGCACCCAGGCCCATTGCCAGGAATAAATTCAGGATAAAAGGAGTCATAGCCATGATCTTCCCCTTAATTAATCATTGAGGTTGAATCATGTGCCGTTAAGCACACGCGAAATCGCGCCGATAATTAATCAGCGGGTCAGCGTTTGGGTGCCCGGAGGGAAAAGGCCGTGGTGATGGTTAAATACCATAATCATATCCGAATCAATACGCCCAATGCGCGAGCGCCTCGGGGACAACAATCATGTTCGGGTTTGCACAGCTCGGAATAACGAGAGAGGGGTGCTGCCCGCCGTGTTCGGCAAGCAACAAATCACAGGAGATTGGTCAACTTGCCTTTATTATTTCGCTACTACTGCAACTGTCCAATTGGTTTTCTCCACGGTAATTTTGGCTGGAGTATAATGACATGAGGTTGTGAAGTAAAGGTTATATTATTAAACGAAGACTAAACCGAATATTCCCCTTAAATAAATACTGTTATAGGTACAATAATAGTCGGCCGAAGCAGCGCCTCTTCGTAGTGAGCAACGTGGGTTAATTTGTAGGGTGACCCAAGACGCAGCACGAGTGATCCGGTTGAGCGATTTAGTTTAGCTGTTGCTGTAACCAGTTCAGTAACGCTGCCACCTCAGACGTTAAACCGGCGGCTTGTGGCCACGCCAGATAGATATCGCTATCGTTCAAATGCAGCGCGGCTGCCAAAGGTACCAAGCGCCCTGCTGCAATCGCATCCTGCGCCAACACGGCCTTCACCAACGCAATACCAAACCCCTGCTCGGCTGCACGCAGCAGTAACCCCGCGTCGTTGAACAGCGCCAACTGCTGCCCACCACCCATTCTCCCTGCGGCACTAAACCAGCTATGCCAGGGAGTAACGTCATGCTCAAGCAGCGGGATCTGTGGATCTCCAGCATCAAATGCCTCCTGCCACTGCCTGGCCAGCTCCGGGGTCGCTACCGGCAGCACGACTCCTGAAGCGATACGCTGAGCCTGAACGCCTGACCATTGGCCATCACCAATGCGGATCGCGGCATCGAATCCTTTACGGCCGAGATCCTGAATCGCCAGCGAGGCGTCAATATCCAACCGGATCCCAGGGCAAGCACGATGAAACTCAGCCAACCTGGGCAACAACCAGTAATGCGCAAAGGAAGGCAGCACGCTGATGCGCAACATCTGGCTGACCGCTACCCGTCTGGCTCGGTCAACGCCTTGTTGCAAAGCGAGTAAAGCAGGCTCAGTTGCCGCCAGCAGTTCGCGCCCTGCAGCATTCAGCCGTACCCCACGCCCGAAGCGGTCAAAGAGTGGGTAGCCAATAGCCTGTTCGAGCTGCTGAATTTGTTGGCTAACGGCACCGTGAGTCAGGCTGACGCGTTGCGCCGTGGCACGCAAATTCTCCAACCGCGCAGCGATCACAAAGGTTGGCAAAATATGCAGGGGAAGACGCTCATTCATTGCTGGTTAGCCTTACTATCCAAAAGGGTCATTTTTTATCGATATTAGCACTAATCAGGATCGCCTATAGTGCAAACCTACTGGCCCCTAATCCAAGGCATGACCATGCACCCACGTTTGCAGCAGGATCTCGACGATTTACCCCGCATACTTGACCATACCAACCAATTGGCGCAGGGCTTCCTTGCCAGCTTGAGCCAGCGCCCGGTATGCCCCCCCTTGGCCGCACAGCAGTTGCAAACCGATGACGATCGGCTGGCCGAAGAGGGTTGCGGGGCGTTAGCGGCGTTAGAAGCGTTTTGGCAACGCTATGAGGCTGGCCTTTCCGGCAGTGCCGGGCCGCGTTACTTTGGTTTTGTTACCGGCGGTAGCACCCCTGCGGCGCTGGCTGCCGACTGGTTGGTTAGCACTGCCGACCAGAATAGCCAACTGAGCCACGATACCGTGGCGGCCGCGATCGAGCTGGCGACAATTGAGCAACTGAAAACCTTGCTGCAACTGCCCGCCGACTTCAGCGGTAGCTTTGTCAGCGGTGCAACCATGGCCAACTTCACCGGGATCGCCATCGGCCGCCAGTGGTTAGGGCAACAGCGCGGGATCGATGTGGCACAGTCTGGATTGGCCGCCTTGGGGCCGATTCAGGTCCTTTCCGCCAATGCGCATGCCAGCAGCGTGAAAGCGCTCAGCATGCTCGGTATTGGGCGTGATGCTTTAAAGCCTATCGCCAGCCAGGCTGATTGCGAAGCTATTGATATCGATGCGCTGGAGCGTCACCTTGCCGCCACGCCAGATATCCCAACGATAGTGCTCGCCAGCGCAGGCACGGTAAACACCGGCGTTTTTGACGATCTACCCCGCCTGCTGGCACTACGGGCACGCTATCCCTTCTGGTTGCATGTCGATGCCGCCTTTGGTGGGATCGCGGCCTGTTCTCACCGCCTAGCCCATCTGCTGGACGGTTGGCACCAAGCGGACTCAATCACCGTAGATGCCCATAAATGGCTGAATGTCCCTTATGACAGCGCCATTCAATTTACCCGTCACCTGGCATTGCAGATGCAGGTGTTCCAGAATCACTCGACCTATCTGGAGGCCCCCACGTTGCGCCCAGACAACTATTTGCACCTGACGCCCGAGAACTCGCGGCGTTTTCGCGCCCTGCCCTTGTGGATGGCATTGAAAGCCTACGGCAGCAGCGGTATGCGAGAGATCGTCGAGCGTAACGTGACGTTGGCGCGACGTTTAGGTGACGGATTGGCGGCCAGTGAAGGCTTCCGCGTGCTGGCCCCAGTGGAGCTGAACATCGTATGCTTTGCGCTGAAGGGCGTTACAGGCGATGCCACCGCCGCACGCAACCGCTTCATCGAACGCTTGGATCGGCACGGCATGGTGCGCTGTACGCCCACCAGCTACGCGGGCCAACCGGGTATTCGGGCAGCCCTGGTGAATTGGATGACTGAAGAGCAGGATATTACTTTGGCGCTGGCATCAATGCAGGCCTGTCGGGCAGAGGTCTGAAAGTGGCGAGGCTTCGCTTCTGCTGGCCGTCGGTTGTGATATTCAACGGCGATAGCCAGGCGGTAAACGCCTCGCGCAATACCGGCCATTCACCATCGATGATGGATAGCCAGTCCGTGTCGCGGTTGCGCCCCTTTCTGGTCATCGCCTGACGAAAAGTCCCCTCAAAGGTGAAGCCCATACGCAGTGCAGCCTCACGAGAGGCGGCATTCAGACGATCGCATTTCCATTCGCAACGGCGAAAGCCCAAGTCGTCAAAAGCGTGCTTGAGCATCAGAAAGATGGCTTCACTCCCCATCGCTCTGCGCTTCATCAAAGGTGACCAGTTGATCATCCCCAACTCGACCACCCCGTTGGGTTGGTCGATGTTCAAGAAAGCACAGGTGCCGACCGCTTTACCGGTAGTCGCATCGATCACCACCAGGGTGTTTCTACCCTGGGTTGCCAGCTGTTGCTGCAAATACTGCTGGAAAACAGGCAGCTCCATGGGGCGTTCACTAGACAGATAGGTCCAGTCGCGCCCGTCTTCCGCCAGTTGATAGGCATGAAATAACTCATCAGCACGGCGCGCGATATCCATCGGCTGCAAGCAGCAGAAACGCCCTTGGAGACTCTGTTTTCCCGGTTCACCCGCAGGTTGCCAGCCCTCAAGCGCTGTACCAATGGGTTGCCCAAACTGATTGTGATCCACCCGTCCTCCTGATTGTGAGTTGAAATCGCATCTAGCAGCATTTCGTTGTCTCTGCGCAGTAAGATACGTCAGGAAAATCGATATGTCGCGGATAAGTTATTCACTGACGAATAATTAACAAATGAAATAATTTAACATTGTTATTGAATTAACGACCACTTGGTTAGCAGAACTACTTATTTTGACTTGATTCCGATCATAAGCTCCTTCCTCAAGCGCATGAAAGTAACTAAGAATCGTTACCATTTGAGCCAATACATTGATACAATCAATTGAATAAGCATACTTAATGACGTTTAGTGATGAATCAGCAGCTACACTATCGGTTACAAAACCGCCAACTCTGGCGTCATTACGAGCTATAAGAGGCTCTTAAGAATCATCTGATTAGCGGGAAATAGTACCACGATGAAAATAGCTAACCATAGCAGCAAATTTAAGGCTGATTACCCGGCGTCCACTGATAATTTCCAGCCGCAAAATCGCCACAGCATAATAAGTCGACTTAAGCTAAACTGATGCTTTTGGTAGATTAAAAAATATAATTCGAAAAGACGTTGAGTCATGCCGGTTTTATTGATAGAAAGTTGCATTCATAAGATGTGATTTTTTTATAACTTTTAGCCTTTTATCTTCGGGCTTTTGTTTTTATAACCGCGTGGAAACGGACTTAAGTGGGAGGCTCTATGCCAATAATCATTATGGATTCATGCAGTTACACTAGATTAGGATTAACCGACTACCTGACGTCGCACGGGATGAAAAAGCGTCAGATTAGCGCTGTCCATCATATCGACGGCCTGCATGAGAAGTGCGCAAAACTTAAGCCTAATATGGTATTCCTGAATGAAGACTGCTTCATTCATGAAGCGGATGCGACAGAAAGAATAAAACGCGTGATATCTCTTAATCCCGATACTTTATTCTTTATTTTCATGGCCATCACCAACGTACATTTCGACGATTATTTATACGTCCGCAAGAACGTGATCATCTCGTCAAAATCGATTAAACCGCAAACCATGAGTCAGTTGCTCAACCACTACCTCGAAAGAAAGCTGGTTCGCCCGGAAAAAAGCTCGCTGGATCAGACACCTGTCACACTAAGCCAAACCGAGTCAAACATGCTGCGCATGTGGATGTCCGGCCAAGGCACCATCCAGATCTCCGATCAAATGCAGATCAAGGTGAAAACCGTCTCTTCCCACAAGGGAAACATCAAAAGAAAGATCAAAACCCACAACAAGCAGATCATCTACCATGTTGTCCGCCTGACCGACACGCTTACCAGCGGCATTTTCGTCAACAGCCGTTGATTAAAGCGACAGCAGAACACGTTGGTTTAGAGTACGACAGAAAAACGCCCGTTTTCAGCGGCATGCTGCCGCTACGGGTATTTTGGCAAGTTTTCAACACCGCGTAACTGTGCGGCCAGGTTTCAGCCCACCAACCAGACCGGCGGCAAGCTGTTAATTGCGGCAAAGATTTAATCCTGTTCAGCGCTACGCAGTTCTACAAAGGTGCCATCGCGGCTATCGATCTCATTGAAGAACCACACGCCCGCCGGGTAATCTTCCAGTGACACCAGATACATCGTGCCTTCATTAAACACTTCAACTTCCAGCACTACCCCTTCCCGACGAGGGCCGCCGTCGGTCTTTACCGTCACCAGATCGTTAACTTTCATGCTCTACCTCGTTATTCATTCCGGATATCAGTCTATTACAGCTGACGAAAAGAACCCACCATTGCGTAATTCGTTGCCCCTCTGAGCCATCTTACGACGATGACTATTAAAGCTTAGCAGAATGTCAGGCTGATCTTTCAGAGCTCCTGGCACACCACCGTGAACGGTTTTTCCGCCCACTGGCTCAAATCACAGACACAAAAAAACCCGCCTTGGCGGGTTTTTGTTAATCAGCGAGATGCCGATTAGATAGCGGTAACGTTAGCCGCTGACGGACCTTTAGCACCGTTCTCGATAGAGAACTGTACGTTCTGGCCTTCAGCCAGGGTCTTGAAGCCTTGATCCTGAATTGCAGAGAAGTGTACGAACACGTCTTTGCTGCCGTCTGCAGGAGTGATGAAACCAAAACCTTTAGACTCGTTGAACCACTTCACTTGACCTTTGATCATGTTAGACATGTTGAATTCCTTCAATAAAAAATTTAAGCCACCATGGGCATGAAATAGCCGGTCATCAGTTACTTATGGAGGCACTAGAAAGGAAATTCGTCAGTGAAGAGCTATCAAGGATAACGCTTTAAATTTGAACTACTTTACTCAAAATGTCGTGCATAAATAGGTCTGTACCACAGGCCGAGAATCATTAACTCATGTCGGGGGTATAATAGCAACTCTTTTTATCTCGTGAGGCTGGAAAGGGAGATCGAACGCACATAATTTGCTCCCCGCTGGCGAAATTATCGGCGTTATCTTGCGGATTTCACTGACAATGGTGGCAACGCCGCGCCACAATATTTACAAAACTTCGCCTCGGCTTCATGCCCGCCACGGTCGCATTGTGCACAATGGCGCTGTTCCCGATAGCGCTGCATCTCCTGCGACATGTAGGCGGTCAGGATCCCCGTAGGCACCGCAATAATCGAATACCCTACCAGGATCAGCACCGAAGCCAGCATCCGCCCTAATGGCGTGTGGGGCACAATATCGCCGTAGCCCACGGTGGTTAACGTGACTACCGCCCAGTACATCGATGCACCAAGGCTGGTAAATCCACCACTGCCGCCTTCCACCGCGTACATCAAGCCACCAAATACGCACAGCATCACGCCGACAAAGCCAAAGAACAGGGTCAGCTTATGGCGCGCCAGCTTGATACTGCGCCAGACAATGCTCATCTCACTCATGTAGCGCAACAGTTTTAACACCCGCAATACGCGCAGGATCCGCAGTACACGCAGCAGAGCGATATACTCCACCGCCATATGCGGAAATATCCAGATAATATACATCGGCAACATCGTCAGCAGATCGACGATGCCGAAAAAGCTGATGGCATAGCGCTCTTTACTCGGGGTGCACCACAGCCGCAACAGATACTCCACAGTAAAAAGGGTGGTGAAAAAGACCTCCGCCAAAAACAGCTGATAAAGCACTTGAGCATTGGGGGTATACAGCGAACTGCCGCCGGGTTCGATAAACAGCAACAGCACACTAAGCAGCGCCGTGCTCACCCAGAATAACTGCATCCTGCGTCCAGTACGGCTTTGATTGCTGAACAACAGCTGATAGCTACGCTGGCGCAGGGTCTGTTTTCGCACTTTGTTGGTCATAATCCAATGTCTGGTCAATAGGTTTGCGCTCATACTAAATCCGAACCTGCGCACCACCAAATTTAACCCATGACTGGATCATGAGAAAACGGGCGCCAAGCCGCAAAATGACCCTGCGTCATATTTCCATCACAAAAATGTCACAATCCAGCCATATGATGGCTAGCGATTATCCGCTCCGGGTTAACACCAAGGATTTCGCCTATGAACACCGTAAAAGCCATTAATCACCAGCAGGCAGAGACGCTGATCCGTTCAGGATCGGCGAAAAAGATTGAGCTGGCCTATGACATTGACAGCGACGATTTTTTCCAGCTCGCCAGCCTGTGGTGCGATCAGGGTGCCAAGATTTCCAAAGGCAAAAAGCACTTTATCGTCTCGCTGAAAGGTTTTCGTATTCCGCCAAACGACTGATCCTCTGCCCCCTCTGCGGCGGTATCTCTGCTTGTCTAGACAAAACCGCCCTTTCGCACACATGCCAACTCTGTTATCCCTATATGATAATCCAGCCGGGAATACCCCGAATACGCAGATTGATCAAGGAGAACGGCATGTCAGCCAACGCACAACTACCTGAAAACATGAAGGTCATCGAAATCAGCCAGCCGGGCGAACCAGAAGTTCTGGTGAGTGCGGAGCGCCCTTTGCCGGTATTGGCCCAGGGTGAAATACTGGTGAAAGTCGCTGCCGCCGGCGTCAACCGCCCAGATGTTATGCAACGCCGTGGGCAATATGCCCCACCTCCGGGCGCCTCGGACATTCCCGGGTTGGAAATTGCTGGCACGGTGGTGGCCGTTGGCGTTGGGGTACAACGCTATGCCCCTGGTGATGCCGTATGTGCGCTGATCGCCGGTGGGGGCTATGCCGAGTACTGCAAGGTGCATGAAAGCAATGCGCTGCCGGTCCCTCAAGGCTTCAGCATGATAGAAGCCGCCGCCATGCCAGAAACCTTCTTCACCGTTTGGGTCAACGTATTTCAACGTGGCCACCTGCGGGCCGGGGAAACCGTGCTGATCCACGGTGGCACGTCTGGCATTGGCACGGTTGCTACCCTGTTGGCCAAAGCCTTCTGCGCCTATGTCATCACTACCGTTGGCTCTGAAGAGAAGCGTGAGGCCAGCCTGGCGTTGGGTGCCGACGTCGCCATCAACTATCGCACCGAAGATTTTGTCGAGCTGACCAAAACCGCTACCAATGGGAAAGGGGCCGATGTCATCGTCGATCTGATCGCGGGGGATTACGTGGAGAAGAACTACCGTGCCGCCGCAATGGACGGGCGTATCGTTCAGATCGGCACGCAAAACGGCGTAGTGAAAGAACTGAACCTGATGCCATTGCTGCTTAAACGCCTGACCCATACCGGCTCAACGCTGCGGGCGCGCAGTGTGGAAGATAAAGCCCAGATCGCTGCCGAACTGGAGCTGAAAGTGTGGCCGTTGCTGGAACGCGGGGAGTTAAAACCACAGATTTTCCAGACGTTCCCATTGGAACAAGCCGCGCAGGCCCATGCCTTGATGGAGTCCAGTGCGCATATCGGTAAAATTATGCTGACGCTGTAATGGCAACCCTCCGGCCAGAAACCGGAGGGTTAGGCTGTGTCCCTCAATTGACCGTGGTGCCTTGCAACGCGTCCAAATGACCTCCAGCGGCACTCACGTGCAATTAAGGGACACCGCCTCATATCAGCCGAACAGTTTACCTTTCAGCAAATCCATCCCGGCGCTCATCAGATCGCCGCCCTGCGGTTCCTGACCATTGGGTGACAGTTTGTCAGTGATCATCGGCAAATACTGGGCAATCAGGGCAGAGGCCTGCGCCGGATCGATACCCAATTTGCCAGCCAGTTGTGCAATGGCATCGGTACTTAACGCCTGCTCAACGTGTTCACCACTGATTGGCTGATTTTCACCCGTCCCGATCCAGGAGGCGACCACGTCCGCCAAATTTCCCTGGCGGAATTTGTCCAGGATGGCCGGCAAGCCCCCTTGCTGTTCAACCCACTGCAAAATGGCGCTGTAATCCATTCCTTTGCCACCGCTCAATGCCCCGACTAACCCATCCAGTAATCCCATCGCTATCCCCTTTTCAAACGCTGTACGTTTGTCGCATTTAAAAGAAAAGGGCCGCCGCAGCGACCCTCTGTTGATCGAACCCGGCTTAGCTTCTGATCTTTCTGTAAACAAAAAGCACCACCAGAGCACCGATAACGGCAACCACAAAGCTGCCCAGGTTAAAGCCATCAACCCGGCCCATACCGAAGAAGGTACTGATATAGCCGCCGACAACCGCACCCACCACACCCAGGATCACGGTCATGATAAAGCCGCCGCCGTCTTTACCCGGCATGATCCACTTGGCCAGAATACCGGCGATTAACCCAAAAACGATCCAGGAAATGATACCCATTTTGACTCTCCCTCATTGACCCGTTGTCTAAACTTGCTGGCAATGCCATTATCAAGACGTTCTCCGTCAGCGACCACCCGCTGACAGAATTAACGCCTCTGTACCTTACTACTATAGTCAAAAATCAGCGGGTTACCTACCTCTTGTAGTCTGAAAAACGGCGCATGAAAATTGTGCAATTTTCATCCAGCTGTCATATTGTGTGGCAATAATCAGCTATACTAAATAATGCTCAACTGAACTTCGACCGAGGATAGCGCCATGAGCAACCCCCCTTTCATGCTGTTTTTGGTTTTGGTTTATACCTTGGCCGCCGTGTGGGATGGTTCCGCTGCGCAGTTGTTTATGTGAAAGCCGTCGGCCAAGCAGTCATTAACCATTCCTGACCAAGGCGTTCTTATTCTCTTTCGGCGCTCCTCGGCCCCGCAATCAAGCGGGCGCAGCATACAGCGCTCCTTAGGTCGAACATCTTCACCCCCCTACAAATTCAGCAACCTTGCAGGGCATGGGATCCAAGAGGAAGAACTATGTTGATTCAACCCTATCTGTTTTTTACCGGTAACTGTGAGCAAGCGGTGAATTTTTATGCTCAGCAGCTAAACGGCAATATAGAAATCATGATGCGTTACAAAGATATCCCGACAGAAGAGCAGCAGAATGGGCCGCCCAATGCCGATCCTGACGCGATTATGCATGCCAGGCTGGTGATCGGGGATAACGTGATTATGGCATCGGATGGGTGCCCGGCCGACCCTACTGGCCCGGCACATAGCGGTTATTCACTGTCGATCCGCAGTGAGAACGTCGAGCAAGGTCGCGAGGTATTTAACCGGCTAGCCCTGGGTGGCAGCATCACCATGCCTTTCCAACCCACCTTCTGGGCCAAGGGCTTTGGCATGCTGACCGATAAGTTCGGTGTCAACTGGATGGTCAACGTCGAGTAGCCACATGATGCAGTGCCTTGCTGTGAGGGTAGGCACTGCCCAGCGCTAACGATGCCAGCTAGAAGCCACCAGAGAGAACAAGACAAACAACACCAGCAACAAAACCAGAGCCAACCGCCAGAACGGTGTTTTACGCCGCTGGTAAGCGATAATCATCAACCCGGCCAGCGCCAGGAGCGTTAACGGGTAATATACCGCCAGCATCAGTAAAACCTGCATAATAGCGTCAGATAGTGCTGCCATGCGCCTCCCCGGCACCAATTTATGCTGAACATATCCTGGAAATATAACGGGACATGCAAGATGGAAATAGAAGGGTTAAGATTGTTCGCAATACCCGTCCCCAACTGATTCCATGACAGGAATGCTATGCCAGCACCCCAGCTCCCGCCCCAAAAACAGCCATTACCCGGGAAAAACAAAAACTCGCCGTTACTCTATCAGGCTGGCGTGTTTGTTATTATCGTCGTGCTTACCCTGATCATGTTCAACGCCTGGCAAATCTGGAACGCTCATCATCGCAACCTGCAAATTGCCGAAAATGACTCGCAGAATCTGGCCCGATCGCTGGCACAGCATGCCGAAGATACCTTTGCGCAGGTAGACAGTAACCTGGTCGATCTTAGCGAACGCATTGAAACCGATGGCTTAGGCCAATCCCAGCGTTTACGCCTGCAAAAAATCATGCAGAGCCAGGCCAGTAACTTTCCGCAACTGCATGGCAGTTTTGTCTATGATGCCCAGGGCAACTGGATCCTGACGTCCAACGGTAAACCCCTCAGCCATACCAATAATGCCGACCGGGCGTACTTTAAATACCACGTCACTCATAACAATAATACGATTTATATCGGCGAGGTGATCCGCAGCCGCTCGACCGGCGATTTGGTTATCCCGGTGTCACGCCGCCTGAACCATGCGGACGGCAGCTTTGCCGGCGTGGTCATTTCGACGCTGTATGTCGATTATTTCCGCCAGTTTTACAACACATTTGCCCTTAACAACGACGCCTCACTCAGCCTGATACTGGCCGACGGCTCCATTTTGTACCGCCGCCCTTACAATGAGGATGCCATCGGGAAAAACATCTCCCATAGCATTTTGTTCCGCGAAGTTCTGCCGCATTCACCCTTTGGCAACGTCACCATGGTCTCACAGTTTGACAATGTAGAAAGGGTTTATGGCTATTCGCAGGTGGAGCGTTATCCGCTGGTGATCACCGCCGGGCTGTCGAAAAAAGACGTTCTGGCCGACTGGCGTAACGATGCGTCACTTTTTGCACTCGGTGGAGGAGTCCTGCTGTCCATACTGCTGGCCCTGGGGTTGGTGTTGATACGTCAGATTAACCAAAGCGTACAAACCGAAGTCGAACTGGTACGCACCCGTGATCAACTGACGCTGATGAACCACACGTTGGAAGAACTGGCTTTGCTAGATGGCTTGACCGGCCTGGCCAATCGCCGTCAGTTTGATATCGCGCTAAAAAACGAAATGACACGGGCGGCGCGCAACGATCGCAACGTAGCCCTGTTGATGCTGGATATTGATTATTTTAAACAGTTTAACGATATCTACGGCCACGTGGCTGGGGATCAGTGTTTGCAGCAGTTGGGCCGCATGCTGCAAGGCATGGTCAACCGCCCTGGCGATCTGATGGCGCGTTACGGCGGTGAGGAGCTGGCAATTATTCTGCCGGATACCGATCTTCAAGGCGCAATCGCCTTTGCCGAACGGGTTCTGGAGGGCATCCGGCAGTTGAAGATCGCCCACACAGGCAGCCCGCTGGGGATTATCACCGCCAGCATTGGTGCCAGTGCTAAAGTCCCGCATCCGTATAACGATACGCCGCTGAGCCTGGTCAACCTGGCGGATAACGCCCTGTATACGGCGAAAAAAAGCGGTAAGAACCGGGTTTGCAGCCTCTAGGCTCAGACTTGTTGCGCAACCATGGTTTCACCCTGCTGTTGAGTGAGCTGGTAATGCCTAACGGCACAATGCTCGGCAATCAAATCCGCCAGTAACGGAGAATGGCTGGTCACCCACAGCTGGCTGTAACGGCTGGCTTCAGCAATTAGTTGTGCCAACGCGGGCAACAAATCTGGGTGCAGACTGTTTTCCGGCTCGTTCAATGCCATAAAGGCCGGAGGTCTTGGGCTGAGCATAGCCACCGCCAGGCACAGAAAGCGCAGCGTACCGTCGGAGAGTTCTGCCGCTTCAAGCGGCCGCAGGATCCCCTCACGATGCATCAACAGTTCAAAACGCCCCTGCGGTGCCTGTACCTCAAACTCAGAATCAGGGAATGCCCGCCGCAGAATGCCGCACAATAAATTACCATTGCCAATCTCGATGATGGTCCTGAATGCCGCCGCCAGATTACTACCATCGTGCGCCAGCACCGGGGCACGAATACCAACCTGTGGGACACGCAGCGGTGAACCAGGCCAAACCGCAAACTCATGGTAAAAACGCCATTGCCGCAGAATTTCCCTGGCCTGTGATAACTCGGGATAGAGATGCGGATCGGACAACTGACCAAATACCGATTCTTCCGCATATAACGCTCCGGCGTAAGCCGCCCTTTCCCCCTGAATATCGGTGAGAAATGCGGTTTGATTAACGCGTTCCAACAGACGCATCGAATTCCGACGCCTATGCCCACTCAGCCACAGCGACTCCTGCTTGACCAGTGGATCCAGCGTAAATAGGCTTGGCTCGGAACTATTATCGGGAGGGGGAAAACCAAGCTGGATTTCATAATCAAAATCCTCCAGGGTGGCCGAAAGGATCATCCGTTTGGGATCGCCGCGTTTATCGCCCAGGCGTGCTCCACCCGCCCACATCGCATTTTGTATGCCCCCCTCTTCTGCCAAGGCGAGCGAAAGCCGCCCACTGGCTGCTTCATGGATTAATCGCACGGCTTTGTACAGATTGGATTTACCACAGCCGTTTGGGCCGCTGATCACATTTACACGGCCAAGAGTAAGCTGCACATTACGGATGGAACGAAAACCATTGAGGGTAAGCTGTTGAATAGTCATGGGTAGATCATTTCAGCAAATAATGGGGCATCTTAACATGATGCCCCCGACGATCCAGCCTTAGTGCACCGTGTTGAAATCCCCTTCCTGGCGCGCCACCAGCGTTAGAATGCTATACAGCGCCACGGCCTGCTGATGCTGGTTAAGCACCTGTACATCCCAGACCACCACGCCATGCGGACGATCCTCAGCAGTTTTTTGCGGCTTGCGGATTTTCTTTTTACAGGTCAACCTCACCTGAATGGTGTCGCCAATTTTCACCGGCTCGATAAAACGCAGGTTTTCCATGCCGTAGTTGGCAATCACCGGCCCGACGCCCGGATCGACAAACAGTCCGGCGGCGGCAGAAACCACAAAGTAACCGTGGGCCACTCGCTCACCAAACAGTGACTCTGCCGCGCCGATCTTGTCCATATGCGCGTAGAAATGGTCGCCGCTCAGGCAGGCAAAGTTGACGAGGTCGGCTTCGGTAATGGTACGGCGGGCGGTCAGCAAGCTTTCGCCAATCTGCAACTGCTCAAAGTATTTGCGGAACGGGTGTACCTGTTCCTCCACCACGTCGGCACCCCGGACCCATTCACGGCTGATGGCCGCCAGCATCGACGGGCTGCCCTGGATCGCCGTGCGCTGCATATAGTGTTTTACCGCCCGTAACCCACCAAGCTCTTCCCCGCCGCCAGCTCGCCCTGGCCCGCCATGCACCAGCAAAGGCAATGGTGAGCCGTGGCCGGTCGATTCCGTAGCCGCATGGCGATCCAGCACCAACATACGGCCATGGGCGCAGGCGGTTGCTCGAATAAACTGTGAAGCCAACTCCGCATCAGCCGTCACCAACGATCCGGCCAGGCTACCTTGCCCCAGTAACGCCAATTCAATGGCCTGTTCGGTAGTTTGATAAGGCATCAGCGTCGCCACCGGGCCAAACGCCTCGGTACCATGTACGGCCTGATGGCGGAACGGATCGGCACAGTACAGCAGAGTGATCGGATAAAAAGCGCCTGATTGCGCGCCATCGCCTACCACTTCTAACTTATCCAGCGTTGCGCCGCAGAGTGGTTCACAGCCATTGCGCAGCAGGAATTCCACCTTTTGCTGCACGTCGTCGCGCTGTTCCTGATTGACCAACGCCCCCATCCGCACCTGCTCCAGCTGTGGATCGCCAATCTTTACGCCAGCCAGGCGCTGCAACAGCGCTTGCTGTACCTCGGCAATGCGGGCCGCCGGAACGATAATGCGCCGGATAGCGGTACACTTTTGCCCCGCCTTGCTGGTCATTTCGCGGCTGACCTCTTTGATAAACAGCGCAAACTCTGTCATTTCTGGCGTCACATCCTCCCCTAGCACGCAGCAGTTAAGCGAATCGGCTTCCATGGTAAAGGCGATGGATTTTTCCAGCAGGCGCGGGTGGGAACGCAGTTTCTGCCCAGTTTGCGCCGAGCCGGTAAAGGTGACCGCATCCTGATAATCGAGGTGATCGAATATATCGCCCACGCCGCCGCAGATCAGTTGCAACGCCCCTTCAGGTACCAACCCGCTGTCGATAATCAGCTTCACCATCGCCTGGGTTAGCTGTGCCGAAGCGGTGGCGGGTTTGATGATGGCCGGCATGCCCGCCAGCCAGGTAGGTGCCAGCTTCTCCAGCATTCCCCAGCAGGGGAAGTTAAAGGCGTTGATATGCAGTGCGACACCGGGGCGAGAGGTCAGCACATGGCGTGCGGCAAACTGCGACTGCTTGGAAAGTGGGATCAGCTCATCTTCCGGCCACAGCGTGTCGTCCGGCAGTTCGCGCCCTGCCAATCCCGCATAGGAGAACAGCGTGGAGATACCGCCTTCTATATCCACCCAGCTGTCATTACGCGTAGCACCGGTTTGATAGGAGATCTGATATAGCGCTTCTTTATTAGCCAGCAGGTGTTTAGCCACCGCTTTCATCATCTGAGCGCGCTGCTGAAACGTCATCTTTGCCAGCGCCGTGCCGCCCAGCTTGCGGGCATAGCTCAGGCTGGCGGCCAACGGCAGCCCGTCGGAGCAGACCTGATACAAAGGCTCGCCGGTAACGGCATGCTGGATCTCGCGGGCTTGACCCTGGCCGTACACCCAAGCGCCAGAAAGGTAACTGGTTAACTGCTGCATTTGCTCCTCCGGAATTCATAAATAGACACCATTAAGATTAATGATGTATCACATAAATCCCACTCCGCGCCAGGTTAAAATTTAACAAAAGCAAAACAAAATCATCAAACCGCTGAGTTAACACCCGCGTTATCGATAAACACTAAAAATAAATAACAAACAAAATCAATGTTATAACAAAATACATTGTGATACTCATCGCAAAACCACAGTATTTGCATTTGATCTTGTTGTTATCAACTTGTAGCTTTACGGTTAGTTAAAGTGATTCACATTTTTGGTATTAATGTGAAAAACATGAATCACCAAGAGGCAAGCATGACAACTGACGCACAATTTCAGCAGCACTTTGACGACAAGATCGCCGCCGATATCTCCATCGAAGCCAAAGACTGGATGCCGGATGCCTATCGCCGCAATCTGATCCGGCAAATCGGCCAGCATGCGCATTCCGAGGTGGTCGGCATGTTGCCAGAAGCCAATTGGCTGACCCGCGCCCCTTCCCTGCGGCGCAAAGCGGTGTTACTGGCGAAAGTCCAGGATGAGGCTGGGCACGGCCTTTATCTGTACAGCGCGGCGGAAACCCTCGGCTGCACCCGACAGGATATCTACCAAAAGATGCTCGCCGGTCAGATGAAATACTCCTCCATCTTCAACTACCCAACGCTGAACTGGGCTGACATTGGCGTGATCGGCTGGCTGGTCGACGGTGCCGCCATCGTCAATCAGGTAGCCCTGTGCCGTGCCTCTTACGGCCCCTATGCCAGAGCGATGGTGAAAATCTGTAAAGAAGAGAGCTTCCACCAGCGTCAGGGCTATGAAGCCGTGATGGTGATGGCCCAGGGCAGCGAAGCGCAAAAGGCCATGCTACAGGACGCCATCAACCGTTTCTGGTGGCCAGCGCTGATGATGTTTGGCCCCAACGATAGCGATTCCCCCCACAGCGCGCAGAGCATGGCCTGGAAGATCAAACGCCACAGCAATGACGAGCTGCGGCAGAAGTTTATCGACAACACCGTACCGCAGTTGGAAGCCCTGGGCATGACCGCCCCCGATGCCGATTTGGCATGGGATGAGGCCAGCGGACATTACCGCTTTGGCGAGATCGACTGGGCAGAGCTGCACGAAGTGATCCAGGGACGTGGGCAGTGCAACCACGAACGTCTGCAAGCCAAGCGTAAAGCCTGGGACGACGGCAGTTGGGTGCGGGATGGTGCCATGGCACATGCCAGCAAACGCGCGGCAAATGCAGCTTAATCGAGGAGAGAAAAATGACTCACGCCGAATGGCCGTTGTATGAAGTGTTTATCCGCAGCAAGCAGGGTTTGGCCCATCGTCACGTGGGCAGCCTGCATGCAGCAGACGATCAGATGGCGCTGGAAAACGCCCGCGATGCCTACACCCGCCGCAGTGAGGGCTGTTCGATCTGGGTGGTGCAATCCTGCCACCTGATCGCCTCTCAAGCGGAGGATCGGGCGGCATTCTTCGATCCTTCCGACGATAAAATCTACCGTCATCCCACGTTCTACACCATCCCCGACGGCATCAAGAACATGTAGAGGCAGGCCATGACGATGAATAACGCAGCAACAATCAGCTATGCCCTGCGCTTGGGCGATACACCGCTCATTCTGGCACAGCGCCTGTGCGCTTGGTGTGGCCATGCTCCTGAGCTGGAGATCGACCTGGCACTGGCCAATATTGGCCTCGATCTGCTGGGTCAGGCACGTAATTTCCTGGCCTATGCCGCCGAGCTTTCCGGCCCGCAACACAGCGAAGACAGCCTGGCCTTTGGCCGCGACGAACGTGAATTTCACAACCTGCTGTTGGCAGAACAGCCCAACGGCGGCTTTAACGACACGCTGGTACGCCAGTTCCTGCTCGATACCTACCACGTGCTGCTGCACCGGGAATTGAGCCGCAGCAAAGACAGCCAACTGGCTGCCATTGCCGCCAAATCGCTGAAGGAAGCAGATTATCACCTGCGCTTCAGCCACGGCTGGATGATCCGCCTGGGTGACGGCAGTGAAATCAGCCACCAGAAGATCCAACAGTCATTAAACGATCTGTGGCGCTTCACCGCCGAGCTGTTCCACGCCGATGAGATTGAACTGCAACTGGCCGAACAGGGTATTGCCGTCGATCCGCGCCAATTGCAGGCACAGTGGCAAGTCATGGTGAACGACACGCTGCAACAGGCCACGCTCGCGCTGCCTACCGAGCAGGCATTTCGCCACGGCGGTAAGCAAGGGCGGCACACTGAACACCTCGGCCCGATGCTGGCAGAGATGCAGTTTCTGCCACGCGCTTACCCGAACTGTAGCTGGTAGAGGCAATGATGAATATCACCCGACTGCAACCAGCCGAGATCCCGCAGATCTGGCACTGCTTACAGCAGATCAGCGATCCCGAACTGCCGGTACTGTCCATTACCGATCTGGGCATGGTACGTGACGTGGAGCGCGACGGTGCAGGCTGGCACATCACCTTTACCCCAACCTATTCCGGCTGCCCGGCGACCGAGTACCTGCTCAACGCCATTGAACAGACGCTGAACGAGGCGGGTTTCAGCCCGGTGAAGATCACCATCAGCCTCAGCCCGGCCTGGACCACCGACTGGATGAATGCGGACGCTCGCCAACGCCTGCGTGAATACGGCGTGGCGCCACCGCAGGGGCAAACCTGTGAGAAGCCTTTAGCCCATGGCCCGGTGCAGTGCCCCCGTTGCGGCAGCGAGCACACGGAAAAGATCAGCGAGTTCGGTTCCACCGCCTGCAAAGCGCTTTACCGCTGCTGCGAATGCCGGGAACCGTTCGACTATTTCAAATGTATTTAGGAGCACTGAAAACCATGACGGTCTTTCATCGCCTGAATGTCGCAGCCATCGAGCGCGAAACGCCGGACGCCGTAGCCATCACGCTGCGCGTCCCGGACGAACTGAAATCCCATTACGGCTATACCCCCGGCCAGCACCTGACGCTCAAGGCGCGGGTCAACGGCGAAGAACTGCGTCGCTGCTATTCCATCTGTAGCGCACCGCAGGACGGCGTATTGCAAATCGGCATCAAGGCGATCCATCAGGGGCGTTTCTCTTCGTTTATCAACCAAAGCCTGCAGGTGGGTGACGAGTTGGAAGTGATGCTGCCGCAGGGCCGCTTTGGTTATCAGCCGCAGGCACAAACCCAGGGCAACTATCTGGCGATCGCCGCTGGCTCCGGCATCACGCCGATGCTATCGATCATCAAGGCGACGTTGCAATTGGAACCCAACAGCCAGTTCACGCTGATTTATGGCAACCGCACCAGCCGCTCGGTGATGTTTAAAGAAGCCCTCTCGGATCTGAAAAACCGTTATCCACAGCGCTTCCAGCCGCTGTATCTCTTTAGCCAGGAAAATCTCGACAGCCCGCTGCTCAGTGGCCGCATCGATCGTGACCACCTGACCGCGCTGGGTAACACGTTGGTGGACTTCAACGAGTTCGACCACGCCTTTATCTGCGGCCCGGAAGCGATGATGGACGACGCGCATACCGTGCTGGAGCTGGCCGGTATGCCAGCCGGGCGTATTCACAGCGAGCGTTTCAACACCAGCGGCATCGTCGCCCGCCTTGCCAATGCAGGCAGCCGCAACGCGACTCAGGTAGAGATCCGGCTTGATGGCCGCAGCCTCAAAATCGACGTCGGCAGCGAGGATGACAGCATTCTGGATGCCGCATTACGTCAAGGGGCCGATTTGCCCTACGCCTGCAAAGGCGGCGTCTGCGCCACCTGCAAATGCAAACTGAAGGCCGGTGAGGTGGATATGGCGATCAACTACAGCCTGGAGCCGGATCAACTGGCGGCAGGCTATGTCTTGAGCTGCCAGTCCTGGCCACGCGGTGAAGGCGTGGTGCTGGATTTTGACGTTTAGGAGCCGACGATGGAAACCCCTTGGATCCTGCGCGAACAGCAGCAACGCGTGGTCACACTGACGCTGCACCGCCCCGATGCCCGCAATGCGTTGAGCACTGCCTGCCTGGAGCAGTTGGTTTATCAACTGGAACAGGCCGACAGCGATGCCGACGTCGGTGCGGTGGTGATCGCCGGTACCGCCCGGTTCTTCGCTGCCGGTGCCGATCTGCGCGAATTACAGCAGCAGGATGTCGCCGCTACCCAGCTCGATCACCGCCCTTTGCTATGGCAGCGGTTGGCTCAGTTCAGCAAACCCTTGCTGGCGGCGGTCAACGGTTACGCGCTCGGTGCTGGCTGTGAGCTCGCTCTGGCCTGCGACATTACCCTTTGCGGCGAAAGCGCCCGCTTCGGCCTGCCGGAAATCACTTTAGGCCTGATCCCCGGCGCCGGTGGTACCCAACGCCTGATCCGCAGCGTGGGCAAGTCCCGCGCCTATCAAATGGTGCTGACCGGTGAAGCCATCGACGCCCGCTGCGCACTGCAAGCCGGGCTGGTAAGCGAGGTTTGTGTCGACGCATTAACGCTGGAGCGTACTCAACAACTGGCCCACCGCATCAGCCAACAGGCACCGCTGGCGCTGCGCGCGGCCAAACAGGCACTAAAACAGGCACAGGAAACCAGCCTCAGCCAAGGCTTGCAGATGGAACGCCAGCAGTTCGTCACTCTGGCCGCTACCGAAGATCGCCGGGAAGGCATTGCCGCCTTCTTCGAAAAACGCACACCGAACTATCAAGGGCGCTGATTTATGGAAAACGCATTAATTCTTAGCCACATCGAAGCCGGGGTGTTGACCATTACCCTGAACCGCCCCGATCGGCTCAACAGCTTTAACGATGAAATGCACCACCAGCTCAGCGAGGCGCTGACCGTAGCCGAGCGCGATGACAACGTGCGTTGCGTGCTGATCACCGGTGCCGGGCGCGGCTTCTGCGCCGGGCAGGACCTGAACGATCGTAACGTGAGTGTGGATCAGGCTCCCCCGGATCTTGGGCTGTCCGTAGAACGTTTTTACAACCCGCTGATCCGCCGCCTGAGCGCCCTACCCAAGCCGATTGTCTGCGCGGTCAACGGCGTTGCTGCCGGAGCGGGTGCCGCGCTGGCAATGGCCTGCGACATCGTGGTGGCCGCCGACAACGCCAGCTTCATCCAATCCTTCTGCAAACTGGGCCTGGTGCCAGACTCCGGCGGCAGTTGGTATCTGCCACGCCTGGCCGGACATGCGCGAGCCATGGGTATGGCGCTGCTGGGGGACAAAATCAGCGCTCAGCAGGCATTGGAGTGGGGAATGATCTGGCAGGTCGTGGCTGCCACCGAGCTAGCCGACCACACCCAAAGCATGGCCAAACAGCTTGCCACTCAACCTACCTACGGCCTGGGGCTAATCAAAAAGGCCATGTACAGCTCGGCCAGCAATACGCTCGACCAGCAGCTCGATTTAGAACGTGATTTGCAACGCCTGGGTGGGCGTAGTGCCGACTATCGCGAGGGCGTCAGCGCATTCTTCGCCAAACGCCCACCGAACTTCAGCGGGAAGCAGTCTTGAACGGGATACAACCATGAGAGAAAAGATGGCGGTAAATGCCATAACCACCTCCGCAACGGTGGCCGTGATTGGTGCCGGAACCATGGGGATCGGCATTGCTCAGGTGGCCGCCGCGGCAGGGCATCAGGTCAAGCTGTTCGATATCGCCCTGCCCGCCGCCTCCCGCGCACTTGAGCAGCTCGGGCAACGCCTGCGCAAGCGGGTCGAGGCAGGTAAAGCCGATGCCCACAGCACTGAAACCCTGCTGGGTCATATTCAGTTGACCCGTTCGTTGAGCGATCTGGCCGACTGCAGCCTGGTGATCGAAGCGGTGGCAGAAAAGTTGCCGATCAAACAGAGCCTGTTTCGCGATCTGGAGGCGATATGCTCTAGCGATACGCTGTTTGCCAGCAATACCTCGTCACTCTCTATTACCGCCATCGCCAGTGCGCTGCAGCATCCGCAGCGCATGGCGGGCCTGCACTTCTTCAACCCGGCTCCGCTAATGAAACTGGTGGAGATCGTCGGTGGTTTGGAAACCAGCCCGGAAACGCTGAGCAGCCTGCAAACCTTGGCTCAGCAGTGGGGTAAGCACAGCGTCGTGTGCCGTTCTACGCCAGGCTTTATCGTCAACCGCGTAGCCCGGCCTTTCTACGGTGAAACCCTACGCGCTCTGGAAGAACAGATTGCCGATCCGGCCACCCTGGACGCCGTACTGCGTGATGCTGGTGGCTTCGCCATGGGGCCACTGCAACTGACGGATCTGATCGGTCAAGACGTCAACTATGCCGTCACCGAATCGGTCTATCACGCCTTTTATCAGGACAGCCGCTTTACTCCTTCGCTGGTGCAACAGGAACTGGTGGCTGCCGGGCATTTGGGCCGCAAGAGTGGCCGGGGTTTCTACCGTTATGAAAGTGAGCAGACCGTACCGTCAGCAACTTTTGCTTCCGCGGTAACGGCGGACTTGCCTCAGTCCGTCACGTTGCACGGCGGCTGGTCGGCCATCGGCGAGTTTGCACAGTTGCTGACGGGAAATGCGGCGGCGATCAAACATCCTGGCCAGACCAGTCCGTTTGCCCGGATCGATGAAGTTACATTTATGTTAACAAATGGTAAAACAGCAAGCCAAGTCGCCGAAGAAATCGGATCGCCCGTGGTTCTGTTCGACCTGTCCGTCAACTATCAGCACGCCCCCGTTATTGCCATCAGCAGCGCCGAGCAGAACACGGTGCCGCACACGGCCAAGGTCATCCGCCTGCTGCAATCGCTGGGTAAACAGGTGATCCACCTGCCGGACTACCCGGGCCTGCTGGTGATGCGCACCGTCGCCATGCTGGCTAATGAAGCCCTGGACGTGGTGAACAAAGGCGTGGCCAACGCCGCCGATACCGACGATGCCATGCGGTTTGGCGTCAACTACCCACAAGGTCCGCTGGCCTGGGGCAGCAAGCTCGGCTGGCAACAGATCCTCACCACGCTGGAAAACCTGCAGCGTTATTACGCAGAACCCCGCTATCGCCCAATGCCGCTGCTGCGCCGTTATGCCGCCAATTATTCAGGAGCCCAATGCTGATGAATGCCAACACTCCCCGCGCGCTGGCCCAGCGCTGCGCCGAACAGATGTTTAGCCAAGATACTTGTGCACAGGCAATGGATATGCGCATTGATGCCGTGGATGCTGGCATGGCCAAAGTCAGCATGACTGTCGGCCCGCAGATGCTCAATGGCCACCAGACCTGTCACGGTGGCCAACTGTTCAGCCTCGCGGATACCGCCTTTGCTTATGCCTGCAACAGCCAAGGGTTGGCGGCGGTCGCTTCTGGTTGCACCATCGATTTTATCCGCCCAGCGCTGGCTGGCGACCGTCTAACCGCCTGCGCTGAAGTGCGCCATCAGGGTAAAACCACCGGGTTGTACGACGTTGAGATCGTTAACCAACTAGGGAAAACCGTTGCCTGGTTCCGTGGCCGCGCCCATCGGTTGGGCCATCGCATTTTAGGAGAGCAGCCATGAATCAGGCCTTTATTTGCGATGGCGTCCGCACGCCGATAGGCCGTTACGGCGGCGCGCTGGCAAACGTGCGGGCCGACGATTTAGCCGCCCTGCCGCTGCGTGCTCTGCTGGAGCGCCACCCCAACGTGGACTGGTCGCGGGTGGATGACGTGATCCTCGGCTGCGCCAATCAGGCAGGGGAAGACAACCGCAATCTGGCCCGTATGGCGGCGCTGCTGGCCGGACTGCCACAAAACGTCTCCGGCACCACCATCAACCGGCTATGCGGTTCGGGGTTGGATGCGTTGGCGATGGCGGCCCGCAGCATCAAGGCCGGAGAAGCCAGCCTGGTCCTGGCCGGAGGAGCCGAATCCATGACCCGTGCCCCGCTGGTCATGGGCAAGGCGGACAGCGCCTTTAGCCGTCAGGCACAGATGTTTGATACCACCATCGGTTGGCGGTTTGTTAACCCGCTGATGCATAAGGCTTTCGGTACCGACTCGATGCCGGAAACCGCCGAAAACGTCGCGGCGCAGTTTGGCATCAGCCGTGCCGATCAGGATGCCTTTGCTCTACGCAGCCAGCAGCGCACCGCCCTGGCACAACAGCGGGGGATCCTGGCACAGGAAATTATTCCGGTGAGCCTCAGCGGCAAGAAAGGAGTCATTACTCAGTTCAGCGAAGACGAACACCCACGCGCAGAAACCACGCTGGAGCAGTTACAGAAACTGAAAACACCGTTCCGTCAGCCGGGTTGTATCACCGCCGGGAATGCTTCTGGCGTCAACGACGGTGCGGCGGCGCTGATTGTCGCTTCCGAAGCCATGGCCTTGCAGCAAGGTCTGACGCCACGGGCACGCATTGTCGCCACCGCCACCTGCGGCGTGGAACCGAGATTGATGGGGATCGGCCCGCTGCCCGCGACCCGCAAAGTTCTGGAAATCGCCGGGTTAAGCCTGGCGCAGATGGACGTCATTGAACTTAACGAAGCATTCGCCGCACAGGCGTTGGCGGTGTTGCGCCAGCTTGGTCTGCCGGATGATGCCGAACAGGTCAATCCCAACGGAGGTGCCATCGCTCTTGGCCATCCATTGGGCATGAGCGGTGCGCGCCTGGCGCTGGCCGCCCTGTTTGAGCTGGAACGTCGCGCTGGCCGCTACGCACTGTGCACCATGTGCATTGGCGTCGGTCAGGGCATTGCCATGATTATTGAGCGTGTCTAACACCTGCGAGGCTAAAAAGATGACTACAAATCCACGGCCCATCGACGCGATTGAATTTGCTTCACGCGACGAAATCGAAGCATTACAACTGGAACGCCTGCAATGGACCCTACACCATGCCTACAACAACGTACCGATGTATCAACGCAAGTTCGATCAGGCCGGCGTTCACCCGAGCGATCTGAAGCAACTGAGCGATCTGGCGTTATTCCCTTACACCACCAAGCAGGATCTGCGTGACAACTACCCGTTCGACACCTTTGCCGTGCCGATGGAACAGGTAGTACGCATTCATGCTTCGTCTGGCACCACAGGCCGCCCAACGGTAGTAGGTTATACCCAGCGGGATATCGATAACTGGGCCGATATTGTCGCCCGTTGCCTGCGCTCTGCCGGTGCCACGGCCAAAGACAAAATCCACGTTGCTTACGGTTATGGCCTGTTTACCGGCGGGCTGGGTGCGCACTATGGCGCAGAACGCCTGGGTGCGACGGTGATCCCGGTGTCCGGCGGCCAGACGGAGAAGCAGGTGCAGCTGATACTGGATTTCAAACCCGACGTGATCATGGTGACCCCGTCCTACTGCCTGACGTTGATAGACGAACTCGAACGAAAAATGGGGGGCGATGCGCGCAACTGCTCCCTGCGTTTGGGCGTGTTCGGTGCAGAACCCTGGACAGAGTCCCTACGTCATGAGATCGAGTCACGCATGGGGATCAAGGCGCTGGATATCTACGGCCTTTCCGAAGTGATGGGGCCAGGCGTAGCGATGGAGTGTGCCGAAAGTGGCGGCGGGCCGACCATCTGGGAAGACCACTTCCTGCCGGAGATCATCAACCCGGAGACTGGTACGATACAGACTGACGGCGAGCATGGCGAACTGGTTTTCACCACGCTGACCAAAGAGGCTCTACCGGTGATCCGCTATCGCACGCGCGACCTAACCCACCTAATGCCAGGGGATGCCCGCAACATGCGCCGGATGGGCAAAATCACCGGCCGTTCCGACGATATGCTGATCATTCGCGGCGTGAACGTATTCCCTTCACAGGTTGAAGAACAGATTATGCAGTTCGAGCATCTGTCGCCGCATTATCAGCTGCAGGTGAGCCGTGCCGGGCATCTGGATACCTTGGCCGTGCGGGTGGAGCTGAAAGAGTCGGCGTTGACGCTCAACCACCAGCAGCGTTGCGATATTTGCCACCAGCTGCGTCACCATATCAAATCGATTGTCGGGGTCAGCACCGACGTCAGCATTGCCAACTGTGGCGATATTCCTCGCTCGGAAGGCAAGGCCCAGCGGGTGATCGATCTGCGACCACGTTAAGTTTTGTCCCCTCACCCTAACCCTCTCCCACAGGGAGAGGGAACCGATCGAGTGTGCATGAAATTAGAGTGATTCACCTTAGATTGGGAGGCGATCACGTTTGCGGAGGTTACCTCTTTACTTCCAAACGAGCGGGGGCAATCAGCTCGCTCTCCCTGTAGGGGGACCGATCGAGTTTGCTTAGATTACTTCTTTACCTCCAAACGAGCAGGGGCTATCAGCTCCCTCTCCCTGTGGGAGAGGGTTGGGGTGAGGGGCAAGCCGTCGTCGTTTATGCTAATGTCGTGTCTCAGCAAAGGCTTACCCAGGGAAAAATATGGAACATAAACTGGACGACTTTATCCGCCATGCATTAAGCGCCCAACCGATCAGCGGCACCTCGCTGATCATCTCACTCTACGGCGATGCACTGAGCCATCGCGGTGGTGAGATTTGGCTGGGCAGCTTAAGCGCACTGTTGGAAGCCCTGGGCTTCGGCGATCGTTTTGTCCGTACCTCAGTGTTTCGTTTGCAAAAAGAGGGTTGGCTGGACGTAGAAAAGATTGGGCGGCGCAGTTATTACCGTGTTACCGAACAGGGGATGCGCCAGTTTCGCCATGCAGAGTCCAAAATCTACCTCAGTGAACAGCCGCAATGGGATGGCAAGTGGGAGCTACTGCTGTTGGAAAGTGCGGAAAAAACCGAGCGTGCACGCCTGAAAAAAGAGCTGGGCTGGCTGGGCTTTGGCCAGATCGCCAACAACCTGATGGCCGCCCCTACCCATGCGCAAACCGACGTCACCGCCCTGCTTGGCGAGCTCAACGCCAGTGAACAGGTGATCTACTTCCGTGCCGACTATCCCTACAACCGTTCCGAACAAACGCTGCGGCAAATGGTCGCCAACTGCTGGTCGTTAAGCGAGGTGGCCGGTTACTACCATGAGTTTATCGTCTCCTTCCGCCCGTTGATGGCCCTGCTACGCGAAGCCGACGAGCAGGAACTGACGCCACTGCGATGCTTTCAGATTAAGCTATTATTAATCCACTTTTTCCGCCGCGTGGTGTTGAAAGATCCTCTGCTGCCGGATGCCCTGTTACCCGCTCAATGGGAAGGCCAAATAGCCCGCAACCTGTGCATCAATATCTATCAGCGAGTGGATCGCGCCGCGACGGAATATGTCAGCGCCTTGGCAGAAACCTCCATCGGCACCTTACCTGCACCCAGTGCCGGTTACTATCGCCGCTTTGGCGGACTGCCGCGCGATCCCACTACATTTTAAGGAGTTTGCGCTATGCCCGTGTATCAGATTGACGGTTTGACGCCGGTGGTCGATCCCAGCAGCTATGTTCACCCCACTGCGGTACTGATTGGCGACGTGATTATCGGCAAAGGCGTCTACATCGGCCCCAATGCCAGCTTGCGCGGCGACTTTGGACGCATTGTGGTCGAAGACGGTGCCAACGTGCAGGATAACTGCGTGATGCACGGCTTCCCGCAGCAAGACACGGTGGTGGAACAAGATGGGCATATCGGCCACAGCGCCATACTGCACGGCTGCCGGGTGCGCCGTAACGCGATGATCGGCATGAATGCCGTCATCATGGACGGTGCGATCATTGGTGAGAACTCCATCGTCGGCGCGGGTTCCTTCGTCAAGGCCGCCGCAGAGATTGCTGCCAACCAACTGGTGATCGGCAGCCCGGCAAGGGTGATCCGCGAGCTGACCGAACAGGAATTAGCCTGGAAACGCACTGGTACACTCCAGTATCAGGAGTTGGTCTTACGCTGCAAAAACAGCCTGAAAGAAGTGGCCCCTCTCACTGAACCAGAGCCAGGGCGCCAACGCCTAAACTTCGGCGACCACATCATTCCCAAAAGCCAGCTTTAGTTGTTGGCCGGGCCGCAGCCCGGCAACATTACTCCATACCCTGCACCGGTGCTTCAGTTGCAACCGATGCTTGCCCTCGTCGACTGTAGAAATAGATGGCTACCAACAGCGCGGTGAACGGGATGCCAAACCACAGCGTCATTCTAAAGAAGTCCGTGAACAACGTGGTTATCATCAAGCCGGCCATCAGCAACGCCCCCGCCAAGGTAAAGTAAGGATAACCCCACATGCGAAACTTGAGATGCGTCTGCGTATGCTGGCGGCGGAAGAACAGGTGGGTAACAAAGATCATCAACCAGGTGAAACAGGCACCGTACACCGAGATCGACATCATCACCGCGAACGATTTCTCTGGAGCGGCAATACTCAGCACGATAGAGACAATAATCCCCACGCAGGAGAGCGCCAACGCGTTGACCGGAATACCCCGTTTGCTAAGCCGCCCCAGCGCCGCCGGAGCCTGCCCGGCACGGGACAGCGAAAACATCATCCGGGTGGTGATATACAGCTGGCTGTTCATGGCAGACAGTGCCGCAATCAGTACCACAAAGTTAAAGATCCCGGCGGCAGCTGGCAGATGGATCACGTTCATCGCCACCAGGAACGGGCTTTCACCGGTGCCAGACTGCCGCCACGGCACGATGGCCAGCATCAGCGCTATCGACATCATATAGAAGATAAACAGCCGCAAAATGGTGCCTTTAAACGCGCTTTTCACGGCAACCACCGGGTTTTTCGCTTCCCCTGCGGCAACCGCGATCATCTCAATACTCAGATAGCTGAATATCGATACGATCACCGCAAACCACATGCCTTTCACCCCAAACGGGAAAAAGCCGCCGTTGTCGGTGAAGTTACGGATGCCGAAGGTCGGGTTAGCGGAAAACGCCAGGATACCGATACCAATCATGATAAAGGCTGAAATGGCCACCACCTTGACGGTAGAGAGGGCGTACTCCACCTGGCCAAAAGACTTGACCCCAACTACGTTGACAACGATCACCGCCGCCGAGAATAACAGCACCCACGGCCAGATTGGCGTGCCTGGGAACCAGAACTGCATATACATGCCGATGGCGGTCACTTCGGTGCCCACCGCCAACACCACGCAAGACCAATAGGAATAGCGCACCAGAAAGCCAAACAACGGGCTGAGATAGAACTCGGCATAGTCACCGAACGATCCTGGGGTTGGGTGCTCAGAGGTCATTTCCGCCAGGCATCCCATCAGCAGTAGCGCAATCACCCCGCCGATAAAATAGCTCAGCAGTACGCTTGGCCCAGCCATCTGGATCGCGTAAGCACTCCCCAGAAACAGGCCGGTACCGATGGCCCCACCGATCGCCAGCATCGACATTTGTCCGGCGGTCAGGTGCTTTTTCAGCCCATCCTGCCGCTGGGCGATAGCGTCAAAACGTTTCGCATCTTTCATGGTTGCTCACCTTTTCTATGCGGTACGGGTAACGTCAAGGATGGCGGCGGCCACATAGTCCAGGTTTTGCTGGTTCAGGCCAGGCAGACACATCCTGCCGGGCGCCACCAGATAAATGGAATATTGCTGCCGCAGTTGGCCGAGCTGGCGTTCATTCAACCCGGTGTAGCTGAACATGCCCTTTTGATCGCGAATGCGGGTGTAGTCCAGCGTGGTACCGCCCTGCTCCAGGCCAGCAGCCAGGCCAACGCGCATCTGTTTGATGCGTTGACGCATGGTGGTCAACTCACTGGCCCACAGTTGGTATAGCTGCGGGTCTGCCAGCAGGGTTTCCACAATCTGGCTACCGTGAGTCGGCGGGCAGGAATAACTGCGACGGATCAGCGTCTTCAATGCGCCCTTCACGTTCACCGCAGCCTCAGCGGTAGCACAGCGCACCGATAGCCCCCCTAAACGCTGGCCATACAGCGCCACATTCTTGGAAAAGGAGTTGCTGACCAGAAAATCCACGTCGGTTTTCAACATCGCCCGCAGCGCGAAACAGTCTTCGTCCAGCCCGTCGCCAAACCCTTGATAAGCGATGTCAAAGAAAGGCAGCAGCCGACGCCGTTGCACCACCTCGATCACCGCTTGCCATTGCGCTGGGCTGAGATCGGTACCGGTGGGGTTATGGCAGCAAGGATGCAGTAGCACCACCGCCCCTTCCGGCAAGGCAGAGAGCGTGTCGAGCATGGCTGCAAAACGCAGTTCACCAGACGCATCATCAAAATACGGGTAGGTATTCACCTTCAAGCCAGCCCCTTCGAAGATCGCCCAGTGGTTGGCCCAGGTCGGATCGGAGACCCAGATTTCGCGGCGCGCCAGATAGTGATAAATAAAATCGGCACCCAGCTTCAGCGCGCCAGAGCCACCTACGCTTTGCACTGTGGCAATACGGTCCACCGGTTCACCAAACAGCAGCGTCTGGATCTGGCGGGCAAACAGTGCAGAACCTTCGATTGGCGGATAAGTATGTGGCCGCTGTTGTTCCAGTAATCGCTGTTCGGCAATATGTACGGCCTGCATCAGGGGAATATTACCCTGATGATCGTAATACAGACCAATACCCAAGTTAACCTTTTGCGGATTAGCATCCTGCATATAGGCTTCCATCAGTGACATAATTGGATCGGGCGTTGACGGGGTAATATGATCGAACATAGATTATCCTTAACTCATTATGTAATGAATCAGCAGGTGAATATTATTTTATGAGAATTAATTACGCTGTAGCGCTAACGGTGATTTCTATTTTCATCCCCGGCACCACTAACTTATCAACAATCACCGTGGAGCGGTTGGGATACGGATAATTAAAATACTGTTGGTAGATTTTATCGAGCAGCTTAACGTCATTAACATCGGTAAGATAAACAATAACCTGTAATACATTATCACTATGGCTATTGGCAGCTTTCAGCGTGGTAGCTAAATTATCAAACGTCAGCGTAATCTGTTTTTCCGGGTCGCCAGTTTCAATAGTGCCATCCTGGCGGACCGGGCCATGGGCGGTGAATAACATCCCGCCACCTTTGGTTGCCCAGGAAAAAGGTTGCCCGATCTCTGGCAGGCCGGTTTCAATGACTGTGCGCATCAAGGTACTCTCCATCGGTAAGCAGGAAACGGTGCAGAGCGCCATCGGCAGCAAAGACCGCATCCAGCACGCTGTAATGATTAGCACCGGGGAGAGCATAGCGGCTAACCGGCAGCCCCTCTTCCCGCAATGCGGAATAATAATATAGCGATTGCCCAATCAGCTCCGGCAGCTCTGCCGCGCCGTAAAATAGCACCATCGGTTTCAAAGATGGCGGCATATTACGCGCCGGGCTTAAGGCCTCTATCTGCTGAGTGGTCAGCTTTAGCTGCTGGTTTACGTAGCTCGCCAGTAGCGGCTGCAACTCAAAAATACCGCTGATGGGAAACACCGCCTGCACCAGCGGATGGTGTTGCCAATACGCCGCCAGATGCCCACCAGCAGAATGACCGGTGAGATAAACCGGCTTATCGCCACGCGGCTTCAGCCGACGCTCGATGGCATCCAGCGCCGCCCCTATTTGCTGGCAAATATCGGCCAGGTTAGCCGCCGGTGCCAAGGTATATTCCACCAGCACCACATCAAAACCCAATGACAATGGCGTACTGGCAATAAAGGCAAAATCCTGTTTATCACAAAATTGCCAATAGCCGCCGTGAATAAATATTATCGTGCCTTTATATTCTTCAGTTGAATAAAGCCAGTCAAAAACTTCACGCGGCGCATCCCCATAAGCCATATTCAACTCATGACGTTGCTGTTGGTAAACTCGCTGACTGCGGGATTGGAATGAGAGCAAGATCTCGTTTTCATCAGCCACCGTCGTAGCGTTATCGTAACTGCCCGCTAGAAGTTTCATATATTAAACTTTGTTTATTATTTAAGATGTGAGTTAACTATTAGCAACATGTTAAAATATTGTCAAGACAGCTGATGCGGCAATGCGTGATCGGCGATATAAATTTATTTTTTCGGACAATAAGTTTCACTGGTTAAACATTTCGAGGTTATTTTAAAGTTTCATCCATGAAACTCGAAAATAAATTGATGGTAAAGAAATAAGTGGGCACAGCATACGCCGCCCCTACGGGCGAGCCGGTTGTATTTGCGCAATTTGGCTGAGGTGCTGATAGGCGTAATCCCAAAAGGTACGCACCTTCAGCGGCATGTATTGCACGTTATTCGCCACCAGTTGCACCGGCAATGGCAGGGGCTCGTAGGCGGCCAACAACCGCACCAGCGTACCATTGGCCAGATCGTCCGCCACCTGATAAGACAGTAGCCGGGCAATCCCCTTTCCTGCCCGCACTGCCAACAGTTGAGTTTCCACCTCGTTCAACAACAAGCGCGGCGTCAAACGTACTCGCTCACCGTTTTCGTTAGGCCCAAAGCGCCATTCTCCTGACGTCGGACGTAGAGTGCCGACAATAGTGTCATGATCGCTCAACTGCGCCGGTTCCAGCGGCTCCCCGCGTTGCGCCAGATAGGCTGGGCTAGCCACGGTGACGCGTGTCACCTCTCCGAGCTTACGCGCCACCTTGGAGGAATCTTGTAAATGCCCGATGCGCACCGCCACGTCCAGCCCTTCATCGATCAGCTCCAGATTGCGGTCATTTAACTGCATGTCGATCTGGATTTGCGGGTAACGTTCGAGAAAAGCCATCACCATCGGTGCCACGTGCTTGCGCCCGAACTGCACCGGCGAAGTAATACGCAGCAACCCGCTCAGTTGAGCCTCTGCGGTATCCATTACCGCGTCTTGATAGTCATGCAACAGAGCACGCGCGCGTTCGGCTAAGCGCAACCCGGCCTCCGTGGGTGCCAGACGCCGGGTCGTGCGTTCCACCAACCGCGCACCAAACCGCTGCTCCAAAGAAGCGATAGCTCGGGTCACCGCCGGAGCGGAACGGCGCAGCTTGCGGGCCGCACCGGCCAAACTCCCTTGTTGGATCACCGCCACAAAAATCGCCAACTCATCCAAACGATCCATAGACTATTCCGCCAAGTGAAATTATCAATTGCCATCTTCCCGGATACCCATCATCTGGCGCAAGAGTATTCTGATCAGGAAGACTAGATAAGGAGACTCACTATGCAAACGTTGAAACTGTACGGCAACCCGGCCTCTGGCCATTGCCACCGCGTCGAGCTGCTGCTGCGGATGCTCGAGCTGCCTTATGAGTATTGCGAAGCCCCAGCAACGGTGCGCCAAAGCGAGGCGTTCCTGCGGCTTAATCCCGTTGGGCAGATCCCGGTATTACTGGCCGATGGGCAGGTATTGACCGACAGCAACGCCATCATGGTGTACCTGGTGAAACGCTATGCGCCAGATAGCCACTGGTTGCCAGAAGATCCGTTGGCGGCCGCCCAGGTGCAAGCCTGGCTTTCCAAAGCGGCCGGAGAGGTGCGCTATGGCCCCGCATCCTGTCGGATGGTGGTGCAATTTTCTGCGCCAGAGAACTACCAGTCTGCACAAGCCATCAGTGCACGCTTTTTAGCCCAATTAGAGCAACACTTGGCAGAACGCGAGTTTTTGGCAACGTCTTTGCCGACGATTGCCGATCTGGCCTGTTACAGCTACGTGGCGGTCGCCCCAGAAGGTGGGCTTTCCCTCAAGACCTTCTCGGCAATCCAGCGCTGGTTAGAACGTATTGCCGCTCTGCCCGGGTTCTTCCGTATGCCTGCGTTACCCCTGCCTGACCAGGCTGTAGGCCAATAACATGTCTCCCTCCATGTTTCACCCCGATGAGCAGTTGGCTCAGGATCTGGCCGGTTTTGATGCGGTGAGCGGGAATATCTACACCGCCATGCCTGAGCAACATCGCGAGTTCTTCGCTCATCTGCCCTACCTGTTTGTTGCCACTCTGGATGAGCGGCAGTGGCCGGTTGCTACGTTGTTCAGTGGCCCCGCCGGTTTTTTGCGATCGCCGGATGAAACACATTTGCGGATCGTTTCGCCACGCCGTGCGGACGATCCTGCTCAGGCAGCACTCTATCCCGGCCAGCCCGTCGGCGCATTAGGATTAGATTTCAGTAACCGCAGGCGCAACCGGGTTAACGGCGTCATTATCCGCACGGACAAAAACCGCGTGGAGATTGCGGTGCAACAAAGCTTTGGCAACTGCCCGCAGTACATTCAACGGCGAGAGCTGTTCGCCGAGCCGAGCGTTGCCGCACCCATTGAGCCGTTGAGTTCGTTAGATGATCAGGCCCGGCAGTTGATCCAACAGGCGGATACCTGCTTTGTGGCCAGCTATGCTCACGGTGATTTAGCGCAAGGTGGCGTGGATATCTCGCATCGCGGTGGTAAACCGGGGTTCATCCATCTGGCTGGCGAAACCCTGTGGATGCCGGATTTTCGCGGTAACCGCTATATGAACACGCTGGGTAATCTGTTGGCTCAGCCACGGGCTGCACTACTGTTTATCGATTTTACACACGGGGACATTCTGCATTTGCAGGGGAAAACCCAGATTTTATGGCAGGCAGAAAATGCAGCCGTCGAAGGTGCCGAGCGCTACTGGCGGTTTGATATCACCAGTGCGTGGCGTTTTCGCCAGGCACTGGGCTGGCGCGGCAGAAACGTTGAGTTCTCTCCGGCAACGTTACGCACGGGTATTTGGCAAAATCACGTAGAAAGCTAAGCGGGCGCAGTATGCGGCGCCCATCCCCATTCAGCAACATTGCCACGCTGTCATCAATCTGCACAGCAGGATCTATTTTTGCTAGCTAGCGCCATTTTAAATAAATCCACGCTGGGTTACAGTGAAAGTGGAGAAGCCCTCCAGTGTACAGTTTGACTCAAAGGAGCTTGAGTATGTTTCCAGAATACCGTGAGTTAATATCGCACCTGAAATCAAGCCACCCCCGCTTCCAGTCATTGTTTGATAAGCACAACCAACTCGACCACCAAATCTCCAGGTTAGAAGGACCGGCAGGCAACGGCTACTCTGACGAGGTAGTCCGCTTGAAAAAAGAGAAGCTACATATCAAGGATGAGTTACACAAAATACTAAAGGCAGAGGAAGCCGCAGCCAAGTAGCGCACGTCGATCCCCGCGCTACTGCGGGGATCACCGCTGCTTTTAGCTAAACGTCACGTATCGCCTTACCGTGCTCATCAAACACCAGAATATTCTCGCAGTAGGTACCGATGCTTACCTCTTCACCGGTGGCAAGCTTCAGCTGATAAGGAACCTTCATTTGTAAGGTGCCGTATTGCTTAGAGCCAAGCAATACCACCGTGGAGTCACCGTGCATTTCGGTAAGCTCGTTTCTCACCTTCAGGCAGAGCTCGGCACTATCGGTTAAGGAGAAATGTTCGGGCCGGATACCTAATGTCAATGCCGTGCCTTCTGCCAAATCAGCATTCGCCAGCTGCGGAATAAAAAGGCTGTACCCATTGATTTTCACCCGGCCGCTATGTTCATAGGTGACGGCAAACAGATTTATTTTCGGCGCACCAATAAATCCGGCGACAAAGATATTGGCCGGATGGTTATAGACTTCTTCCGGCGTTCCCACCTGCTCTATTCTTCCCTGGTTCAAAATGACGATTCGATCGGCCAGCGTCATGGCTTCCGTTTGATCGTGGGTCACATAGATGGTGGTTTTACCTAGATTGTCATGCAGTTTGCCGATCTCCTGCCGCATCTGGATACGCAACGCGGCATCGAGGTTGGATAGCGGTTCATCAAACAAAAACACGTTAGCGCAGCTGACTATCGAACGCCCGATCGCAACACGCTGGCGCTGGCCACCGGATAAGTGCTGTGGCAAACGTTCCAGGTAATTATCAAGTTGCAAGATCGCGGACGCATTGGCGATCCGCGCGGCGATCTCCGGCTTCGGTGTTTTGATGTTTTTCAAGCCAAACGCCAGATTTTCACGCACGGTCATATGGGGATACAGAGCATAAGACTGGAACACCATCGATACGCCACGCTCCCCGGCATTCATATGGGTAACGTCCTTATTGTCTATCTTTATTTCACCCCCGCTAACTTCTTCAAGGCCAGCAATCATTCTAAGTAACGTAGACTTTCCGCAACCAGAAGGGCCGACCAGCACAATAAACTCCCTGGAGGCAACCTCAAGATTTACGCTATTAATCGTTTTGATATTTCCGTAAGACTTTTCGACATTTTTGAGAGAAACGCTCGCCATTATCTGCTCCAACATTGCGCTGTCATCTATTCAGCTTATCCACGGATAATTTTAATTAACCATGATATCTACAGGCGTTAAATTACGGCAAAGATAAACGCCAAAGAATAAGCCGTTTGACTATAACTTTATCGCCGCAGGCGATGACTAATCGGTAATAAATTGAATAAGTTTGGTCAACTGCGTGATTTTTTGCTCCAACAACTGAATATCCCCGCGGGTTTCAATATTTAACCGTAGCAGGGGTTCAGTATTGGAGGCGCGCAGGTTAAAGCGCCAGTGATCAAACTCCATGCTCAGGCCGTCAGTTGCCGTGCTCCGCAGCACGTTATCGGCATAAAACTGTTTGATTTGCCGGATGCTGGCATCAGTATCCTCAACGGTAAAGTTTAGTTCCCCCGAAACAGGGAAGTGCGCTTTGCTGGCTTCAATCAAGGAAAATAGCGATGTTGCCTTGCGCGACAGTAATTCGATCACCAGCAGCCAGGGGATCATACCGCTATCACAGTAACCAAAATTGCGGAAATAGTGGTGGGCACTCATTTCGCCACCGTAAACGGCATCATGCTGGCGCATGGTGTCTTTGATAAATGCATGGCCCGTCTTTGATTCGATCGCGGTGCCATTCAGCGCCTGCACAATCGCTTGGGTATTCCAGACCAGTCTAGGGTCGTGGATGATTATACCGCTGTTGTCAGCACGCAGGAACGTTTCCGCCAGTAAGCCGACAATGTAATAACCTTCAATAAAGTTGCCTAGATGATCGAAGAAAAAGCAGCGATCAAAATCCCCATCCCAGGCAATACCTAAATCCGCCTGGTGCTCAAGCACCGCCTGGCGAGTGACGTCCTGGTTCTCAGGCAGCATAGGATTTGGGATCCCGTTTGGAAAAGTGCTATCTGGCTGATGGTTGATTTTAATCATGCGGATCGGTAGCTGGCGTTTTGCCATTGCCGCTTCGAGCGCATCCAGAGTCGGGCCCGCTGCGCCGTTGCCAGCATTGACCACAATCTTCAACGGCGTTAACACGCCAGGATTGATGTAGCTTAATAAGTGCTCAATGTAGTGTTCACGGTTAGACTGAACGGAAAGCTGCCCAGGGGTGGCTGACGGCGTAAATTGATTTTCATGGGCCAGTTGCTGGATATCATACAGTCCGTTATCCCCGCTGACGGGCCGAGAATCCTGTTTAACCAGCTTCATGCCGTTGTAGTCAATCGGATTATGGCTGGCGGTAACCTGAATGCCGCCATCGACGCCATAAAAGCGGGTGGCGAAGTAAACTTCTTCGGTGCCCACCATGCCGATATCAATCACATCGGCCCCGCCACTCATCAGCCCTTCTGCCAGCGCCTGCTTCAAAGCGGCACTAGTTGCCCGAGCATCTCCACCTACCACCACTTTCTGTGGCTTTAGCCACTGGCAGTAAGCCCGGCCAATGCGCCAGGCGATCTCTTCATTGAGTTCCGTACCCAACTTGCCCCGAATATCGTAAGCTTTAAAACAGGTTAACTTTTCCATTTCCTTTCCATGTGGTTATGCCGAATCCCGGACAATAAGTTCATAATCGAGAAAGATATCTTCGGTTATTTGCCCCGCAATCAACGCCCGGGCGGCATGACGCCCTTTGGCGACAATAGGTTGGCGGATGGTGGTCAGCGCGATCGGTGGATCCTGAATATCAATATCGTCAAACCCGGTGATCGCAATCTGTCCAGGAACCGTAATATGCTGACTCTGGCAGTAGTGGTAAACGCCGAAGGCAAAGCGATCGGACAGACAGATGATGGCCGAAATACCCGGTTCGCGGGTAAGCAGTACCTTGGCCGCCTCTTCTCCCCCGGTTTCGTCATGCAGTTGTTCCACAACGTGGCTGGTGGTTAAATCAATACCGGCATCGGACAGCGCCTTGATGCATGCGCTAACACGCCCAAAGGCGACGCCGTTGTCAAATTCGCTGGAGAATTCAGCCAGTGATGACAGCACGCCTGCTTGCTTTTTCACCGGGAAAGCAACAATGCCGAATTTTTTATGCCCAGCCGCCAGCAGATGCTGGCAAATGGCCTTCATAGCGGCAGCGTCATCAATGGAAACACAGGTGAAGTCCTGCAGTTTGATATCGGTGGTGACCACCGGCAAGCCGCTGGTTAATGCCGCCTGCACAATCTCATCATTGCTATAGGTGGCATTTAAAATATAGCCATCGACGACGGCGCTTAGCATGCGTTTTTTAAATTCGTTATTCACTCTTAGTGGCATCAGCGCGATGTTAATTCCATTCTTCTCACACTCCTCGGCAATGCCACGCATCAACGCAATGTCATGACGATCGGAGAAAACATAACTCAAATTATCGTTAAAAATGACCCCAAGCGTACCGCTCTTACCGGTACGTAAAAAGCGCCCGGCCCCTGTCGGGCCATGGTAATTAATGGATTCTGCGTAGGCTAAAATTTTCTCTCGCAGTTCTGGGGAGACCTTTTCGGGCCGATTAAACACATTCGAGACGGTGGTATGCGTAACGTTTAGCGCCTCAGCAATGGTTTTAAGTGTTTCGCGTTTTTTACCAGTGGTCATGTCAAAAGCTCCGGGAAGATAAAGTTACCAAGTTGCCCATACTATATCCCAATCCGCCGTAGGAAATGATTGGTCCTCACCACCAGGAAAGGTATGTTACCTCACTTTTAACGTTAAAATTGCAACGCACGTCACCATTTTAACGTTAAAATAAAAATAATGAGATGTGAGAGCACTCACAGAATCCCTGCATCTTCGCTGCTATTTTAACGTTAAAAATTGGCCTACCAGCCTTTCTTCCTACTGACGAATAGTTCACAGGTAATCAAGCCATGCTAAAGAAAATCAACCATACCCTGCTCTCTCTGGCGATTGCCGCCAGTTGCATAGTGCTTACGGGCTGTGATGACAAAGCGGTGTCGGGTGATAATGAAAAACAGGAAATAACCCTGTGGATCGCACCAAATAACGTCCAGGAAGCATTCTGGAGCGAAGTCGTTGGCGAATGGAATCAACAAGCCGACAAAAAGAAAGTGGTCTTTTCCACCATCCCGGCGGCAGGCAGCTCAGAAGAGGCGATCATGAACGCCATAGCCTCTGACCGCGCACCGGATATTTCGGAGAATATTTTCACCGGCTTCGGTACTCAGCTGGCTGATTTGGGCCAAATCGTCGATCTCTCCTCGCTCGATGGCTATGAATCCTTAATTCATGCCCGGCAGATGGGCGATATCATGAAGAACTGGGGCTATAACGGCAAAAATTACATTCTGCCGATTTACATGAATCCGGTGCTGTTCTGGTGGCGCGGCGATTTATTAGTGGAACAGGGCTTTAGCGGTATCCCGAAAACCTATGACGAGGTATACGCCCTCAGTGAAAAATATACCATCGAGAACCAACGTTATGCGGTGCAAGCAACATCTGGCCGCAACTGGTGGGACCGCTGGTTTGATTTTATCGCCCTCTATTACGCTCAGAGTGGCGGTAAGCCTTATATCGCCGACAAGCAAGCCACCTATGACAACCAGGCTGGGCGCGACGTCATCGGTTTCTTAAATACGCTGTTTGAAAAAAAATGGACGGTCTACGACTTTGGCCAGGATGACCCATTGGTGACAGGCAAAGTTATGGGCGCAGTCCGCGGCCCCTGGGATATCAGCCGCTATCAGCAACAGTATCCGGAAATCCTCAAGCAGATAAAGATTGGCCCGATGCTGGTCAAAGATAAACAGGAAATGCCTTACACCTTTGCCGATGGTAAAGGGCTGGTCCTGTTCAGCCATTCCAAGGTCAAACCCGAAGCGTGGGAGTTTATCCAGTGGGTGTTCAGCCAGCCCAAGTTCGATAAGCGCTGGGTTGAACTGACGGGTATGCCACCGGCCAGAGCGGATTTGCTTACCAACCCACTGTTTACCCAATATTACCAGGATAACCCTTACGCTGCTGCCTACGCCAAATATGTCAACGTGGCAATACCGCCTGCATCCAGCAGTGAAACGGTGGAAATTCAACGCAGTATGACGCAAATGCTGGAGAAAACCGTGTTTAAAACCGTAACGCCGGATGAAGCTTTGCGGCAATCCGCGCAGGAGGTGAACGCGCTGTTAAAGCCCTAATTACTACATCTTATTGATTTCTCGTTTTATGCTTCATCTGAGGGTGGCCGTTAGTTATGATTTTTCCAAAGCTTAAAGATAAACATGTAGGCGGTATTCTGGCGGCCTCCTATCTGGGATATACCAGTATATTCTGGCTGTACCCCTTTGTTTGGCTCGCAGTGTTATCGCTGACTGAATGGCGTTTTGTGGGCATTCCTTCGTTCAACGGCGTGCAAAACTTTATTATGGTGCTGCAAGATCCGTTGTTCTGGAAATCGATGTTAAACGTACTGCGTTTTTTAATGTACTACCTGCCGGTCGTATTCATTTCTTCGCTACTGTTTGCGTTTGGCTTACAGAAATTGAAGTATGGCAGAACCTTTGTTGGCCTGAGTTTTTTATTAGCCAACGTCTCTTCCGGCGTGGCCTATTCCATCGTATTCTCCAAGATCTTTAGCCAGAATGGGCCGTTGAACACCTTTCTGAATGAATGGTTCGGCTTTTCTCTGCCCTGGCTCACCAGCCCGGACTTCGCCATGTTGTCCATCTCGCTGGTGGTGACCTGGAAGTTTGTCGGCTATTACGGGCTGATACTCTTTTCTGGTCTGAACAGCATCCCCAAAGAAATTTACTCGGCAGCGGAACTGGATAACACCCGGCCGCTCAAGCGATTGTTCCGTATCACATTACCGCTGATCAACCCGCAATTGATTATGGTGCTGGTATTAGCCATTACGGTCTCTTTTGCGATCTTTACCGAACCCTATCTGATTACCGGCGGTGGCCCATTAAACAGCACCACGACGCCGATGATCGTGATGTATGAGGCCGCATTCATGAAAATGCAACCCAGCTGGGCAGCCACCATGTCTATTTTTATCGCACTGATTAGCTTCACCCTGATCCTGATCGTCAGAAAGCTGCTGGAAAGAAAGGTGGAAATCGTTTAAATGAAAAAATCTATCAACAGCCTGATTATTCATCTGGTTATGTTCTTTTTGGCGCTCTCGTGGCTTTACCCTTATATCTGGATGGTGCTTTCCTCCTTCAAACCAACCGCCGATATTTATACCAGCGGGATGTTTGAAGGGGCTTATTCACTCGATAACTATCGTTTTCTGTTTGAAAGCACCGGGCGGATAGAGAAACCCTTTTTAAAAACCTTGCTTAACTCGTTGTTTATTTCTACTACGGTGACGGTAGCGGTTACCCTCAGTTCAATGTTTATCGGTTTTGCGCTGGCTAAAATGCAGTTTACCGGCCAACGGTTATTTAAAAACCTACTGTTTTTACAAATGGTGTTCCCGGCATTTATGTTTATCATCCCGCAATTTGTTCTGGTACGAGAGTTGGGGCTGTTAAACACTTACAGCGCCATGATTGTGCCGTTCCTGATGAGTGCCTGGGGGATCTTTATGATTTCACAAAGCTTTCAGGGTACGCCTAACGACTATATTCATGCAGCCAAGATCGATAACGCCAGTCTGTGGCAAATTATGATCTACCTGATGATGCCGCTGAACAAGGCAATTATCGCCATCGTGGCGCTGTTCACCTTCGTCGGTACCTGGGACAACTTCCTGTGGCCACTGATCGTTATCCAGGACGAAAGCAAAATGCCGCTGTCAGTGTTGTTGGCCACCTTCAGTAAATCCTATGGCGTCTATGTTGGGCCAGTGATCGCCGGTGCCGTGCTCCAGACCATCCCGATCGTCGTGCTGTTTATCTTATTCCGTAAGTACTTTATGCAGGGCATGTCCCTGTCGCTGAAATAAGGGACTCGTGCAATGACTGATCAAGCGTGGTGGCGTGAAGCCGTATTCTATCAGGTTTATCTACCCAGTTTCCAGGACGGCAACGGAGATGGGATAGGCGATCTTCATGGGCTGATTGATCGGCTGGATTACCTGCAGGAACTGGGGATTGGCGGGTTATGGATCACCCCTTTCTACCCTTCCCCTCTGGTGGATAACGGTTATGACATTAGCGATTATCTTAATATCGCTCCGCAGTATGGCACGCTGGCGGTTTTCGAGCGGTTAATCGCCGAAGCTCATCGGCGTAATATTCGGGTGATCATTGATATGGTGCTTAACCACGTCTCTACCGAGCATCCGTGGTTTAAAGACGCGCTGAATAATCCGCACAGCCAATATCGTGACTATTTTATTTTCACTCGCCAACCCAATAACTGGCAGTCGTTTTTTGGTGGATCGGCATGGGAGCCTGAAGCTACTGGCGGTGAATACTATTACCACAAGTTTGCCATTGAGCAGGCCGACCTGAACTGGGCGAACCCGGCAGTCGCAGAGCTTGCCAAGGGCGTACTGGACTTCTGGCAAGCCTTGGGGGTGGATGGTTTCCGGCTGGACGTGATCAACTTCCTGTCATGCAGCACCCGGCGAACAGATAACCCTACGCTGGAAAACGGTGAACAGCAGCACCTGTACGATATTAATCAGCCCGGTATCGAGTCATGCCTCGCTGATTTAATCGCGCATGCGCGGGCCAAAAGCCCCTGCTTTATTGTCGGAGAGGTGGGCAGTGACAAGCTCGAGGAACTGGCACGCTATAAGTCCGCCGACTTATGCGATGTGGTTTTCAATTTTAACCTAGGCAGCCTGCCCGCCTTCGATTTGCCGCAGATCGTTGAGCAGTTGAAGCTGATGAACGACCTGCCAGGCAATGTGCCGACACTGTTTTTCTCTAGCCACGATATGCCCAGGATGATCAGCCGCTTCGGCGAGTTCGCTGGCAACATTGCCAGGGCGCGAGCGGTGGCTTGCCTGCAATTAATGGCCCATGGTGTGCCGTTTATTTATAACGGCGAAGAGCTGGGCATGCAGGACTATGTCGCCACCGAAGCGGGTGCCATTTACGACATTCAGGGCAGGACACAGTATCAACAGAAGCTGGCTGCATGTGGCAACCCGGAGGAAGCACTTCAGTTTGCGTTAACCAAAAGCCGTGATAATTCACGCTCGCCCATGCAATGGTCTGCAGCCCCCTTTGCCGGTTTTAGTACCCACCAGCCGTGGATGCCGGTCAATGAAAACTATCGCCAGATCAATGTGGCGGCTGCGCAAAATGCGTGCCATTCCCTTTGGCATGATTATCAACAACTCATTGCCCTGCGCGCTCAATATCCCGTGTTTCACTACGGCGTCTATGAGCAATTGAGGCAAGTCAAAGACACCCTGATATTCAGCCGCCGTTATCGCCAACAGCGCGCCACCGTAACCATCAATTTTGCGGGGAATTATTTATTGCAGGTACCGCCCCACGGGAAGGTTTTATTTGATACACGCACAGTGCCCGGCCAATTGACTCACAATGATATCGTAATTTTTATCGAGGACAGTAATGATTAGATTTTCTGGTAACCCATTAATTACCCCCCAGGACATAACGCCAAGTCGTCCGGGATTTAAGGTTGAATGCGCTTTCAATGCGGGCGTCACCCGGCTTGGCGATGAAACCATTATGTTGGTCCGCATTGCGGAAAGCGTGATCCCCAAGAACGAAGGCACCACCGTGGTACCTTGGCTGCAAGAAACCCCCGCGGGCTGGCAGGTGACTACCCGGGAGTTTTGGCATAACGACCCTGCCTATGATTTTAGCGATCCACGGCTGATCACCTACAAAGCAGATCCGGCGATCGTCTATCTGACTTCACTCTCTCATCTGCGGGTGGCGAGAAGCGGCAATGGCGTGGATTTTGTCGTTGATACCCAGCCGCTGATCTTCCCGGCCAACGGCTATGAAACCTTTGGCTGTGAGGATGCCCGTATCACCGAGATCGAGGGGGCTTTTTATATTAACTATTCCGCCGTCTCCTCCAAGGGTATCTGCACGGCGCTGGCGGTAACCAAGGACTTCACCACTGTTGAACGCCTGGGATTGATTTTTTGCCCGGATAACCGTGACGTTTGCCTGTTCCCGGAAAAAGTGGGCGGCAAGTACATGGCTCTGCATCGCCCGGCGCCTAAACACTTTGGTAAACCCGAGATTTGGCTGGCCAGCTCCAACGATTTGCTGCACTGGGGACAGCACCAACATCTGCTGGGCACATCGCAAGATCCTTGGGATGCGTTAAAGCTGGGTGGCGGCGCACCCATGCTGAAAACAACAAAAGGCTGGCTGCAAATTTACCATGGGGTAGACGTGGATCAACGTTATGCCCTGGGTGCCATGCTGCTCGATTTGGACGATCCTACCCGTATTCTCGCCAAATCGCCGGTTCCCTTGTTGCAACCGCAAGCGCCTTACGAGCTTTACGGCTTCTTTGATAACGTCGTCTTTACCTGCGGTGCGTTAATTGAGAATGATACCCTGCGGGTCTACTACGGCGCCGCTGACGAAAGCATGTGCCTGGCTGAAATGCCTCTGGCCCAACTATGGCAACACCTGTCGGTGTAATGAGGGAAAATACGAAATGAAGACTAATTCTCCGGCCAGCGTGGCACAACTTATTGCCGACTATCACCAGCGAACGTCGGGTATCACCTTCACCACTGACCGGCTCGAATTCACCGGTGTAGGTGACAAGGATGTTTACAACATTACCGCTCCCTTTACCTCTGCCGGGCTGCAAGTCATCGCCGGACGGGTTGAGGCCAGGGACTCTGAGCACTCGACCATTGTTTTCTTCCAAGAGCAGCAAGGAAAATGGGCTCCGGTGGAAAATGCACCCACGTTCCCGTTACAGGATCCCTTTTACTGCTTTATCGCTGGTGAACTCATATTTGGTGGCGTCGAGATCAACCCCCATCCCGAGCACCCAGGGCAGCTTATCTGGCACACCGTGTTTTATCGCGGGCGTGACATCCTGTCATTAAACCGTTTTGCTTGCGGCCCTTCAGGCATGAAAGATATCCGCCTATGCCAGATCCAGCCAGGGCGCATCGGGGTATTTACCCGGCCACAGGGCAACATCGGCGGCAGGGGAACCATCGGATACGTTGAAATAAGCTGCCTGGAGGAACTCACGCCAGACACTATCGCCAATGCGCAACTACTCGATCGACAGTTCAACAGCGACGAATGGGGCGGCGTCAACGAAACGCATTTACTGAGCGACGGCACTATCGGCTTACTGGCCCATATTGCCTGTTTTGATCAACAACAAAGGAGGCACTACTACCCGGGCGTCTTTATCTTCAATCCGGACACTAAAAACTACAGTCCCATAAAAATAATCGCAGCAAGAGGTAATCTGCTACCAGGCGATGCTAAACGCCCTGACTTGGTAGATGTCATTTTCCCAGGCGGCCTTATCGCATTAGCCGATAATCGTTGGCGGTTATATGTCGGTGCCAGCGACGCACAAGCGCACTGGATTGATATTGAGGATCCTTTTATCGGGATTTAATTCGCAAGCAATCGAAATTGCGCTTTTAACTGGCTTAATGGAAAAACTAATATTAATAATATTGGATGGTATTGCTATTGCCAAAAACCAGGCAATACCACCAGTTTAGAAGGGATTATAATGAAATACTCTAAAATTTTTTCTCTGCTGTTGCTGGTTGGTCTCAGCTCTACCGTTCATGCGGAGAGCACACTAATTAAAGGTAAGACCTCAAGTGCTGAAAGTCGCCCTATTTTCGCCGGCGACAAGATTAGAATAATTAAAGAAAATGGCGAGACGGTGGAAACGGTAGTAGAACTCAGCGATGATAGCGTAGGCATTATTCGTCTACCAAAGGATGAACGTTCTTATTTCCACGGTAACTGGTTGGCAGAGTATAAAATAGAGCATTTCCGCAATGAAGGCCGCAGCACCAACTCTCGTCCGGTGCATGAAATAGTCTTCGCAGATGGGCGGGTCAACTTTGGTGACACCGGCTGGAACACCGGTTTCATACTCAAGCAGGTGCACTTTACCAACGACTCACGCAATGACAGCCAGCATAAAGTCGATTTTCGCATGATAGAAATGGAAATTCGCCCGGCATGGGCGAAAAGTATAGATAAACACTGGTTTATGCTGGAAGGGATCTACCTGGGTAAAACCGGCTATGAGAAGAACCGTACCACCGGCAGCAACAACAATATTGGCGGTGATGGTTATGGCTTCCGCCCATACTACCGTTATCAGGTATCGGACAACTTCAGCGTCAACACCGATATTAAAATGCTGGTAGAAGACAAGGATGCCCGCGGTGCCGATAGCGGACGTTTCCAGTTTTATGAAGCGTTAGTGAATTTTAACTATCACATAGCGGATCGGGTGAACGTCGGATTTGAAGTGTTCCGCAAAGAGGGCCAGGACTTCAACCACGATGGCGACAAGACGGCGAACGTGCTGGAACAGGAATTTCGCCCATGGGTTGCCTGGAGTATGGGTAAAAGTAACTTCCTGCTTAAGATGGAGCCTCAATTACGCCGCATTGGCGGGCGTGATGGCTACAAGGAAACCTCAAGAAGCGAGAAATATATCTTTAACTACAGCTACCCGATCACCGATAGATTTTATGCCGTGGCCGAGTACTTTTACCGGGTAGAGCACGACAAAAAATTCTGGGATCACAACGTTCGCGACCCGAATGCATATAAAAATACTGAGACCAATTTCGGCAAACTGGGTGTGAACTATGTTTTCTAAGTTGAAAGCAATAACTCAATAAAAATAAGGTAACAACATGAAATTATTAAATACCCTGGTTTGCATCATCGGATTAACCACATTTTCTGCCGCTGCCGCCCTGGTTAACCAAACGCATCTGGATGCACTGTACCAAAAGATCACCCTAGCCAATAAAACGGAATTGGGTCTGATCCATATCTATAGCGAATACCCGGATTACCGCTGGGTTAAAGATCCCATCGAGGGCGTATCGGCAATCGATGATGTCGCACGGGCTGCGGTCTTTTATCAGCGTCAGTATCAATCAAATGGCTCTGCGGCAGACCTGGAAAAGGTTAAATCACTGGTTCAATTCATTCTCCACCAGCGAGCGGATAACGGCTATTTCTATAACTTTATCTACCCCGACCATTCCATTAATAGAACCTACAAAACCAGCGTAGCAGAGCCCAACTGGTGGACATGGCGTGCCCTATGGGCATTGACTGAGGTTTACCCAACCCTGGCAAAGACGGATGCAACGCTGGCAAAAAATGTGCATGAAACCATTTTCGCCACCACCGATGTCATTTATAAAGACTTTAACTTCAAGCAGACACGCGGTGAAAAAGACGGTATCGCGGTCGCTGAGTGGTTGCCGCAGACCGCAGGCGATCAGACGGGCGTATTGTTGATGGGCCTGAGCAATGCCTACTCGCGGGGCTCCAAGCCAGAAATTGAAAAAATGATGCGCGCATTAGCGGCGGGCATCATGCTGATGCAGGTTAAGGATACCTCCTCACCGGTAAACGGCGCGTTTTTAAGCTGGCAAAATATGTGGCACGGCTACGGTAACAGCCAGGCTTATGCTCTGCTTACGGCGGGCGAGAAGTTAGGCGACCGGGATATGATCAAGGCCGCGTTTAACGAACTGGATCATTTCCAACCCGCGCTCATCAAAAAAGGGCTGGCAAACTGGTTCACCGTTCAACAGAAAGGTGAAAAAGTCACCGTGATCGAGGAACAAAAGTTTGCCCAGATAGCCTATATCATCCGCCCGATGGTGTTTGCCAACGTCAAGGCCTGGCAAATATCACGTGATACCGCTTACCTGCAGCAAGCCGTTGATTTATCCCTGTGGCTGTTTAAGCAGAACCCGGCAAAAGCGCAAATGTACTTCCCTGCCACGGGGATCGCATTTGACGGAATAGATTCCCCCGCCAAGGTGAATAAAAACTCGGGGGCAGAGTCCACCATTGAAGCCTTGCTCACACTGCAAATCGTGGAATCCATCCCTGAGGCTAAACGTCTGCTGGATGCCGCGTTAACAAAACTGGATATTGAGCGTTAATCCCAACCGACTGACCATGGGGCGCTGCATACGGCGCCCCAACGGCCAAACATGCGCGAACCTTACCAAACCACATTCTAAAAATACGGGTCTGCTTCCGCTTAGATTTTCTATGTGGGCGTTTGATCACAGACAAACTTAAGCGTAAGTGATTGAATAGTAGCGCAGAGCAAGGTTTTAATCCGCATAGCGGGTAGCCTTGAGACGGTTTGTAAGGCCGTCCCGTTCGCCACCCCGTTATCTCTGCGTGAAACGCTTGCTATAGAGCCCCCTTTTGCGGCATGTTGACGCTATCAGCCCCAGCCGAATGTTCCAGTGACCCTTAGAGCAACGCAATGATTAAATGGCCGTGGAAAGCAAATCAAGCGCAGGCGGAAACGTTTGCCGACTGGCAGGAAGCTCTGTCCATCCCCCTGCTCTCACCGTTGGATGAGCAAGAGCAGCGGCGTTTGGTAGCGGTTGCCAGCCAGATTTTGCAAAATAAACGCATCGTGCCTTTACAAGGGTTGGAACTGACATCCCTGATGCAGGCGCGTATTGCTCTGCTGTTTGCATTGCCGGTGATGGAGCTGGGGGCAGAATGCCTGGACGGTTTTAACGAAGTCCTGCTCTACCCAACCCCCTTCGTGGTGGAAGATGAATGGCAAGATGATATTGGTCTGGTGCATTCCGGGCCGGTGGTACAAGCGGGCCAAAGCTGGGAGCAGGGACCTATCGTGCTCAACTGGCTAGACGTGCAAGACTCCTTCGACCTTTCCGGCTTCAACCTGGTGATCCATGAGGCGGTGCACAAGCTGGATATGCGTAATGGCGGCACCGCTACCGGCGTGCCCCCAATCCCGCTGCGCGATATCGCCGCTTGGGAATACGATTTACACGCCGCGATGGAAAACCTGCAGGATGAAATCGATATGGTGGGTGAAGAAGCTGCCAGCATGGATGCCTACGCCGCCAGCGATCCGGCAGAGTGCTTTGCCGTGCTTTCCGAGTATTTCTTTAGCGCCCCAGAGCTGCTGGCCAACCGCTTCCCCGCGTTGTACGAGCACTTCTGCCGCTTCTACAAACAAAACCCGCTGGCCCGTTTGCAGCGTTGGTATGCAGACAGCGAGCCACAACGGGACTGAGTTTGCTCAGATGATGAGCTGTCGCACCCCCAGAATCAATTTTGCGTTGACACGATCTGAACGGCTGGATATGATGCGCCCCGTTCACACAATTCCTCTGTAGTTCAGTCGGTAGAACGGCGGACTGTTAATCCGTATGTCACTGGTTCGAGTCCAGTCAGAGGAGCCATATTTAGAAAAGCCCGCTTAGGCAACTAAGCGGGCTTTTTGCTATCTCTGAAGCAATGCCACCCCGAATCGAATCGCCGATGACGTGGGCAAGCTGGCACCGTCTGGAAGTCTGAAGACATGCATCATGGTGCAATCTTGCGTTCACCGTGGTGCATGATAGTGTGCCTAATAGTATAAATATAGATAAATCAATAAATTGAAAACTGGCATGATTCCTGCGTGATCGCCTTGCAGTTATTTTACGACAAGGAGAAAACGTTATGTCAACACACACTGTGGTAAATGCACAGCGTCGTCAATTCTTAAAACTCTCGGGAGCTCTAGCTGGCACCGTCACATTGGCAGGCCTTAGCCACCCTACATTGGCAGAAAAACTACCCGCAAGTGATTCCTTCGCTGTTCCTACTGCCGATAAACCCATTCGTATTAACTTTAACGAAAATGCGCTCGGCATGTCACCCAAGGCACAGGCTGCCGCGCGTGATGCCGTCACCAAAGCCAATCGTTATGCCAAAGAAGAAATAATCACCCTAAGGCACAAGCTAGCCAATCAGTATCAGATACCAGAAACTGGCATTTTACTGACAGCGGGTTCTTCAGAAGGTATACGTGCGTCGATAGAAGCGTATGCCACACCGGACTCACAGTTGGTGATCCCGGAGCTGACTTACGGCGACGGTGAACATTTCGCCGTCATTGCGGGTATGAAAATCACGAAAGTACCGATGCTTGATGGGTGGCAATTTGATATCAATGGATTAAAACAAGCCGTGGAAAAGCATAAAGGCCCATCGCTAGTCTATTTGGTCAATCCCAACAATCCGACTGCAACGATTACTCCGGCCGATCTGATCGAACCCTGGATTAATAGCAAACCGGCTAACACGATATTTATTGTTGATGAAGCCTATGCGGAATTTGTTAACGACTCCCGTTTTCGTTCAGTTTCACCATTGGTAAAACAGGGTGCCGATAATGTGATTCTGTTGAAAACCTTTTCGAAGATTTTTGCCATGGCCGGAATGCGTGTCGGTTATGTGGTAACACACCCGACAGTGATTGCCCGTCTTGAAAATTATGTTGCAGGAGAAAAGATCAACTTCTGTGGGGTAGATGCCGCTTTAGCTTCAATGGATGATCAAGCCTTCATCCGCTACAGCAAAAAAAGCAATGATACCTCGCGACAAATTTTGCTACAGGCCCTGGATACGCTGCAAATCCCTTACCTGCCTTCCGAGGGAAATTTTGTATTTCATAAGTTGGATGTATCACTGAAAGACTATCAGCAGCACATGAAAGATGCAGGGATTCTAATTGGTCGGGCATTCCCACCTGCGCAAAGCTGGTGCCGAATTTCGCTAGGGACACCTCAGGAAATGGCGTTTGTTGCAAAAACCATGCTCGACTTCCGTTCCAGAGGCTGGATATAACGAATGGCCCAGAAGCAATCAGGTTATTGCTCCTGGGCCAGATCCCCCCTCTGCGACGGATTCTGGGGCCCCAGGTTCACTGGTTTTTCTGACCATGGATATGTGTATAACTCAATGACCTTTACCATATATCATTTTTATAACCGTTAAACTTCAAACGTAATAATTCATCATAATCACAAATAAATACTTCAACACTAGCCGTTTAAAATAGTTGTCTTTTTAGACAGTGCATAGTAATTCTCCCTATCTGGAAATTCATATTTTTCAAATCCAAGCCCCACCAGCGAATCTATCCTTCCTTTAGCTAACGGAATAGCCTTTGTGATTACTCTTTCAACACCAAATTCTTCAAAGAAATTTTCTGCACACAAGAGGAAAATTTCATTTAGGTATTCTTCATTTTCATAGCATGACAATATATCTAATCTCAAAACCCCTGTATTAACCTTATAAGCACCAACCGATCCAAACATTTCTATAGTTCCTACCGCAAGGTTTTTTTCTTTATTCACTATTGAAAATCTTACAAACTCCTCACGATCATAACAACCAAGCCAACCTATTATTGAATTTTTCATTTCTTCTATCGTCTTAAAATTGAAGTTACCAGAACACATATCCGAATTGAAATGAGGTCTAGAGTTCACATCCGAATAGCATTTCAACAAACTTTCTGCATCATCTATTGAAATAAGGCGTATAATAAAATTAGATGTTTCATACGTTTTACATTCTTTGTATGGATTGTTCATTGTTAACTCCTTTGTATTGTCAAATTTATAATATACCTGATAATTTTCAAGATACATGTGACTTTGTTGAATAAATCGGCGTTAAAAGTTGACTACTGCGTCACCTGATGATGGGCTTTGTTGTTGATGCTTTTCCACTATTTAGATAACCAAATGTAAATAAATTGTTTCCCCCAGCCTGCCCGGCGTTCCAATAATAAAACCATGTTAATTGGAACGAGTGTATGACATGTCTTATCGAATCAGCCTGCTGGATAAAAGCCCGGTTGCAGCAACGGAAACCGCGTCTGATGCCTTGCAGCGCACGCTGTACCTGGCAAAACAGGCCGAAACCTGGGGTTATCATCGTTTCTGGATTGCTGAACACCACAATACTCCTCACCTCGCCAGCCCTTCACCGGAACTGGTGATTGCCTGGATCCTTGGCCAGACTCGCCATATCCGCGTGGGTTCAGGCGGCGTAATGCTACAGCACTACAGCCCGTATAAGGTGGCTGAAAACTTCAACCTGCTGGCCTCGTTGGCACCTGGCCGTATCGATCTTGGCGTGGGTAAGGCCCCGGGCGGATTGCCATTGGCAACTCAAGCGCTGCAACAAGGTCTTCATCAGCAAGAGAAAGGCTCGTTTGCCGACCAGCTTGCGCAGCTTGATAACTGGCTCTCTTTGCCCGCCACAGACGAAGGAGATGAAGCCGTGCGAGCCACCCCCACCCCGTCGCATATTGCAGACCGTTTCCTGCTAGGAGCCAGCAACGAGAGCGCTTTGCTGGCGGCACAGCTGGGCTGGAATTTCGTTTTCGCGGCTCATCTTAATGGCGATAAGTCCCTGATGAGGGAAGTCCTTACTACCTGGCGAAACCACAGCCAGCGCGACACGCTGGTGGCCGTGCAGGTGATTGTGGCCGCGAGCGAAGCTGAGGCAACCGCGCTGGCGGCTCAGGTGGAGATATGGGGGGTTGAGCTTGAGAATGGTCAGCGTGTGACCGTGGCCAGCGAAGCTCAGGCCCAGGCCTTTGCACGCCAGGCGGGTAGCCCAGCCCGACTGATTGAACAACGTACCCGCTCGCTGATTAAAGGCACCGCCACAACCGTCCGTGCAGAGCTTTCCGCCTTGCAGCAAACGTTTGGAATTGACGAATTCATCATTGATGCACCGATCGCCGAGGGAGCGGCGCGGATCGCTTCATTACGCCTGCTCGCAGAAGGTATTGCGAACTACGCCACCGAAAATGAATCCGCCTAAAGGGTAAAAGATGACATTTGGACAGCAACTCATTGACTGGCGGCGCGAACTGCATCGCAACCCGGAACTTTCCGGACAGGAAATCGCCACCACCGCGCGGCTGCGCCACTGGCTCGAATCCGCCGGGCTGCGTCTACTGCCGTATGATCTCGCTACGGGTGTTGTGGCCGAGGTCGGCCAAGGCGAGAACGTCATCGCCTTACGTGCGGATATTGACGCCTTACCGATTGAGGAAGCGACAGGAGCCCCTTTCAGTTCTCGCAATAAGGGGGTTATGCATGCCTGCGGACATGATGTTCACAGCAGCGTGATCCTGGGGGCGGCATTGCTGCTGAAAGCACGTGAAGCGCAGCTTACTGGCCGGGTACGGTTGCTGTTTCAACCTGCGGAAGAAAACTTCACTGGTGCCAGGATGTTGATACAGGCTGGCGTTCTGCAGGGCGTGAGCGCCATTTTTGGCATGCATAATGAACCCGGCCTGCCGGTCGGAACCTTCGCCACCAGAGGGGGGCCTTTTTATGCCAACGTCGATCGCTTCGTGATTGGCGTGAAAGGCAAAGGAGCCCATGCGGCCCGCCCTCATGAGGGCGTAGATGCGATAGTACTGGCCAGCCAACTGGTGACGGCGTTTCAGAACATCACCAGCCGCAACATTAATACGCTGGAGTCCGCCATTGTCAGCGTAACCCGAATTCAAGGCGGTAATACCTGGAACGTGTTACCCGAAAAGGTTGAGCTAGAGGGCACGATACGCACGCACTCTGCCGATGTTCAGCGCCAGGTTGAAGGGCATATCCGGCAGATTGCAGCCGGGTTGGCTGCCGCTTTCGGCGCAGAGATTGAGGTGGTGTGGTTTGCCGGACCGACCATGCTGATCAACGACGAAAAATGGGCAGCCTTTGCAACCGAAGTCGCTCAGGCTGAAGGGTATAAAACCCAGACCGCCGCCTTGCATATGGGGGGCGAGGATTTTGCCGCCTATCTGCACCAGATCCCCGGGGCGTTTGTCAGCATCGGCAGCGCCAGTGAATACGGCCTGCATCACCCGGCATTTAGCCCTGATGAAGCCTTGATTGAAGATGCCGCACGCTATTTTTCGGCGTTGGCCGAAAGAGCGCTGCAAGCTATCTGACAGAGTAAATCAATATCAAGGGGATCTATATCCCTTGGAAAATCTATTGTCTGAAAATGAGGGGTAAACATGTCTTTAAAACGACAACTGCGCCTGGGTTCAATATTACACGGCGCGTCTGGCAATATGTCCGCATGGCGACACCCGGCAGCACAGGCAGATGCCAGCATTAATTTTGACTTTGTGAAAAATACGGCCATCAAGGCCGAAGAGGGAAAGCTTGATTTCCTGTTTGTGGCTGACGGCCTTTACATTAATGAGAAATCCATACCACATTTTTTAAATCGCTTTGAGCCACTGACGGTATTATCTGCACTCGCCGCCATTACCAGCCGTTTGGGATTGGTGGGCACCGTATCGACTTCCTACAGTGACCCCTTCACCGTGGCTCGTCAATTTTCCAGCCTGGACCATCTGAGCAATGGCAGAGCTGGCTGGAACGTAGTGACCTCACCGCTGGAAGGGTCGGCGAAGAACTTTTCCCGCGAAAAGCATCCTGAGCATGCATTGCGTTACCGCATTGCCGATGAATACCTGGATGTGGTGAAAGGACTTTGGGATTCTTGGGAAGAAGATGCATTTACTCGCGATAAAGCCACAGGCCAATATTTTGATCCTGCTAAATTACACACGCTGGATCACCACGGTGATTTTTTCCAGGTGGCTGGTCCACTGAATATTGGCCGCACGCCACAAGGTCGCCCCATTATATTTCAGGCTGGCGCTTCGGATGATGGAAAGAAATTAGCGGCGCACCATGCTGATGCTATTTTCACCCACCATGAAACGCTGGAGGCGGCACAGGAGTTTTATCGTGACGTAAAAAGCCAGCTTGAACGCTTTGGCCGCAGCCCGGAGGAACTGCATATTTTCCAGGGTGTCAGCCTGATTGTCGGAAAAAATGCCGAGGATGTTGAACGCCAGTATCAGGTGACCGCAGCCCTGGTTTCCATCAAAGACGCGCTCAACTACCTTGGCCGTTATTTTGAGCACCACGATTTCAGCCAATACCCTCTGGATGCGCCCTTCCCCGATGTGGGTGAACTCGGGCAAAACAGCTTTCGCAGCACCACCGATGAAATCAAGCGTAATGCCCGCGAACGTGGCCTGACGTTGCGCCAGGTAGCGCTGGAAGCCGCAACTCCCCGCCCACGCTTTCACGGTACGGCGCAACAGGTTGCCGATGGCCTGCAACACTGGTTCGAAACCTTTGCAGCAGACGGTTTTATTATCCAGGGCGGTACGCCAGATACCTTCCCGCGTTTTGTCGATGAAGTGGTGCCCGTACTGCAAGCGCGCGGCCTTTTCCGTACGGAATACCCGGGCACGACATTGCGTGAAAGTCTGGGTCTGACTTCGCCGGCCAACCAGTTCGCACCGCAATAAACCAATAACGATAAAAGAGACAACGCTATGCAGAAAACCCTATTACTCCTGGCGCTGGCGCTTAGCCCTGCCGCCTGGGCACAAAGTGTGACGATTAACGGCGCGGGCGTCAGCCTAGAGGCGAACAAAGCGCCGATCAATACCAAGATCAATCCGCAGGCGGTGGCCCAATTGCCGCAGGGTTATCACTTTGCCGTCCCTGGTAAATTCACCGTCGCGGTGTCAGCGCTCAATTCGCCGCCGCTGACTGTGTTTGCCGAAGATAACAAAACGCTATTGGGCAGCGAGGTCGATATCGCCCGCCTGGTAGCGGATAGCCTGGGGCTGGAACTTAACGTCGTTCCGACTTCCTGGGAGGATTGGCCACTTGGCGTTTATTCCGGCAAATATGATGCCGCTATCAGCAATATTACCGTTACCAAGGAGCGCAAAGAGAGGTTCGACTTCGCCACTTACCGTAAAGATTCCCTCGGGTTCTACGTTAAGTCCGATAGCCCGATCAAGTCCATTGAGAAGGCAGAAGACATTGCCGGGCTGCGCATTATCGTCGGTTCTGGCACCAACCAGGAAGCCATTCTTCTGGCCTGGGATCAGGCAAATCAGCAGAAAGGGTTGAAGCCTTTTACCCCAATTTATACCAAAGATGACGCAGCCCAAACGCTGGCACTGCAGTCTGGGCGCGCCGATGCCTTCTTTGGCCCGAACGTGACTGGAGCCTGGAAGGCGGCACTCACTGGCAAAACCCGTCTGGCCGGGAGTGTGGACGGTGGCTGGCCAAAAGCGGCACATATCGCCGTGACGCTGAAAAAAGGCAGCGGCCTGGTAGCACCGGTACAAACCGCGCTGAATGGCGTTATCCACAATGGGGATTATGAAAAAGTGCTTAACCGCTGGGGAGAAGGCATTGAGCGCCTTTCGGCCTCCGAGATCAACCCGGCAGGATTAGGCGATTAAGGGGGCCACATGAGTGACGTATTTCGTGATGTTTCGCCTGAAGCCAAAGAGTTGCAACCGATTATCAACGGATTATTCGGCGAATATGCCGCCCGCTATGGCGACTATTTCTCCCGCGATGCCGAAGTGGAGCTGGTGCAATGGTATCTGCCGCCGCAGGGGTTGTTTCTGGTGCTGGAGCGTGATGGCGAAATCATTGCGACCGGTGCTTACAAACCTTTTGACCCGCATACCGCAGAGCTGAAACGTATCTGGACACATCCGTCACTGCGTCAACAGGGCCTGGCGGGCCGTGTGGTACGGGAACTGGAACGTCGTGCCTTGCTGGCGGGTTATAGCCGCGTCTATCTCACCACCGGATTTCGCCAGCCGGAAGCCGTGCAGCTTTATCTGGGGCAAGGATACGAACCGCAGTTCGACATTCACCGCGACCATGAAGAGTACAGCGTACCGCCCTATGACGGCCGCCTGCGTTTTATCAAAACGCTGACCTTCGCCAGTCAAAGCAATATTGCCTGAGGAACCCACCGATGAATTCATCTTCCAGCATTAAAGTGGTTCCGGCGCGTTATCCGCTTCGCACCGCTGGGGCCGTCGTGGCGCTGTTTGTATTGGCGATCGTCGTCCAGTCGATCGCCTTCAACCCTCGCTGGGAATGGGCGGTTTTTGCCCGCTGGTTCTTTGATCCGGTGATCCTCTCGGGGGTAGCGCAGACCTTGCTGCTGACGCTGCTAGGCACCGTACTCAGCCTGATCATCGGTGGTGCGCTCGCGCTGTCGAGGCTATCGTCCTCCTGGCTGTTAAACAGCCTGGCATGGGGCTATATCTGGCTGTTCCGTTCTCTACCGCTGATCGTGGTGCTGATTATTCTGTACAACTTTTCTTACCTGTACGAGCGGCTTTCCATCGGCATTCCCTTTACCGATATTGCTTTCGGCAGCTTTGCCACCATCAACGTGCTCGGCCAGTTTTCCACCGCGGTGGTGGGGTTAACGCTGGTACAAAGTGCCTATACGGCAGAGATCATTCGCGGTGGTTTTCTGGGTGTCGATCACGGTCAATATGAGGCCGCAGCTGCGCTAGGCTTACCCGCCTGGCGGCGTACCCTGCGTATTATTCTACCTCAGGCGCTGCGTACCATTCTGCCTGCCGGTTTCAACGAAATTATCAGCCTCGCCAAAGGGACCGCGATGGTTTACGTCTTAGCCATGCCTGAGCTGTTTTATACCATCCAGATGATTTACAACCGCACTCAGGAAGTGATCCCCCTATTGATGGTGGGTGCCGTCTGGTATCTGGCAATCACCAGCGTGTTATCGCTGCTGCAACACGTCGTCGAGCGCTGGTTGGCACGCAGCGAACGCCGCTCCGCCGTTAATCAGGAAGCGGGCAAACAGAACCCATCGCATCAGACTGCCCCATCTGCACCGGAGGTGATCCATGTCCCCATCGCATAACACCCAAGGCCATATCTCCATTACCGGCGTCAGCAAGGTTTTTGGCCGTCATAAGGCGCTGGATAACGTTTCTCTGGAAATTCCACCCGGGTCGGTAACGGTGATCCTCGGGCCGTCCGGCTCAGGAAAGTCGACGCTGTTACGCACCATTAACCATCTGGAGCGCGTTGATGAAGGCTTTATTCAGATTGATGGCGACTACATCGGCTACCGTCTGTCGGGCGATAAGCTTTATGAACTGAAGGAGAAAGAGATCCTGCGTCAGCGCATCAACGTAGGGTATGTGTTTCAGAACTTCAATCTGTTCCCGCACCTCACCGTGCTGGAAAACCTGATTGAAGCCCCAATCGCTCATGGTCATCTGAACCGCCAGGACGCCATTAAGCAAGCGCTTGAACTGTTAGATGTGGTGGGCCTGCGCGATAAAGCCGATTCCTGGCCGCGTCATCTGTCTGGCGGCCAACAGCAACGCATTGCGATTGCACGTGCACTGGCACTGCGCCCGCGCGTCATGCTGTTTGACGAACCCACCTCTGCACTGGACCCGGAGCTGGTGGGGGAAGTGCTTGACGTTATCAAGAAGCTTGCCCGCTCCGGTACCACGCTGGTGGTGGTAACGCACGAGATTGGTTTTGCCCGGGAGGTAGCCGATCAGGTGGTGTTTATGGTTGATGGCAAGATCGTTGAACAAGGCCACAGCGAGGCGGTGCTCAAACGCCCGCAGCACCCTCGCACCCGTCAATTCTTATCTAAAGTCCTTTAAGGGAAAAAATGAAATATACATTTCTGGCGCTGGTCTGGTTCAGTTCCGTCGCCTTGGCACAAGGGAATATCGATCTGGTTGCCAATGAACAACCGCTCCGCACAGCTAAAAATCCGCAGGCCATCAGTAAGATCCCAGCAGATTACCGCTTCGTAGAGCCAGGGACGCTGACGGTAGCCATCTCCGCGCTCAATTCACCACCGCTAGCGCTGTTGGCCAGCGACAATAAAACGCGCATCGGCAGCGATCCGGACGTTGCGCGGCTACTCGCCGACAGCCTGGGGCTAAAGCTGAAGTTGATCCCAACCGCTTGGGAAGACTGGCCACTGGGGATCACTTCTGGCCGCTATGACGTTGCGCTAGTCAACATTGCCGTCACGGAACAGCGCAAGACCAAATTTGATTTTGCCACTTATCGCGCTGACTCACTGGCGTTCTCGGTCAAATCGACCAGCGATATTCAATCTATCAGTAAGCCCGAGGATGTGGCGGGGCTGCGGGTGATTGTCGGCTCCGGTACCAACCAGGAGAGAATTCTGCTGGGTTGGAACGAGCAGAATCAACGTGAGGGCCTGAAACCCGCACAGCCGATTTATCTGACCGATGACGCCTCAGGCAATCTTTATATTCAGTCTGGACGGGCAGATGTCATGTTCGGCCCGCAGTCGGTAGCCGCCTACAAAGCAGCGCTGACGGGCCAAACCCGCGTGGTCGGGCTGGGGCCAAAGAAAGCCTATGTGGCCACCACTACCAAAAAGGGCAACGGGCTGGTTCATGCCCTACAGGCAGCGCTAGACGGTACGATAGCGCAAGGTGAGTATCAACAGGTGCTGGCGCGCTGGGGTGAGCAAGGGGAAGGCGTTGCAGTATCCGAAGTAAATCCCCCCGGGATCTCATACTAAGCCAAGTGGGCGCTGCATGCGGCGCCCCCTACGCTGGAACATGTTCGTCCCCTAAAAGTCAACATTGCCACTTTGTCCGTCACCCTCCCCCCACACAGCCCACGCTTGACTTATTTTGTCTAATTTGTATTTTAAGGACATGCACACCTTTTTGATTATCGTCCCCGAAGGGGGCATGTTATTCGAGCCTACGGGCATTGCCGATATCCTGATGCAAGCCAACCGCTTGAGGCCGACGGATGCCGCGCAACCACCGTATCGGGTGTCGATTGCCACGACCCAGGCGCACCGCGTGATCCATGGGGGCTCGGGGCTGAATCTACTGGCCGATCATCGTCTCGCTGACCTTGACCCTACGCTGCCGCATGACACCATTATGATCACTGGCAGAGGTATGAGCGTTGAGGAAAGCGATATCGTCGTCAATTGGCTGCGTCAGGCTGCGCCGTATGCACGGCGGATCGTATCGATTTGCGGCGGTGCGTGGCTATTGGCTGAGGCCGGTCTGCTGGATGGGCGCCGTGCCACCACGCACTGGCGGTTACTGGAAGCGATGCAAGCTCAATTCCCCAGCGTCCACGTTGAGAAAGGCCCGATTTATCTTCAGGACGGCAATATCTGGACCTCCGCAGGCGTCAGTTCGGGCTTCGATCTCACCTTGGCTTTAGTGGAAGACGATCACAGCTTCACGTTAGCGCGCGATGTCGCCCAAGACTTGGTGATGTTCCTGCGCCGCCCCGGAGGACAATCTCAGTTCAGCCGTTTTCTGCTCAGCCAAGCCTGCTCGCCTGGCCCAATCCGTGACCTGCAAACGTGGATACTGCAAAATCTGTCCGGCGATTTATCCGTTGAAAGGCTGGCGGAACACGTGGCCATGAGCCCAAGGAATTTTACCCGCGTTTTCACCCGTGAAACCGGGATCAGCCCCGCCAAGTATGTGGAAGAAGTCCGCCTCGACGTAGCACGGCAACACCTGGAACAAAGCTCGGATAAGCTCGAACAAATCGCCAGCGCCACGGGTTTTGGCAACAGCCTCAACCTACGTCGCGTGTTTGAAAGAAATCTACAACTCACACCGTCAGATTATCGAGAGCGTTTTCACGCTCGCAACATGTCCTAAATTGATTGTTTTTTGTCATTTACGCCAAATCACCCACGCACTATTTTGGAACCAGATAACTCACCTAGGAGCACATCATGGTCAAAGTAGGCATTAATGGATTTGGTCGAATTGGCAGAAACGTACTGCGCGCCGCGCTGGGTCGCAATGACTTTCAGGTAGTGGCAATCAATGACCTGACCGACAGCAAAACCCTGGCTCATCTTCTGAAATACGACTCGCTGCAAGGCACATTGGCCGCCAGTGTTGAAGCCTCTGAAGGGCAGTTACTCGTGGATGGCCAAACCATCCACGTCTTCTCCGAGCGCGATCCAGGCGCTATTGCGTGGAGCAGCGTGGGAGTTGATGTAGTTATCGAAGCCACTGGATTCTTCACCGACAAAGCCAAAGCTGAAGTACACATCACCAAGGGTGGCGCAAAGCGGGTGATTTTATCTGCGCCTGGTAAAGACGATGACATCACGGTCGTGATGGGTGTCAACCATGAGAAATACGATCCCGCCTTGCATAAAGTGGTCAGCAATGGCAGTTGTACAACTAACGGTTTGGCACCGGCAGCACAGGTTCTGCACCAAAGCTTCGGTATTGAACATGGTTTGATGAACACCACCCATGCCTATACCAACAGCCAGGCCTTGCACGATCAACCGGAAAAAGATCTGCGCGGAGCCCGTGCTGCTGCGCTTTCTATCGTGCCATATTCTAGCGGTGCGGCTAAAGCGCTCGGTAAAGTGATTCCGGAATTGGACGGACGCCTGACCGGCTATTCACTGCGGGTGCCAGTACCCGTGGTGTCTATTGTTGATCTGACCGTCACGCTCAAACGTGAAGTGACGGTAGAAGAAGTGAACGCGGCATTTCGCAAAGCGGCAACCTCAGGTCCGTTGCAAGATATCTTGGGCTACAGCGATGAGCCTTTGGTATCGAGCGACTATCAGGGTGACCCTCGTTCATCAATTATCGACGGGCTGTCTACGCTGGTCATCGGCGGCAATCTGGTGAAGATCCTCGCATGGTATGACAACGAATGGGCCTTCTCTAACCGTCTGGTTGATCTGGCTGTTTTGATGGACCAACGCGGTTTGTAATTTCTCTAAGCGGGCGCTCTATATGCAGCGCCCCTCCTCGTCCCCCTCCTCTCCATCCGCTCCACAAACCAGCCAATGAATTTTAACGATTACCAGAAAAGCGCCAGCCATCGGCTAGACTTTAACTTGTCAGGGCAGTACTGCTGATGTGATACCTATAAAGAAAAAAATTGCGTCGTAAACAGAATAATATTGGCCATTACTCATCAAAGGAGCACGCTATGCGGACGTTTCTTGCAGTGGTCTGGACGGGGCTGTTGTTGCTAACCACGCCAACTCATGCAGCAGAACCGGAACCCAGCACCGGGCGGGTCTCGGGTTGGTGGAACTCTTTAACCAGCGGTGTCGCACAAACCTGGGAGGACCCGCAATACCACGATCTTTATCTGCCGTTTATCAGTTGGCACGCCCGTTTTATGTACGACGAGACGGACCATTACAATGAGATGCCATGGGGCGGCGGCTTTGGGATATCCCGCTATAACGAAGAAGGCGACTGGAGTGCCCTGTACGCGATGATGTTTAAAGACTCCCACAATGAGTGGCAGCCGATTGTCGGCTATGGCTGGGAAAAGGGCTGGTATCTGGATCAGAATCAAGATTTCCGCCTTGGGTTTGGTGTAACGGCGGGGATCACCGCACGTGAAGATTTCGGCAACTACATTCCATTGCCGATCGTGCTGCCACTGTTCTCCGCTAGCTATAAGCAGGCAACCGTTCAGTTCACCTATATCCCTGGTACCTACAACAACGGCAACGTGCTGTTTGCCTGGTTACGCTTTAGTTTTTAGTTTGGCGTCATTATATGAGTGGGCGCAGCATTCAGCGCCCCTACGTCACGAGCCAATTGAGGTTTTTCAGTAATAAAGCTCCCTGAACCTTATCGCTACTTCGCGCGAGTCCTACCGCAGATAGATTCATTCGGCCAACGCTTTACGCTATGCTGGGGTATCGCAAGAACCGAGGAAAAACAATGAATACCCCTGAAAAAAAGTCGCTGACTGCCCTGCAAGCCCTCGACCAACTCGAAGTACTGTATGACGCATCGGTCAATGCCTTACGCGCTGCCATCAAACAATTTATCGCGGATGGCACCCTGCCAGAGGCGCAGGCCCGAGCCTCGGGGCTGTTTTCCTACCCGGAACTGCGCGTGCGTTGGGACGGTGAGCATCCCGATCATCCAAGAACCCGCGCCTATGGCCGTTTTACCCGGCCCGGCAGCTACACCACCACCATCACCCGGCCGCAGTTGTTCCGCCCTTATCTTGCCGAACAGCTAGCCATGCTGACCAGTGAATATGCCGCCGTAATCGAGGTGGTTCCCTCTCAACAGGAGATCCCCTTCCCTTATGTGATTGACGGCTCCGATCTGGCCTTGGACAGAACCATGAGTGCCGGGCTTACCAAGCATTTCCCCACTACCGAGCTGGCGCAGATTGGCGATGAAAATGCAGACGGCCTGTCTCCTTTTGCCAACCATTTTCCACTCTCCCATTTCGACGCACTGCGGACCGATTTCTCGCTAGCCCGCCTGCGGCATTACACCGGCACGCCAGTGGAACATTTTCAGCACTTTGTGTTGTTCACCAACTACACGCGCTATGTCGATGAGTTTGTCCGCTGGGCGTGTAGCCAGATCGCGGATCCGGCCAGCCCCTATATCGCCCTGTCTTGCGCCGGTGGAAACTTTGTAACGGCAGAAACGCCAAATCCAGAGCAGACGGTGTCCGATCTGGCTTGGAAAAACCACCAGATGCCTGCCTATCACCTGATCGCCAACGATGGCCAAGGGATCACGCTGGTCAATATCGGTGTTGGCCCTTCCAATGCCAAAACCATCTGCGATCACCTGGCAGTGCTGCGGCCCCATGCCTGGCTGATGATTGGCCACTGCGGCGGCCTGCGGGAAAGCCAGTCGATTGGCGATTACGTGTTGGCCCACGCCTACCTGCGTGACGATCATGTTTTAGATTCAGTGCTGCCACCGGATATCCCAATCCCAAGCATCGCGGAAGTTCAGCGCGCGCTGTATGACGCCACCAAAACGGTAAGCGGTATGCCGGGAGAAGCGGTAAAACAGCGCTTACGCACCGGTACGGTGGTCACCACCGACGATCGCAACTGGGAGTTGCGCTATTCGGCTTCCGCACTGCGCTTTAACCTCAGCCGCGCCGTCGCCGTCGATATGGAAAGCGCCACCATCGCAGCGCAGGGTTATCGCTTCCGGGTGCCTTATGGCACGCTGCTGTGCGTGTCTGATAAACCGCTACACGGCGAGATCAAACTGCCAGGGCAGGCCAACCGTTTCTACGAAGGCGCGATTTCGGAACACTTGCAGATCGGGATTTGTGCCATCGACCTGCTGCGAGCTGAGGGTGAACACCTGCATTCACGCAAACTGCGCACCTTCAACGAGCCGCCGTTCCGCTGATCCAAAGGCTGGGCGCCGAATGCGGCGCCCCTACAGCGCCAAAGCCAGCACTCGCGTCGGTTGATGATGGCTGGCGGTAATTTCCAGCAGGATCTCCCTCACCGCTCCCGCTGCCGCAGTGAGCGGCTTTTGGCCGCAAACCACTAACGCCAGCGGTATCGAAAGCGCCTGAGCATTGAGGCGGATCATCCAGGCCTTGGCAGGGCCGATAATTGCCCTGGCAATCGATTCTGGCAGGATCGTCGCACCCATCCCGCTAGCGATTGCAGCGCAAAGCATGCTGTGTGATTCGATCTCACCAATCACATTCGCCGTGAGTTGGCGCAGCGCCAGAGCCTCATCGACCAGGTCGCGCACCACGTCCCCCTCACGTGGCAAGAACAGATTAAACCGGCTCACCGCCGATAAATCGATGCTGTTGCCCGGATGAGGGATACTTCTCGCTGCGACCAGATACAAATCTTCTTTCGCCAACGCCGTAACGCTCAGATTCGGTGGCATATTCTGCCCGTACATCACCGCCATATCCAGAGCCTGCGTCGCCACCTGTTGGCTCAACGTATTACCAATATTTTCATGCAGGCTCAGCAAAATCCCAGGGTGCCGATCGCGTACCGCTTGCAACAGCAGCAGCGCCAACTGCGAGGCCGCACTACCTTGCACCAGGCCGATCGCCACCTGCCCAGCCAGCGTTTCCCCACTGCTGATCACCGCTTGTTGGGCCTGCTCACACTGCTGAAGAATGGTTTGCGCATGCGCATAAAGAATATTGCCAGCCTCTGTGGGCATCACTCCTCGTTTGGTTCGGATTAGCAATTGCTGTTTCAGTTCCCCTTCCAGGGTGGCAACTTGCTGGCTCAGCGCAGGCTGCGCAATATGCAACACCTCCGCCGCCTGGGTCAGGCTGCCGATATCGACGATCTTTACGAAATACTTCAAGCGTCTGAAATTCATCGTGGCTCCTAGCTGCGGTTAACTGCATTTAATATCAACTATTGCAACTACAGCAAAAAACGGGCCAGGCAGAATAAGCGGTGTGTTATCAGTCTAAGTGATTAAAAAATAATGAAAGGTAGCGATAAGGCGGGATTGGATGAAGGGGTAAAGCCTGACGATGCACCACGCTGGGGCATTACCAGTCCCCAGCGTGGTTCAGCTAAAAAAACCCGCCAATCGTCTGGCGGGTTTGTTATTGGGTTACGGAGCTTTTTGCTCGGAGGCCGGTATCACATCCAGTATGCGTACGTTGTAGACCATGGTCGCGCCCGGTGGAATATCCGGTGCCATGCCTTTCTCGCCATAGGCCAGTTCAGGCGGCACCACCAGCGTCATGTTACCGTGGTTCTTCAACTTGCCTAGCGCTTCGCGGAACAGCGGTGGGTAAGCGCTCAGCGGCTGCGAAATTGAAGTGCCAGCCAAATCCATATCCTTGATCACTTTACCGTTGGTCAAGCTCTCTTTAACCACCACGGCGACGGTATCACCCTCACCAATCACGCTATCGCCAACATAATCGATGCGGTAATAGAAGCCTTGCTTAGACTGAACAACGCGTGGCTGCTTCTTGAACTTATCGATATAGCTGCTGCCTTGCTTTTCGTTCTGCTGTTTGATCTTTTTATGCTGATCGTTCAGCTCCAACTCACTTTCATACAAGGCTTTGGCAATCTGTTCTTTGGCCAGTTTGGTCTGGCCATTGATCACATCGGTCACGCCTGCCAGCGCCAGTTGGCGGTTCACGTCTACACCCTGCGTCTTTTTGCTGTTGAGCAAATCCAGGATGTCATTACCCAACGCGGTGCCGATCGCATAATCGCGTTTTTCAACCTGCGTTTTAGGCTCCTTGACCACCGACATGCCAGCCGTTTGCTTTTTCTCGGCTGCGGTCAGCTTTTGCTGTAGCTGGGCAAGTTCCTGCGCCTTCTGCTCATTGTCTTTGGTTTGTGCCGCCAACTGCTCTTGCAGCTTGGCACTCTCCTGTTGACTCGTCTGCTGCAACTGAGCGATTTGCTGGGCTTTCTGCTCACTGTCTTTGGTCTGAGCGGCCAACTGTTCTTGCAGTTTGGCTGTCTCCTGCTGACTTGCCTGCTGCAACTGGGCTATCTGCTGGGCTTTCTGCTCGCTGTCTTTAGTCTGAGCGGCCAACTGTTCTTGCAGCTTCGCACTCTCCTGCTGACTCGCCTGCTGCAACTGGGCGATCTGCTGGGCTTTCTGCTCGCTGTCTTTGGTCTGAGCAGCTAACTGCTCCTGCAGCTTGGCGCTCTCCTGTTGACTCGCCTGCTGCAACTGAGCGATCTGCTGGGCTTTCTGCTCACTGTCTTTGGTCTGAGCGGCCAACTGTTCTTGCAGTTTGGCTGTCTCCTGCTGACTCGCCTGCTGCAACTGAGCAATCTGCTGCGCTTTCTGCTCGCTGTCTTTAGTCTGAGCGGCCAACTGCTCCTGCAGCTTGGCACTTTCCTGCTGACTCGCCTGCTGCAACTGAGCGATCTGCTGGGCTTTCTGCTCGCTGTCTTTAGTCTGAGCGGCCAACTGCTCCTGCAGCTTGGCACTCTCCTGCTGACTAGCCTGCTGCAACTGGGCAATCTGCTGCGCTTTCTGCTCACTGTCTTTGGTCTGAACGGCTAACTGCTCCTGCAACTTCGCCAATTCCTGCTGGCTTTGCTGGAGTTGTTTAACCTGCTGAGCCTTCTGATCGTTATCTTTGCCATAAACCGTCAACTGTTCTTGCAGCTGCTTTATCTGCTGCGCTTTCTGTTCACTGTCTTTGGTCTGCACGGTCAGTTGATCTTGCAGTTTCGCCAACGTCAGCAGCTCTTGCTGCAATTTCTTCATTTGCTGAGCTTGTTGCACGAAATCTTTGTTATTCAGCGCCAATTGCTCCTGCAACTGCTTGGCCTGTAGCGCTTTTTGTTCGCTATCCTTGGCCTGTGCAGCCAGTTGAGCCTGCAACTTGGCCAACTCTTGCTGGCCTTGCTGGAGTTGCTTCACCTGCAAGGCTTTCTGCTCATTATCCTTACTGGAAGCGGCTAACTGTTCCTGCAGCTGTTTGACCTGCTGCACTTTCTGCTCGCTGTCCTTGGCCTGAGTAGCTAACTGAGCCTGCAGCTTGACCAGCTCTTGCTGGTTTTGTTGCAGCTGTTTCAGCTGTAGCGCTTTCTCATCATTGGCTTTGGTTTGTGCGGCTAGTTGCTCTTGCAGCTTGCTACTGGCCTGTTGCAACTGCTTCACCTGCTCGGCTTTTTGCTCGCTGTCTTTGGTCTGGATAACTAGCTGTGCCTGCAACTCTGCGACGGTTTGCTTATTTTGTTGCAACTGCATCACTTGCTGCGCTTTCTGCTCATTATCTTTGGTTTGCGCGGTCAACTGCTCCTGCAGCCTGGCGCTGGTCTGCTGCAGCTGCTTCATCTGTTCGGCTTTCAACTCACTGTCTTTGGTCTGAGCGGCCAGCTGTTCTTGCAGTTTTGCCAACGACTGTTGGTTTTGCTGCAGTTGTTTTAACTGCTGGGCTTTTTCATCAAGACCCTGGGTTTGCACGGTCAGCTGCTCCTGCAACTTGGCGCTCGCCTGTTGCAACTGCTTCACCTGTTCGGCTTTCTGCTCGCTGTCTTTGGTTTGGGCAGCCAGCTGTTCTTGCAGCTTCGCCATCGCCTGTTGAGTCTTCTGCTCGTTCTCTTTGCTGCGCGCCGCTAACTGATCTTGCAGTTGTGTTACCTGCAGGGCCTTTTGCTCACGCTCTTTGGTCTGAGCGGCCAACTGTTCTTGCAACTTGGCCAACGCCTGCTGGTTTTGCTGTAGCTGTGTAGCCAATTGGGCTTTTTCATCGTTAACTTTGGCTTGTGCCGTCAACTGCTCCTGCAACTTGGCGCTCGCCTGTTGCAACTGCTTCACCTGTTCGGCTTTCTGCTCACTGTCTTTGGTTTGGGCAGCCAGCTGTTCTTGCAGCTTCGCCATCGCCTGTTGGGTCTTCTGCTCGTTCTCTTTGCTGCGCGCCGCTAACTGATCTTGCAGTTGTGTTACCTGCAGGGCCTTTTGCTCACGCTCTTTGGTCTGGGCAGCCAACTGTTCTTGCAACTTCGCCAACGCCTGCTGGTTTTGCTGTAGCTGTGTAGCCAATTGGGCTTTTTCATCGTTAACTTTGGCTTGTGCCGTCAACTGCTCCTGCAACTTGGCGCTAGCCTGTTGCAACTGCTTCACCTGTTCGGCTTTCTGCTCGCTATCTTTGGTTTGGGCAGCCAGCTGTTCTTGCAGCTTCGCCATCGCCTGTTGGGTCTTCTGCTCATTCTCTTTGCTGCGCGTCGCTAACTGATCTTGCAGGTGTGTTACCTGCAGGGCCTTTTGCTCACGCTCTTTGGTCTGGGTAGCCAACTGTTCTTGCAGCTTCGCCAATGCCTGCTGGTTTTGCTGTAGCTGTGCAGCCAACTGGGCTTTTTCATCGGTAGTTTTGGTTTGAGCCGCAATCTGTTGCTCTTGCAGCTTGGCGCTGGCCTGCTGCAACTGCTTAATTTGTTCGGCTTTCTGCTCGCTGTCTTTGGTTTGGGCGGCCAGCTGTTCTTGCAGCTTTGCCATCGCTTGCTGGTTTTTTTGCGCCGATTCTTTGTTGCGTGTCGTCAGTTGTTCTTGCAGTTGTTTGACCAGTTGGGCTTTGTATTCACTGTCTTTGGTCTGTGTGGCTAACTGCTCTTGGAGCTTCGCCAACGCCTGCTGATTTTGCTGCAGCTGTTTGGCCTGCTCGGCTTTTTCATCGTTAGTTTTAGCATACGCCGTCAGTTGCTCTTGCAACTTGGCACCAGCCTGCTGCAACTGCTTCACCTGTTCGGCTTTCTGCTCGCTGTCTTTGGTTTGGGCAGCCAGTTGCTCCTGCAGTTTCGCCATCGCCTGCTGGGACTTCTGGTCATTCTCTTTGCTACGTGCTGACAGTTGATCTTGCAGCTGTGTTACCTGCAAGGCTTTTTGTTCACTGTCTTTTGCCTGGGCAGCCAACTGTGCTTGCAGTTTCGCCAACGCCTGCTGATTTTGCTGCAGTTGCTTGGCCTGCTCAGCTTTTTCATCGTTAGTTTTAGCATACGCCGTCAGTTGCTCTTGCAACTTGGCACCAGCCTGCTGCAACTGTTTCACCTGCTCGGCTTTCTGCTGGCTGTCTTTGGTTTGGGCAGCCAGTTGCTCCTGCAGCTTCGCCATCGCCTGCTGGGACTTCTGTTCATTCTCTTTGCTACGCGCTGACAGTTGATCCTGCAGTTGGGCTATGGCCTGCTGATTTTGCTGTAACGTTTGCTGCAGTTGCTTGATCTGTTGCGCTTTTTGTTCGTTATCTTTGGTTTGCGCTGCCAACTGTTGCTGCAATTGCGAGCTGTTACGTTGCTCCTGCTGTTGCAGCTTCATTTGCTGCATCTGCCGCTCGCTTTCCTTGGCCTGTGCGGCAAGCTGCTGCTGCAGCCGCGTATTTTCCCGCTGGCTTTGCTCAATGGCCTGTTGCAGACGCGCCAACTCTGCAGAAGAGCCCGCTGACCGAGATTGCGCTTTACGCAACTGCTCAAGAGCCGCTTCCTGGCTGGTGACTTTGGCTTTCAGCTGATTGATGGTTGCCTGCAGCGTCTTCATCTCGCGAATACGCTCACTGCCCCTCTCGTCCGCCGACTTTGCCAGTGCGTTAGGCTTGCTGCTGGCAGGTTTACTGCTTTTGGGTCCTGCAGGTTCTGCTGTATCCAGTTGTGAAGGCGTTAGAAACAGTAGTGCCGGAGCCTCATCCACCTGGCGTGTGATCGCTTCCAGTGAATTCAACGCATGGGCATCGGGAGTAACCACCTCCTCAGCCCTTACGACTCCTAGCGGTAACGCCAACGTCAACAAGGCACCGCAATATATCCTGCGTTTCATTTCACGCTTTCCCCTCTCTGGATCAAGCCTTGCAGGACGTCACGTTCGATCTCGGCACATAACTGATTGGTCTTGTATTTGTACAACGCATCAAGGGTGTCTTTGGTTGTCGAATTGACATCGCCGCGTACCGCGCTATAAACCGAGGCATTGTTCACCAGACGGTTAAAGTTGGCCTGCTTGACCGCGTAAGCCTTCGGATTAACCTGCTTGAGTGACGCCAACTCGCTTTGGCAAAGGCCAATTTTGCTGGTTTTGGCTTCTACGGCAGCCGGTTGGGGTGGCGGGGACACGCTGATCTGCTGAGGGGGAGCTTGTACGGTGGTCGCTGGCGAGTCTTCTTGCGAACGGGTCTGTGCGGTTTTCTGGCATCCTGCCAACAACACACCACTGCACAGTATTACGCCTAAACAGAGGTTCTTTTGGGTGCTTATCATCGAAAATTCCTTTCAAAAAATTCCGTTACCGATAGTCAACTCAGACAAGATCGGCTATATCCTGGATAAATAATATGTGCATTTTTCTGCAATGATATAGAGGTGGCTCTTTAGTAGCAAACATTCACTGGAACTATACTATGGCCGCTCATTGCCCCGACGCTTGCAACGTTCGCCATGGCCAATTAACTTAACGAATACTTAACCGGGTTTCATCGGTGACCTGCATAGCGCAATAATGCGCCTGCAATTTGCCCGCGATTTAACATGCCCACGACGTTTATGAAGTGCAAAATAATACTGGTATTTTTTATATCCAGCAACTCCGCAAGCGAGCTTGAACGCCGAGTTGCGGGGCAAAAACGGCGCTTGCCGCCAGGAAGGACCAAGACACTCTCCCGCATACAACAGCATTCACTCTGGTTTTTGGGTAAAAAAAACCGCAAAACCATAAAATAAATAATATTAAAAACAATAACATATATGGAGATCTGACGATATTCACCGCTATCATCGGAACCCCATTTTTCCGAATGGAAATGACTATTACCCATGATTGAAAATAGATGTTTATATTATTAAAAACGCATTTTTTGGCAATTTACTCCACTCGTACCCGGATGACTTCCTATAGCAACAGCGCAATCTAAAGATTTATCCGAGGCTCTCTGATTGTTGTATTAAAAATACAAGGCTCGATGATAATCCTTAAACAGACTTTTCCTCCGATCATTAGGAACAATCCACACAAATTACAGGAAATATCCTAGAAATCACCCCTACTCCCCTGCCTTATAAATAGGAATTTTCTTGGGTTTGTTCTTTGAAATATCAACACCCCGCAAAATTCGGCATTAACTCACAAAATGTGCTCGGCCTGCAGTGATGGCGACCTGCCTGCCAGTGATAAAGTTTAACCTGATGGAAAATAAGCCAATTTGCTCACAACCTCGACAAACGGAACATTTGTGCATTTTCATGCTTTACAAGCCCCATCGGCACCGCTATTATTCGCCCCGTTCACACGATTCCTCTGTAGTTCAGTCGGTAGAACGGCGGACTGTTAATCCGTATGTCACTGGTTCGAGTCCAGTCAGAGGAGCCATATTTAGAAAAGTCCGCTTAGGTAACTAAGCGGGCTTTTTGCTGTTTAAACACCGTGTGACTCAATCGTCATAAGGTTCGCCGAGCGTGAGCATCAAGCGGTTGGCCCAGGCAAAGAAGGCCGTCGCCTGCACCAGGTCCAACAGTTCCAGTTCGCCCAACCCTTGTTCGCGTAACGCAGCCAACTGAGCCGCATTGGCCTGCGGTGGCGTAGCCGAAAGCGCGGCGGCAAAGTCTATTTGCGTACGCCAATCCTCACCCTGCCCCTCGCTCAAGATCCCTCCAGGCGCGACATCCAACAGGCGCTGCACCTCTTCTGCCCTTTTGGATAACTGCGCCGCTTTACGCGCATGCACCGAAGCACAGTAAATACAGCCGTTCACCTTGCTGGCCACCGCCGCAGCCAACTCCCGATCCTGGCGGGCCAGACCACCAGCGGTGAAGAAAATGGCCCTATCCGTGATGGTTCGTTGTTCCAACACCGCATGATCGCGCGCCAACAAACGGAAATAGTCAGAATCCGCGTGACCGAACTTGGTCAGCAAGGCTTTTCCCGGCTCGTCAAACGCCTCCAAGGGTTTAGCAGCAATCCAGGGCTCCCATCCCAACTCCTGGCTGGTGAACGCAGGCGGTGCATGGCGGCCACTGGCTGTATGGCTCGCTGTGCGCCAAGCGGAGGCTCGGACGGGAGCACGACCGCTGGTCGCTACCGGCAATCCAGCCAGCAAGCGGTAGCCGAACAACAGACGGCTCTGGAAACTGACAAAGGCGATCAGTTGTGAAAGCGTGACAATGTCATCCAACGACCACCCCGCCTGTTGCAAGGCCTGTAAGTGTTTGGCTTCGGCCCCGGCAGGCTTGAAGGCCAGGCGTTCTGCATGATCCAATGCAGCCTGCAAACGTGGGCCGTCTGCGGGCTGAGCTTGTTGCAGTTGGGCATAATGCGCCGCCAGTTGCCGATCGCCGTGCCATTCACTGATACGTTGTGCCAACAGCAGGCGCTCCGCAATCCCGAAACCGCCCACATCCTGTGGCGCGAACAGCCTCTGATAGCTGGCCTCAATCCCGTCGGTGGCCGCCTGACGTGTTGCTCTGGCCTGTGCCAAAGGAGAGTCTGGGGCGATTTCAGCCAGTCTGGTCAAGTGATCCTGGGTGTCGGTCATACGTTTTCCTCTGCGTGATGTGAATAAGCCAACGTGGCAGGATTGCGCCGCTGCCAGCCCAGTGCCGGTGCAACGTCGCGAGCAATCAGCTCAATAGAGCGCAAAATATAGGCGTGTGGCGGATCGATAGAGTGCACCTGAAATGCCAAATCGGTGACGCGGGCCAGCGCGCTATCGAGTTGCAACGAGGCGATCACCTGCTCTGGCGTACCGAGATGCACGTCAAAAGCGCGGATCAGGCCGTCGAGCGACTCATCCTGCACCTGATGCCCACTGGCGCGTAAACGTTCCAATCCGCGGCTAAGCCCTTGTGCAGCAAAATCACGTGCACGGTTCTGATCTTCGGTTACAAAAGCGGTACGCGATCCCATGATGCGCGGCTCTACCCCTGGTGGCAGTGCGGCAAGATAGGCGTCAATAATCGGATTTTGCAGCTCATCAAGTGGCGTATCTGGGGCAGTTAGTGGCCTGGGTTGAGTGCGTGACAGCATCAGCCCATCCCCAGCCTTACCGGCCCGGATCCCACCTTCAATAGAGAAGGTGGCTTGCCAGACGCGTTTTTTCAGTTGGGGAGCGGCCGGATAGAGTCGGTTGGCGGCATTGCCGAGCGCTTCGCCACCCCAGGCGTCCAGCAGAATACGTAAATTATCGTTAAACGCCGCATTGCGCCGCTCGGCATCAATACCAAAAGCGCTAAACGAAGACGGGGTTCCACCCGCCGCCAGCCCCACTTCCAACCGGCCACCAGATAGCAGATCCAACACTGCCGTATCTTCCGCCACGCGAACGGCAGACTCCATCGGCAAAGTGATTACTCCAGTCCCCAAACGAATATGCCGGGTGTGCGCCGCAGCCTGAGCCAAAAAAACCAGGGGTGAAGGCAGCCCGCCCTCATCCTGATGAAAATGGTGCTGCGCTACCCAGGCGGTGTCGAACCCGGCGCGTTCGGCATGGACAATTTGCCTGGTGGCCAGCCGGTAACGTTCCTGAGCACTGCCGTTATCCAGCAGGCGGGTAAAAAAACCGAGACGTTTAGCGCTCATGAGGCATCCTTCAAAGTTTGGTACATCGCACGGCCAGGAATGGCCGCAATCAATTGGCGGGTATAGTCACTGCCCGGCTGGGCAAATATCTTGGCGGTAGTGCCCACATCTACCTGCTCCCCACGGCACAGCACCGAGACGCTGTGCGAGATTTGCCGCACCGTCGCCAGATCGTGCGAGATAAACAGGTAGGTCAGCCCCAACTCTCGCTGTAGCTGCTCTAATAAGTGCAGGATTTGCGCCTGCACGGTCACGTCTAGCGCCGAGGTGGCTTCATCCAATACCAGCACTCGAGGTTGCAGTATCAGAGCACGGGCGATGGCGACCCGTTGGCGTTGGCCACCAGAAAGCTCACGCGGTTTGCGCGTCAAGAGCTCGGCAGGCAGAGCAACTCGCTCGAACAGTTCCCGCACCCGCCGGTAACGCTCAGCCTTGGCGACAGGCTCAAAGTTGAGTAACGGCTCTTCGATCGCCTGATACAAGGTTTGCGCCGGATCGAGCGAAGCAAAGGGGTTTTGATAGACCAGTTGGATACGCCGCCGAAACTGGCGCAGCGCCTCGCCCTTTAGCCGGGTAAAATCGACGCCGTCGATGATGATTTGCCCAGCATCCGGCCGCTGAAAACCCAGCAGGCAGCGGGCCAAGGTGGTTTTACCGGAGCCAGACTCGCCGACAAGCGCATGCGTGGTGCCACGCTGCACGCTGAACGACACCCGATCCAAAGCGCGGAACGCCTGCCCGCCTCTGCCAGCAAAACGGAAATCCTTCACCAGTTCGTTGACGACGATAGCCGGTTCTACCTTACGGGCGATCGCTGGCGGAGCGACGGAGGCCAGTGAAGGCACATCGGCAAACAAGCGGCGGGTATATTCATGCGCCGGTGCCTGCAATACCGCCGCCGTTTGCCCCTGTTCTTGTACCCTGCCATGACGAAATACCAGCAGCCGATCGGCCCGTTCCGCCGCCACGCCCAAATCATGGGTGACGAACAGCACCGCCGTGCCAAACTCCTGACGCAGTTCGTCGATCAGATCGAGAATGCGTTTTTGCACCGTTACGTCTAGCGCGCTAGTCGGTTCATCGGCAATGATCAACGCGGGCCGTAACGCAATAGCGATAGCAATCAGCACCCGCTGCTTCATGCCGCCGGAAAGCTCATGCGGATACTGGCGCGCCCGCAATTCCGGGTGAGTCAACCCCACGCGTGTGAGTAACTCCACTACCCGAAGCTGTACCAGCTTGCGTGGCAGGCGTTGGTGAATATTAATGATCTCGGCAACCTGCTCACCGATGGTTTTAACCGGGTTCAGCGAACTGGCGGGATCTTGCGGGATCAGGCTTATCTGCGCACCACGCACCGCATCCAACTGGCGCGGTGACCAGTGCGCAATATCGGTGCCATTAAGCCGGATCGCCCCTTGCTCCAGGCGACCATTTTCCGCCAGCAGGCCGATAATCGCCTGGGCCGTGGTGGTTTTCCCCGATCCAGACTCCCCAACCAGGGCAACGACTTCCCCCGGCTGAATGGTAAAAGAAACGTTGTGCACTACCCGCTGGCTGCTGTTGCCCTGCTGATAGGCGATAGAAACGTTATCCAGTTCCAGCAGTGGCACAGGTGAAACGGTTGTCTGTGGGTTCATCGGCGCGCGCTCCCTAATGCATGGCTGATTCGGTTGGCGGCCAGCACCACGGCAACCACCACCAGGCCGGGGAAGGTAGTCAGCCACCAGGCCGTTGAGATGTAGTTACGCCCTTCGGCGATCAGCAAGCCCCATTCCGGCGTGGGCGGTGGCGTGCCGTATCCCAGAAAACTCAGGGTGGCAATCGCCAGAATGGCATTGCCAAACTGCAGGGCAGAGAATGCAATCACCGAGGTCAGCGAATTAGGCAGAATATGGCGCCATAGCACCGCCCAAAAGTGTCCGCCGCTGCCGTAGGCCGCTTCAACGTAGTCGCTGTGCCGCACCCGCAGCACCTCCGCACGTGCCAGACGCGCAAAGTTGGCCACCGACGAGATCCCCACCGCCAGCGCCGCATTCACCGTGCCGAAGCCCAGCAGGATAATTACGCTCAAAGAAAGCAGCAGCCCAGGGATCGACAGCAAAACATCAACCAAGCGCATCACAACATCATCGACGATGCCGCCTAAAGCCCCGGCGACCAGGCCCAGCGACGTCCCCACAACCAGCCCCAGCGCTACGGCAACTAGCGCTGCGGATAAAGTGTGCGATGCGCCATAGACGATCCGGGCGTAGAGATCGCGCCCCAGCGGATCGGTGCCTAGCCAGTGTTCACCACCGGGTGCCAGACGTTGTGCTCCGGCAATCCCTTCCGTGCCGCTGTACGCAGTAAAGAGTTCTGGGGCGATCGCCCATAGCACAGCGATCCCAAGCACGATCCAGGCTAGCCACAGGCTAAGCGGATAACGCCGCTGAGCGCGCCTGGCTGTGCGTACACTCCCTTCGGCTTCCCCACCGGACAGATCGCGTTCCGGCATCACGGATTTTTCCAACGGAATACTGCTCATCGGGTCGCTCCTGCATAGGTTTTCAGTCTGGGATCGAGCAACGGGAAAAGCAGATCGACCAGCAGATTGAGGGAGACAAAGGCGGCGGCAGAGATCATCACCACCGCCTGTAACACCGCCACATCCTGGTTCACGACCGCCTGCTGTGTCAGTTGCCCCAGGCCACTGCGGCCAAATACGGTTTCGGTGATCAGCGCTCCGGCGATCAGTTCGCCAAACAAAATACCCGCGATAGTCAGCACCGGCAGCATGGCGTTGCGCGCCACATGTCGCCACAGCACTCCGCTACGGCTAGCCCCTTTGGCACGCGCCACCGCCACAAACGGCTGAGTTTGCACGCTATCAATGCTGCGGATCAGGATCTGCGCCAGCGGTGCAGAGATTGGGATTGCCAAGGTGGCGATCGGCAACAGTAGGCCAACCCACTCGCCTGGATTAATGATCGGCACCAGCTTCAGCCGGAATGAGAAGATCTGGATCAACACGATGCCAAGCCAGAAGGTGGGAACCGACACAAACAGCGCAGGCAGCGATTGCAGCGCCGATTTCAGCCAGCCAAAACCGATCAGATTGGAGACAAAGGCAATGACCAGTGCCAACAGCAAGGCCAGGGTGAAACCCAGCACCGCCAGTTGCAGGGTGGCAGGCAGGTTGGCAGCCAGCAAGGCACTCACCGGCACGCCGTTCTGGATCGAATAGCCCAAATCACCGCGCAGGAAATTCCCCAGCGTATGCAGATATTGCTGCCACAGGGGGATATCGGCACCGTAGGCGGCACGCATGTCGGCAATCTGCGCCGGACTAAGGCCCATATCCGGGTTCTGAAATTTAATCAGGATCGCATCGCCTGGCAGTACCTGCAGCAAGATAAACGACAGCGTAAATGCCGCCCACAGCACCAGCAACGCCTGCCCGGTTCGGCCACTCAGGTATTTCAGCATCTTTATCTCCTCGAATATGGCGTTACCGTTTCTCTAACCACGCGCCATAGAAACTTGGCCGACCCACGGCTTCAAAGTTGACACCTTTCAGATAGGGTGCACCGGCAAAGACCTGCGGCTCTTCAAAGAACGGGATCACATAGGCCTGATCCAGCAGATACTTTTGAGCCTCACCGGCAATCTGTATGCGCTTGGCCGGGTCCACTTCAGAGGCGATCCCCAGCAGCAGTTGGTTCAGCGAGTTGTCGATAAATTTACTGTTCTGGCTGGTGCCACCCTGCTGCAACAGGCCATCACGATTGGTGGGATAAAACTGGCTTTTAATCACATCGGGATCGGCACGGCCCACTTCTACCACCGAAGCTGGAGTCTTTTGCGGATCGAGGTTATCCGCCACCCGGCTACCTGCATCGCCTGCCAAGATATTCAACCGCCCCCCCACCTTGCCCCACTGCTGCGAGACCAATTGCAGCACCGCCTTGTTTTGCGGCTGTGGCAGCGACTCGTACACCGTTAACAACAGCTTCTTACCCTCCTTCTGGCGCAGGCCGTCGCTGCCCTTTTGCCAACCGGCTTCATCCAGCAGGCGGTTGGCCTTCGCCAGATCGAAGGTCAACTTGTCGGAGAGATCGACAAAACCGGCTGCCGAGGAGGCAATCACCGATTTGGCTTGTGGGTAGTTGGCAGAGAACAGCGTATCGACGATCTGTTTGCTGTCGGTGGCATGCAGCAGCGCTTGCCGCACGCGAATGTCGGCCACCAGCGGATTGTCTGGTCTGAAGGCAATGCTGTCGTTGACGCCACGGGTTGGCGCGGCATAGATCGTAAAGCCCTGATCCTGGGTTTGCTTCTCATCGTAAGCCTGGATCTGGCGAATAAAGTCCGCCTGTCCGGCCTGCAACGCACCAATTCGCACGCTGTCTTCCGGAGTGACGATCACCTTGATGGCATCCAGATTGGACCGCCCTTGCTGAGCCAGCTTGGCCGGTCCCCAGTGATAGTCTTTACGTACGCTGAGATCGACCTCGCGCCCCAGGGTTTCACCGCTCACCACAAACGGGCCAGAGCCGATAATATGGCGCGCATCACCCAGTTCATCGTATTGGCGGTTCAGCGTACTGAGCGATACCAGCCCGGAACCGATGGTCGCCGTACCTTGCAGGAAACCTGGGGACGAGCGTTTGAAATAGAATTTGACCGTCAGCGGATCGATGACCTCACTGTGGTCATAGTTATTGATCACCTCGGAAACCGGCAAGCGCAGCGATTTATTGCCCAAACCATAGGTATCAAAGTTTTTCGCTACCGCGTTGGCATCCAGCGGCGTCCCGTCGGAGAACGTCACGCCGGGGCGGAGTTTGAAGGTATATTCCGTTTTATCGGGGTTGCTGGACCAGGACTCGGCGATCCAGGGTTCGATCTCCAGCGTCTTGGGGTTCTGGTAGGTCAGCTTGTCGGTGATCTGGTTAAGGATACCGCCGTTGGGATAAAACCCGCCGGAAGGGGGATACAGATTGGTATGGGCCTGCTGCTCCAGATAGATCAGAGTGCCGCCCTGCACCGCCGCAATGGCCGGGCTCGCCGCAGCGGCAGCGCCTAAGACCACTGCCAGTCCGCTGGTTAACGTCTTGAAAGGAAAATTAAACATGGGTGCCGTGCCTTCTTTATGTCGGTTTGTTATGGGTTAGATAACAAACCAAAACGGCACGGAGTTGAACGAACTAATTTCGCTAACTAATGATGAAAAAAGCAGTAACGCGCCAAGCAGTGGCCAGGCACGCCTACAGGCCCCATCAATCCACCTGATACTGCACAATCAACTGCCCTTTCTTCATCTTGACGGCGGTGATTTGCACCTTGCCCAACTCCGCCAGCGAACGCACATGGGTGCCACCGCAGCCATAAGCTGGCAGATCGCCAAACCCGACCTGACGGACGCCTTGCTGCTCTTGCTGCCTTCGTGGCAAATCGGCGGCGATCAAATCCATCAACCGTTGCTGCAAGTATTCCTGTTCCAACACTGTTGTCTGCGCACCCGGCGCAAAGGTGATACGCCCTTCCCCCGGCCAGTGGTGCGCTTTCACCGGCTGCCAGCCTTGGCCCTCCCCCAGCCAGCCAATCAAATGCCCGGCAGAATGCCAACGGGTATGCAGGTGTCGTTGTTCACCGTCGATCTCCAGCGTGACCAGGCCACAAGGCAATGGCTCGGCCAGATAATGGAGTAATTGATCGCCCTGCGCGGCAACTCGTAACACCGCTACGCCGCCGATCGTGCCGCTATCGCTTGGCTGCCCGCCGCCCTGTGGGTGAAACAGTGTCGCATCCAACTGCACCGCATAGCTGCCATCCTCTTGCGCCGTGCAGGACAATACCCGTGCCTGGAGTTGCAAATCATCGTGATAATAATAAAGTCGTTCGGTCATGGGCTCTCTCCTGGTTAACGCCGTTATTATATTCGTGCCATAATCGGCTGATAATCCGTCTTCATCACAATGGACCTTTGCGCCGTGAGCACAAATCTTTCCAGCGCACTGCTGGTTGAAATGGCCGTTTTTGTTCAGGTGGTGGAAAGCGGCAGCTTCTCCGCCGCCGCCCGCCAGTTGGGCAGTTCCCCTTCTGCCACCAGCCGCAGCGTTGCCAGGTTGGAACAAGCGCTGAACGTACGGCTGTTGCACCGTACCACCCGCAAACTGCGCCTAAGTGAGCAAGGAGAGGCCGTGTTTCAGCGCTGCCGCATCATGCTGGATGCCGCCAACTCAGTGTTGACCATCAGCGGCCAGGGCAGCGCTGAGCCGGAAGGGACGATCAGCGTCAGCGTGCCGAAGGCCGTCGGGCACTTTGTTCTGCATCCTCACATGCCGGCGTTCTTGCAGCGCTATCCGCAGGTGGATGTTCATCTACGGTTGGAAGACCGCTACATGGATTTGATCGACGATCGGGTCGATCTGGCACTACGCATCACCGACCGCCCGTCACCGGGCCTGATCGGCCGCCCGTTGATGACCATCGAACATTTGCTCTGCGCCACTCCGCATTACCTGGCCCAACAGGGCACGCCGCGTCACCCAAGAGACCTGACGGAGCATAGCTGCATTTATCTGGGGGAGACGCCCAGCGACGCACGCTGGCGTTTTCGCCGCAACGGCAAGACGGTTTCGGTCAATGTCCGGGGGCGCTATGCCGCCAACCACACAGGAGTTCGGTTGGACGCGGTGAAACAGCATATTGGTATCGGCAGCCTGCCCTACTTTACCGCCCACCAGGCGCTGGCCAGCGGTGAGATTGTGCAGGTGTTGCCAGAATGGGATTTCCTCAGCAGCTATCATGGCGATCTGTGGCTGCTGTATGCCCCAACTCAGCATCTGCCCCCCAAGCTGCGGGTGTTTATTGATTATCTGGTGGCCAGTTTAGGCCAGGAACCCGCGTTAAAGCGCCTTGCGCAGGGTGATATTGATGCGGTGTGACCCCACCAGTGAATGATAACCCTCTTTCACCGGCATGATGCCGTGGAAACATAATCGCGACGGGCCGCCCCAGACCACCACGTCACCGTGGGCCAGAGGGATACGCTGCGTTCTGTCGCTGCGTTGCAGGCCACCAAACTGAAAAACGGCCGGTAGCCCCAGCGATACCGAAACGATCGGTGCCGTAAAATCATGCTCGTCAATATCTTGATGCAGCGAAAGCTTGCTGCCCGGATCGTAGCGATTCATCAGGCAGGAATCCGGGACGTAATGACCAAACCCGGCCTGCAAAGCCGCTTCATCGGCCAAAGCCAGCAAAATTGCCGGGATTTCTGGCCAACTTTTGCCGGTTCCGGGATCGCGCTGCGAATAGCGGTAGCCATTACTGTCGCTGTTCCAGCCGTTGCCGCACCAGCTCATTGCCACCGACATGGTGAAACCGCCCGGCGTGGTCATATGCCGCCAAGGCACCTGTGCCACCACGCCGTTGACCGCCGCCAGCAGTTCCGGCCCGTGATCGCGAACAAAACCGTGCAATACCACCGCCCCCGGCGCGATTTCCTCACGCCAGGGCGGTGGCAGCGCATCTTCAAACAGATCGATTGTCATCGCCTTTGCCTGGATAAATACACAGGTATAATTCTAACCGCTTGGCCGTTGTTGTCCAGTCCGGCGTAATTCATTGTTGTTAGAGCTAAATAACCTTAGAGTAGCCGCTGGATCTTAATCTATACCCTATGGATTTCAAGCTTCAGCTAGGCGGCCAGCTTGCTCATCCCTAGGAGCTTACTTTTAGTAAGTGACTAGGGTGAGCAAGCGCAGTCAACAACGCTGTAGTTTGAAAGACGACGGGTAAATAATCAGGAACGCTGGTGATCAAGGGCATCATACTTTCCGTCGTCGCTTCCCTGCTGTTCGGCGTGATGTATTACTACACCTCAATGCTAACCCCACTCGACGGCGAGGAAATCTATGGCTGGCGCACCCTGCTGACGCTGCCGTTTCTGACGCTGTTTATGCTGTTCTCCGGCGACTGGACGCGGGTGAAGGAAATGCTGCACTGGCTACGCCTGCGCCCGCAACGCATGCTGTTGCTGCTGCTCACCACCTCCATACTGGGCGTCCAACTGTGGCTATTCCTGTGGGCACCGCTGCACGGCATGGCACTGGATGTCTCACTCGGCTATTTCCTGTTGCCGCTGACCATGGTGTTGGCAGGGCGAGTTTTTTTCCGCGATCGCCTGTCTGTGCTGCAAAAGATGGCGGCCCTATGTGCATTGGTTGGCGTGGGTAATGAGCTGATCCTGGTGGGCGGGGTTTCCTGGTCGACGCTGGTTGTCGCGCTAGGCTATCCCGTTTACTTTATTCTGCGCCGCCGCTTGGGCACCGATCATCTGGGCGGACTGTGGTTTGAGCTGACACTGATGCTGCCGGGCGCCGCGCTGTTTGCACTTGGTGGCTCAGAACCGCTGGCGGCGCTAACGGCCAAACCGCTGCTGTATTTGCAGATCCCTCTGTTGGGCATTATCAGCGCGCTGGCGCTGGTGTGCTATATCCTGGCCAGTCGCCTGCTCCCGTTCAGCCTGTTTGGCCTGCTGAGCTATGTTGAGCCGGTGTTGTTGGTGATCGTCGCACTACTATTGGGTGAAACCATTAACGCCAACCAGTGGCTAACCTATATCCCGATCTGGCTGGCGGTCATGTTGTTGATGCTGGAAGGTGCACGCCACCGGCTACGCAGAAGGTAGTAAAATACTGATTTTAAAAATAAATCAATGTCGTGACAGCGTCACCTTGCTGCCAGAAACGCCCACTAAAGCGGCGGCCTGAGTGGCAAAGCGGCGTCAGCGTCTTTTGCAATTCAAGCTCGAAGGTCTGCGCCTGCATATCCAGCTGGGTCACCCGCGCATCCATAAAATCAAAGTAGCAGCGCACCTGCGGGTAAAGCGCCTTGAACAGGCTTTCCTTGGCGGAAAATACCAGCGTCAACAGCAGATTAAAGGGTTGTGGCCGTTGGCGTAACCACTGGCATTCGTCCTCATTGACGATGCCGCTCCACAACTCTTCTGCCCGTACAGATGGGATCTGCGTTTCCACGTCAATACCCACGCCACCTGCCCCACTCTCATGCTGAGCAGCGCACAGCGCTGTATCGCTGTTGTGACTGATCGCCCCGGCAATCCCAGCGGGCCAGAGCGGTTCACGTTTCTCCCCGCGCAATAAAGTAAAATCCTGATGCCCCAACTCTGCCAGCACCCAGCGTGCCAGATAGCGCCCGGCCAGATATTCCGCCTTACGTTTGGCGACTGCTGGTGCGACATGTTCAGGGAAATCGATACCGGCGGCAGCAAACAGATCGTCGTGGTAATCCGCGACAGAGAAGTGACACTGCGCGATCAGGCCAGCAAAGCCGTCAACCGGCAATAATTCAGCATTGAGAATAAAAGAAGAGAGCACGTTTCATCCGTGATAAGGGGTCCGTTGAGACAGTATATACCGCGCGGCTGGCCGGGGCGAAACGGTTCGCCCCGGCAGCACTGTTAATGCAAGACGTCCTTCATGGTTTTTTCAAAGTCGCTCCAGGCGCAGAAGCCATCTTTATCGACCGGGCAGCCTTCCAGCGCCAGTGTGACGCGCTGCGGAGGGGTGTTCAGCGTCAGCGGTTCGGCATTACGCAACTGTTCGGTTGATTGGTAGACATACTCAATCTTCAACAGATCGCGATCGCCTTTGCCATCGTGCCAACGTTGGAACACCAGCTTGCCGCCAATCGGGGTCTTCTCATACTGCTTCGGCAACGCATACGGCTTGAACTTCATCGCTGACAGCAACGAAGCGATGTTGGAATCATGCCCTACCAGCACGGTCAGCTTCGGTGAATCCGCCTTGCGCTCACTAATCAGCGCCGAGTTGATATAGGTCAGCAGCGGTTTGGCAACGTTCTGGGCGACGACCGACGAGGTGAACAGCGAATCCTGATAGCCATCTTTCAGCTTGGCCAACTGCTGCCACTGGTGCGGCGTCACAATCTTGCCCCAGGCCACGTCTTTCATCGGGAAGCCTTCGTAATACTGCAGCATAAAGGCATCCACCAGCGAGTTACCCACTTTCAGCGGGCCAGAAACGCCTGGCTCTTTCCCCGGCACCGCGCTCATTTTGTTCGGTTCAGTGGCCAGGTTGCACTGCTTGTCAGTCTTGCAGGCGGGAGAGTCTTTGTAGTCGATGATCTGCTCGAGCTGTTTGTAGGAGGCGTCCAGCTTCAGCGATGCCAGCTCGGCATTCATGGCGCTCAACGCCTGATGGTTAAAGGTTTCGCTGCTGTTGGTGATAATCGGGTTGAAGGTCGGATCCATCTCCCCCATTTTCTCCTGATGATGCACGCTGATGTCGCAGCCTGGGAATGCGCCGTTGGTAAAGAACTGCGCGGTGGCTACCGTGCGTTGCAGGCTGTTGGCATACACGTAAACGCTGTCAGCGGCTGGGCAACCTTCCTGCGGCAAAATGCCCGCTTGCTTGAGCCACGCGTTGAAATAGTGGCCCATATACACTTCCAGCACGCCGCCCTTGGTGGTCAGCAAGCCACCTGGCGTATCCCACTGTGGCCAGGCTTTCGGCGTGGACTGGGCCAGCACGCTACCGTTGTTCGCCAGCGGTGCGCGCAGGTTATGGCGGCTCATCACCAGCACCTGTTCCAGTTGATAACCGTCGTTCTCGGCAAAGGCGGTGCCGCTGAACAGTAAAGGCAGGCAAAGGAGTAACGTTTTTTTTCTCATCCGCAGAGGTTCCCTAAATATGATTGTTATGAGTAGGTTAACGTTGGTTTTGTATAATGACGGCGTTCGACATGAAAGTGTGTGACGGGCGTCACGGGCGAAGGGATTGCAACAGCGGCCATCCGTGGATGGCCGCCGATTAACTTAATACCACAGGCTAAGAATTGGCCAGCCGATCAACAGCAGCGCCGCGATATACACCACGCCGAGGATACCGCCAAGACGCCAGTAGTCTTTCGACTTCACATAGCCGCAGCCATAGATGATTACCCCAGGGCCAGTGGCATATGGGGTCAATACCCCCATGATACCGATAGACAGCACCAGCAGGATGGAAAGGTGTTCCATCGGCACACCTGGCAAGCCTTTACCTACCGCCAGGATCATCGGCAGCATGGTCGCGGTGTGGGCCGACAGGCTCGCAAACAGGTAGTGCGCGTAGTAGAACACCAACACCAGCAGAACGACCGTCATCTTCGGTGAGAAACCGTCCAGATGGGTGCTCATGGTGGTGGCAAACCAATCGATAAAGCCGGAGCGGCTCAGGCCACTGGCCATCACCACCAACGTTGCCAGGTTAACCAGGGTATTCCAGGCGCTGGAGTATTTGGTGATGTCTTTCCAACTGACCACGTGCAGGGCAAGCATCAGCGATACCGCCAGCAAGCACACCGTTGTCGCATCCAAAATTTTACCGCCGAACACCCACAGACACAGGCTGAGTAACACCAGGCCGATCAGGGTATATTCTTTGCGGGTCAGTTTCCCCATCTCCCCCAGTGCCGTATTGGCCCAGCCAGCCACTTCATCGCTGTGGGTAACGCCTGGCTTGTACAGGTAGTAGGAAATCAACGGCGCAACGATCAGCAGCAGCAACCCAACCGGCAGGAAGGCCAGGAACCATTGCATCCAGGTGATATTGATCCCGGCAATCTTGTTGACGAACTCGATACCCAACACGTTAGGTGCAGCACCGGTCACAAACATGGAGGAGCTTATGCTGGTCCCCACCACCATCATCCACATCAGGTAACCACCGATGCGGCGCGAGGAAGGATCGTTCGGGAAGGAATCAAACAGCGGCGGCAGGTTCTTCACCACCGGGAAGACGGTGCCACCGGTACGCGCGGTGTTGGACGGGGTAAACGGCGCCAACATGATATCGATGATCACCACCGCGTAGCCCAGCGTCAGGGTGCGTTTGCCCATGAACTTCACCAGGAACAGCGCGATGCGTCGCCCTAACCCGGTGGCTTCATAGCCCAGCGCGAAGATAAAGGCCCCAAACACCAGCCAGACGGTGGTACTGGAGAATCCGGCCAGCCCCCATTTGAGCGCCTCTTTACCGGCTTTAAAGCTGGGATTGGCCAGCTCTTCGGCGCCAAACAGCACCCAGTTGGAACTGAGCACGCTGACGGTCACGGCGATAAAGCTGATCGCCGTGGCCGGGATCGGTTCCAGGATCATACCGACGATCATCGCCACAAAGATGGCAAAGTAACGCCAGGCTTGCGGTGGCATTCCCTCCGGCGTGGGTATCATTAACAGGACGGCAAGCACCACCAACGGGGCGATCGCTTTCCAGATTTTCTCTTTGGTTTCGGACATGGACACTTCTCCTGAAGGCTTCGTTATTTTTTTAAGCCCCCGTCTGCGGCAACTGCGCCAACAGCCAGGTAACTATCAATAAATCGGCACTACCGCCGGGGCTGAGATTGCGTGCGATGCACGCGACGTCGAACTGCCGCAAACGAGCAATTCCTTGCGCCGTACCTGCCCCTCCCTGTGCCAATAACTGGCTGGCATAGTGTTGTAACCAGCGCAGCCCTTTGATGCCGCCCCGCGAGGCGACGTTGGTATCATCGTTATGCGCCATCAGCCACAGCAGGCTGTCCAGCAGCGCGACCTGCTCGCCACAGCCACTGGCCATCCTCTGGCGATACAGCGGCAACGAGCCGCCAATCACCCGCTGAAAGCCGGATTCAGCCTCACCACGGGCACCGCTCAGGCCAAACTCGGCAAATAACCGTTGCCCTGCCGTCTGGCCCGCGTTGTTGCGTTGCAGCTCCCGGCTGACCAACCCTCGGCACATCTGGGCAACTTCACCACACAGGCTTTGGGCGTCAGTCTGCCGTTGTTGTTGCTGTAAGCGGCCAAAGGCGCAGCACAACAGCCCTAGCGAGAACACGCTGCCTTTATGGGTGTTGATACCGCCAGTAGCACGGAACATCTGTTGTTCACAGGCCATGCCCAATGGGCGCAGGCGCGCAAGCTGCTGCTCGGCGGGCAAAGCGGCGTCGGCCATACCCTGGCGGATAAAATAGGGTAGCCACCTGCCAATCGCCCGCGAGCTGCGGTAGAAATGGCCAATATCCATGTCGCGATGCGCGCCGTTGTTGTGGCGATCGACCAACCCCGGTTTCGGCGTCAGGTTGACCTCCACCAACAGCGCTCGATAGGCGTCGCGGGCAAAGCGCTGGCTGTGCGAAAGATCTGTAACCGCCGGCTGCCAATCAGGCTGGGAGTGCATCATTGAGCATCCTTTCCATTGCATTGAGCAGTTGTTCGGTGCTGTGGCTCTGTTGGCGGGCGCAAATCTTGGCTGGCTGATTGCACAGCAGACAGCTGCGTTCAGGCAGACCAAGTTCGCGCCGCGACAGGATCTTCCCTTGCGGGGTCAGCACATCGATATCCCACAGACGGCCAATCGGCTGCTGGATTTCCAGCTGAATGGCCGCCTCTTTCACCGCACGGGCATCGGCTTGCAGCGCCAGATAGCCTTCGCAGCCAGTGGGCAGCCCCAGGGTCTTCTGCTGCAAACAAAGCCAGCCTTGTTGGCGATACATCTGCTGCAAGGCCTGCCTACCCAGGTTGAACACGCGCCGCGTCATGGGGCTGTCTTTCACCGCCCCCGGCACCACCAGAGTGAGCACCACCAACGTGGCGGTAGGATGGCGCGCCAGCCACGCCTGTTGCCTTGCCTGCCGGCATTCACGGCTGGAAAGCAGTTCGGGCAAACTTACGGCGCGGCTGGCGGCCAATTCGGGGGAGATGTAAGCCATGGCGTTACTCCGCGACCTGATGTACGACGTCAATCACCGAACCGTCGCGATAGCGCACCACGGCCACCACGTTATCGGTAAAGGCGATCGGTTTCGGTTCGCCGGTCAGTACCAGCGCACGCTCACGCAGCCATTCGATGGTGACCACCTGCAGGCCAGCCTCGCGTAATCTCTGTGCCAGTTCTGGGCGCGCAGGGTTAACGGCAATACCGTGGTCGGTCACCAGAATGTCGATGCTGGAGCCCGGCGTCACGCAGGTAGTCACCTGCTCAACCAGCGTAGGAATGCGGCCACGTACCAACGGCGCGACAATAATCGCCAACCGCGCCGCCGCTGCGGTATCACAGTGGCCACCGGAAGCGCCACGGATCACCCCGTCGGAACCGGTCAGCACGTTAACGTTAAAGCCGGTGTCAATTTCCAGCGCGCTCAGCACCACCACGTCCAGGCGGTCAACCGACGCGCCCTTAGAGCTGAAGTTGGCGTATTGATTAGCGCTGATCTCGATGTGGTTTGGATTGCGAGCCAATGACATGGCCGCCGCGCGGTCAAAGCTCTGCACGTCCAGCAGTTTGCCGATCAGGCCTTTCTCATGCAGATCCACCATGGTGGAGGTGATCCCGCCCAACGCAAAACCGGCGCGGACGCCACGGGCACGCATCTTGTCTTCCAGGAAGCGCGTTACGGCCAGCGAAGCACCGCCGGTGCCGGTCTGTAAGGAAAAGCCTTCGGTGAAGTAACCAGAGTCAACGATCACCTCGGCAGCACGGCGGGCAATCAGCAGCTCACGCGGGTTGGAGGTCATACGCGTGGCATCGGCACCGATCTTGTCCGCATCCCCTACTCGCTCCAACTGCACGATCAGATCGACCTGATCCTGTGCCAGGCTGGCGGGATGATGCGGATAAGGCACGATTGCTTCGGTCAGCAGCACCACGCTACGGGCCGCGGCGGCATCCACCTTGGCATAGCCGAGGGAACCGCAGCAGGCATCACCGGTGTAGCCATTGGCATTACCGAACTCATCGCAGGTCGGTACCCCGAGGAAGGCAACATCGATCTGCAACTCACCTGACTCGACCAGGTTGACCCGGCCACCGTGCGAGTGAACCTGCACAGGCTCTTTCAGCAAGCCGCGCGAAATAGCATCTGCCAAAGGTCCACGCAGGCCAGAGGTATAAATACGGCTCACCACACCATTGCGGATATGGCCGACCAGCGGCGCATGGCAATCGGTCAATGAACTGGAGGCCAGCGTCAGGTTGCGAAAGCCCATCTTCGCCAGCACATCCATCACCTGGTTGAGGGCCAGATCGCCACCACGGAATGCGTGGTGGAAAGAGATGGTCATACCGTCCTGCAGGCCGCTGCGGCGGATCGCCACTTCCAGCGACTCGCAGCGTTTGATATCGCGCGGTTTACGCGCCTGCAGGTTGGCCTTGGAGGCTTCCTGATAAAGCCGCATCTCGGCGTGATTGTTCAAGGTCATCAGGCGTTGTTGGCGTTTCATCATGCTTCCTCGCTGTGGTTCGGTTCTTCACGCACGCCGGAAAGCGCTGCGCGTTGCAGTACCAGACGGGCCCGCTCAATCACCGGGCTATCGACCATCTTGCCGTTCAGCGAAACCACGCCGCGCCCCTCTTTTTCTGCCGCTTCTGCCGCATCGACCACTCGCTGGGCATGAGCCACTTCTTTGGCGGTTGGCGCATACAGGTTGTGCAGCAGTTCGATCTGGCGTGGGTTAATCAGCGATTTACCGTCAAAGCCCAGCTGTTTGATCAGCGCCGCTTCCTGTAGGAAACCCGCTTCGTTGTTGGCATCGGAATAGACGGTATCGAACGCCTGGATCCCGGCTGAGCGAGCAGCCTGCAGCAATGAGCAACGGGCAAACAGCAGTTCAATACCTTCCGGCGAGCGCTCGGTACGCAGATTTCGTACATAGTCTTCGGCACCCAGTGCAATCCCAATCAACCTTGGGGAAGCCTGTGCAATCGCCACCGCGTTGGTGATGCCCTGTGCGGACTCGATCGCAGCCAGCAGGCCAGTGCTGCCGACCGGACGCCCACAGGCACGTTCAATGGCGGCGATTTCACGCTCCATATCCACCACGTCCTGCGCGGTGTCGGTTTTTGGCAGACGGACGATATCCGCTCCGCCACGCACCACCGCTTGCAGATCCGCCAGGCCATAAGCCGAATCCAAGGCGTTAACGCGCACAATGGTTTCTACTTCCTGATACAGCGGGTGTTGCAGTGCGTGATACACCAGGCGACGGGCCGCGTCTTTCTCACGCAGGATCACCGAGTCTTCCAGATCGAACATCAGCGCATCGGCCTGATAGATAAAGGCGTTGCTGACCATGGCGGCATTCGCCCCCGGCACGAATAGCATGCTGCGGCGCATACGGTGTTTATTCAGCGTTTTCACGGCGTTCCTCCCAAGGCAGCGTGGCGGATTCGCTGGCACGCATCAGCGCGGTTTCCAGCCGTGCACGCAGCACACAGTCCAGTGCGCCTTTATCGTCGACAATCACCTGCACCGGCGGCACGTCGTACTGCTGCAAAACCTGCAACAGGGTGTGGCGGATGGCATCGCCGAACTGTTTTTCCACGCTGCTGGCAATCAGCAGATCGTGTTCCGGGCCTTCTGCTGGCGCGATACGGACCATGACATCGCTGGATTCCAGCGTGCCGGCCATTGCTTCTCGGATTATTTTCATTGTTCACCTGATTGTGCGGACTCAAATTCTTGCGGTATTGGCTTGGCCCGGCGCTGTGCCTGCAGATCCTGCAGGTAGTACAGCGTGTCTTTCGGCACCAAAGGCGCGGCGGCATGGAAGTCTCCCGCAGCCAGCAGCTTGCGTACCCAGGAGGCAGAGATCGCCGTGCCCTGGTACTGCAAGCGCTCAATTTCCACCAGATCGATCGGTGGGCTAGGCAACGCCGGAGTTTCCAGCCAGTAACGCATGTCGCGGTTGTATTTCGCCGTGACGGCGCAGAACGGTTCGTTGCCGACAAATCGATGCGTGATGCCCAACGCGGGGGCCAGATACTGGCGGAAAATTTTCAGATCGATTTCGGTGTAACAGTCGTCGGCAACCCCCTGCTCTTTAATGAAGTAGCAAGGGAAAGTGGCGCGGGAGATCACGTATTGAGACCCCTCATGCACCGTCAGATTGGTGATCCCCTCGGTGCCCTTCAGTACCAGATTGCGGCGATCTTCATACGGGAAGCGCGAGGTGTTTTCTTTCACCAGGAACAGATGCAGCCAGTCACAGCGGGCGGCAGCTTCCCGCACCAGATATTGATGGCCGCGGGTAAAGGGGTTGGCATTCATCACGATGCTGCCAATGGTGTCGCCCGGCTGGCGCTCGCTGGCCAGTTGTGCGGCGTAACGCTTCAGGCGGCACGGGCTGTTTTCCATCAGCACCACGATGCCCGGCACGCTGGCAATCGGGTAGAAACCACACTGGCGAAACAGCGCCTCATTCTGCACTTTGGTGTAGATAAACAGCTGGGTGTGATGGCGCTCATAGGCCAGATTCACCAGTTCGGTCGCCAATGATAACGCCAAGCCTTCACCGCGCATTTGCGGGCTGATGGCCACGCATTTGATAATATTTTCGGCGATACCTCCGCAGGCAACCAATTGCTCGCCCTGGGTCACGGTGATAAAAACCTCGACCGTGGTATCAATATTCAGATCGTTACTACGCAAAAAAGCATTAATTGCCGCTATATTTTTGTGATCCGATCTTTTCACCCGATTAAATACGGCATCGCCCAGCATGTCAGTCTCTCTAAAATAACTTATCAATAACATTTGAAATACAAAATCCCATTACAGTTAACATTAAGGTGTAATAAAAACCTTAAAAACCATTGAGTTGAAATGGTCCATAACACGAACGGGGTATTTAATGGCGCCATGTTAAACACAAATAACTCCCTGATTATTGACCTATTTCACAATCTACCCGCAGTAAATAAGTTGTTTAATGGTTTTTATTTACTTAATTATTTTTATAGTTTTTATTAGCGACATAGTGTTTAATTAAATAACCATCTCGCTGAGATTTAATTAGCAGCATAATTAAGCAACGGGGAATTAACATGGAGTGGCTAAATATTCTGATTGTTGAGGATGAAACGCCGTTGGCAGAAATGCATGCGGAATTCATCAAGCAGAATGGCGGGTGTCGGCAGATTTGGCTGGCAGGCACCCTGGCACAGGCACGTACGATGACCGAACGTTTTAAACCCGACCTGATCCTGCTGGATAATTTCCTGCCGGACGGCCAGGGCATAGAACTGCTGCGCGAGTTGACGCTACAAGGCTACGGCGGTGGCATTGTGTTTATCACCGCCGCCAGCGATATGGACACCGTGGCCGAAGCGCTGCGCTATGGCGTGTTCGATTACCTGATCAAACCCCTGGCCTATGACCGCCTGGCGCAAACCCTGCAACGCTTTAGCCAACGGCGCGAAGCGCTGAAAGACACAGCGCGGGTCAACCAACGCCGTATCGATGAGATGTTCAATACCTACGCCCGCGGTGGCGATCAGACCGCGTTGCCCACCGGCATTGATGAGCTTACGCTGATGAAGATCCGCGCTTTGTTCGAAGATCCGCAAGTGCGCCATACGGCAGAAAGCGTGGCACAACAGATCGGGCTGAGCCGCACCACTGCCCGGCGTTATCTGGAGTTTTTCAGCGCCAACGATCAATTAGTGGCGGAGATTATTTACGGCAAGGTGGGCAGGCCCCAGCGGATCTATCGTTCTGCAAGCAATGGCTAAACAGGAGCGCCCAACATACCGTGATGTAGTGGGCTGCTCCTGGGGCTGTCGAACCAGTTTGGTGAACTTGCACTATCACTGCAACGGCTTGTTCTGCCTTAAGAAACGCAATGCCGGGACTTTTGCACCTTTGACAAAGATAAACGCCAGCAGTAGCGATCCCCACAGTGCCATGGTGATATAGCTACTGACTCCCATGATATTTAGCCCGCTCTCCAGCATTTGTAACAGGAACAGCGCTAGCACAATGCCGAACACCTTGCCAAATCCACCATCAGGATTTACCCCGCCTAATACCGTCGCCAGGATAGTGATAAGCAATAGTGACTCACCGTAGGAGGCTTTGGCCGAGTTGAGTTTGGACATCATCAGCAACGCCGCGACGGCACACAGTAACGAGGAAATGACATAGACCCAAATCAGCGTGCGGCGGGTATTAATCCCAGAGAAAAAGGTGGCTTTTTCGTTGGAGCCGGACAGGTATATCTGTCGGCCCAGCGGGGTCTTGGCCAACATAAGCCAAAGCAGCAACGCCACCACGGCAAACAGATAAAGCGGTACTGGAACCCCGAGGAAATAGCTGCGATCCAATGCCAGTACATAGCTCGGAAAGTTAGAAATCGCCGAGCCTTTGGAGATCAGCACGTTCACCCCTTTGAGCAAGGTCATGATGCCCAGTGTCGCCAGAATTGGGGATACCCGAACCACCGAGATAAGCACCCCATTGATGATCCCAACCACCAAGGCAACCGAAACCCCAGCCAACAGCATCACTATCAATGAACTGAACGTTGGCTCAAGATGGGTGCACACCCAGGCCATCACCAGCGCACTGGCGTTCGCAGTGGCAATAATGGATAAGTTGATGCCACCGGTCAGCATGGTGATCGCCATCGCCAGCGTCAATATCCCCGCGACGGGGATCTGTGAGGCGATGGATTGAAAATTGGCCGCAGACCAGAATACCTGTGGGATCAGCACACTGAACACGCCCGCCACCAGCACCAGCAGTGCCACTAACCAGCACTCGGTATGATCACGTTGAGTTGTTTTCGACATGGTTATATCCCTACCTTATGACGTTGGCCCCAGGCTGTCACACTGATACTGATGACGATCACCAGACCGATCACCACGCTATGCCAATACGACGAAATACCCAGTAAATTCAAGCCATTTTGTAATATTGCCAGCAGGATCACCCCGAGCAGAGTCCCGGTTAGGGTACCCCGCCCGCCGACAATACTGGTCCCGCCCAACACCACCGCCGCCAGCACGGTGAGTTCATAACCGAGCAACGAGTCCGGTGCCACCGTCAAGACGGTATAGGACTGCACCACACCGGCAATACCGGATAAAAACCCCATATAGCCATAAACAAACAGTTGCAGCTTAACAATGCTGAACCCCATGCGGGATGCCGCTTCCTGATTACCGCCCAACGCATAAATTTGCCGGCCAATGCTGGTGCGAGTCATCACCAAGGCAGTGACGATAATCGTCGCCAGCAAGGTCAAAATGGGCAGCGAAAGGCCATAGTCATAGCCATCAGCGGCGGTGAAAGAGAACAGCATTGGCCCATGTTCGAACCATTCTGGATAGGTATACAGCCAGACACCCCGGCTGAGATACAACAGCAACCCGTAGAAGATATTCAGCGTGGAAATGGTAATAATGATGGACGGCACCCGCAGGCGATTAACCAATAGCGCATTGATCACCCCCAGCAACAAGCCGATGCCTCCCGCCAGTGCGAAAGCCACCGGGAAATTACCACCAAACTTCACAATGAATGTCACCATGACATATTGCGAGATAATGGTCATCGCCGGGAATGAAATGTCAATACCGCCAGAAATCAAAACGATAAAAAAACCACACGCCAAAATGGTTAGCATGGCGTAGTTATTTATCAAGTCATAAATATTGGCGAGCGTCAGAAATTCTGGGCTGGTGAAAGCAAGATAAGTCGAAATAATCAATATGGTAAAAGCCAACATAACTTCATGGCGTTTCAGATGCTCTTTATTGAATAAGCCTGTTTTTCCTACATCAGATTTATTGAGTACATGGGGATTAGCCATTGACTACCTCCGCAATGGCAGCTTCGCTGCTGTTACTTGGCAAGAACTCCTGCACGAGCCGCCCGGACCGCATAACGATAATACGGTGGCTATTAAAGTAAGCTTCATCAATCTCATCACAAACCATTAATACCGCAATCCCACGAGCCGCCAATGCATTGATAATATTATAAATGCCGGCCTTGTTGGCGATATCGACCCCAACGGTCGGCGAGTCGAGGATCAGTATTTTCGGGTCGGTTGCCAGCCATTTGGCGATGGCAATGCGCTGCGCATTTCCACCGGACAACGTATTGACCGGCAAGTCGCTATTACCGATTTTGATCGACAGGTGTTTCACCATGTCTTCGACCAGTGTGTCGACTCGCTCGGCCCGCATCAGGTGAAAGGCATTTTTAAGCCGGTGTAATACCGTGGCACTGATATTGTCGCGGATCGATTGCTCCATAATCAGCCCGGTGCTCATTCGGTCTTCCGAGACATAGCCCACACCGGCGGCAATGGCATCGCGGTTACTGGCGAACCGCATTGGCTTATCATTGATACGAATGCTGCCCGACTCGGGTTTCGTTAAACCAAATAGGCTGAGGCACAGCTCTGTGCGGCCAGACCCCAGCAAACCAACCAACGCGACAATTTCGCCAGGATGCAAAGCCAGTGAGATATTCTGGTATTCGTTGCCGCGGGAAAGCGCTTCCACTGCCAGCACGACCGGACGCGCTGCGCGGTAAGGCGGTAGCACCTGAAAATCAAATTTCATATCCGTCATCAGCCAGGCCAGCCGCTGATTATCCACTTCAGCAGCGGGGTAGGTTCCAACCCACTGGCCATCTTTCAGCACGGTAATACGGTCTGAAATCTCCAGCACTTCGCTCAACCGGTGACTCACAAATACCACGCAGATATTGCGTGATTTCAGCTCATGCACCACCCGTAGCAAGCCGTTAACTTCTTGCCGGGTCAGCGACGCGGTTGGCTCGTCCATCACAATGAGGCGGGCATCTTGTGCAAGCGCACGGCAGATAGCGACTAATTGTTTCTGAGCGATAGATAAATTCTCAACCAATTCGTCCAGATTAAGGTGGGCATCAATGCTGTTAATGACGCGCTCGGCGGTCTCCCGCATCTGACGTTTATGCACCCACAGCTGATGGTGATAATGGTTCATGGCGATATTCTCAGCCACGGTCAGGTTCGGGAATAATGATAAATCCTGATAAATGACCTGGATCCCCAGGCGGACAGACTCAATAGGCGTGAGGGTTGAATAGGTTTTGCCATCAATAATAATGGCGGCATCTCTATCGGGTTGGTAAACACCAGAGATAATCTTGATCAGTGTTGATTTGCCACAACCGTTCTGCCCAGCAAGGCAATGTACCTCACCCGGTAACAGGGTCATGGCCACCTTATTCAGCGCTTTGACGCCATAAAAGGTTTTACTGATATTTTCCAGGGTAATAAATGGCTGCATACATCCTCTTACTCCAGGCGGGCATTGTTCACAGAGCCGAACAAGGGGTCCGGCTCTGCGGTAATGCGGGGGAATTAATACAGAGAATCCACGTTATCTTTGGTGACTCGCAGCACATTGTGGAACTGAATCAGGTGCTTATCCTGATCAACTTCCGCTTTACCCACCCCTGGGATCTCCATGCCTGTTTCGATTTTCTCACCTTTAAGCACTTTGTCAGCAACGGCAGTCAGTGCATAACCGGCAGAACCTGGGTCATACGTGACGCCCATGGCGATATCACCACTTTTAACCAGCGAGGCTGCCTGAGAGGGGATCATCATGCCGAACACGTGAACATTGTTTTTCGCGCGTTTCTCTTTCACTGCGCGCCCGGCGCCAATTGGGCCTTGTGAACCGAAGGCCACAATACCTTTCAGGTCGCTATGTGCTTTCATCAGATCCAGTGTGGTGCGGCGTGAGTCATCAATGCTCTCGGCGACAGGCATACGGCTGGTCACTTCAAACATTTCCGGATAATGCTCTTTCTGGTATTTAACAAACAAATCTGCCCACAGGTTATGTTGTGGCACGGTCAGGCTACCGACATAGATGACATACCCCCCTTTTCCGCCCATCGCTTTTGCCATTTCTTCCACGTTGTCGGCGGCAAATTTGGCGTTATCGATGATTTCAATATCCCAGTTAGCGCTAGGCTGCCCTGGTGATTCGTTGGTTAATACCACGATACCGGCGTCACGCGCTTTCTTGAATACGGGTTCCAATACATCGGCATCGTTCGGCACAATACTGATGGCACTGACTTTCTTGGCGATTAAATCTTCAATAATTTTAACCTGTTGTGGGGCGTCGGTACTGGATGGGCCAACCTGATAGGCCTTGATCCCCAGGCCTTTACCGGCACGTTCCACACCTTCACCCATGCGGTTGAACCAGGGCATTCCGGCGATTTTCGAAATATTGACGACTTCCACTTCTTGCGCCAATGCACCGCCCGAGCCCACCAGCATGCTGAACAGGCTAGCTGCCAATAACGTTTTCACACTCAATTTTTTCATCTAACACTCCCGGATCTAATGTAGGTTGAGGCATAACAGCCCAATAGCGAGGTAACACATTGGTATTATTTATATTTTATTGTTAGTGACGATTTACCGGGATGCCGTTTTTACATCTGCACAACATTCCCGTAGAGGGACTCTACAGCCTCGATAGCGATTTCCCCCATATCTTTGAATGCTATTTATATGGACAAACTTGCAACCTTCCCGGTTTGCGACGGGGGTCATGCTACTGAGGGGATAAACGAAGCGAATTGCGTAAAATAACCGCAGGAAGGCAATAACAGCGCTGGTTACAGGGATACTCTGGGTCGATGCGGCAGGCCATTTTAATGCCAATCTGTTAACTCCCTTCCATTTTGCAGCGCAACAGTTGCCAGCCAGGGTTTTCCTGCGCATGATGCGGAAAATCTCACACTTTGTTACAGGCTTATGATTAACGTTGCGCTGATAGACGACCACGTGGTGGTTCGTTCCGGATTTGCCCAGTTACTGTCGTTGGAAGAGGATATCCGTATCGTCGGCCAGTTCGACTCGGCGGCACAGGCATGGCCACACTTACTGCGCGATCCGATCGACGTGGCGGTGCTGGATATCGCCATGCCGGATGAAAGCGGCCTCAGCCTGCTCCAGCGTTTACGCCAACAGCGCCCCACCTTTCGCGCCATTATTCTCAGCATCTATGACACCAATGCCTTCGTGCAAAGCGCGATTGATGCCGGGGCCGGTGGTTATCTTACCAAACGCTGTGGCCCCCATGAATTGGTGCAGGCGGTGCGCGCCGTCAGCAGCGGCGGGCTTTACCTGTGCGCGGATGCCTTACGGGCACTGCGCCATACTCCGCAGCCACCGAAAGAATTGCAGGTACTCACCCCGCGCGAAAAAGAGATCTTCGATCTGCTGGTCAACGGCCTGAGTGTCAAAACCATCGCCCAACAGTTGACCTTAAGCCATAAGACCGTACAGGTGCACCGCGCCAATATCCTCGGCAAACTGCATTGCGACACGACCGTGGAACTGGTGCATTTCGCACTGCAACATCAACTGCTTGCCGGGAGTTAACCGGTGCCGCCAATGGTGCGCCGCCTGGCGCTTTCGCTGTTTCTGGCGCTGTTTTTTGCCCTCAGTTGGCTGGCCCTGTGGACCATTAGCCTGCACCTGAGCCATAACGGTCAACAGGCCGTACTGCTGTTTCCTCAAGGGCTGCGGCTGGCGCTGCTGATCCTGCTACCCCGGCGTTACTGGCTCACGCTGTTACTGGCGGAAGCCGCCACGCTGTTATGGCTGCATGACCAGCAATTGCTGAGCGATCGCTCGGTGCTGTTGCTGCCGTTGTTAAGCCTGCTACCAGCCTGGGCCACTCAGCGGCTGTGGTATCGCTATCACCTGTACTGGCAACGGTTATCGCTATTGCTGGCGGCCATCGCTGCCAATGCGCTGCTGTGTGGATTATTGGCGGGGATCTGGCTGCCATCCAGTATCAGCCAAACCTTGCTGACCAGCTTTACCGGCGGCGTGCTGCTGGTGCCTTTCGTCTATCTGATTTATACCTACCTGCGCCAGCAACTGGTGACGTCGATGCCCGTTCCGCGCCCCTCAACACCACAGCTACGTACCTCGCTACTGCTGTGGTGTTCACTGTTTCTCACCATGGGGATTTGCGTGCAACTGGCGATCGCCCCGGAGATGGAGCGGCTGCTGTTGATCTTTATCTTTCTGCCCAACGTGTTTATGGCTTATCGCTTTGGCTGGCAAGGGGGCGTACTGGCGGCGCTGTTTGGCAGCGTGATGATCACCCTCACTCGCCAGGCCGGTGGCGCGTTTCAGGATCTGCAAGAGTTGGAGCTATTCCTTTCTACCCAGGCGCTATTGGGAATTGGGTTGGGGATTGCCATCAGCCGTCAGCAGCAATTGGCGCAAAAGCTACAGCGCTATCGCCAGCAGTTGGAGCAAGAGCTGGCGGCCAAAAGACACCTGATGGAGCGGCTGGTGGGTACCGAAGAAGAGGTGCGCAAAGCCATCGCACGCGAGTTACATGATGAAATCGGCCAGAATATTACCGCCATTCAGATCCAGGCGATGTTGGTGAACCGCAGCGCCACCGCCCCAGCCACCCGTCTGGCCGCGGAGCAGATTGATTCGTTGTCACAACGCATCCACCACACCACCCGTACCCTGCTACGGCAACTGCGCCCACCGGTGTTGGAAGAGATGGAGCTGGACAAAGCCCTGCACCACCTGGCCGATGAGTTTTCCTTTGCCGAACAGGGGATCAGCTTCCAGCTGGATTACCGCCTGCCAGTCACGCCAGATGATGAAACCCTGGTATTTACCCTCTACCGCGTGGCACAGGAGTTGCTCAATAACATCAGCAAACATGCCTGCGCCAGTCATGTGCATTTAAGCCTGACGCAAACCCATCAGACGATCACTCTGGAAGTCCGTGACGACGGCCAGGGCATGCCGTTGCAGCCCACCAGCGGTTTTGGCCTGCGCGGTATCGAAGAGCGAGTGCGCGCATTGGGGGGCGATTGGCGGCTCCATCGGCGTAATGGCACGCGCATAATTGTTAACCTGCCCACAAAACTGAACAAAAACCCCGTCTGACTAGGACTTAGTCTTAGGTGCCTAAAACCTTGTCTCATCCAATCCTGTTTTCTGCACCCTACACTGCTCTCACTGTCTGGAGGACCCCATGGCATCGGCCACGTTAACCGCAGAGCAAATCAGCGCTCGTTACCGCTACTGGCGACCACGCCTGATGTTTTCGATGATCGTCGGCTACGGCGCATTTTATCTGACACGCAAAAGCGTCAGCTATGCGATGCCGGTGATGCAGCTCGAACTGGGGTTGGATAAAGGGGATATCGGCCTGCTGGGTACGCTGTTTTACCTGGCCTATGGCGGCTCTAAGTTTGTCTCCGGCATCGTCAGCGATCGCAGCCAGGCGCGCTGGTTTATGGGCGTCGGGCTATTTATCACCGGCGTGCTGAACATCGTGTTTGCCTTTTGTCATTCGCTGACAGCATTGCTGGTGGTCTGGACGTTAAACGGTTTCTTTCAGGGCTGGGGCTGGCCGCCCTGCGCCAAGATGCTCACCAGTTGGTATTCGCGCAACGAGCGTGGCTTCTGGTGGGGCACCTGGAATACTTCGATCAGCCTGGGCGGTGCGGCCGTGCCATTGCTGTCCGGATATATGGCTTCGCACTACGGTTGGCAGGCTGCGCTGTTGCTGCCGGGAGCCATCGGGATGCTGATTGGGCTGTGGTTGTGCTGGCAACTGTGCGGTAAACCGCAGCAGCAAGGATTACCCAGCGTAGGACACTGGCGGCGCGATCCGCTGGAGCTGTGGCAAGAGCAGCAAAGCCCGGTAATGCCGATGCGGCGGATGTTGTTTGACACCATATTGCGTAATCCGACCATCTGGTTGCTCGGTGTGTCCTACATCCTGGTGTACCTGATACGTATTGCGCTGAACGATTGGGGCAACATCTGGTTGGCGGAGAGCCACGGCGTCAACCTGATGAAGGCCAACGCCACGTTGTCACTGTTTGAACTGGGTGGGCTGTTTGGCGCGCTGTTTGCCGGGTGGGGATCGGATCTGCTGTTTCGCGGCCTGCGAGCACCGATGATCCTGCTGTTCTCCATCGGACTGTTTGTGACGACGACCGCTCTGTGGCTGGCCCCACTGCACCATTACGGGCTGCTTTCGGCCTGCTTTTTCGGCCTCGGCTTTTTTGTGTTTGGGCCGCAGATGCTGATCGGGCTGGCCGCCACGGAGCACTGCCACAAGGACGCGGCCGGGACCGTGACCGGGTTTCTTGGTCTGTTCGCCTATCTGGGGGCCGCGCTGGCCGGTTGGCCGCTGGCGCAGGTATTGCAGCATTACGGCTGGTATGGCTTTTTTGCCCTTCTGGCACTGGCAGCCACCTGCGTCGGCCTGCTGTTGATGCCGCTGCTGATGGCCGGGCAGATACGGCAACAGTAAGACATGATTTTTACAGGGTGATGAGGGTTTTTAGTCGGTGCAATCCCCCTCACCCTAACCCTCTCCCACAGGGAGAGGGGACCGAATGTGCAACATATTATCTTCTGCGTCGGACGTCAGATCGCAGGGACTGGAGCCAGAGGATAAAAAGTGCCACAGATTGATCCTCGCACCCAATAGCAACACCGGATCAGCTCCCTCTCCCTGGGGGAGAGGGTTGGGGTGAGGGGAAATTGGTTTGCTTTACCCTACAAAGACAACAACAAAAAGGACAACACCATGAAATTGACACCTCTCAACACCCTGCTGGCCACCACGCTGGCGCTGACTGCCCTGGCCGGAACCGTGCAGGCCAAAGGCCGTCTGGTGATCTATTGCAGCGCCACCAACGCCATGTGCGAGGAAGAAGCCAAAGTCTTCGGGGAGAAATATGACGTCAAGACCAGCTTTATCCGCAACGGCTCTGGCAGCACCCTGGCCAAGGTAGACGCGGAGAAGAAAAACCCGCAGGCTGACGTCTGGTATGGCGGCACGCTGGATCCTCAATCGCAGGCTGGCGAAATGGACCTGTTGGAGCCTTACGCTTCGCCGAACCTGGAGCAAATCATGCCGCAGTTCCGCGATCCGGCCAAACGTAAAGGCAACTACTCCTCTGCGGTGTATATCGGCATTCTCGGTTTTGGCGTCAACACCGATCGTCTGAAAGAGAAAAATCTGCCTGAACCCAAGTGCTGGAAGGATTTGACCAACCCGATCTACAAAGGGGAGATCCAAATCGCCGATCCACAAAGCTCCGGCACAGCCTATACCGCACTGGCCACCTTTGCGCAGCTGTGGGGCGAAGAAGCCGCCTTTGATTACCTGAAACAGCTGAACGGCAATATCTCACAGTACACCAAGTCCGGCATCGCCCCGGCCCGCAACGCCGCGCGCGGTGAAACCACGATCGGTATTGGCTTCCTACACGACTATTCGCTGGAAAAAGAGAAAGGTGCCCCTCTGACTCTGGTTTCCCCGTGCGAAGGTTCTGGCTATGAAATCGGCGGCATCAGCATCCTCAAGAACGCCCGCAATATGGAAAACGCCAAGCTGTTCGTGGATTGGGCACTGTCAAAAGAGGCTCAGGAGCTTTCCTGGAAGAAGGGTCAGTCTTACCAGATCCTGACCAATACCACGGCAGAGACCTCCCCTAACTCGCTGAAGCTGGATCAACTGAAACTGATCGATTACGACATGGATACCTACGGCGCTTCCGACATGCGTAAAAAGCTGATCACCAAATGGGTTAACGACGTGAAGATGGGCCACTGATCCCATCCAGCATCTATCGGGCGTAGGCTCTACGCCCGCTTCATTTTCGTTTATTCCGGGGAATATCATGTCTGAAACCATCACCTTGCGCACAGCGCAGGGGCGGGATCCCATTTTCTACTGGTTGCTGCTGGCGCTGGCAGGTTTCGCCCTACTGCCTTCCTACAGCCTGGACTACGGGCTGCTGGAGGCGACCAGCGAAGAGCTGCTGGCGGCCTACGGATGGTCACATGCAGGCCTGGCTGTGCTGTGGTTTGCCGCCCCGCTGCTGCTGGCTGTGCGCCCGCAGATTGCCACTGGTCGCGAGCAACGCAACCGCCACCTGTTTGATGCCGGTTACGCCCTGGCCTGTGGGCTATTAGTATTTATCAGCGCCGCCGCGACCGGTACCGGGATGGGGTTCGCAACCTTGCCACTGCTGGTGGCAATGGGCGCAGTGATCACCCTTGCGCTCTCAAGGCTGGAATGGCTGGGTGGCGATCGCTTCGTACTCGGATCGCTGGTGGCAGTGATCGCCCTGATCGTGTTGTTTATCATTTACCCCAGCATCGCCATCTTTATCCCGATGTTCACCGATGAGGCCGGTGCCTTCGCCCCGTTAGCGTTTATGCAAACGCTCGGGCAGGCGCATATCCTGCAGGTGATCTGGAACTCCTTCCTGCTGTCAGTGGCCGTCGGGATTGGCTGTACCTTCTTTGGCATGGTGCTGGCGATTTATACCACGCGTATCGCCCGCCGTTCGGCGGTGATTGGCCGTATCTTCTCGATCCTGCCAATCGTCACACCTCCGTTTGTGGTTGGTTTGGGCGTCACCCTGATGATGGGCCGCTCCGGCTACATCACCGAGCTGATGGTGACCTGGTTTGGCCTGACCAATACCAACTGGCTCTACGGCTTTACCGGGATCTGGTTGGCCCAGGTGCTGGCCTTTACGCCCATGTCATTTATGATCCTTGATGGGGCTATCAAGACCATCCATCCGTCGCTGGAAGAGGCGTCCTACACGTTGCGCGCCAACCGCTTCCAGACCTTTACCCAGGTGTTTATGCCGCTGCTGAAACCGGCACTGGCCAACTCGTTCCTGATCGTCATTGTTCAATCGTTGGCGGACTTCAGTAACCCCTTGGTTCTCGGCGGCAACTTCGACGTATTGGCCACGCAGATCTACTTCTACATTACCGGTGCGCAGCTTGATTATCAGGCAGCCAGTACGCTGGGCGTGGTGCTGCTGATGTTCTCGCTGCTGGTGTTCTGCGTGCAATACATGTGGATCGGCAAGCGTTCCTACGTGACCATTTCCGGCAAATCCAACCACGGCGACGTTCAGCCGCTGCCGGTGACGCTGGTGTGGGGCGTCTCGCTGATGCTGTATGTCTGGATCGCCTTCAACATCTTGCTGTACGGCAGCATTTTCTACGGCAGCTTTACCGTTAACTGGGGCGTGGACTACACGCTGACGCTGGACAACTTCAGCAAGCTGTTCGGCCAAGGCTTCAGCGACGGCGCATGGCCTTCCCTGATCGACACCTTGCTGTATGCCGGGATTGCCGCACCGATCACTGCCATTTTCGGCCTGCTGATTGCCTACATCGTGGTACGCCAGCAATTCCAAGGCAAGAAGGTGATCGAGTTCAGCACCATGCTGTGTTTCGCGGTGCCAGGAACCGTGGCCGGTGTTTCCTACATTCTGGCGTTTAACAGCGCGCCGGTTTACCTGACCGGAACGGCAGCCATCGTGATCATTTCGATGGTGATGCGCAACGTGCCGGTGGGGATCCGCGCGGGTATCGCAGGTTTGGGACAGTTGGACAAGTCGTTGGATGAGGCCTCCCTCAGCCTGCGTGCCGGTTCGCTACGCACCATAGTGTATATCCTGCTGCCCTTGCTGCGCCCGGCGATCCTCTCGGCGTTGGTCTACAGCTTTGTCCGTGCCATGACCACCGTGAGCGCCATTGTTTTCCTGGTTACGCCAGATACGCGCGTCGCGACGTCCTACATCCTTAACCGGGTCGAGGACGGCGAGTATGGCGTGGCCATCGCCTACGGCTCGATCCTGATCGTAGTGATGCTGGCGATTATTTTCCTGTTTGATGCCCTGGTTGGCGAAGCGCGGGTCGCGCGTTCCAAAGCCCGGAATGCGGCCTGATACCCGGCGGAGAAGGATGAACAACATGTCTGACATTCAAGATAAGAAGCACTTTGTTGAACTGAAAAACGTCGCCAAGCGGTTTGGCAACAACACCGTGATTGAAAACCTGAGCCTGGCGATCCCCCGTGGGGATATGGTGACGCTGCTTGGCCCTTCCGGCTGCGGTAAAACCACGGTCCTACGTCTGGTCGCCGGACTGGAGAAACCCAGTGGCGGGCAGATCTTTATCGACGGCGAGGACGTGACCGATCGTTCCATTCAGCAGCGAGACATCTGCATGGTGTTTCAGTCCTACGCGCTGTTCCCCCATATGTCGCTGGGGGATAACATCGGCTATGGTCTGAAAATGCTGGGAAGGCCCAAGGCGGAGATCCGCGATCGGGTACGTGAAGCCCTGATGCTGGTCGATCTGGAGGGGTTTGAAGAGCGCTATGTCGATCAGATCTCCGGCGGCCAGCAGCAACGTGTCGCCCTGGCACGTGCGCTAATCCTCAAACCCAAGGTGCTGCTGTTCGATGAACCGCTGAGTAACCTGGATGCCAACCTGCGCCGCAGCATGCGTGAGAAGATCCGCGAGTTGCAGCAGCAGTTCAACATCACCTCACTCTACGTCACCCACGATCAGAGCGAAGCCTTTGCGGTTTCCGACACCGTGCTGGTGATGAACAAAGGAGAAATCATGCAGATTGGCGCGCCGCAAACGCTGTACCGTTACCCGGCCTCGCGCTTTATGGCCGGATTCATGGGCGATGCCAACATCTTCCCGGCCAAGGTAACCAGCAGCGGCGTAGAGATCTTTGGCTACCCGGTGCCACGCCCGCAAGGGTTTGCCCCCGGTTTGCAGCAATGTACCGTGGGCGTACGCCCGGAAGCGATTACCCTCAGCCAACATGGGGAACCGAGCCAGCGCTGCACCATCAGTAAAGTGGCTTACATGGGGCCGCAATATGAGGTGCTGGTGAACTGGCACGATCAGTCGCTGCTGCTGCAGGTAAACGCTACGCAGTTACAGCCCGAACCGGGCGACAGTTACTTCCTGCAAATCCATCCGTTCGGCATGTTTGTCCTCGCCGACGAGTAAGCTGAATTTACCCCGCTCGTCGTTCCGGGCGGGGTATTTCTCGATGTCTATCCCCCTGTTCCATCTCGGTTAATCCGCCGCGGGTCTCTGAAGATAATCCGAACGGCGGCTATTCCCGCAGTTTTAGCGTTGATGCCGAGTGGTCGGCTGAGTTTGAAACAGGCATCCATGGGATAAATCTGCCAAAAGCTCAACGGGTTGCGCATTCTATAAGCAAACAAACGCAGAATGCGTAATCCCCTTTGACTTCCCCCCGGCACCCCGTTATCATTCCGCCCGTTCACACGATTCCTCTGTAGTTCAGTCGGTAGAACGGCGGACTGTTAATCCGTATGTCACTGGTTCGAGTCCAGTCAGAGGAGCCATATTTAGAGAAGCCCGCTTAAGGAAACTTAGGCGGGCTTTTTGCTTTTCGAATTGGCAATCTGATTACTGTAGCATGCCTTACATAAGTGAATATGACTTCCCTGCGAGATCCCCACCGCCTCATCTTTAGCAGCAGCAATGTCGCGTTCTGATTCACTAGCCAACATATCCTGTGAGCGCTTTCCACCCAAGAAACCGTTGGCTGGAGGAACCTGTATGCAAGGCCCCAGCTATATTTATGTTCACCGAGAACGTCAAGCACAGGTTTCAATGCCTTGCGTGGCCTATATCCCGGTCAAGCCCGTAGCCAGGGAAGTAAACAACACCGTTATGTGTGATGGCAAATATCTGCTTCTGGCATTTCCACTTGTTGGGCTGGGTACCAGTGCATTCGATTTTCTCTATACAGAATACGATCATTCTTTAGAAAAATTGAGATCAAGGCTTAACCCAGAAGATTCAAAGCATCGTTGAACTAACGGATTAACAAAACAGTCAGCTACTGATTTAATCCCCATGTAACACAACGAGACACCACTATTTAGACTGTGAAATACACTATATAAAACCGGGTTCTAGTCGGCCCAGCTTGATAATACCTTTACTCTATCTGTGGGATTCGAGCTTATTCCTAGACGCCCCCTCATCACCCAATCATATTGATGAACGAGAAAAAATCACGTTTCACTGCATTCAGGTAAAACTGAGATAATTATAGCCTGCTTCAATAACGGTTAACTCTCCTGCACAAAAACTCTGCCGCTTTAGCTCACCTCGCTCATACCAACAGCAATGCACCCATCCCTTATCAGAAGTGGTTCCACTGATGACCATAATTACACGTCGGTTACGTAAGCGTACAAGCATCCCTGGCATAAACATTAAATATCTCCGGGTGAGAGCGAGCTATTAATCTGCCCCGTCTTTAATACACTCATCATGATAAATTCGTTTGCCTGCTTGAGGTGAACAAAGTCAGGCTTGACCTTACCATAAACACGCATTCCTTCAAGCATCATAAAAATGCTTTCAGCCATAATCTCTGCCTTAACATCCAGCCTGAATACGCCTTTTTCTTGGCCCTGCCTAATTATACTCATCAGGTTTTTTTTAATTCCGCTGAACATATAACTGACTTTTTCGTAGACATCCTTATCCCCTGGAAGCAACTCACTTGCCGTTGCAATGGTGAAGCACCCTCGTATGCCATCTGCGTCGGTAGACAATAAAGCACAGTAATCCAGCGTTTCTCTTAGGGCTTTTTCAGGATCCTGCTCACCTGCACGTTTTTCCATTCTCCGCAAACCATCATCCATATACTGCGTTAGCGCAGCCAGAAAAATGGACCTTTTATCAGGATAGAGCTTATAGATGCTCGCGCTGGCTAAACCTGATACCTGCATTAAATCAGCCATTGATGTGGCGCGAAAACCTTTCATCCAAAACACGCTAAGCGCAGCATCAAGAAAATCCTGCGGGTGGAACTCTCGAGGTCTACCAAGATTTTTTTTCATGTTGTCTGCTATTTTTTACACTTTACGCTATTGGGTCTGCATTGATTGTAGATTGATCATTCTATAAGTCAATAAATACATCAACCCACTACAGCTGACTAACCAAGAGCCTCACACCCAGCCCCTCAGAACCCACCGCCAGATCACACCCTCGACATTTAACATGAAAAGTACAATTTTTTACCTGAATGTTACATTCCATTAAAATATCCTTCCCCCATACTCATCCCACGCCCACCCCTACCGAGGGAACCAACTGATGAATACTAGCAACCCGATGCTGGAAAAATTACTGCCCATTCTGCCACTTATCGCTGCCAATGCCGCACAGGCGGAAAGCGAACGAAAAGTACCGGATGAGAATATCCGTTTGTTAAAAAGCATAGGTATGCACCGGGTGTTCCAACCGAAAAAATTCGGTGGCCTGGAAATCTCCCTGCCAGAATTCACCGATTGTGTCGCCGCGCTGGCCGGCGCCTGTGGCGGAACCGCCTGGGCTTTCAGTTTGCTATGCACCCACAGCCATCAGATAGCGATGTTTTCCCCCAAACTGCAACAAGAGATCTGGGGCGATAATCCAGATGCCACCGCCAGCAGCAGTATTGCCCCGTTTGGCCGTATTGAGGAAGCCGAAGGCGGCGTCTATCTGAGCGGTGAAATGGGCTGGAGCAGCGGTTGTGACCACGCCGAATGGGCGATTGTCGGCTTTCGCCGCAAAAACGCCGACGGTGAGTTGCTCTACAGCTTTGGCGTGATCCCACGTAGCGATTACGAAATTCGTGATGACTGGTTTGCGGTTGGCATGCGCGGCAGCGGTTCCAAAACGTTGGTCATAAAAAACGCCTTCGTGCCGAACCACCGCATTGAAGCCGCCCAGGATATGATGCACGGGCGCTCTGCGGGTTTCGGCCTCTACCCAGACAGTAATATTTTCTACTCGCCCTATCGTCCCTATTTCGCCTGCGGTTTTGCCGCCATCAGCCTTGGCGTTGCGGAGCGTATGCTGGTCGCCTTTAAAGAAAAAACCCAAAACCGCGTGCGAGCCTATACCGGAGCCAGCGTGGGAACGGCCACCCCGGCGCTGATGCGTCTGGCAGAGTCCACCCATCAGGTTGCTGCAGCCCGTGCCTTTTTGGAAAAAACCTGGCAGGAGCATGCCGAACACGGCCGCAAGCACCAATATCCTTCTCACCAGACATTGACGTTCTGGCGTACCAACCAGGCCTACGCAGTCAAAATGTGTATCGAATCGGTTGATCGCTTGTTCAGCGCCGCAGGGGCAACCAGTTGGATGGAAAGCAATGAGATCCAGCGATTGTTCCGCGACTCACACATGACCGGGGCACATGCCTATACCGATTACGATGTCTGTGCACAGATATTAGGCCGCGAGTTGATGGGGTTAGAACCCGATCCGACGATGGTGTAACGAGCAGGAGAACCTATTTAATGACACATCACACAGAACCTGCTTTGGATCCCCGCGCATTTCGCCGCGCGCTGGGTAATTTCGCCACCGGCGTGACGGTAGTGACAGCAGCAACCGCAGATGGCACCCGCGTGGGAGTCACGGCCAATAGCTTTAACTCGGTATCACTGGATCCGCCGTTGGTATTGTGGAGCATTGATAAACGCTCCGGCAGCTACGCGATCTTTGAACAAGCCAGCCACTTCGCCATTAACGTGCTGGCCGCCGACCAGATGGATATTTCCAATCGTTTCGCCCGCCCCAGCGAGGATAAATTTGCCGGGATTGAGGTGGAGGTCGGCGCGGGTGACGTGCCTTTGCTTACCGACTGTGCCGCACGATTTCAGTGTGAGAAATATCAGCAGGTTGACGGCGGTGACCACTGGATCCTGATTGGTAAAGTGGTGGCGTTTGACGATCTTGGCCGCGCACCGCTGGTGTATCACCAGGGATCCTATTCCATGGTGCTGCCTTACCCGCAGGTGGCGGAGCGCGTTGCACAGAACGCAGTAGGCAGCGCCAGGCAGGAGCGCCTGAATAACAATGTCTTCTACTTGCTCACCCAGGCGCTGCGCAGCTATCAAAGCAGCTACCAGCCCAAGCAGCTCTCCACCGGGTTGCGGGCCAGCGAGGCCAGAATGCTGCTGGTGTTGGACAGTGACGCCTGCCTTGATAAGGCCTGCCTACTGGCAGAAATGGCGATGCCAACCAGAGAAATCGAAGAGGCGCAGGAAGCGTTGTACCGCAAAGGTTTGGTGTCCAGCACCGAGAATGGCCATCACTTGACCGAGGCAGGAGAACGCCAGGCCAGCGTGCTGAGAGATATTGCTGCCAAACAGCAAGAGCAGGTCCTGTCCGCCTTCACGGCAGACGAAGTGGGCATTTTGAAGAAGCTGTTGCGCGGAATTATTGCCAATAGCCAGTGAGTTTACTCGGTAAACCTCATGCGCATTGTCGGCAACGGCAATGCGCATGAAAACTTCACCACTACATCCTACCTATTCATGCAGCCGTGAACCTATTCGCGCCACAGACATCCTCTGCCCTACCCAACCTAGCGCCGCGCAGACGGCCATCACCAACGTCATGGCAAACGGCGTGTCATCCTGCGACCAGGAAACGGCCAGGCTTGCCAACGCCCCCATACCAAACTGCAACGATATCGCCAGGGCACTGGCACTCCCAGCCTGTTGACCACGTTGTTGCAACAGTAGCGACAGGCTGTTGGTGCCAATAGCATTCACCAGCGACATAAACAACACCACCAGAATCACCAGGATGGAGAGGCTCTGCTGATGGAACACCAGTAGCAACAGCCCAAACAATACCTGGGCGCTGCTTTGTATCATCAATAAGCGCGGCAGGCTGTAGACCTTCAGCATCCGCACGTTCAGCAGCAGCACGGCGATCATGCCAATGACGTTGCAGCCAAACAGCAGTCCGTAATACTGAGCGGGCACCTGGAAGTAGCTGATGTAGACAAAGGGAGAGCCGCTAATAAAGGCAAACATCCCCGCGAAGGAAAACGCCAGAGTAGCAATAATACCCATCGCTTCTCTGTCACGGACCAACAGGCAATAGTTATGAAACGCCTTCAGGATGCTGCCTGACTGCCCTGGTGGAGTTTTTAACGTCTCCGGCAGTACCCAGAACACCAATAACCCGCTGATACAGCCCACCACCGCCAACAACATGAAGATGGCTTGCCAGTCGAAGACCATCAGCAAAGCACCGCCCAACAACGGGGCCAGCAGCGGTGCGATCATGGTAACCAGCGTCATTAGCGATAACACTCGGGGAAGCTCTTCCGAGGCATAAACATCCCTGGCGATGGCGCGCGCCATCACCACCGCGGCCCCGCTACCAAATGCCTGTAACGCCCGCAATACCACCAGTTGCTCAACCTGCGTGACCTGCGTACATAGCACGCTGGCAATCACAAACAGCAGCATGCCGCTCAGCAACAGCTTTCGCCTGCCTAGCCGATCGCTAAGCGGCCCGTACAGCAACATACCGATGCAAAAACCGGCAAAGAATGCCCCCAATGAATGCTGCATCTGCCCCTGTGTGGCATGCAGTTGTTGCCCCATCGCGGGTAACGCAGGCAGATACATATCAATCGACAGCGGGCCAAAAGCCACCAGCGATCCCAGTAGCGGGATCAACCAACGTGGCGGCCGGTTAGTAAAGGCAGGTGGCATAGCGGCTCCTTTATCATCAATAACGCCTCAGCGGCTGTGGGCGTGAGTCTTGGTGATTATTCGTTAACATATTAACAATCATCTTATGAGATGGACACATTTAAGACAACATTTGTCTCTTTCCTGACGAGAATGGATTTTATTAATACATTAAAGAAAAGAAGACTGGCGTTGATACGCAGAAGGCTGAGAATGCTGGGAGGATGTATTTTTAGCGGGAACCCAAAGCTCCCGCAGAGGTTACTGTTGTCGGGTTGCCTTAGATCGCATTCAACTTCGCAATAGCCTCGCCCGGCAGTTTGAGTTGGGCTGCTGCAAGATTTTCTTTCAGATGTGCCAGGGAAGATGTCCCTGGGATCAGCAGAATGTTTGATGAACGCTGCAGCAACCAGGCAAGTGCCACTTGCATAGGCGAGGCTCCCACCTGCTGCGCAACGTCCGACAACGTCGTAGACTGCAACGGCGTGAATCCACCCAGCGGGAAGAACGGCACGTAGGCAATGCCCTTGCCAGCCAGTTCGTCGATCAGTGCGTCGTCATCCCGATGTGCCAGGTTGTAATTATTCTGTACGCAGACAATCTCACAAATCTTCTGCCCTTGCGCAACCTGAGCCGAGGTGACATTGCTCAGCCCGATATGGCGAACCAGCCCCTGCTGTTGTAGCTCGGCTAGCACGGAGAGTGGCTCTTCAAGCGACCCTTCTGCCGGGCCGTGTGCATCAAACATGCAGCGCAGATTGACCACATCAAGCACATCCAACCCCAGATTACGCAGGTTATCATGCACTGCCTGGGTCAGCTCCGCCGGAGAAAACGCAGGCAACCATGCGCCTTGCTCATCGCGGCGAGCACCGATCTTGGTGACAATGACCAGATCGTCGGCATAAGGATGCAGTGCCTGGCGAATGATTTGATTGGTATAGTGCGGGCCATAAAAATCGCTGGTATCAATATGGTTGACCCCGTTGGCAACCACTTCACGCAGAACGGCGATGGCCGTTTCAGGATCCTTCGGCGGACCGAAAACTCCCGGTCCGGCGAGCTGCATGGCACCATAGCCGAGCCGCTTGACGGTATGCGTGCCGAGCGAAAAGGTACCTGATAGATGAGTGCTGGACATAATCAAACTCCTGATGAGATGGCGCAAAGTTCAGACGCTGCTGTTGCCGACGATAGGCAAACAATATATACCCGTCGCCTGGCAAGCTACAGCGTTCAAACCTATCCGCGACAGATTTAGGGTTGAATCATCGAGCCAGTTGATTAAATAACAAACCCGTAGTGCGAACCATCCGGCAGCTCGATATCCAGACGCAGCTTGCCCCCCGCAGCCTCGATATAGCGCTTGAGCGAGGAGAGTTTCAGATCGCGGCCAGGCTTTTCCATACCCGCGACGGTGGGTTGTTTGATGCCAAGCGCCTGCGCCATTTCAACCTGGGTTTTCTGCACCCGCTCACGAAGCTCGGCCAGGTGAATATTGAGCAGCGTATCCGCCGCAATGCGCTCAGCGCTGGCCGCTACTTCAGGTTTTTCTTCCGCCAGGATTTGTTCCAGTGTTCTGCCCATGGCCTACTCCTTGTTCTCTGATGTATTCAGAAATTGGGTAAACTCCCGATCGGCAATCGGGATCATCACCTCATAAAAACGCTTCTCATTACCGGCCTTGTTACCAGCACAAAGCAAAATACCGTGACGACGTGGATCAAAGGCAAAGAATGCCCGTATCGGTATGCCTCGGCTTTGCACGCGTAATTCCTTCATGTTGCTGTAGCGCGATCCCTTTGCCGTGTCGGCATAAGGTCTGGGCAACTGAGGACCTTTTTCACGTAGTACAATGAGTGACGCCAGCACAGAAGCTCTGTCAGTGTCCTCCAACCGGCTGAACCACTCATCAAACATATCCGTTGTTTTAATCTCCCACACATGTGCTCCTTAACAATATAGGTCAAAAGCTATATAGGTGTAAACCTATAAATTGCATTATGTCGGAGCTTGGTACGAGAGACAGCGGCCACAATGATGAAGCTGGGGGCCGATCCCAGCATTTCGATGACGGTGAAACATGAGCGTTGATATTTTGCGTATCTGGTAGCAAAACATGGCGGCAAGATGGGAGCAAAAGAGAGGGTACGTCTTAGATAGCCCTTGATTGCCGGGCCCGGCAATCAAGGGAACGTGGATCAGGCCCGATGGTGCTGCAAGCGTTCGCTGCGGTAGAAACTCAATATACACCAGCCGAGGGCGATCAGGGCCAGCGGCGCACCGACAAAGCCAATGTTTGGCATTCCCAGATGTAGGCTGACCTGGTTGCCCAGCAACGCCCCACCGCCGATCCCAAAGTTATACAAACCGGAGAAGATCGCCATCGAGACATCGGTCGCATCCGGTGCCAGACTTAGCACCTTCGCCTGCATTGAAAGACCAATCGCCATGATGGCCATGCCCCAAACCACACACAGCAACGTCAGAGTCGTTTCATTACCGGAGGCGGGCAACAGCAATAACAGGCTGAGGGCCAGCATACCAATTGCCCCGATGAAGAAACCCGACGGGAAACGTTCGCTGTAGCGGCTGAACAGCAGGCTGCCGACAATACCCGCAGCACCAAACAGCAACAGCATCAAGGTGGTGAAGTTGGCAGATAACCCGGCCACGGTCTGGATAAAGGGCTCGATGTAGCTGTAGGCAGTAAAGTGCGCGGTCACCACAATGATGGTCAACATATACAGGCTGACCAGCTCCGGGCGTTTGAACAGCAGGGGAACGCTGGCCAGTGAACCGGAATGCTCGCTTTTCAGCACCGGCAGCAAGCGCCACAGCATCACCAACGCCAGGGTGGCGCACACGGCAATGCCAATAAACGTCATACGCCAACCGAGTAGCTGCCCCACCACTCGCCCTAACGGTAAGCCCAACACCATCGCCAGCGCGGTTCCCCCTGCCAGCATGCTCAATGCCTGTGCCTTCTTGCCTGCAGGTGCGACACGAATGGCCAATGACGCGGTGATTGACCAGAACACCGAGTGCGCCAGCGCCACACCGGCACGCGAGATCACCAAGGTGGTAAAGTTCCAGGCCACCGCGGTGAGCACATGGCTGGCAATAAACAGGATAAATACCCCGATCAGCAGCTTACGCCGCTCAATCTTGCTGGTCAGCAACATACAAACCAGCGACATCGTGGCAACGATCCAGGCATAAATGGTGATGATCAGCCCCACCTGCTCGGTTTGCATCCCAAAGCTTTGGGCAATATCACTCAATAATCCGACAGGGATAAATTCGGTGGTATTAAAGATAAATGCCGAAATGGCCAAGACGACCACGCGCATCCAGGCGGTCGAGCGGGAAGTACTGATTTCATCCATCGTAAGGTGTTCCGGAACAGGGGCTGGCAGTGGCGCCATTTTAACTAACCCGTAACCAGAATGCGACCTAGATCACGTTTTTGTGACGCTGTTTTTTTCAACAGCAGGGGCACACATGCTGCGCCCCTTCGATCAAGGATGTCAATGCGCCCCTCATCGGGGCGATTGCCTTTATGCGCCCCCCAGATAAGCCTTTCTCACCTCCTGATTGCTCAGCAGTTCCGCGCCGCTGCCGCTCAGGCGGATTTGCCCATTGACCATCACATAACCCCGATCGGACAGTTTCAAGGCATGATTGGCATTCTGCTCCACCAGGAAAATCGTCATGCCGCCGTTGGCCAGTTCACGCAGAATGCTGAAGATCTGTTTGACGATGATCGGTGCCAGCCCCAAGCTAGGCTCATCCAGCAACAGCAGCTTTGGCCGACTCATCAGCGCACGGGCTATCGCCAGCATTTGCTGCTCACCGCCGGACATGGTCATCGCCCGCTGGTTACGCCGCTCTTTCAGGCGGGGAAACAGCTCATACATCCGTTGCATATCTTCAACAGCATGATGGCTGCCGAGGGTAATAGTGCCCATCAGCAGGTTTTCTTCCACGCTCATGTCAGGGAAAATCCGCCGCCCTTCCGGGGCCTGGGCAATACCGCTACTGGCCACAAAATGCGTCGACCGCTGGCTGATATCCGTCCCCTGAAACAGGATCTGCCCACCGCTGATGCGGGGTTGGCCAAAGATTGACATCAGCAAGGTGGATTTCCCCGCCCCGTTGGCCCCGATCAACGCTACGGTTTCCCCTTGCCTGACCTGCAATGACACCTGTTGCAGCGCCTGGATCGGGCCGTAATGGACATCCACCTCGCGAAATTCCAGCATCACCTCGCTCATCCCGCCAGCTCCTCTTCGTCTGCGCCCAGATAGGCGGCGATCACGCTGTCATTGTGTTGGATCTCCTGCGGCGTTCCCTCGGCGATCACATTGCCGTGGTCCAGTACGATCACCCGGTCGGAAATCTCCATCACCATTCCCATATCATGTTCGATCAGTAGCACGGTAATTTCATGATGCTGGCGCAGAAAGCGGATGATCCGGCTCAGGGTCGCGGTTTCCACCGGGTTCAACCCGGCGGCAGGTTCATCCAGGCAGATCATTTCCGGGGTGGTGCACATCGCGCGGGCAATCTCCAGCCGCCGCTGCTGGCCGTAGGACATCTCCCCCGCCAGCCGGTTGGCACAGTCCACCAACTCAACCACCTCCAGCCAGTAAAATGCGCGGTCCAGTGCTTCATTTTCTGCCCGGCGATAGGCAGGCGTATTGAGCACGCCAGCAATCAGGTTGCGGTTACTCAAACGGTGTTGTGCCACCAGCAGGTTCTCCACCACCGACATCTCACGGAACAGGCGGATATTCTGGAAGGTGCGGGCCAATCCGGCACGGTTCACCAGATGTGTGCCACCAAACATTTTGTAGTACAGACGCGACCCCAGTTGCGCGGGGTTAATCCAGTCCCCGGCACGGAATTTCTGGCCGAGGATACGGATCACATCAATCGGCCGTTTGTGGGTATTGAGCAGGATCGCCCCGCCGCTGGCACGGTAAAACCCCGTCAGGCAGTTGAACACCGTGGTTTTCCCCGCGCCGTTCGGGCCGATCAACGCGGTGATCGACCCACGCTCCACTTCGAGATTCACATCGTTCAGCGCTTTGATGCCGCCGAAGTGCATCATCAAATGTTCAACGCGCAAAATGGCATCGCTCATGGTGCTACCCCCTTGCGTGGCGTAAAGCTGCTACGGCTGATACGCACCAGGCCGCGTGGCCGCCAGATCATCATCAACACCATCAGTACGCCAAACAGCAACACTCGATATTCGGCAAAGCTGCGCAGCAGTTCCGGGGCCACCGTCAGGACAAAGGCCGCCAGCACGACACCGATAGTCGATCCCATTCCACCCAATACCACGATCGCCAGGATCAGCGCCGATTCAAAGAAAGTGAATGAGGTAGGATTGACGAACCCTTGATAGGTGGCAAAGAACACCCCGGCGATACCCGCGGTGGAAGCCCCCATCATAAACGCCGAGAGTTTGACCAGCACATGATTAAGCCCGAGCGAACGGCAAGCGATTTCATCCTCCCGTAACGCTTCCCACGCCCGCCCTATCGGCATCCGCGTCAACCGATGTTTGACGAACAGCACCAGCAACACCACCAGGCACAACACCGCGTAGATGAAGATAAACTTCAGGTTGGGGTTATAGGTAATACCGAGGAACTCATGGATCGGTACTCCCCCTTCCTTGGCTCGGCGGCCAAACTCCAGGCCGAACAGGGTCGGTGCAGGAACCGAAACGCCGTTTGGCCCTCCGGTTAACGATACCCAGTTGTTCAGCACCAGGCGGATGATCTCACCAAAGCCCAGCGTCACAATCGCCAGATAGTCACCGTGCATACGCAGCACCGGGAACCCCAGCAATGCCCCGGCCAGCGCCGCCATTAGCGCCCCCAACGGCAACATCGCCCAAAAACCCAGGCCCAAATACTGATAGCCCAGCGCCAGACCGTAGGCACCAATGGCATAAAACGCCACGTAACCCAGATCGAGCAGCCCGGCCAGCCCCACCACAATGTTCAATCCTAGCCCTAACAACACATAAATCAGGCCGAGGATCGCCACGGTCAGCAGGTATTTGGTCGCCATAAACGGGAACAGCAATGCCAACACCGCCAGTAGTGGCAGGATCCAACGCAGGCTCGTTCTGGCGCCGACTGGCCGAACATAGACACCGTCATTGCCCCCCTCAAAACGCGCCGACACCTTGCGCCCCAGCGGCGTTTGCAAAAACAGGCTGAGTAACAACCGCCCCGCCATCACTACCGCAATAATCACCACGAGGCGGCGTGGCTCAAAGTTGAAACTGTAGCCGTCCAGCACGATGCCGACGATCGGGCCAAACACAATCAGCGCGATCAGGCCCGCGAGAACCGCATCCAACAGGCTGCGTTTAACACTCAGCCCTTGATGAACAGTGGATTGAGACATAGTTTTCCCTCACACCTTAGCGACCATTGGCCGCCCCAGCAGGCCCTGAGGGCGGAAAATCAGGATCACCACCAGCAGACCGAATGAAAACACATCCTTGTAATCCGAGTTCACCATGCCGGCGAACTGTGCCTCTGCCACCCCAAGCAGCAAGCCTCCGAGCATCGCGCCGGGTAATGAGCCAATGCCCCCCAGCACCGCTGCGGTGAAGGCTTTGACGCCGATAATAAAGCCCACGTAAAAATCGAAGGTGCCGTAGTTCATGGTGACCAGCACCCCTGCCAGCCCGGCCATCGCCGCGCCGATCACAAACACCAGCGAGATCACCCGATCGGTATTGATGCCGAGTATCGACGCCATCTTGCGATCCTGTTGGGTAGCCCGGCAGATACGCCCCAGCCGCGTGCGTTGGATCACGTAGGTAAGCACCGCCATACCCAATAGTGCAGCGACCAGAATAAATACCTTGGTGTAGGTAATCTGGATCACACCGCCATCAAAATTGAGCCGAAAAACGCCGTCCAGCAGCGTGGGGATCCCCTGCTGGCGCGGCCCTTGGCTGATCTGCGCATAGTTTTGCAGGATCAGCGACATACCGATGGCAGAAATGAGCGGAGCCAGACGCGTGGAGTTTCGCAGCGGTTTATAAGCGATACGTTCAATCACCCAGCCATAAACACCGGTGACCACTATGGTGAATACCAGGGTGCCCAGGATCAACAGCGGGAAAGAGTGGAGACCAAAGAAAGAGAGCAGCGCCAGGCCAATTGCACACAGATAGGCAGAAATCATATACACCTCGCCGTGGGCGAAGTTGATCATGCCAATAATGCCGTACACCATGGTGTAGCCGATGGCGATCAGGCCATACACCGCGCCAAGGGTCAGGCCGTTAATCAGCTGTTGCAGGAAGAATACATCCATAATAAGCAATCTCACCTGATGGGCGAGCCGCAAGTTCAGCACCACGCGGCCCAAAGGGGGTTAAGGAACGGATCCGCCATACGCTCGGATCCGTTGATCTTTACATCAGAGCTGGTGATATTTGCCTTTGTCATCCCATTGGTAGACCACGTAGTCTGATACCTTCAGGTCACCTTTTTTATCCCAGGCTTTTTTCCCCATCACGGTATCCACATCGTGAGATTTCAACCACTCGCTGGCCTTGGCGCTGTCTTTACCGCCGGTGGCATTGAACGCAGCGGCGATGGCCTGGATCGATGCGTAGGAGTACAGCGTGTACCCTTCTGGTTCAAATCCACTCTCGCGGAACTTGGCAATCACCGCCTTCCCTTCTGGGATCTGACGCGGATCGTTACCGAAGGTCATCAGCACGCCAGTGGTGTACTGTGGTCCTCCGGCCGCCGTTACCAGCTCCTCGGTAACAATACAGTCGCCGGAGAAGAATTTTGCTTTCACACCTTGCTCACGCATCTGGCGCACCAGCGGACCTGCCTCTGGATGGCAGCCGCCGAAATACACCACGTCTGGATCCACCGAGGCGATTTTGGTCACCAGGGCGTTAAAGTCTTTCTCACCGCGCGACAGCCCTTCATACATCACTTCCTTCACGCCACGTTTGTTCATTTCTGCCTTGGCGGCATCTGCCAAGCCCTGGCCATAGGTGTCCTTGTCATGGATGACGGCAATCTTTTTCGCCTTCAGGGTATCCAACATGTAATTGGTGGCGATAACCCCTTGCTGATCGTCGCGGCCGCACATGCGGAACATGTTATTCATGCCACGTTCGGTGATTTGCGGGTTGGTGGAACCGGGTGTGATGGCAATGATCCCGGCTTCGTCATACACCTCTGAAGCGGGCATGGTGGAAGACGAGCAGAAGTGCCCCACCACCGCAGCGACGTGATCCTGATCGACCAACCGGTTAGCTACCGAGACTGCCTGCTTAGGTTCACAAGCATCATCGCCTTGCACCAGCTTGATTTTTTCCCCTTTAATCCCCCCGGCCGCATTGATGTCTGCGGCAGCCTGCGAGGCCCCACGCCAGTATTGATCCCCATAGGTAGCATTTGGGCCGGAGAATGGCCCGGCGACGCCAATCACGATATCGGCATGTGCAGAAAAAGCCGTACTAAAACAACCAATAAGCAGAGCAGCAAGCGGGGTTTTTAGCAATCTCAATGACATTTTGCATTCCTCAGCACTGTTTTAGCGAAAGACCGTAGACCCGGCCAGGTGCAAATTGCGGCCAATAACGGCGGCAATTGCAGGACGACGGGTAAATGACGTGGAGCAGTCACTTTATGTGTAGTCGGGGAAAATAATTTGCGCGAGAGCGCAACCGATTTACCCGCGTTTATCCAAGCAAAAATCTAGCCATTGTGACGGCGCATACAAAAATAGAGCCGATTTGCTGGCGCTCTCAGCCGTAAAAATGAGGAGGTTCACTGGTTTTAGCGGGCAACGAGCGTTAGAAGAGAACAAGAAGAATTTGCTGGCGCACCTTGCTGGTGCAACTGGAGGGCATTTTGGATGAGCAGAAAACAAAAACGCTCCCTAAGAGAGCGTTTCTGGTACAACACCATGTATTCCCGGAATATCTGAATACGGGGTATGCGCGTTAGGCGCCAGTCACACGCTCGATCAAGGCATTGGTCAGATCGGTGCTGATACGGTTACAGGTTTTGGCAATGCGGAACTGATAGGCGGCATCCATGATTTGATGGATTTCGGTGCTGACATTGTCACGAATGCGCATGTAAAGCTTGGCCTGCGCCACAATATCGTTCAATTCTACGCTACGGGTTTGATACAACCGCGGGCTAACCTGTTGCAGAGCATTCAGCTCTTTCATGCAGGGATACATGATGTCATCGGTACCGACAGAAGCCATCGGCTGAGCTGGCTGCGTAACGGTAGCGCTTGGTGTAACTGGGGTTGGTGCAGGGACACCGGCGGCGGTGGCAGGTTTGGTTTTCGCAGTCTGGCACCCTGCCAGCAACACACACAATGCGGCTATGGCGATTGTTTTTTTCATTACTAAAAAACTCCGGGAAACAAAGGAACGGCGTGGTTTACCGCTATAAAAATGGCTTGGCGTAGCATAGAGTAATAAAGCAAGCATTGACAAGATCTGCGAGAGCTTCATTACTGGCATCAGCATAGAATGCCCTCCAGAGTAACATAGAAGAATCTTAAAAAAAATCACTTATCGTCAGGCGCTTAGCGCTATTATTTTGATTTATATCAATTTTATTAAAAAAACCAAGCATCCTAACGCTGAAAACTAAAAAAACAATCTCGATCACAGTTTGGTAAAAAATAAGCAAATATTTTGGGGTTTCGTTGGTGGCCCCATCCAGATGGCGTTAAGACCCTTCCTGATTAATTTATATTCGATGAGTAGTATTTTAGTGGGATCGCTTTATGGCGGTACTGCTTAACATTCTGTCATGACAGGGGAATGGCGAAATGGGCAACCAGCTCACTTTGTGGGGGCTGCATACTGCGCCCGTTTAGCTGTATGTTGAACCCGTTACTCTTTGTCATCCCTATAGAACCGCATTTTTCGCGTTGTTCATCAAAGCAAAGTGCCGAAAAACGAGCCAATATGCTCAATCTGGCAGCAAACGCACTTTTCCCTCACTTTAGTGCTTTGACAAACCCAATACGCCTCGCTATTATTCGCCTCGTTCACACGATTCCTCTGTAGTTCAGTCGGTAGAACGGCGGACTGTTAATCCGTATGTCACTGGTTCGAGTCCAGTCAGAGGAGCCATAAATTTAATGCCATGGACAGCCACTGTTGTCCATGGTGTCTCAAAGTAAGATCCCTTTTTTCAAATCAAATTATACTCTGTTCCATATTGGTATACTGGCATCCAACATTTTGGGGGCTTCATTGGGACTCGAATCGGCTAAATTATGGTATCCTTGGCTATGCCATTTCTAGCGCCATTATCCCAATAATGTCATCAGTTTAGACCGATCAACTTGCAGAACATAGCCAATCCGAGCTCACGGAACAAATTAGAAAATCCCACTTAGTTGCCTAAGCGGGATTTTTGCTTTTCAGTGCCCGGCTAACGGTCTAAAATTCGGGTATCTCTGAACTGCCCCCACTGATTAACTGAACGATGGCGATCCCACTATTTTTGCGAATTTTCATACCGAACCAATTAACCTTGCCAATGTGAATAAATAGCCCCTGTAAACCGCATCAGAGATGCAAATAAAATGGTAATAGCAAAGAAGTCAAAATAGAAAAAAACCGTAGACTCTTCAAAATTAAAAAAGGCAAAATCGACTTGAAGAAGCAAATAGGGTAGTAAATTGCGGCAAATGAAAGCATGCAGTCCATACACCGTAATACTGAAGAAAATAGCGGGCATCAATCGCGTTGAGAGAAACGAGAGAGGTGAAATATTCCAGACCTTAGCAAAAAAATTGGCCAGCATTTTCCAGTGCATGCCCAAATGGACGGCAATGATGATTTGCCCCCAATGAACACTGGTCATGTGGACCTTTCTGACCAGATCAGAGGAACTGTGAATGGGTAAATCAGGCAAGAGATGTTTTGATAACATCAGTCCACTGATAATGGCAGATAACAGTAGCAGTACCAGTAAGAGATTTACGCTGACTTGCATGAACCTGAAAGCAGAATACCTCCCCTGAACCAGTTTTCTAAACCAGTGAATATTTAGCCCATTATGGAGAAAAAGGAACATTAAAAAGACCATACCCAACCATTCATGAATACTTTCTCCCCACAGATGAAATCCCATCAGCGACAACAGGATAATCATCATTACTATATCCTGCACAACCTGAAATTTATATTTTGCTTTCATTCACTGACCTGCTATCACGGCCTATTCGGTAATTTGCTTAACCAGTTGATAATCTCCGTTGGAGTATCATCATCAGTCACATCATTTCTTGAGATGGCGAGGCCTTGCGTGACCAACTGTGCATTGGGTTGCAGACGTTTGATTTCGCGCAGCGAGTCAGAGAAACGACTGCCACCATGGGTAGTAAAGGGGATAAGCATTTTTCCACTAAAATCATGCTGTTCAAAAAAGCTGTACATCGCCATCGGCATTTTGTACCACCAGATGGGATAACCAATAAATATCTGGTCATAATCGGCAAGATTTTCTATTTTTCCTTTCAATTCGGGCCGAGCCCCATTTTTCACTTCTTGTTCTGCATATTTCAACAGAGGATCATGCTGATTAGGATAGGGTTTAACCGTTTCAATACGGAATAAATCGCCGCCGGTTTCCTTCTGGATAATCTGTGCCACATACTGGGTACTACCCAGAACCACACTGTTTTTTTGCAATACGCTCGCCCCCGATATACCATCGACCCCGTCTAATTTTACATCCTCAGGTTGAGAGAAATAGACAATCAGGATCCGTCGCGTATTGCCATCTACTGCCTCATCTATTGCATTTACACTACTGACAGTGAACGCCAGAAATAAAATCAGATATTTTATCAGTGAAGTGAGCCGTAATGTATTCATAGCGTTCTCCTAGAGGTAACGTGAGTCATCCGTGATCATCAATGCCTTCGCTGGGCAGGCTGATACTGCTGCCATAAAAATGACTATGGCAGCGGCATAACAGACAAAGTGATACTTCTATCCGCATGTATTGACGCAAGATAAGAGAGGGGGTGAGTCGTTTTATTCTTACAAGTTTTTCCCGTAAAACTGATCCAGTTTCCCCATAGCCTGATTCACATATTCCGGCTTCCAATAGGTTTCAATATGGGTTGCACCGTCAATCAGGAACAGTTCCTTATCTTTCGCGTTGCTCGCGCCTTTAAACGCTTTTTCACTCATATATAGAGAGTCGGCTTTACTGCCTGCTATCATCAATAGCGGCTTATTAATTAAATCCATATTGCTTGCCGCATCGAATCTCATTAAGTCAAGCAGACTGCTGGCGGTGTATCTGAAGGTCGAGTTGGGGTGTGCGTGAGTCTTGCCGTAGTACTCAAAACCCTGCCGATAGAGGTCAAACGGCAGTTTGGCAATTTGTTCATCCGTCAGCTTTGCATCTCCCAGATAAATAACCTCACCGCCAGAGGCCTCCTGTGCTCGCGCATCAGAGGCTTGCTTTAGACGTTCTTGTATCGTGGCGAGTTGTGAATCTTGATAACCGTTGCGTCTTACCAGGCCAGAGTCAAACATGCTCAACGTAGCAATGGCGTTAAATCGTTTGTCGGTTTGCCCTGCCTTCAAGGAGTAGCCTCCTCCTCCGCAGATACCCAGCAGGCCTAAACGGACAGTGTCTACGCCAGGATACTGGGTGATGAAATCTGCCATGCCGTGAATGTCTTCAATCCGGTACGCCGGTTTGTCGACATTACGGGGCAAACCACCGCTCGCGCCCTGATACGCCGCATCAGCAGTAATGGTAATGTAGCCCTGTTCTGCCAGACGCTGGGCATACAAGCCAGCAACTTGCTCTTTCACACCGCCATTGGGGTGAGCCACAACGACTGCCGGGTATTTTTTAACGGGGTCATAATTCGCCGGGGTATACACGTTGGCTGCAATGTCCAGCCCATTCAACTTGTAAGTGACCGGGTGAATATTGACTTTTCCTTTCACGTTTTCAGTAATCGCGCCGTCATAGGTCAACGTAAACGGATTTAATTTATAATCTGCTGCCATTGCGCCCCCAGATGAAAGAGTGATCACTGCCGCTAATAATGTTGTTTTAAAAACGTTGTATTTCATTTCAAGAATTCTCCAGATATCTAAAATAAACAACGTATTACCCCGACACGCCTTTTGGTCTTTTTTGCGAGGGGGTAGGCTTGCAGGTAGTCTACGGGGGGGATGCTGACATCAGCATGACGGCCAGATAACATTTCTGTCAGTTAGAAAAATACTTTTCTGACAAAAATGTCAGGAAAATGTCAGCCTGGTGTTGGTCATGAACCGCTAAGATACGTGAAATAAGACGTTTATTGCCCTGATGGGTAAGGGAGATACGAACATGCGGTTACTGTTGGTAGAAGATGAGGAGAAGACGTCTTCCTATATCAATCGCGCACTCAGCGAACTGGGTTTTACCGTAGATGTGGCAGCCAACGGTACGGACGGATTGTACCAGGCCCTTGAGTATGATTACGATGCGATTGTGCTGGATGTCATGTTGCCTGGCATGGATGGTTATAGTGTTCTGGAAGGTCTTCGCGCCAGCAAGCAAACCCCGGTGCTGATGTTATCTGCTCGCGGTTCGGTTGATGAACGTGTCAAGGGTCTGCGTCAGGGTGCGGACGACTATCTGCCTAAACCTTTTTCGCTGATTGAACTGGTTGCCCGTATCCAGGCGTTGTTGCGGCGACGTCCGAGTGATGGCGTAGATGTTACTCAATTGCACATTAACGATCTGCATCTGGACCTGCTGGCAAGGCGTGTCACAAGAGCCGGTGAACGTCTTGAACTGACCGCAAAAGAGTTCGCTCTGTTAAGCCTGTTAGCCAGACATCAGGGAGAGATCCTGTCAAAAATGATGATTGCAGAGCAGGTCTGGGACATGAATTTTGACAGCGATGCCAATGTGGTTGAGGTCGCGATAAAACGCCTGAGGGCGAAAATTGATGCACCCTACCCGGTCAAACTGCTGCATACGGTGCGAGGCATGGGATATGTCCTTGAAACCCGCCCCGAACGCCAGGCTAAATAGAGAAAGTTATCATGATTAAGCGTTCTATCTCTGGACGATTGGCGCTGATGTTTGCCTTGGCCTCCATACTGATCGTTTCCGTTCTGGGTATTGTGCTGCGGAGTTCCCTGCATGATTCATTGCAAAAGCAAATGCATAACGAATTGCAGTTCAGGGAGTCGCTGATGGCACCCTGGATCCTCTCCCGCACCACGCTAGACGGCTGGCAAACGCTGACGACCAAATTTACCGATTTGGCCACGGCTGAGGGTGGCCGCGTACAGTATTGGATCCTCAGTGAGGATCCCCGGCTTCAGGTGGGTGGCCCGCCACCTAGCGGTGTAACCTGGGCTTCGCTGAGCAAAGGATTCAGCAAAGTTCCCGGTGCCACAGAAGAGTCATGCTCTCTGTTTATATTGATGTCGGAAATTCCTGCCCAAGGGGAGCGCCCCGCACTGCGCTATGTAGTGGCCATCGACTCTACACCGTATATGGGTACCCTGAATGAATTTACCCGTACACTGATCTTCATCAGCGCAATCGGTGTTTTATTAGTGGCCCTGTTGGGGTTTGTGATTGCCAGAATAGGCATGCGCCCTGTCAACAAACTCAGCGCCCAGGCCCATCACCTTGCACCGGGAAATTACGGGCAGCGCCTGGATACCTCAACGCTGCCGGATGAACTGCAAAAGCTGGCCGTGGCATTCAATGGCGTACTCGAACGGCAGGAAATCGCCTGGCGACAACTTGAAAGTTTTAACGCCGATGTGGCTCATGAACTGAGAACCCCGCTGACCAACCTGATGGGGCAAACGCAACTCGGTCTGTCACGGCAACGCGAAACGCATGAACTCGAGGAGTTACTGGAGTCCAATCTGGAAGAACTCGAGAGAATGACCTCTATCGTCAACGATATGCTGTTCCTCTCCCATGCTCAGGCTGGGGAGCATGCAACCCAGTTAACCGACGTGTCTCTGAGTGAAGAGACCTACAAGACCACGGAGTATGTGGAGCCGTCATTCGCTGAAAAAAACCTGTCTATTCATGTCGAGGGAGATCTCACGGCACGCATTGATCGGCGACTTTTCCACCGCGCTCTAGCGAATTTACTGGAAAACAGCGCCCGACATGCTGTTCCTGGTACCACCGTGAAGGTGACGATCGGCAGAGAGAATAATCTGGCCTCCATCGCGGTCGCCAACATTGGATCAGCCATCTCAGATGAGCACCTGAAACGTTTGTTTGAACGCTTTTATCGTGCTGATCCTTCCCGTACACGCAGTGATACACACCATGGACTCGGACTTTCCATCGTCAGGGCGGTGGCGATAATGCATCGTGGCGATGTGTTTGCCAGTAGCCAGAATGGGATCAATACCTTCGGGCTGACTCTCGCCATAAACAGTGAACTCGCTGAAAAAGAGGCACATCGTTATGTGAGGTTTGGCATCGCAGGTTAAAAATTAAGAACGTCTAATTATGGCTTAACTCGCTTTGCTTAAGGGGTAATCAATCACCGTATAACCTGTATTCACTCGATATTCGCGTTGTCACAGGCCTTCGCTTATCGAAAAAACCTCCCTTTCCTTTGGTGAAAATAGCTTCAGTACCGATTCTGACAAACTTGTCAGGCAGCGGTCAGCCTGGTGACATGAAGCATTCTGTAAACTCACGTTATCGTCACCGACATAACCCTCCCATCTTTAATCGTGCCGATAACAAAGGAAATGGATGATGAAAAACAAGATTCAGCAGTACCTGCTCTGCACCGCTCTTACCTTTGCCGGTTCAATGGCCACCCTTGCTCACGCGCAGGATGCGGCGAAAAATAAAACAGAAAAACCGTCTCGGGCGCAACAATTGATGGGGGATATCGCCCCCAAGATGGCGCAACTCACTGACGATGTCCTGTATGCCGATATCTGGGAACGACCACAGCTCTCAAAACGTGATCGGAGCCTGGTGACCGTCAGTGCTCTGGTGGCGATGGATCGTCCTGACCAGTTGCGTTCTCATCTACGTCTGGCTCGCCAGAACGGTGTCACTGAGGAAGAGTTGGTCGAAACCATCACCCAGCTTGCTTTCTATTCAGGGTGGCCAACGGCAGTAACAGCGATATCCATTGCAAAAGAAGTGTTTAAAGAAGGGAAATAGTTTTTTTCTACAATGGATTAATTGGTATTTCTCTCGTTAATGGATTGAATAGATATGAAAATCTTCCTTATCACACTAGCGGCGCTTTTACTGCCCGGTTCGCAGGCTATTGCCGCAACGCAGGAGGCAGTGACCGTGAGCCCTGCGGGCTCACAACCCACGACGTTGGGTGCTCCTGAGTACTTTACCGGCACGGCCAAGGTTGACTCACGGTTTAAAGGCTCTCCCCCGGCCCGAATTTCTGGGGGAACCGTCTCATTTGAAGTCGGAGCACGAACAGCCTGGCACACGCATCCCCTTGGACAGACACTCATCGTCTCTTCCGGCACGGGTTGGGTACAGGAATGGGAAAGATCGGCCCAGCCAATCAAAACTGGCGATATAGTCTGGATCCCGCCGGGTGTCAAACACTGGCATGGCGCATCCGCAACAGAGCCGATGGTGCATATTGCTGTTTCAGAATCACAGGACGGTAAAACCGTGACGTGGATGGAAAAAGTCACGGACGACCAGTACCCACGATAATGAAATACAGCTTTTGCCTTTTCGCTGAAACAGGGCTTCACTGAGATATTAATGGACGGCAGACGAGTGAAATACACTGAGCTCAAAAATATTATTGATATCAGATGCAAAAAGCCTATCCGTTAATTAGCCCTGCTTATTAACTCATTCGTTTTAACAGCATAGTCATTTGTGAAAATCTCTCTATGATTCAGTTATCCGTGATGACATGAGGAAAATATCTTGAAAGCCTTACTGAAAACACTCACCGCCTGTATGTTGGTTGGCGGATTGGTTTCTCAATCTGCCTTTGCTGCCCCCACAACCCCCTTGGTTATCCAGTCTCAGGGAAGTTTTGCCGCAGGTGGTGCTGTCGTTACGACACCAGGGCAGTTTGATGCGAAAAAACCGCTGGATCCGACAGGCCAGACCTATCATGGCGATCACGCCTCTGTGTTTTATCAGATCCCAGAGAACCCACACAAATATCCCATTGTGATGCTGCACGGTGCTGGACAGTCCGCCAGAACATGGGAAAGCACACCGGACGGCCGCGAGGGTTTTCAGAACATCTTCTTGCGCCGTGGTTTCTCGACCTATCTGGTTGATCAACCACGTCGGGGGAACGCCGGTCGCAGTATGGTGGAGGGAACCGTCAAACCGGTTGCCGATGAGCAACTATGGTTTAATCAGTTCCGTCTGGGTGTCTGGCCCGATTTCTTCGAGGGTGTACAGTTCTCCCACGATAAAGAGACATTAAACCAGTACTACCGTCAGATGACCCCCAACACCGGCCCCTTTGATATCAATGTGATTGCGGATGCCATGTCAGCCGTCGTGGATAAATCCGGCCCGGCCATTCTGTTTACCCACTCTCAGGGGGGCGGCCCCGGCTGGTTTACAGCGATGAAGAATGCCAACGTAAAAGGGATAGTCGCGTTTGAACCTGGCAGCAGCTTTGTCTTTCCACAAGGCGAAGTCCCGCCGCCAACCAAGAACGCCTTTGATACCGTAAAAGGGGAATCGGTGCCTCTGGATCAGTTTATGGCACTGACTAAAATTCCTGTGCTGATTATCTACGGCGACAATATCCCGGATAAACCGACGGCCTTGCCTGCACAGGATAGCTGGCGCGCCCGGTTGGCTGTTGCGCGTCAATGGCGGGATGTAGTGAATAAACATGGCGGAGACGTGACGGTTATCCATCTGCCGGAAATCGGTATTAAAGGAAATACTCATTTCCCCTTCTCTGATTTGAATAACGTTGAAATCGCCGATCTGGTCTCAAAATTCCTGAAAGATAAAAATCTTCAGTGATAAATAAATAGTGGAGTCGTTGGTGACTCCACTATTGCTTATAGCGGAGCGCATTCAACAGCAACGTAAACGCAGGGGAAGTATGCTGCCGATTAGGATAGTAAAGGTGATAACCCGCAATAAACGGACACCAATCTTGCAGAACGGTGATTAATCGTCCGGCTGCAATATGCTCGCTAACAATATCCTCGGGTATGTAGGCAAGACCGATACCGCACAGTGCGGCATTAAGCCGTAAGGTTATATTATTAAAAACTAACTGCCCATCCACCCGAACTTTAATTTCCCTTCCCTCTTTTTCAAATTCCCAGGGGAAGATGCCACCATAGGTCGGTAATCGAATACTAATACAATTATGTTGAGTCAGTTCCTGAGGATGCTGCGGCACTGGATGGGTAGAAAAGTAATCCGGTGAGCCGACGACGACCATGCGAATATCCGGGCTGATGCGTACCGCGATCATATCCTTGGCTATCTCCTCTCCGAGCCGGACACCGGCGTCATAGCGCTCCGACACAATATCTGACAGCCCGTAATCGACCATCAGTTCGACACGAATATCAGGGTATTCCGCCAGAAACGCCGACAGCGCAGGCTGAACGATATACACCGCTGGGTGTTCCCCCGCAGTTATGCGAAGAGTACCTGCCGGGCGTTCCTTCTGTGCTTTTAGCCGCGCAATTTCGGTTTCAATTTCCTCAAGCCGCGGTGAAAGCAGATTAAGAATTTGTTCTCCAACTTCTGTGGGAGAAACGCTACGCGTTGTACGAGTGAGTAACCGCAAGCCCAGTTTCTCTTCAAGCACCCTGATAGTCTGACTCAGGGCTGACTGAGAGACACCCAGCTTCGCTGCTGCCCGGGTGAAGCTACGCTCTTTGGCGACCAGTGCGAACGTGGCCAGATCATTGTAGTTTTCCATTCTATTTATTAGTCCAACTAATAAAGGCATGCAGATTATAGCATCTAATCTTATTATCGCGCGTGCGTTATGCTTCCTGGTATAGGTACATTTACACAGGACAAGACCATGAACACGGTAACATTGAATAACGGTATTCAGATGCCGTTGCTGGGATTTGGTGTTTTTCAGATGACAGACCCCGCCGAATGCGAGCGGGCTGTTATTGATGCCATAGCGACCGGATATCGTCTAATAGATACTGCCGCCTCTTACCAGAATGAGGCACAGGTGGGTAATGCCCTGAAGCAAAGCGGCATTGCACGCAATGAACTCTTTGTTACCACCAAACTCTGGTTGCAAGACACCAACTATGCAGGTGCAAAAGCACAATTTGAGCGCTCACTGAATCGTCTACAGCTTGATTACGTTGATTTGTATCTGATTCACCAGCCCTACGGTGACGTTCATGGTGCGTGGCGTGCAATGGAAGAGTTGCTTGCTGCCGACAAAATCCGAGCGATTGGGGTCAGTAATTTTCATCCCGACCGCCTCGCGGATCTGATGGCGTTTAACACCATTCCCCCCGCAGTCAATCAGATCGAGGTTAATCCGTTTAACCAACAACTTCATGCCGTGCCTTGGATGAGCAGTCGGGCTATCCAGCCTGAGGCTTGGGCACCTTTTGCTGAAGGCCGCAATGGTCTGTTTCAGAATCCAATTTTGACAGAGATTGGCAAGAAATACGCCAAGAGTGTCGGCCAGGTCGTCCTGCGCTGGATCTATCAACGTGGCATCGTTTCACTGGCTAAATCCGTTCGCAAGGAGCGCATGATTGAAAATTTCAACATCCTGGATTTTGAACTCAGTGCGATGGAGATGACACAGATAGCTGCAATGGATACGGCCACCAGTGCCTTCTTCTCTCATCGCGATCCGGCAATGGTTGAGTGGCTGGCCAACCGCAAACTGGATGTTTAAGCATCCACATACTCATAGTAGTTCTAAAGTGAATAGTCTCTCCATTATGGAGAAACACCGGGCTCTCACTGTCGTGTCACCATTAAAATGAGATATCCATCACAATTATTACATGCAAATATTTTAGGGGCTTTACTGGGGGCCCAGCCACCAATAAACGTCAATTTAAAATAATAAAATCAAATACTTAAATAAAAGTTCAACTCCAGTCAGAGGAGCCATATTTAGAGAAGCCCGCTTAGGCAACTAAGCGGGCTTTTTGCTTTTCAACGGTGTCTCAGCAGTTCGCCCTTACCCCTATTCCCTATACTTTCACATGCTCCCGCCGTAAATGGTAATCCACCTGGTACTCGCTGGCATTTCTGAACATCACCGAGTAATTCACGAAATCGCCGCTGTCGCTGTATGACAGCGAGGTGATACGCAGAATAGGTGTCTGCTCATCGACATTCAGCAGCTTCGCCATCTTTTTATCGGCCAGTACAGGCGTGAGACTCTCATAATTGCCGCGCACGATGATGTGGCATTCATCTTCGATATAGCTGAATTTTGACCCCTCCAGGTGGGCAACGGACAAATTGCGATAGAGCTTCGCGGGCATATAGCTGTCTTCTACCATCAGAGGCTTGCCGTCGACCGAACGAACCCGGCGCGAGTAGTAGATCCGTTCATCAATCTTGATGCGCAGCTGGCTAGCGATAGCGGGTGGCGCGGGCATAATAGTAAACTCCAGCACGTCGCTTACTACTTCCTTGCCCTGATTGCGCATCACCTCGATAAATCCGGTCAGGTTGGTGGTTTCATGATGCACATCTTTCTTCGCGACATAAGTGCCGCTACCGTGGCGACGCTCCACCAATCCCCACCCCACCAGCAGATCTATCGCCTTGCGAATGGTCATACGCGAGACGCCAAACTCTTCCGCCAGGCGAACCTCCGCAGGCAATGGGCTGCCAATATGATAATCGGCGGAATTGAGCCGAATGCGTAGCCTGTCGGCTATGGATTTGTAGATCACTGATAGACCTCTCTGGCGTTTCGCACTGCGCTTAAATAATCCACGTCCTATAAATTAATAGGCTGTTTTTATTGAAGTTGCAAACAACCTCATCAGGTGAAAATTTCAAGTGAAATCGTCGTGTACAGTTTTATGACGAAAAGTAGACAACTTGGTGCAAACAAAAACCATGAATGCGATCACGAATCGGTGCGACGGACAAAGATAACCCCTCACGTACTCCCTACTCTGCTTCTCAGACCCGCGTTAAAGAATAAGGTCACTTCCCCTACAGGTTGTTACATGAGGATTTAAAATGCTCAGTCAAATACAACGTTTTGGTGGCGCAATGTTTACCCCGGTCCTGCTATTCCCGTTTGCCGGGATTGTGGTCGGTATCGCCATTATGCTGCGCAACCCGATGTTTGTCGGCGAAGCGCTCACTGCACCCGATAACTTATTTGCGCAAATCGTCCACATTATTGAAGAAGGCGGCTGGACGGTATTTCGTAATATGCCACTGATTTTCGCCGTGGGTTTACCTATTGGCCTGGCAAAACAGGCTCAGGGCCGCGCCTGCCTGGCCGTACTAGTCAGTTTCATGACCTGGAACTACTTCATCAACGCAATGGGAATGACTTGGGGCCAGTACTTTGGCGTTGATTTTAACGTTGACCCGGTGGCGGGAACCGGGCTCACGATGATTGCCGGCATCAAAACGCTCGATACCAGTATTATCGGCGCGATTGTGATTTCCGGATTGGTCACCGCTATCCATAACCGCTATTTCGATAAACAACTTCCCGTTTTCCTCGGTATTTTCCAAGGCAGCTCATTCGTGGTCATTGTTGCCTTCTTCGTCATGATCCCTTGCGCGTGGCTAACCCTGTTTGGCTGGCCAAAAGTACAGATGGGGATTGAATCACTGCAGGAATTCCTGCGCAGCGCGGGATCGCTCGGCGTGTGGGTTTACACCTTCCTTGAGCGCATCCTGATCCCAACGGGGTTACATCACTTCATCTATGGTCCATTTGTCTTTGGCCCGGCAGTCGTGGAAGGCGGAATTCAGGTTTACTGGGCGCAGCATTTGCAGGAGTTCAGTCAAAGCACGCTGCCGCTGAAAACGCTGTTCCCAGAAGGGGGCTTTGCGCTGCACGGTAACTCGAAGGTGTTTGGCTGTCTGGGGATTGCGCTGGCTCTCTACGCCACCGCTTCACCTGAAAATCGAGTAAAGGTGGCAGGCCTGCTGATCCCCGCCACGTTAACGGCGATGCTGGTCGGCATTACCGAACCACTGGAATTTACCTTCCTGTTTATCTCGCCGGTACTGTTTGTCGTCCACGCATTTCTGGCCGCTACCATGGCGACGATCATGTATATGTGCGGCGTGGTGGGCAACATGGGCGGTGGTCTACTTGACCAGTTCCTGCCGCAAAACTGGATCCCGATGTTCCACAACCACGCATCAATGATGTTTATTCAGATTGGCATTGGACTTGCCTTTACCGGTATCTACTTCCTGGTGTTCCGCACCTTGATTCTACGTTTCAATCTGAAAACGCCGGGCCGCGAAGAGGCTGAAATCAAGCTCTACAGCAAGGCGGACTATCAAGCATCCCGCCAGCAAACTACGGCAGCGGCCGCGAAAGAAGCCAAACAAGGCCAGGCTGCCGGTTTTCTCGAAGCACTTGGCGGAACCAACAACATCCTGAGCGTTAACAACTGTGCGACCCGCCTGCGCATTACCCTGGTGGATATGTCGCTGACGCAAAGCGACGACATTTTTAAAGCGCTGGGTGCCCACGGTGTGGTGCGACGCGGCAACGGTATACAGGTAATTGTGGGGCTGAACGTCCCGCAGGTCCGCGACCAGATCGAAAACCTGATGAAAGACGCTTCTTCGAGCGAACTTAAATCCATGACGGAGGCAGTATCATGAATAAATTCTCTGTAGTTGTAGCTGGCGGTGGCAGCACCTTCACTCCTGGTATCGTACTGATGTTACTGGCAAACCAGCACCGTTTCCCGCTGCGCGCCTTGAAATTCTATGATAACGATGGTGCGCGCCAGGAAACCATTGCCGAAGCGTGCAAAATTATCCTGAAAGAGCAGGCGCCAGACATCGAATTTAGCTACACCACGGACCCCAAAGTGGCATTTACCGATGTGGATTTCGTGATGGCACACATCCGCGTAGGCAAATACCCGATGCGTGAAAAAGACGAAAAAATCCCTCTGCGCCACGGCGTGCTCGGCCAGGAAACCTGCGGGCCAGGGGGAATTGCTTACGGTATGCGCTCCATCGGCGGCGTGCTGGAAATTGCCGACTACATGGAGCAATACTCGCCAAACGCCTGGATGCTGAACTATTCCAACCCGGCGGCGATTGTGGCAGAAGCAACCCGTCGTCTGCGCCCAACGGCGAAAATCCTCAACATCTGCGATATGCCAATCGGCATTGAAAGCCGCATGGCGCAAATTGCTGGCCTGAAAGACCGCAAAGAGATGCGCGTGCGTTACTACGGGCTTAATCACTTCGGCTGGTGGACGTCTATTGAGGATCTTCAGGGCAACGACTTGATGCCTAAAATCCGCGAATACGTGGCTAAATTTGGCTACGTTCCCCCCTCAGATGAACATGGTACGGAGGCTAGCTGGAATGACACCTTTGCCAAAGCGAAAGATGTCTGGGCATTGGATCCAGAAACCTTCCCAAATACCTACCTGAAATACTATCTGTTCCCGGACTACGTAGTAGAGCATTCCAACCCAGAGCGTACCCGCGCTAACGAAGTCATGGATCACCGCGAGAAGCACGTATTCGGCTCCTGCAATGCCATTATCCAGGCGGGTAAATCCTCGGCAGGTGAGTTGGAAATCGATGAGCATGCCTCCTACATCGTCGATCTGGCAACCGCCATCGCCTTCAACACCCAGGAGCGCATGCTGTTGATTGTGCCAAACAACGGCGCTATTAATAACTTCGATCCGGAAGCCATGGTCGAGATCCCCTGCCTGGTTGGCAAAAGTGGCCCGCAACCGCTGGTGGTTGGCAATATCCCGCAATTCCAGAAAGGGCTGATGAGCCAGCAGGTGGCGGTAGAAAAACTGGTAGTCGATGCCTGGGAACAGCGTTCTTATCAGAAACTGTGGCAAGCCATTACGCTGTCGAAAACCGTACCTAGCGCATCAGTTGCCAAAGCGATACTTGATGACTTGATTGAGGCGAACAAGGACTACTGGCCTGAGTTGAAGTAAGTAAGGATAACGTTATTCCCCTCCCTTAATCCCTGTACAGGCCGAGGAGGGGAAGATTGGAACAGGAGTTAAATGGGCGCAGCAGCGCCCCTACAAAACCGCGTTTTACCAACGTAGCACGTTGCCTGCATAGTCAATAAAGTGATGCCCTCCTTTGCCTCGCCAGGCCAGCACCTGGCTCACAATGCCAGAGCAGCTTTGTTCGACAGTCAGCGTGGCATTCGTTCCGCCCATATCCGTTTGTACCCAGCCAGGATGCACCGACAGCAAAGTCAACTCCCGCCGTGCGGCGGTATCACGCAACCCGCGCGTTAACATATTCAGAGCCGCCTTGCTGGCGGCGTACAGCGGGTAGGTCGCCGCGTCGTTCTCATTTAAACTGCCCAACTCCGATGTCATCAACGCCATCACGCCGGTGTGCGGTTTCACCAGCGGTATTAACGCTGCCGCACAGCGAACCGGGGAAAAGGTATTGGTCATAAACAGTTGAACAATCTCATCGTCATTCGCCTGGGTAACGTCCTGATGGGCTGGCCCGTAAACACCGGCGTTGATAAAGATAAGATCGAATTGTTGCGGCGACAGCCGCTCTTTCAGGGCAATCCTTTCATCCTGATGATTGATATCTAGCTTCAGCCATTGCGTATCCGCCGGGCTATCGGCAGGCACCGCGCCGCGACAGGTTGCAACTACCTGCCAGCCCTGCATGGATAGCTGCCTGACAATGCCTAAACCTATGCCGCGTGACGCACCGATGATCAGTGCCGAGAATGGAGATGTCATGATTTTCTTCCTTATGTCGATAGCTGTCGGTTTACCCCCCCTGAATTACTCTGGGTCCACGTGGGTCATTTTGCCCATCACAAAGGCTAAATTAGCCGCCGCGATCAGTGCCGCAGCGTGGGCATCGGTACTCATCTGTTGCGCATAGAGCAGACCATTGGCAGCCTCGTTGGCCACGGTGATGGTCCCCACGCCGTTGCGATAAGACTCCAGCGCGGCGTCGTAGGTAATAAACGCGGTTTTTACCAGGTTCAAGGCTGCCTGGTTGGCTTCTAGCGCGGATTGCAACGTATCGGCAGCCACGATAATCTCTCGAACAGCAGCCTCCTGCGTCTTTTGGAAAGTCTCGTTTGCCACGGCGGCACGTGATTCGGCCTCTTTCACACGGGCAGCTCGTATTCCACCATCGTAAAGCGGTACGGTAACGCCCAAGAGAATGCTAGAGGAGGACGTTTGCTGACCAATCGGCGGCAATCCCTGCATATCGAAGCGCCCATCGCCACCCGCGACCGCGCTGGCAAGATAGACCTTAGGCAGAAAGTCCGCCTCTGCCGCCTTGATGCCTGCAGTTGCAGCCTGAGCAGCTGCATAAGTTGCCAATACGTCTGGCCGCTGGGAGAGCGCCAGTTTAATCATCTGTTGAGTTGGCGCACTGGCCGTTTGCGGCAAGGGTTTATCCTCGGCATAGCCTATTTTGATTTGCGATGAGGCTGAGATACCCATGGCTGCCAGTAAGGCCTGCCATGCGTCACGTTCCGTTCCCTGCGCCACAACGCGATTCAGTTCCGACTGCGCGACCTGCTGGCGTGCCTGCGCGACTTCCACCGTTGTCGCGACGCCATTTTTGTTACGCGCCAAGGCGGCATCGAGGATTTTCTGGCTATTGCGCAGCGTCTCCTGCGCTATTTTGCGGCGTGACTGGGCTGCACCGTATTGGTAATAGCTGCGCGTAACATCGTAAATAATCTTTTGATGCATGCCGTTAAAGGCGACGTTGGCGGCATAGGAGGTGTGCTTGGCCGCCTGTTGCAAAGCGCTACGCTGACCAAAATCGAAGATTAACCACTGCAATGCCAGTGCCGGTACAACCGCGCTGCCGGTGGTATCCAGATCGTGTTGGCCGTCAATGTCATAAGGCAACGGCGTGCGCGTTCTTTGATAGCCGCCGATAACGCTGGCTGAAATCATCGGCAAAAATGTCGCTTCAGCCATACCTACGCCCAGCGCAGCCTGCCGCGCCTGCTGCCAGGCGATGCGGGTATCTGGGTTTTGCATCTGGGCGATGTCGATAAGCTCGGGTAACTGGTAAACCTGTTCCTGGTTGATCGCTGGCGGTGCAGGGAGTTCCGCTACCGCCGGGTTGGCCGGAACAGCAAATTCATGACTGCTGATGCCGTCAGGTGTCCAGGGAGAGGAAGGGCTAGCCGGGGCCAATGCCAATTGGTCCGTGGCACAGCCTGCTAACAGACACAGCCCCACTGCCGTGCTGAAAGTTCGTATTTTGAAAGTCTGAGTGCGCGGCTTCATCCGAGAAGTTCCTCAAGTCGCCTGATGCTTTGTTGGATCTCAAGTTCAACGGCGGGTGGCAAACCGTTATTGCTGCCTGTTGGTACTGAGGGATTAGTCACTCCACCGCTCGAGGAAAGTCGGCTGAGCCGTTCCACATCGGAGGAGGACTTATCAAAGGGCAAAAACAGCGCCGGACAGAGGTTTTCCATTTCGCCAAGGATAGCTTGCAGACGCCGGTATTCTTCGGGAGACGGGCGTAGCGATCTTGGCTCAAAAGGAACCAGCCTTAGCGCCTCCCGTGCCGTAGTCAGTTCTTCTTCAACCTCTGCCGCCTGTCTTATCGCTGCCGGGCGTTCTGTTGGTGCCAATGCGGCCAGATTGCTTAACCCCGTGACCAGGCTGCGGATGCGAGTGCGGACAAAATCAGCAATGGCGACGGGCCACACGTAAGTGAATATCAAATACACCACCAGATTCCCCAGCAGGATCCCCAGCACCCTGTCGAGCGCGACGCCCAAATCCGTGCTCGGCCCAAAGCCATGTAATACGGTCAGTAAAAATGCCAGTCCGATTTGTATTCCCGCATAGGCAATCCGCTCATTGCCGCTCGATACCCAGGCACTGAGCAGCAACGCGCCGAACACCAGCGCCATTAACTGGCCGATATCACTCAGCGACGGAACAATAAAAATCAGCGAAAGCACGCCCATCAATGCGCCTATCAGGCAGCCAACGATGCGCAGCGTCAGCTTGTGTACCGTCTCCCCCGCCGTGCCGAGCGCAGCGACATAACAGGTGATCATGGCGGTATGAATATCTTGCCAGTCCAGTGCGGTATAGACGAGATAACAGATCACGCTGGCCGCCGTGGTCTTTAAGGCAAATTGCTGATGGACGGGATTGGTAAAGGCGTCTGCGGCTAAAAACGAGGCTTTTGGCGCACTGGTGTCTACCGCGTTATCTGGCGTTGCAAGTTGCACCAGCGCGTGGGTGACTTCGTCATTTTTCCCACTCTGATTAAACGCAGGGGGTTCAACCACCTGGCCTGTGGTAATGGCCTCGGCGGCAGAACTGCACCAGTCTGCCAGTTCAGGGCGAGTTAACGCCGGTACGGTTTTATTGAGGGCTGAAATTGCCAACAGTAACCGATAGCTGCTGTTAACGGCGGCGGTTAGCCAGGCGGCCTCTGCGGCAGGCCGCAGATGGAAAATGCGCACGAGCATAGCCCGCTGTTGATGTTCGCTCTGCCCTTCCCGCAGCAGCTCCTCCACTTTACGCAGGCTGGGGGCATCCGGGTGGCGTAATGCCGCACCGGCAACCTCTAAGCGCTCTGCCAGACTTGCGCGTAACAGTTTCCAGGGTGGCCGCCCGATGAAAAGATTAAATGCCACTAATAGCAGCATCGGTGATGCGGCCATCAGCCAGGCATACAGCACCGCGCGTACCGCCAACTCTCCATTCGGCGCATCGCCAAGCAGCGACATGATAAAAGCGATCACCAGCGCAATAATGCTGCCCACCGGCCCGAGCTTGCTCGCCGAGCCTAGCCAGAGAAAGGCAAACGAGCTAAGGGCCAGCACCGCCATGCGTAAAGGCGCAGATTCCAGGGTATAAGGCAGGATCAGCAAGATCAGCCCCACCACTATGGAAACGAGCAGTGTTACCGCAATGGCCATCGCCATACTTTCGGCGGCGTCTGGTTTCATCACGAACAAAATCAGATAGCAGCTAATCGCTGATTCGGGGATACCGTACAGCATGGCAACCAACGTCATCAGCGCACAAAGCGCACCGACCCGCCAGGCCATCGCCAATCGGCCAGGGAAATAGGCCAAATCGCGCTTCACCTGGCGCAGCATTCTGCCCCAAGGGCTGTCAGCAACCATGGTCGTCTCGTACGATTGCCACCGCGCTGGCACCAATTCGCATCAACTCAGCCGGCGGATCTTTAAGGTTGATCCGCACCGGGAAACGCTGTTCGACCCGCACCCAGTTCAGCGATTTCGGGACATAAGGCAGATTTCGTGGAATGTTAAACTGCTCCTCGGAGCTGATCCCCCAGCCAATGCCCTCCACTCTGCCCTGAATCGCACGCTGGCGATCGGCCATAACATAGACCGTGGCGCAGTCCCCCGGTTTGACGTGCGCCAGCTCTGTTTCGCGAAAGTATGCAGAGGCGTGCCAGTGGTCGCTATTAATCAGCGTAAATACCGCCTGGTCCGGCATCACAAATTCCCCCGACGAAACATTAAGCCCCACCACCAGGCCATTGTGCGGTGCTCGTATCTGGGTATTCTCCAGCTCTTGTTCGGCAATGGCCAATGCGGCGCGGCGAGCACTGAGCAAGGCCTCAGACTCCGCAGCGCTGCTGATTAATGCCTGCGAAGCGACGGTTTGCTTCAGCGCCTGTTTCAGGCTGATTTCCGCATCGTGTTTGGCGGTCTGGGCATCATCAACCTGCTGGGCGGTGACATAGCCCTTGCCCAGCAGCGGCTGAATGCGTGCCAGCGTTTGAGTTGCCAGCTTAAGGTTGGCCCGCGCCCGGTTAACCTGCTCATCGGTGATCGCCGCGTTAGATTGTTCTGCGATCATCGTGCGGTGCTGCGTATCCCAGGCAGCTTGCGCCATCTGCAGTTCCGCCCGCGCCTGCTCGACCCGCAAACGGTAAATCGTCGGATCGAGAGTGAACATCACCTCACCCCGTTGGACCTTGCCGTTTTCTGTTACGTTAATTGACTGGATACGCCCAGGAACGGAGCTGCTGACGTTCACCACGCTGGCACCGATGACCGTATCTTGCGACGTGGGATTTAACGAGTTTTGACGCAGCGTCAGCCACCCTGAAATAGCGGCAGCAATAACGATAACCACCCCGATGACGATCGCTATCCGACGTTTATTGCCCTGTTGTTTTAACCTGTTCATTTTTAGCGCACTTAGAATAAAAGCAATGACATAAATGCTACGGCGAGCGCCAGGCAGGTATAGACGAAGAGTCGCCACGGCAGGACTTCGTCAATTCCCGCAAAAATCAGCAGAACGCGAGCCCCTATCGCTACCGCGAGGCCAATCGCTGCACAGGCTAGCCAGGCAGGGAAATAAGAGCCGAGCAAGGAAAATGCTGGCGCACCAAAGTCACGACACCCGATGAGGCTAAAGGTGCTGACCAGCAATAAGGCCAACGCTCCATAGCGCGTATGGCCTGAACGAAACAACAAAGGCCACCGGCGCTGACGAAAAGAGTGTGCGCTTGCCATTTTATCTCCCAAAACCGCATTGCGGCGCTGTACTAAACCGCGCTGTTTTCCAGCGTATTTTTATAAATTTGCCCGTTCTTCATGATCATCTGGAACGCGTCCTCAGGCTGGGCCAGCAGTTGAATATCCGTTAGCGGATCGCCGTCGACGATGATCATATCGGCCAGAGCGCCTGCTTCTATCACCCCAAGCTTCTCGGGATAAGGGTTACGTGGGCCGGAGAGCGCGCAAAGTTCAGCATTAACGCTGGTAGCCATTTTAAGAATTTCGAGAGGCGTATACCAGCGGATCAGCTTGGCAAGTTGCGCTCCTTGACGTGTGGCAAGCCGGGCGTCGAAGAGTGTGTCGGTACCCCAGGCAGTTTTAATGTGGTGCTTTTTCGCCAGTTGGTAGGCGTTATCGGTTCCAGCGGACATCACCAGTTGCTTGGCGCGTGAGGCCGGATTCGCCATAGGTACGGCATCTTCATCGTCCAGGAAAGGTTGCAGGCACCACCACAGATTCTGTTGCGCCATGAGCTCCACGGTCTGTTCATCCACCAACTGGCCGTGTTCGATACATTTCACGCCGCCTTTGATTGCCATGGTGACAGCGCGGGCCGTGTAGGCGTGAACGGTCACGTAGGTACCCCAATTTTCAGCAGCGGTCACCGCCGCCTGGATTTCGGGCACGGAGCCTTCCGTCACGTCGATGCCGTCATAGAGCGAGGCTACTCCGCCACCGGCCATAAATTTGATCTGGGATGCTCCCCTCATCAGCTGTTCCCTGGCGCGTAACAACACCTGATCGGCACCATCGGCAATGGCGGTTATCCCCACCCTCTCGATATAGCTCAGAGAGTCCGCGGGGGCGCGAGGGACTTCGCTGAGCATGCGAAAATCACCGTGGCCGCCGGTCTGGGAAATGAACGCCCCGGACGGGTAAATGCGCGGGCCAACCGTAATCTGCTCATCAATTGCGCGCTTCAAGCCAAACACAGGCCCACCCATATCGCGGACCGTAGTGAACCCACGCAGCAGCGTTGCTTGCGCTTCGGCAATCGCCAGCGCCTGGATATAGTTAAAATCGGCCGTCATCGCTGTCATCATGGAAGGGCGAGCCATGATGGCATGCCAGTGAGCATCAATCAGGCCAGGCATCAGCACGCCACCGTTACCGTCTATCACTTTTGCTTGCGCAGGCGGAGGCGTATCAGCAGGTTCAATCGATTTGATTTTGTTGCCTTCAACGATAACCTGCATCCCCTCGCGCAGTTGGTCAGAAACCCCATCAAAAATCCGTACGTTGATAAACGCTTTCAACTGCGTAGCGCTGGCGGCTGCATTGGAATGTGTGGATTGCCCTGCGGGTATTGCTGCTGCGACCGTGGCCGTCGTTATCGGCGGCGCTTTCGCCGCCTGGCGGGTTAGCACCGTATTAATACGTAAAAATGCCGGGCTGTGGCATAGGCATGCCTCAGAATGTTCGTGGGCAGGCAGAAACATGGTCTTTTGCTGCATAACTCATCACTCCTGATCAAATCAAACCGACTTCGCGGGTAACTGCAGGTTTTGTTTAGAGTAATTGTAGAACGTAATCCTCACAATGCTTTATTTTTCAATAATTTTATATCCTCATTAATAAACCATCAGGTTGCAGTGGATAATATGGGAATTAGCTTATCAATAGAGGGAAAAGTCTCATTAACAGATTTAATGTTATTATAACCATGCCGTAACAATGATTAAATTACTGTCATAAAAATCCGAGTGCGACTAGATCTATGAATCACCACACCCTTGCTTAAAAAACACTGGCAAAACGCTCAACAAGCAAAGCCTCCTTCCCACTGATTTTACTGGGAAATTACTATATTTAAGATGATTTCCTATCTTTTCCAGAAAATGTTCTAGAATTAACGCCAAGACTTGATGGCGTTAGTAGAGCACAGGGGACGGTTTTACATGGTCCTGCCGAGTATATTGACATATAAAAATCAAGAGGGTTTTTATGAGTAACAGCAACCAGAAAAATAACAGCAATGTTAATGATGATGTTTATTCTTCGATCGATTTAGCTATTTCACTACCGAAATCTGGGTTTCCAGACGCAGAGCGAAATCCTCGCCACGTATTTAGTGCCATCCGCGATGAATTAATGTTAGACGGTAACTCACGGCAAAACCTGGCGACATTCTGTCAGACTTGGGTTGATGAAGAAATTCGCGACCTGATGGATCTGTCCATCGACAAAAATATGATTGATAAAGACGAGTATCCACAAACGGCCGAAATTGAAGCCCGCTGCGTGCGCATGCTGGCCGACCTATGGAAATCGCCGTCGCCGGACACTACGCTGGGCTGCTCCACCATTGGCTCGTCAGAAGCCGCTATGCTGGGTGGGTTGGCGTTGAAATGGCAATGGCGCAAAAAACGTGCCGCACAGGGCCTGACAACCGATAAGCCCAATATGATCTGCGGGCCGGTGCAAATTTGCTGGCACAAATTCGCGCGCTATTTCGATGTAGAATTGCGAGAAATCCCTCTGGAAGGCGATCGCCTGATCATGAGCCCGGAAGAGGTACTGAAACGAGTCGATGAAAATACCATAGGTGTAGTACCCACCCTCGGGGTGACCTTTACCTGCCAGTATGAGCCGGTAAAAGCGGTCAGTGACGCACTCGATAAACTGCAACAAGACACCGGGCTGGATATTCCTATTCATGTCGACGGTGCCAGCGGTGGCTTTCTCGCCCCATTCTGTGCCCCTGATCTGGAATGGGATTTCCGCCTGCCCCGCGTAAAATCCATCAATACCTCAGGCCACAAGTTTGGGCTGGCCCCTCTGGGGGCGGGCTGGGTGGTATGGCGTGAAGCGGCAGACTTGCCAGAAGAGCTTATTTTCAACGTCAACTATCTTGGCGGCAATATGCCTACCTTTGCGCTCAACTTCTCACGCCCTGGTGGGCAGATCATCGCCCAGTACTACAACTTCTTACGCCTTGGTCGCGAAGGCTACGCCAAAGTCCATAACGCTTGCTATGCCACGGCCCAGTATCTTGCCGACGAGATCGGTAAGCTCGGTCCGTTTGAAATTCTGTTTGATGGGGACAGTGGTAAAGGCATCCCGGCGCTGGCCTGGAAACTGAAAGAAGGCGCCAATATCGGTGGCTACACGCTGTATGACCTCGCCGATAAGTTACGCTCACGCGGCTGGCAGGTACCTGCGTACTCCATGCCAGCCAATCGGGAAGATCTGGTGATCCAGCGTATTCTAGTACGCCACGGAGTGAGTTTTGACCTGGGTAGCCTGTTGCTTGACGATCTGAAACGAGCACTTGAGCATTTCGAAAGTCATCCGGTCGTTAATCCACTTTCGGAAGATGAAGCGGCCGGTTTTAACCACGGCTGATCCGCAGTTGGCCTGTTAATGGAGTGGCATGCTCACCGCCACTCCTGTTAACCATAAGAAATCAACTGGCAAGCATCTTCGCTTGTCCCAGGAGAATTGCCATGGCTACCACTCAAATCATCGCTGCGCCAAAACAACTCACGCTGTTGGGCTTTTTTGCCATAACGGCATCAATGGTGATGGCGGTTTACGAATACCCAACGTTTGCAACCTCTGGTTTTTCACTGACCTTCTTCCTGATCCTTGGCGGCTTGCTGTGGTTCATTCCAGTAGGATTGTGTGCCGCTGAAATGGCAACGGTTGAGGGTTGGCAGGAGGGCGGCGTGTTTACCTGGGTTTCTAAAACCCTGGGTGAGAAATGGGGTTTTGCCGCTATTTCGTTTGGCTATTTGCAAATCGCGATAGGCTTTATTCCGATGCTCTACTTCGTGCTAGGTGCGCTGTCCTATATTCTTAACTGGCCCGAACTCAATAACGATCCGATAGTTAAGACCGTCGCCGCACTGATTATTTTATGGGGTCTGGCCTTGACTCAGTTTGGTGGCACCAAGAATACCGCTCGCATCGCCAAGATTGGCTTTTTTGCCGGTATCCTGCTGCCAGCCGCAATTCTGGTGATCCTGGCCGTCACTTATCTGCGTTCTGGTGCTCCTATTGCGATTGAAATGAATGCCGAAACCTTCTTCCCGAACGTCACCAGCATGAGCACGTTAGTGGTGTTTGTGGCCTTCATCCTAAGCTATATGGGGGTGGAAGCATCCGCTACCCACGTCAATGAGATGAAAAACCCGGGCCGCGATTATCCGCTCGCCATGCTGCTGTTGATGTTTGCGGCGATTTGCCTCAGTTCAGTCGGCGGGCTCTCCATTGCCGCCGTGATACCCCATGAGCAAATCAACCTCTCTGCGGGCGTGATGCAAACCTTCACGGTGCTGATCAACCATTTGGGGACGGGTTTCGAATGGGCTATCCGCGGTATCGCTGCGCTGTTGCTCCTGGGCGTGCTAGCTGAGATCGCGGCATGGATAGTCGGGCCTTCCCGTGGGATGTTAGTGACGGCACAACAAGGGATCCTGCCTGCCCGTTTTGCCAAAATGAACAAAAACGGCGTACCGGTGGTGCTGGTCATTTCCCAGTTACTCATCACCTCGGTGGCACTGATTGTGCTGACCAATACCGGGGGTGGCAATAACATGTCGTTCCTGATTGCGCTGGCGCTGACGGTAGTGATTTATCTTTGCAGCTATTTCCTGCTATTCCTGGCTTATATCCAGTTGATCCGCAAACAGCCGAACAACAAACGCACCTTTAATATACCGGGAGGCAATGGGGTTAAAATTGCGGTTGCTGTCGTCGGGCTGCTGACCTCTCTGGTAGCCTTTGTCGTCTCCTTCTTCCCTCCTTCGGGGCTACCGGGTAGAGAAGCTAACGACGTCTATGCCGGTTTACTGGTCGTTTGCTTCCTGGTGGTACTGGTAATCCCCTTCATTATTTACGCACTGCATAATAAAGCGGCTGGAGCGAAAAATATCACGCTGGTGCCAATCAACACGGATAGCGCTCAGGAAGGGCATTTCTTCATCCATCCGAAGGCACGTAGCCCGCACCACATCATTGTTGATGGTAAAAAGCTTCACTGATCGTCGATTATCAGGTGGATGTGCGGCAACGCCATCCACCCCTTTACACCCCGGTTAAACAGCCTTCAAACGACTCAACTGCGTAATTTTGCCAGCGCTAAAGGCGTCATCGCCAACAGCGGATGGGTTTTCATCAGCTCAAATGACCAATCCACAAAGCTTCTCACCCGAACCGACAAATGCTTGCCGGTGGGGTAGATAATATGAATTGGCCGTGGGGCAAAGTGCCACTCGGGCAACACCGGCTGCAAGAGCCCACTCTTCACATAGCTTTCCACCGCGAAGGGTGCTCCGGAGCAGATGCCCGCCCCGCTAAGGCAGGCACTCATAGCCACATCGGGATCTTCGATCAGTAAACTGCTGTTGCCTACTACCGCAATGCTCCGGCTTGCCGATTGCAGATGCCAGCTAAGTTGCTTACCTCGCTGAATGCCAAAACCCCCAACCCATCGATGATGCTGAAGATCTTCAGGCTGCCTGATAGCTCGCGCTGAGCGGAGGTAATCAACTGAGGCATACAAGCCCATCTGCACGTCGCAAACGTGCCTGGCCACCAGCGTTGAATCCTCCAGTATGCCGCCACGGATAGCGCAGTCGATACCCTCCTCAAACAAGTTGCTGATGCGATCGCTGCTGGCAAGCCGCACCACGATCTCTGGAAAATGCGCCTGAAAATCATGCAACTGAGGTGCGAGGATCCAACGCGCAATAGAGGCCAAAGCCTCTATACGGATCTTGCCGCTAGGCGTTATCACCCCGCCACTGAGCCCCCCTTCCAACTCATCAATTTCCGCGAGAATATGCTGGCAACGCTCGAAATAGGCGCTGCCATCCTCCGTCAGGCTCAACGCCCGGGTCGTTCGATGCAATAGGCGCACGCTCAGGACGCGCTCAAGATCGCTAATACGCTGGGAGATCCGCGCTTTGGGAAGCCCCATGGCAATAGCCGCGCGGGTGAAACTCCCGGTTTCAACCACTTTGACAAAAGTGGCCATGGCTGCAAGTTTGTCCATTTGTTCACAAATATTGAACAGAGTTAGCTTTTATAGTCTATTTATTAATTTTTGCTGTCAAATATCATGATGACTGCGATCTCAACCAAGCTTGGAGTTTCATCATGATGCAATGCGATCCCACCACCGGCAGTTGTCTTCTGCCTGACGAGCCCTCTGATGCACAACGGCAACCCACTACGCCCAGCGATGTAGTCATTCGCTACGTCGGCGATCCGATGTGCTCCTGGTGCTGGGGCATTTCACCCGTGGTAAAGAAACTGGCGGAGTATTGCGAGCAACATGGCCTGAGTTTTGTGATGACCATGGGTGGCTTGCGCGCTGGTGGCGGCGATGCTTGGAACTCGGCATTCAAAGACTTCTTAAGGGGGGAGTGGAGTCACATCCAGAAAAAAACCGGCCAACCCTTCGGTTTCAGCCTGCTGGAAGCTGAGCAATTCAACTACGATACCGAGCCGGCCTGCCGGGCGGTCGCAACGGCTACTTTGCTGTTGGTTGAGCGGGGTTTACGTTCCTCGGCAGCGTTGCCGTTTCTCTCTGCCACTCAGCATAAGTTCTATGTCGATGGGCGAGATCCTAAAACCGAGGCGTTTTATCGTGATATCTGCGATCAGGTGGGCCTGCCATTTGAAGAATTCAGCCAAACCTTTACGTCACAACGGGCCAGAGAGGCGGTTAGCCAGGACTTTGCGCTGTGCCGCCAATGGGGCGTTCGCTCCTTCCCCACCCTATTGCTAGAACGCCATGGTGAGATTTCCCTGCTCTCTACGGGTTACGTGGACACCGAGACCTTGCTTAACCGTCTCAACGCACAATTACCGCAGGTTGCAGAACGCGCCACGGAATAACCCTGTTTCATATACAACCACTCGCCACGAAAAGGAGCACAATATGAGTGTCATTTTACAGATTGATTTTAGTTTCCCTGCCGACCAGCTTGGTGCAACCCTGTCCAAAAATGCGCAATCGCTGGCCGAAAGCATCAATCTCGAGCCGGGTTTTATCTCCAAGATATGGACTGAGAATGAGCTTACCGGCGAGGCAGGCGGGATATACTTTTTCGAAAACCGAGCGTTTGCCGAAACATATGCCGAACACCACGTCAAAAGGGCTGAGGCGATGGGTGCTAAAAATATCCATCTGAAAATATTCGACATCAACCTTCCCCTGACCAAAATCAACCATGGGCGTTGTGATTAATTTTGTGCCTATCTGTTCCCCCTTCCTTTTGGAAGGGGGGATACTGATTGAGTCAGCGAATTTGCTGTCTGCCTGAACGCCTTGCTTTTCGCCAATACCAAAAGCCGCCCAACAAACATACCATCACCAATGTCCCTATGGTCATTAGCCAGTTTATGTATCGCATTATAAACGGAGGCTCCCCACCATCACGAAGGGTCTGTACATCCTGCGCAGTCACTTTGTCGTCAATACCGGCAAAACGACTGCGAACATAGTTACTGACTGAGGCAATTTGCGCGTTGTTTAACTGGTCAGAAAATGCGGGCATGCTGATATCAGAGTTACTGGTTTTACGTTGGATACCTTCCACGATGACCATCACCAAATTCTGCGGACCCAATGCGGAAACCGCACGGTTGCGAGTTAATGCAGGATAAAAGTTATCGTCGGTTCCCTGACCGTCATGCCCATGGCAACTCGCGCAAGCATTTTCATAAAGTTTAGCGCCGTCCGTTGTTGAGCGGTCTGTCAGGGTTCCCTGCCCGGTGAGAACGCTGTTGATATCAACCCCAAGCCGTGGCGATTGAAGCCCAATGTCGGCAACCGCCGTAGGAATGGCTGGCACCTGCTTAACCCATGAAGCGATCGCATTCAAATCATCATCCGTCATCAAGCTGAAGCTGTTTTGAACGGCTTCCGCCATCGCACCTGCCGCCTGTGCCTTACCAACCAGATGCCCGGTTTTCAGGTAGGTGACCAAATCCCGCTGGCTCCAATCGCCAATGCCACTCTTATCTGGGGTAATATTAGGGGCGTACCAGCCACCCAGCGGGCTACCGGAAAGGTTAAGGCTGCTCTGCTCTGCCATCATAATATTGCGTGGGGTATGGCAGGCGCTGCAATGCGCCAACACTTCAACCAAATACTTACCGCGCTCCAATGAACCAGGAACCGCCTCTGCCTTATCAGCGGAAGCGCCGCTGAGATACAACAGATTCCAGCCCCACATAATCTGCCGGATATTAAACGGGAAACTCAGATCGGTACGTGCCGAAGGGGGAATATCTGCGGGTTCAACCCCCTGCATAAAGTAGGCATAAAGTGCCTGTACATCCGCCGTCGTCATATCACGGTATGACGTGTATGGCATAGCTGGGTAGAGATTCTTGCCATCAGCGGCGATCCCCTCACGCACAGCCTTGGCAAACTGCTGTTCGCTATAATTACCGATGCCATACTGTTTCGAGGGGGTAATATTACTGGCAATGATACGCCCCATCGGTGACTCAATCGCATATCCCCCTGCAAAGGGAACACCATTATTGATAGCCTGGCGATGGCAGGCACCGCAATCAGCAGCGATCGCAATATATCTCCCACGCTCAACCAACGCCTTATCGGCGGCAAATACAGCCAAAGAGTGGCTAAACCCAATAAACAACACGGTTACAGCGAGAAACCTGAAAAGTATTTTCATATTCAAATCTCACGCTCAATGATTTCAGCTGCGCGAATACTCAGAGCGACGCCCGTCAGCGTGGGATTGACGACTCCCGAAGCGGGGATCACCCCAGTCGTCGCGAGAAACAGGTTGCTATGATCCCAGCACCGGCACTCGTGGTTTACCACTGAATCTTTTGGGTTATCGCCCATGATGACGGTCCCCATTAAATGGTCACGGTTTTGCCAGCCAGTATTGTCATTAATGACGGTGCCCCCCATCAGAGCGACGAATCTTTTGTAATCTGCCTCCACCACGGGTTTTGCCGCTTTGACATAGTCATCGACTTCGTAATTCACCGTCAGCATCGGAATGCCCAATGCATCTTTGCGTGTAGTACTTGGACGTACGGTATTGCTTGCCTGGGGGAGGGTTTCAAACACCGTTGAGATATCGACCCAGCGTGCCGCCTGATGGCGGATCTGTTTGTCCAGTTCGCTACCTATGACGCCTTTAGCTATCAAACGTTGCGCTACGGCCATATTGGGGACATTGTTAGCAATGGCGTGCTTGATTGCCGCTCTTGTTTTACGAAAATCGCCGTCGCGAGAGTTGAATATTCCCCCTTGCTGTACGGCGCCTCGCCCCGGCCAAAGAGGTTCATCGGCCAGAAACTGCAGGCCCATGCCGGTGTGATCCATTAAATTACGCCCCACCTGATCGGAACTGTTGGCGATATCCGACATTAACAACAGTTTTGCCGTTTCCAGCCCGTGTGCGGCAACGATAAAGTATTTTGCGGTTAACCGCGTATCGACACCTTTAGAACTGCGAACATGGGCTGCGACAATTTTATCATCAACGCCTTTTTCCAGTTTCCACACGGTTGAATCCGTGAATAAACGTGCACCGGCATCTTGCGCATGCTGGGCATGTTGATCACCGCTGTACATCGCACCAATCGGGCATACCGGCATACAGTTATTATTACCGCTGCAGGCGGGGCGACCATCATACGGACGAGTAGCACGCCCATTGGGTTCATGGATAAAATGATAACCTGCCGGAGCCATTCGGCTTTTCAGCCGCTGGAAGAGATAGGTTTCACCTTCAGGTAACATCGGATACGGCTGTGAACGCGGAGGAAAAGCGCTGCCGCCCTGCCCACTCTGATCGTCGGTATCACTGCCGCAAACCCCCAAAGCCACTTCGGCCTGGTGGTAGAAAGGCTCCAACTCGTGGTATTCCAGTGGCCAATCGCGCCCCACGCCATACAATGTTTTTAGCTTCATATCACTAGGCAGATAGCGCCAGCAAGCGGCCGCCCAATGCCAGGTTGTCCCCCCCACAAGTTTCAGCATGCCGGGGCGGAAATCAAAGGAACCGGTATTCTCTATGTATTGTTCGTCATAGGAGTGATGGGCCCAAGGCTCGTTGGGATAAGGGGAGTTATAGTTGGATTTTTTCGATGAGTTTCTGAAATTTTCGACGATCTTCCAGCGCGGTATTTTCTCTCCAGCTTCAAGAATAATAACCGCCTTGCCACTGCGAGCCAGCAAGGTTGCGGCATTACTGCCCAATGCGCCAGAGCCAATGACAATCACATCGGCATCATAGTGTTTACTCATGATATTGCTCTCATTTTCAACGGGAACTAGTCGCTGTTGAGGGTTATAGGTGGCTGCACCCAATAGTTTGTCTTGCCACGGGAATAAGTGGGGATCACGGTGGCGTCCAAAGTTGGAGCATAGGCAAAGGCATCGGTATAGCTGACAAAACGCGTGTTATCTGACGCCCGTAGCGATACAGGTGTTCCTGTATAACCAAGATACCAGGCAGAAATGATTTTCTTGGCGGTGTCGCCAGTGGGGCTAGCCATAATCAAATGATTATTCAGTTCATCGGCCGAGAGAATATTTGCAACTCTCAGCGCATTGGCCAGCAACTGCATTTTCTCCTGAAAGGAAGGATCCTCTTCCTGCAAACAATTCAAGGCACGCAGTGCTATTAATGGGCTCATTTCTTTCCCGTTGGTTAATAGCACTGAAAGCTTAATAAAAATGGCAGCGTCGCTGCTTTCACTAGGCATTCTTCCCCAGGATAAGGAAGGTTTGAATACGGCAAAGCCCGTCAGGGCAGCACCTACGGTTAGAAAACGCCTTCTCGAATACATAAATTACGGCCTGATTAAATAAGTACAGCGAATGTCCTCCAATAACCCTACAATGTAAACAGATTAATTTTTCCCTAAATTTATGACCAAGTTGAAATTATCTTTTTTTGACATTAAAAAACAACTTAGGCATGTATATTGATGACCAATTGTAAATACCCCCATCAATTAGGAGACTGCTAGTGGCAAGCTATCACCTCTCGGTTTGTGCAGAAATGGTGTTTTTGGATTTACCCTTTATCGAACGTGTGGAGCGCATTCATGCACTGGGCTTTGGTGTTGAAATCTGGAGCTGGGCCAATAAGGATATCGATGCACTGGTGGCGACAGGAGCTCGTTTCACCTCAATGACCGGTTATCTCAGCGGCAATCTAACCGATGAACAAGAGATCGCGCAGTTGCTGCAAAGTGCAGAAACCTCCCTGATGATAGCCGAACGGTTGAACTGCCCCTGCCTGAACCTGCACGGTACCGGCCTGGATCCTCAGGGTTTACCGGTGAAACCGGTTGAGAGGGTGACGGGTAACATGTGGCTGAAGGCTGCCGATACGCTTCGTTGTTTAGCACAACTCGGTGAACGGGCTGGGCGTATCTTCACCCTGGAGAACTTGAACCTGACGGTTGATCATCCCGGCACGCCTTTTGCCCGCGCAGCTGACACACTGGCATTGGTGGAGACGGTCAATAGCCCAGCGCTTAAGATGAACCTCGACCTCTATCACGCACAAATCGGTGAGGGCAACCTGATTGAACTGATCCGCCGCTGCGGCACACAGATAGGCGAGATCCAGGTAGCGGATGTGCCTGGTCGTATGCAGCCTGGGACCGGGGAAATCAACTATCGCGCCATTGCCAGAACGCTGCAGGTGATTAATTACCAAGGAGCGGTAGCACTCGAAGGCTGGGCCTCCGGGGACAGTAGTGAAGCACTGGCACAGTTTCGCGAGAGCTTCACGCTGTGATGTTTTGCCCGCCGAGTATTGGCTCTACTCACTTTTTCAAGGTCACCACATACTCCGATAGCACAGCGATATCCTCGTCACTTAAACGCGCCTTGGCCTTATTGCCAGCGCCCACGATCTCGCCTGCTTTGCGGGCTCTTAGGCCCTCTGCGATTTCCTGCTGGGTTAAATCTTTCAGCGGGCGGGCTTTGCCTAAGGCATTTTTTTCACCATAGCGGCCATGACAGGAGGCGCAGCTATTTTTATAGATCACATCAGGGCTCTGGGCCAATGCCGGGCTGAAGCCTGCCAAGAGCGTTAATAATAGTGCTACATGATGCTTGTTCATCAGTTAATTACTCTACCGTTTTAATACCTGGTCATTGCAGAAATGGGCTAACGGCTACCCTTTCTGTCGGGACTGTTCGAAGATCGCCTTGAGATCGGGTTCATTCAGCATGCCAACATACTGGCCAATCAGCTTGCCCTGCGGGTCGATCAGATAGGCGGTTGGCGTGCCGATCACCTGATAACGCTCCTGGGTGATCGCCAGTTGGTCGCGCACGTTGGGGAATGATACCTGGCGTTCATCCAACAGCGCCTGGATATTCATCTCATCCTTATCCGTGTTGATGCCCACCACCACGATGCTGTCGCCAAACTCTTTACTGAGTTTTTCCAGAGCAGGCATTTCGGCCAGGCAACCACCGCAGTTCGACGCCCAGAAGTTCAGGAACACATGTTTGCCTTGCCACTGGCTCAGCGAAACCTGGTTGCCTTGCAAATCGTAGGCCGCCAGCGCAGGGGCCGCAGCGCCGATCTCGGCCTTCTCTTCTTTACAGCCGTTAAGCAGTAACGCGGCCCCGATTAAAAAGATACCGCCGAACTTTTTAGCATTAGCTAACATGCTCCACCTCATGCTCGTTAAGCTCTTCGCCCTGATACTTGCCGTGCTGCAAGCGCACGATGCGATCGGCAAACTTGCCCAGTTCCGGGTTGTGGGTAACCATCACGATGGTGCGCCCAAGCTTGTGCAGTTCGGTTAACAAGCCCAGCACCATCTGCTCGTTTTGTTCATCCAGGTTGCCCGTTGGTTCATCGGCAAAGATCACCGGGGGTTCATTGACCAGCGCCCTGGCAATACAGACGCGCTGCTGTTCCCCCCCGGAAAGCTGACTTGGCAAGTGATCGAAACGGTGGCCTAAGCCAACCTGATCCAACACCTTGCGAGCGGCCACTTCATCCACCACGCTATGGTAGTGCTGGGCTAGCATCACGTTCTCTAACGCAGTCAGGAACGGGATCAGGTGGAACTGTTGGAATACCAAGCCAATCTTGTCGGAACGGAAGGCTCTGCGCCCTTCTTCATCCAGCCCAGCGGCGTCTACACCGTCCAGTAGCACCTGACCATCACTGACGGTATCCAGACAGGTCAGGATATTCATCAGCGTCGTTTTGCCTGAGCCCGAGGCTCCCATGATGGCAACAAATTCGCCACGCTTGATCTTGAGGTTAATATCCTCGAGTGCCACCACCTGGCCGAAGCGTTTGTAGAGATGACGGGTTTCAATCACCCAAGGTGAGAGTTGCTGCTCGTTGGTCGGTTGCTGTTGAGTCACCGTTACTCTCCTTTTAACACTTTGGCCGGTTCGATATTCACGGCGCGATAGGTTGGCAATGCGGCTGCAATCAGGGCAACCAGTAATGAAAGAATGACCGTCAGTGGAATAACCTGCGCCCGCAGCCCGATAGAGGCAGAGAACACGGTATGCCCCAGAACCTGTGCCAGGACATAACCAGCAATAATGCCGACCACCACGGCGAACAGCGCGATAATCAGGGTCTCGGCCATAATCTGGCGCACGATGTCGCTGCTTTTGGCGCCTAACGCTTTTTGTAAGGCAAACTCCCGCGACCGTTCGCTGACGATCGCCATCAAGGTGGTATTCACGCACAGCGTTGATAGCACCAGGATAACCACCGATACCAACCCCATCAGCCCTTTGATCTTGTCCAGCACCTGGCCCTCCGAAGCCGAAACCTTGCGGATCGGGCGGATTTCCAGATCGGGATAGCGTTTTTGCAACTGCTCGGCAAACTGTTCCACCTGGCCGCGTTCGTTGTTAACACTGAATAAGGCGTGGCTGATCAGGTCAGGTTGATGTAGCCAACTCTGGGCCAGCGGCAGGTTGATAATCAGCACGTTATCCGTGGCGTCACCGGCTTCGACAATGCCTTTGATCTGCAATTTTTTCTTCTGATCCCCCTCCACCAGCACCACCGAGTCCCCCACCTTGAGTTCAAGGCGGTTTGCCAGCTTGTAGCCGATCATCGCATTGCGATCGTCGAAGCTGACGCCAATCCAGTTACCCGTCACCTGCCAGTAAGGAACGATCTGCTTGAGCGATTCGAACCACACGCCCATCACCACTACCTTTTCCAGTTCGGTTCGCGCCATGCCGTATAGATACGGGCTATTGGCCGTCACCAGCCCTGGCGGGGCGTTGTCGACAATCTGCTGATAGCTCTTCTCCGCCATAGAATTACCCATCCCTGGCCCAACATAAAAGTTGGCGCCGAAGGTGCGTAGCTCCTGGCTCATTTTGGCATTGATATCAAAATACACCGCAGACATCGCGGTGACGATCGCCGCCCCTACCGCCAACGCAGCAAACACCACCGACACCCGCTGCATCCGTAAGCGCAGTGCGCGGAACACCAGGCGCCAGAACATGCTCTGAGAGGAATTAACGGCCATACAACACCTCCACCGGATAGAGATGAGCGATGCGGCGAGCCGGGAACCAGGTCCCTGCCAGCGCAATCAGTACCGATAACACCAGCACGCAAGGCACCACAATCCAGGCAAAGCTCAGCGGCGCACCGAACAGCATCAAACCTATCCCCCTGGCCAATCCCCAACCGGCAATGCAGCCCAACAGGCCGCCAATAATGCCGCTCATTGCCGCCTCCAGATAGAACAGCATCATGATCTGCCACTTTCTGGCCCCCAGCGCTTTCATCAGGCCAATCTCTTTGGTGCGCTCCATAATATTGCTAGTCATCAGCGAGGCAATGCCCATGGCGGAAGCCAACAGCGCAGCCAGCGTCACCACCGCCAACAACAGTTGGATCTTCTCGATCACAATCCCTTCTGAGGCGGCCACCTGCCAAATTGGGCGAACGCCGGAACCGGATATCGCCTCTTCCAACTGATGGGCGATGGACGAGACATACGCGGTGCAATACCACAGGTCGTATTCTTCTGCGTCCAGTGACTCCAGATCGGCCCTGGCCTTGCGTGACAGCTCGTTCTCCGGCACCGTCAGCGCGGAGACGCGGATGGCCTGCACTTTGCCCTTCAGCCCCAGCAAGTTTTGAGCCTGCGCCAAAGGCAGCACCAGTTGCTGTTCTTCATCGCCGCCACTGGCCAGTATGCCGCTGATCGTCACCACCAACGCCGCTGCTGGACCTTTGACAGTAATGGTGTCGCCAATCTTCCAGCCGCTCTGTTGAGCCAACTGTTGGCCAACCAGTGCCTGATTGGCCGCGCCGCTTTCATCAGGCCACTGGCCGGTCACCTGCCAATAAGGGCTGATAATCTTCTGGCCGGTCTGATAGTTCTCTTCATCCGGTACGTTGACCTTCTGCTCAAAGAAGGTACCTAACACCGGTATTACACGTTGCTGTACGCTGACTTCACCGCTCAGCAACGGGGCAAAACCGATGATGTTATTGCGCCAGAAGATGTCTTTGATATTGGGTAGTTCGGCCTCGTCGAGAAAATCCTGACCGGCCAGCGGGTTGTTTTTCTCACCGAACAACGAGGGCAAGGTCGCCTGCCCGGCCGGTTCTATCAGGATGTTAGCGCCATAGGATTTCATCTCCCGGGCCATCTTGTCGCCGATATCGATCGACACGGCCAGCAGGGCAGAAACCAGGCCCGCTGCCAGAAAAATGGTGATCACCGCCAGCGATTTTTTGCGGATATTGCGATACCACGACTGTTGCAGCATGCGCCATAACATGGTTATTCCCCTTCCTTGATGAATTTCTCTGGCGTGTCGCGGAAGGCTTCATAGTTGGCCGCGCTGGAGAAGAAATAGGTTTTACCGGCGTAGTTGTAGCGATGTTCCGCTTTGGTGTTGGTCAGCTTGCTACCGTCAACCGGGTCGGTGACTTCCAGCGTAATGATGGTGCTGAAATAGTTAAGGCCGGATTCCAGCGATTTCTTGCTGATAACCAAATCCGTGGCGGTCATATCCCACTCTTCGATCGGCACCGGGTTACAGCCGCCTGGCTTACCGATCGACGGGATAAATATCCGTACGTCGCAGGCCACGCAAATCACCTGGTTGCCTTCCATCACGTAGCCCTGATCGCCGCACAGCAGGCAGGCATCAAACACCACGCCCAGGCGCAGTTTGTCTGGGTAGCGGTTGATCACAAAGAAGCGCACGGCTTTACCGTCGTCTGCCACCCAGACAAAGCGGTGCAGTTTGCCATCCTTGACCTGTTCTATCGGGATATGGACCAGCCCATCGGCATTCAGCTTCACCGGCAAGGCTTCAGATAAACGCGGGGGCTGGGAGGCAATTTTGTCCCAATAAAGTTGGGAACCGGCGGCAATCACCGCTAGCACTAAAGTCATCACCAACACGCGCCGGGAATTTTGATAGTGGGCAACGGCCTTACGGTGTTCGATGGGCCGCGGTTCCACCTGCGCCCGACGGCGCGGTATGACGACTTTCAACAGGTAAACCAGAGCTGTCAGCAGCAGCAAACCGCCGCAAAAATAGTTAATCAGGCCGTTGGCATTGGTGACTTTTGCCACATAGCTCAGCAAGGATTTGGTGAGTTCCAGCACCTGAAGCTTCATTAATGCCAGCATCAGTTCGCCGGAGAGTGGTGCCAGTAGCAACAACGCCAACAATAGCAGCAACGGCCAGCGCAGAGTGCGAACCTGACGCACGCAGGCGGCCAATAGCGCCCCGGCAAACGCCACGATAATAATGCCAGCAATCACCGCACTAATATTGAGCAGTAACTCGGTGTTGATGACGTCGGTGGCGGTGATCGCCCCCAGGTTAGGCGTTTTCCCCCAACGCAGCGAAGCCAACAGCACCAGGACAAACTGCCAGACATACCCCGAACGCGAACCAGAGGTAAACTGGTTAAGCAGGAACAACAGGATCAGAGCGATTTGTAGGCCGGTAAACCACAGCGCCCATTGCTGTGAATCAGGCAGATGAGCCGCGGTAAAGGTACCGCCAAAAAAGCCGATCAGGCTCAGCAGCACCATCGGACGCACCAGGGGAGTTTGGCGTATTGTCCAACTCAGCCCCAGCAGCAGGGCAACGGGCAGGAAAGATTGCAGTACCGAAACAAGAAAATAGCTCATGATGACTGTACACCCCGCTCACTGACAAGCTCAGCCTGAGCGGCAATTGGGTATAAACCGTTATCCGTTAATGATGAGCTTGTCCAATCATGGCAACCAACGGAGAACGTCGCGTGGCGTTGGCATTTAAACGCCAACGGCCGGGGAAACATTGCTGCCTGCCCGGCCTGTTGATAATGAAACCTTTACGGCTAAATCAGTTCAGACCAACATATTTGAAGTCGAAGCTGACATCGAAAGGTTTCCACCAGCGGCCAACGCCGGTGTCACTATCGGTATGGCGATGCAGGCCTGCTTTGGATGGCGGATCGATATGATAGGTCACCTTATAATTGCCCACGCCCATCATCTTGATGTTGGCACCGTAGTGTGGGCCATCGCTGGCAACCATTGGCATAAAGGTGCCTTCCTGTTTCTCACCGGTATCGGTGTTGGTCAGGGTATAGGCGATGGTCAGGTAAGGCATCCATTCGCCCGCGCCAAAACCGTTCTTGTTGCCCTCAACCGAGTGGATATCCGCTTCCAGGTGGATGTCGGCTTTAGCCGCTGGCAGCCCCATGCCACGCGGATCCATATCGATCGGTTGCAGGTAGACGGCGGCAATCTCCAGCTCGTTCATTTTTACCGGCTCGCCAGCAGGGTACTCTTTGAAGGCAAACGCCGCTGGTGCGGTGAAGATCCCGGCGATCAGTGCGCCACTGATTAATTTTTTGTTCATAGCCATGTTGTTATCATCCTCGCTAAATCATCAATTCGATTAAAAATCATCCCAGAAATACTGCGGGGTGTTACCCCCGACTTGTTGCTACGGTTCCCCGCCTCATGACCCACAGGGCAAATACGGCGGCAATCAGCAGGATCGCCTGCGGTATCAGCGTTTCGACATAAGGGTAAATACCCAGCCAGGAAATTTCTGGCACACCGCTCAGCAACGTTGGCTCAAACAGTTTGCCCTCGATCAGCTCCAGCACACCTTTGCCAGCAAACACAAAGGCCATCAGGTACATAAAGCTGCCGGTAAACATAAAGAACGGTTTGAGAGGTAATTTGACGACGCTGTAGCGCATGATCAGGTAGGCGATCAGCAAGATCACACAGCCGATCAGGAACCCGCCCAGAATGGACAGGTGTCCTTCCATCGAGCTGGAATCCCCCATCAGGGCAAAATAGAACAGCACCGTTTCTGCCCCTTCGCGGTAGACCGCCAGGAAGCTGGTCAGCCACAGGCCAACCATCGATCCACTGCTTAACGAGTGCGAAAGCTTACCTTCCAGATAGGCTTTCCACTGTTTGGCTTCCACTTTCGACAGCAGCCAGTAGCTCATGGAGAACAGCATCACCACCGCGATCAGCATGGTGAACCCTTCCAGCAGTTCACGGCTAGCACCAGAGTTAGAGAACAGCCACTGGAAAATCACGGCGGTGATCACGCTGGCCAGTAGTGCGACATACACCGACTGACGGATGAGCGGCAGTTTGTCGTGATGATTGTTTTTCACCAGATACGCGACGATAGCCGCGACGATCAGCAAGGCTTCCAGGCCTTCGCGCACGATGATTAACAGGCTGTAAATCAGCAGGCTCCAGTTGGTCTGGCCGCCGGTGCCCAACATCTCTACCGCCGCCACCAAATCGGTTTGCAGCGCCTGAGACTGCTCCTTCACCGTATCAAGCGGTTGCCCGGCCTTGATCTGGCTGACCATGCGCGTGAAGTAACCTTCGATACGGGTTTTAAAGGCCGAGTCCCGCGAGCCGATCTTGTTCTCCATGCCGCTGGCTTCAAACAGGTCGAAGTAAGCATCCTGGATCGCCATCATGGCGCCTTTGGCATCACCGCTGGCGTATTGCGCAATAGCGGTATTAACCGCTTTATCAATATCGTGGGTTACTTTCTGCCAGTCCGCATCCACCGCGGCGTCATTGGCGTCAGGCGTGGCCGCAACGACTTGGTCATCACGGGTGGTTGGCAGCCCAGGCAGCAAGTCTTCAAGATCCTGCAATAAGGTGGTAACACGGTAGCCGACCTCGTTCATCTGGTCCGGTTCGCCGCTCAGTTTGATCAGCTCAGAGAACTGGCGGTTGATATCACCGGCCTGCTGGGAGGAGCGATTTTGCCGCAGCGAAGTTTCCATTTCGGAATTTTTGAAGCCGTCATACTGCGCCTGCTGCACCTTTTTACTGGCTTCGGCGTAGCTGTTGCTTTGATACAGGCCAACGGCTTCGGCCAGCAGGTCATCAATGGTTTTAAAGCTCTGCTGCCAATAAGGTGCGATTTGTTCGTTGTCATAAGCGCCGTGCTGCTGCTCCGCCGTGAGTTTGTGCCCACCGCTCAATACCGGCAGCACGCCGTTTAACTCGTTTTTCAGCCAGGCTATTTTGGCATCGACCTCCGCCTGCGGCTTGCCATCGCCAATCATCTTGCGGATTTCGCCAAAGGCAGCCTCCATCTGATAGCTTTTTTGCGCGGAAATATTGATGCGGATCGGGCCTTCGAGGTTTTCGAACACCTCAAAATAGGCCATCTGTACTTCACTGCGGGCTTCAGCAATCTGTTGTTGCTGGTAGAACTGCGAGGTTTTATCCAGGCGTGACTGAATGTCATCGCTCAACTGTTGGTAATCTGCGGCAGCCAGGGCGACAGAGCTGAGAAGAAACCATCCGGCGCAGAAAAACAGGATCCGTCCAATAATACGCATGGTCATGATAGGCATTCTTATAATGGGAGTAATTCTCATTATGATGGGCGCATCAAGACGATACTCTGATCGAGGTCAAACTATGACGACGATTTATTGCTCTCGTTTAGGAAAACGTGAGGAGAGGCATAACCAATACGGGCGCATCTGCGCCCGTTTAACAACATGCAGTGCTAGCGTTTTGCGGCTGCGAGGTACTTGGCCATCTCTTCCTCAGGCACCATACCGCCACCGGTTGCCCAAACCAAATGCGTCGCATTAGCGATCCGTTGGGCATCGATCTGATGGCTGTCCAGATATTGAGGGTCGGCGCAGACTCGAGCGGGCCCCGCCATGCCAGCCAACGCAGAAGGCTCCAGCTGAATGCCCTCAACAGCGGCGAGCAAGCCAAGCAAGTCGTACATCTCCTGATCGCTCAAGGTGTAGAAACCATCCAGCAGGCGTTCCATGGCACGCCCGACGAACCCGGAGGCCCGGCCAACGGCCAAACCATCCGCCGCCGTGACGTTATCAATCCCCAGGTCCTGCACCGCAATGTGATCGTGCAGCCCTGTGTGGATCCCAAGCAGCATGCAAGGTGAGTGCGTCGGCTCGGCAAAGATGCAGTGCACATGGTCACCAAACGCCAGCTTCAGGCCAAACGCCACTCCACCAGGCCCGCCGCCTACGCCACAGGGCAAATAGACAAATAACGGATGATCCTGATCAACCTGGATATTCATCTGTGCAAACTGCTTTTTCAGGCGACCACCGGCCACCGCATAGCCGAGGAACAGGGTTTGCGAGTTCTCATCATCGATAAAGAAACAGTGCGGGTCAGACTCCGCCTGCTTACGCCCTTGAGCCACCGCCACGCCGTAATCCTGTTGGTACTCCACGACGTTAACGCCGTGCTCACGCAGTTTGCGCTTTTTCCAGGCGCGAGCATCGGCAGACATATGCACGCTGACGCTGAACCCCAGCTTGGCGCTCATGATGCCAATCGACATCCCCAGGTTGCCAGTTGAGCCCACGGCGATGCTGTACTGGCTGAAGAACTGGCGGAATTTGTCGCTAAACAGGATACTGTAATCATCATCTACAGACAGCATGCCCGCCTCGATGGCCAGTTTTTCCGCATGAGTCAGCACTTCATAGATGCCACCACGGGCCTTGATGGAGCCAGAAATCGGCAAATGGCTGTCCTTTTTCAACCACATTTTACCCGCGATGGCCTGCTCATAACGCTGCTCCAGCGCGCCCTGCATCGCCGGGATTGCCACTACCTCAGACTCGATAATGCCGTTCGTTTGCTGCGTTTCAGGGAATGCCAGGCACAGATACGGAGCAAAGCGTTGCAAGCGCGCTTCGGCTTCGGCGACATCATTTTGCGTCAGCTCGACGTACGGTAACCCTTCCACCAGCGTGGTCGTATTGGGGTTGAACCAGGTCACCGCTTCCAAATCCATCAGCCGTTGCACCAAAGGAAATTTCACTACCAGGTTTTCAATGTCTAACGTATTCATAATTAGTCTCTTTTGGTCTAAATGATATAAGAAAGCAGGAATGTGGTTCCCAGCGCAATCAGCGAAGCAATAAAGGTGGCCGAGGTATAATACTTAAACATCTCGCTGAGCGTCGCGCCGCAGTATTGTTTAACCAGCCAGAACAGCGAGTCGGTGACGATGGTGCAACCGATGGCACCCGAGCCGATGGCCAACGCGATGATCTCCGGGCTGACGCCAGGGTAATGCGGCAGCACGGGGGCAACAATGGCCGTCGCTCCCATCATGGCCACGGTGGCCGACCCTACCGCCGCATGCAGGCAGATAGCCACCAGCCAGGCCAGCAAGATCGGATGCATGTCCATATTCGACAGGATCACGGCCAGCGTATCTGCCAGCCCACTGGCTTTTAATATGCCGTTGAATGCACCACCAGCGCCGATAATCAGCAAGATGTTGGCGATGGAAGAGAAGCCGTTTTCCGTTTTGGTCAGCAAGGTGCCCATGCCCATATTGCGGCGAATACCCAGCACGTAGTAGGCCACGAAGGCGGCGATAAACATGGCGGTGATCGGGTTGCCGATAAACTCCAGGAAGGTATACAGCGCGCTGTCTTTGGCCATATAGAGTTCCGCTGCGGTTTTCACCAACATCAGAATGATCGGCAATAGCACGGTAAACAGTGTGGCACCCAACGAAGGCAAGTCCTGCTCGTTACGCACCTGCACGGAGGAAAACTCGGCGGGTACCGGCTTGAACGGCAGGCGCTTACCGACCAGCTTGAGGAACAACGGCCCACCAATCAGCGAAGCAGCCAGCCCGACAATCAAACCATACACAATCACCGAGCCCACATCGGCACCCAACTTGTTGGTGACAAACAGCGCCGCTGGATGCGGAGGAACCACACAGTGCACGGCCATCAATGCGGTACACAGCGGGATCGCCAACTTCAGCAAGGAGGTATTGGTTTTTTTGGCAATCGAGAACGCCAGCGGGATCAGTAACACCACGCCCACTTCAACAAACAGCGTAATGCCGCAGACCAGCCCCACAAGCACCATGATCACGTCAGCCGACAGCCAACGGCACTTTTGCAAGGTGATGCCAATGCGTTCTGCCGCCCCGGACACTTCCATCATGTTGCCCAGAATGGTGCCTAAACCAATCACCGCCGCCAGGAAGCCCAAGGTCCCGCCGATGCCGCCTTCAATGGCATTGACCATTTCCAGCGGGTTCATGCCCATCAGGGCCCCCACATAAAAACTGGCCAGCAACAGCGCCAGGAACGGGTGGATCTTGAATTTTACGATAGTGAGAATAATGATAATGATGCTGCTTAATAACGTAGCGACTACCCAGATCTGCGAGTCCATGTTCAGCGTCCTTCCAGGATAAATTTCACTCCTATTGGAAACTAACGCCCCAGCGCTGACAAACGATCAAAACGCCTCTTCACATGAGCCAGATTCAATCAATCAGGTGATTTCGGTCAACATTTGGCACTATTTCTGTCTTTGACTCACATTGCTTCATCTTTAAGTCTCCGGCTTCGATATAATCTGGTTTATTTCACAGGCGATAACCATGTACGACGAAAAGCACCAGCTCGCCCGCAACAGGCACCTGAATGGCTATCAGCTAGCCAAGCTGCATACGTTTGAGATTGCCGCGCGGCAAGGCTCGTTCGTGCTGGCCGCCGAAGAGTTGGCGATCACCCCCAGCGCCGTCAGCCATCGGATCAACAACCTGGAAGCCGAGTTGGGTTTCAAGCTTTTCCAGCGCTTTCACCGCCGGATCGAACTGACCCCCGAGGGCGAGCGGTTATTCTGGGTGTTGAAATCGTCACTCAGCTATCTCAATCAGGAAATACTGGAGATTAAAAGCCAGGAGCTGTCTGGTACCCTGACCATCTACTCACGCCCGTCGATTGCCCAATGCTGGCTGGTGCCCAAGCTGGCGGACTTCGATCGCCAATATCCGGCCATCAGCCTGAATATTCTCACCGGCAACGAGATGGTGAACTTCCACGGTGCGGGGATCGATCTGGCGATCTATTTTGATGACAAAACGCCGGAGAAACTCGATTGCCAGCATTTGATGGATGAGTCGATCGTGCCCGTATGTAGTCCGGAATACGCCGAACGCCATGAGCTATTTGGCAACCCCGCCAACCTGCGGCGCTGCACGTTATTGCACGATCGTCAGGCATGGAGTTACGACTCGGACATCGGGGAGTGGAATACCTGGGCCAAACACTTTGATCTGGAATTTGCCGAAGGGCAGCGCGGCATGGGGTTTGATCGTTCGGATCTGGCAGTGATCGCGGCCATGAACCACGTGGGAATTGCCATGGGCCGCAAGAAGTTGGTGAGTAAGCGCCTGGAAAATAACGAACTTATCGCGCCCTTCCCCGGCATGGAAATGCAATGCGCACAGCGCTACTACATTTCCACGCTCTCGGACCGGCAATGGCCTAAAATCAACGCCTTTATCCAGTGGTTAAAGGCCATGGCCGACGAGTCTTAATTAGCCGCCTGCTGGCGCGCCCATGCCAGCGTCTGCGCTGCCAGTTTATCGCTGGCCAGGCCAAAGGCCTGCACGACGTTGTCCATCGAGGTACCGTGGATCGGCTCGCGCACCGTAAAACTTTGGCTGGCCATCACTCGGCGATCGGATGTGCGAACCAGGCGAGCATCAAAGCGGATCACCACTTCGCCCCGATCTCCGTTATAGACCCCCTGGAAGGAGGACAAATCGCCGCCTAGCTCAATATCTGCCTGCAAATTGTCATCGTCGCTGCTCACCGAGCGGAAATGGCCGTTAGTGCGGAACTCCTGGATCAGGCGATTACGCAACAACAGCGGGGCCGGATCGCTCCAGCGTGAACCGCTAAAAGAGGTGATCTCCGCGCCCTGAGGCTGCACAGCAATACGCGTACCGTTCAAGAACTGGCTGGTATTGGGCTGCACGATACGTACCGAGCGTTCAGACGCCTGGCCCCCGGCCACGGCCACTGGCTGGGCAGGCAGCAAATACACCTGCTGTATCGGGCTTTCCGGCAAAATAGTGCAGGCGGCCAGCGGCATCACGGCTACCAGCACCAACAACCGTAGCGTCTGGCGAAGTTTTAGCTTAATCATTTAGGGGTAAACTCCTTGGTACGTTCGCGGCCCCTGAGCAAGGCGGACGGGTTCTCTTCCAGGCGGCTCATGGCACCGCGTAAGGTCAATAAGGTTCTGCGTAATTCATCTACCGCCGGGCCAAGATCGTTGAATCCCTGAATGCCACTATTCAGTGACTGCTGATTTTCGCCAATCAGCTTGTTGAGTAGCGCGGTGGTTTTCTCAAGCGATGCCATGGTATTAGCCGCATTGGCGACCAGTTGCTTGCCCTGCCCGTCCAACAGCACGTTAGCATTGCGCACCAACCGATTGGTTTGTGCCAGCGTATCATTGCTTTGCTTGGTCACCAGCGCCAGCTGCTGCAAGATGGTGCGGATATCTTCACGTTGCCCGGCTACGGTAGAAGTAATCTGTTCCAGATTATCCAGCGTATTCACCAAACGCTGCTGATTGTCCGGCGTCATTAGCTGATTCAAACGCACCAACACCTGGTTGACATTGCTCATCACATCTTCGCCATTGGCGAGCAACTGAGTCAACGGCGATGGCGTGGCGATAATCACCGGGATAGCCCCATCCTCTCCTGTCAGCATCGGGCTGGTTTCGCTCCCACCGCTGAGCTGGATATTGGACGTACCGGTAATGCCAGCTATTGCCAGGCGAGCCTGGGTATCCTCACGGATCGGTGCAGAGGCCGTGACCCGAATGCGCGCCCAGACTTTGGTCGGCACGTTGGGATCCAAGCGCAGCATCGTCACTTCCCCCACGCGGATCCCACTGTAATTGACCGTGCTGCCCTGTGACAGGCCACTGACGGCTTCATTAAACACGATATCGTACTGCTTGAACTGGCGATCGGTGCCGGACTTGGTCAGCCACAGGCTGAACAGCAGCACGGCGGTGAAAATAATCAGCGTAAATAAACCAATCAAGACATGATGCGCACGGGTTTCCATTTGTTATTGCCTCTCTGGGATATTCGTTACGGCCTGCTGTGCCGCCCGCCCACGCGGGCCGTGGAAATATTCTTGGATCCAGGCATCGTCAGTAGCGGCTACCACCTCCAGCGTATCCACCACCAGCACCTTCTTCTGCGAAAGTACCGCAACCCGGTCACAGATTGTATAAAGCGTATCGAGATCGTGGGTGACCAGAAACACCGTTAACCCCAAGGCATCGCGCAGCGTGCGGATCAGGCTGTCAAAGGCTGCTGCGCCGATGGGATCGAGCCCGGCCGTTGGCTCATCCAGAAATACGATTTCCGGATCCAACGCCAGCGATCGGGCCAACGCGGCACGCTTGACCATGCCGCCAGAAAGCGAGGCCGGATACTTGTTGCCAGCACTGGCAGGCAGCCCGGCCAGCGCCAACTTCACCTGTGCCAGTTGCTCGGCATCTCGGCGCGGTAAGCCTGCGTATTCAATCAGCGGCAGCGCCACGTTTTCCGTCACCGTCAGCGAACTGAACAATGCCCCTCTCTGAAACAGCACCCCAAATCGCCTTTCCAGCACGGAGCGTCGCGTACCGGAGAGCGCCATCAGATCCTCACCAAAGACGTGGATCTGGCCAGCGGTTGGGCGACGCAGACCAACGATGCTGCGCAACAGAACGGATTTGCCGGTACCCGAACCGCCGACCACGCCCAGGATTTCTCCTCGGCGCACGTCCAGATCGAGGTCCACATGCACGCATTGGGTGCCAAAACAGTTTCGCAATTTACGGATGCGGATAATGGCTTCCGGGGTCGTCTGGCTCACACGCCCATCTCCATGAAGAACAGTGCGGCGACCGCATCCAGCAGGATCACCACAAAGATTGAATGCACGACGCTGGCGGTGGTATGTGCCCCTACCGACTCGGCGCTACCGCTGACTTTAAACCCTTCCAGACAGCCGATAATGGCGATCAGGAATGCAAATACCGGCGCCTTGCTCATCCCCACCAGGAAGTTCTGAAAACCGCCACTGCTCTGCGTGATGGTTAAAAACATGGTCGGTGAGATATCCAGCGTCAGGGCGCAGACGACCATGCCGCCAAAGATGCCGCTAATCATGCCGATGAAGGTCAGCATCGGCAACGCCAGGAGCAGCGCCAGCACGCGCGGCAGCACCAGCAGTTCAACCGGGTTCAACCCCATCGCCTGAATAGCATCTATTTCCTCGTTGGCCTTTATCAGCCCGAGCTCTGCGGTAAAGGCGCTGGCGGTACGGCCCGCCATCAAGATGGCCGTCAGCAGCACTGCGAACTCTCGCAGGAAGGAAAACACCACCAGTTGCACGGTAAAAATGCTGGCACCGAAGGTAGACAGGACGGTTGATCCCAGGAAAGCGATGACAGCGCCCACCAGGAAGGTCAGCAGCATAATGATCGGCACCGCGTTCAGGCCGATTTGCTGGAGATTGGCCACCAGCGAGGTGATCCGCCAGCGCGTAGGGCGCAGCAGATTGGCAAACAGGGTTTGCAACGTCAGGCCGATAAACCCCAGCAGGGCTACCAGGTTGTGCCAGAAATTTTCCATCGACCGGCCGACGTTGGCCAGTAGTTCGATTGCCAGACCGGGCGGCTTTTCTGCCGGTGGTGGCGTAAATCCTTGCAAAGCACGGCCAACGGTTTCCAGCAGCACGCGGCGTTCCACTGGGAGCGTAGGGGCTAACTGTTTGAGATCGGATATCCGTTGGTCACCCAGCAGATTGACCAGCAAGGTGGCACCTGCCGTATCCAGGCTGCCCAGTTGGCTGAGATCGAACACCACATCGGCCGGCAAGCGGGCTTGCAATTGCCCAACGGCGGTTTCCAACAGGCGGTAATGTGCCAACACCCAATCCCCAGATGCCAAGATACGGGGAGGATGGAGCGTCTCATCCAGGTTGAGAAAGGTGCTGAGTTGCGGTTCTGCCATCGATGACAGCCTCTGCTGGCGAAGAAATTTATCCCCGTCGTCCTTCAAGCGACAACGTGAAAGCGATTGGGCAAAGTCTATTTATAACATTAGCGTAGCGGCTTTAAGCAGATTTGCTATAGCACGGTAACATATCGTTATTCTTTAAGGTCGTTCAGGGCGCGGTGCCCCTGAAAAGACGCAGGGCCGGGAGATCCCCCAGCCCTGCTTGACGCGAATTACTTCACTTCGCCCATTGCTTTCAGCTTTTTGGACAGCTCGCGGCGTTCTTTCGACAGATCGGCATTTTTGATGATGTAATCATCAACGCGATCTTCATAGTCACCGCGCATGTTGGCGATGATGCCCTGAATGTCTTCAATGCTCATGCCCGGTTTGATGTACTCGCTCAGGTTGTCGAGCAGCAGCACACGCTTCTGGTTGTCACGAATTTTCTTTTCGTTGTCGACAATTTCACGCTGTAGCTTGTTTTTACGGCGGAACATACGCACAAACTCCAGAACGTCCTGGAAACTCGGCTTATTTGCATTATCCATCTTTATACCCTTGCTTTAGTAATACACAGATTCTATTTGCTTACGGCCACAATGATACCAAGATACAGGGTTGTGGCCGTCAGACACAACTGTCATTGCCTTATCTTACCCACTTTAGCGCATTGACCCTATCCTGATGCGCCTGCTTCATGATCTGATCCACTATTCCTGAGTATTGGCCGTACAGACCTTGAGCAGATCGCCCAACTCTTCCAACTGCTGTGCCAGTTCCATACTCAGCCAGACATAGCCATAGATAGGGGCTTCGCTGAGTTGAGCGGCACTGGCCTCTTGCATTAATGTCTTCAGCTCTGCGGAAATATCGCTCAGTTCTCCAGCAACGACCTGCGCATGCAGGGGCTCGCCATCTCGCATAATATTCGCCAGCGATTCGATAGCACGCTGCGTCAACAACTGTGAACTACGCAAGGTTTTGGCATTGAGCATAATAAAATGGGTTTCACGCGAGGCCCAGTAAGCATCGGCTAACAGCTCCAACGTGCAAACCAGATTGCGGCTCAGGGTCTGTACCGCTTCAAAGACCGGTTTGGCGATATGAGTCTCTTTGCTGGCGGGGGCGATCAGTGTGCGTAGCTTCACCACATCGCCCAGCAAGTTTTTGAGCCGAGGCTCCAACCGGGGCCGCTCAATCATGTTGGGTGAAAGGTAAGCGCCGTAGATCTTCCCTACCGTCTCCAAGCAATCCGCCATTTTCATTCGCCACAACACATAAGCTCGCTGCGGGTAGATGCTGGTAAACAGCAGCGCCAGCAACGAACCAAAAATCACGTCGCCACTGCGCCACAGTGCAATAGAGATATCGCCAGCCCCGGCACCGATGACCACCGCCAGCGTAATGCCCACCAGCAAGGCCATATAGGGCCGTTTGCCCAGCGTCAGATAACCACAGGCAAACATCACTACCCCACACCAGGCCAGCATCACCGGCAGCGAATACAGCTCCAGGTATAGCGCAATCAGGCCAGAGGCGGCGCCAAACACCGTACCGGCAATACGTTCCAGCGCCCGTTGCAGCACATTACCCCAAAAAGAGATCGGCCCCATCACAACGATCAGCGTGATCAACGGCCAAGTACCTTCCGGCACCGCCAGCAGACGGATCAGCAGGAAGGTCAGGATAAAGGCCAACCCGATCCGTACCCCGTGGACGATGCGGTAATTACGGTAGATCAGATGTTCAAAAGAAGAGATTTTTCTATCCAGACGCACGCTTGTCCCCACCAACCCTGCTGTAAAACCCTTATTTTAGTGGAACAATGCGGCTGACGTACAACACAAGCTGTTGAAAGATGTTTTCTGGCTAGGAGAGGTTTAAGTTTACGCTAAAGATTTTAGCGGTAAAGGATTTACCTTTTTGCTAAAGAGTGAGACCATCGGCGCATGGAAACCAAAGAAATCAGGCGCAACAACCTGCGCGATCTGATGGCACGTTTCGCCCGGCAAGGCACCAACCAGAATGAGTTTGCCATCCTGGTGGGATCTTCTGCGCCAACGCTGAGCCAGATCACTGGTGAAAAATCCTCCCGCAACCTGGGCGACAACCTCGCCAGACGCATTGAGGCCAAACTCGGCTTGCCCAAAGGCTGGTTCGATGTATTCCATGAGAAGGCGCTGGAACAGCCGTTTGCCAACGTGGCGGCCGAATCGGATTTCCAACCGGCACGGCTCAAACCCGTGGTATGGGAAGATACCGAGCAGGACAAGGAAGAGTTTGTGGAGATCCCATTGCTGGATATCGATTTCTCCGCCGGTGACGGCTGCTACGAAATTGTCGATAGCGAAGAGTTCTCGCTGATCTTCCGCCGCTACTATCTGCACAAGATGGGGGTGCCGGTGAACGCGGCACGCATTATCCGCATCTCAGGTTCCAGCATGGAACCCCGATTGCAGGATGGCGATGTGGTGGGTATCAATACCGTCGATACCCGCATCCGCGAAGGGAAAACCTATGCGATCCGCCACGGCAATCTGTTACGGGTCAAGATCCTGATTGAGCAGCCCGACGGTGGCGTGGTCATTCGCTCTTTGAATCGGGAAGAGTACCAGGATGAACGGCTCAGCTATCCACAGCGCAAAGAGCAACTGGTGGTGCTGGGCCGGGTATTCTGGTCATCCTCCTCCTGGTAAGATCCTGAAAGCGGGCGCAGCATGCGGCGCCCCTGCGTCACGCCCCCCCAGCCGCTATTTAAAATCAACCGCCATTTGCTGCGGTATCGACAACCCGCGGGTTGATTGCACGCAGCGGCCAATATAATCGGTAAAGCGTGGCGGCTTAGGCATGCCTAACTTGAGGATTTTTTCGTTGCTAAAGCGCACGTTCAGCATCGCAAAGGAGCCGTACAGGCGCATCGCTTTCAACATCAGGCGCTCATTGCACGGCCCGAAGATATCCTTCAACTGTTTGCGCATTTGCAGCAGGGCTTCGTAGCTGACCTGCGCATAGCGATCGCCCACCGGTGGCTCCTCTAGTGCGGCAGCGATGGCATAATCGATATCCGCAAAACTGACGCTGCTCTCCTCCCCCGCTGAGATATGGTAAACATCGTTATCCAAGCTATCTCGGTTGAGCAGCATCACTAACGCATCGGCGCAATAGTCCACCGGGATCACATCAATACTATCTTGCAGCGAACACATAAACTTACGCAGCATCAACGCCATACTGAACACCCAGAAAATACTGCTGGAGGGTTTGCAACCCAACTGCGTATGCCCCACCACGATCGAGGGCCGGGCGATCACCAGCGGCAGTTGCGGGCAGGTTTGCCGCATCAGTTGCTCGATGGTCGATTTGGAGCGGGTATATTCCACCAAGTGTTCGGCAGTTTCTTCAAACTCGGCGCTTTCTGCCACCAACGAACCCACCTGAGGTGCGCAAGACATTGCCGTGCCCACATGCAGAAAACGTTTTAATCCAACCACCTGAGCCATTCGCTGCGCAAATGCCAGCGTGCCTTCAACGTTAACCTTCCAAATAAGTGGGTTATTACCAAATGACGCCACCGCGGCACAGTTAACAACATGAGTTACCTTGTTAATACGGGCGTCAGACAAAAAATATTCAGGCTCGCTTAAGTCACCCAGTAAAATATTCTTTACCGTCAGCTTACTCAGAATGTTTTTATCTATATTGAACTTTTCCATATTAGTGAAAATACGGTTTAAGCCCTGTTCTTCGGTTTCCGCACGCACTAATAATAGATAGTTAACCTTTTGATTTTCTGTCAGTAACTTTTCAAGCACCGCACCACCAAGAAAGCCAGTCGCCCCAGTCAACAGTAACGTTTTCATCTTACACACCTACATTTGCATTGAATGAAGTGGAGTGTATGCCTATATTTATAAACCAGAAGTAAATAGAAATTAACTGATTACGTAACGACTTCCACTAATATTGCCTTAATGAATATCCTGAAACACTCACAGGCAATTAGTAACAGCTCAGCGCATCTTTTATTCCGTTTGTTTAATTAACATTTATGTTGTCTCTGATTTAATTAACGAGATTAATCCCATGCACTTTTTAGGAGCTATCATGAGCTACAACCAAAAGGTCTGGCTGACTGTATTAACCGTTTGCACGCTATTCTGGCTGGCTCTGATTAGCGGTCTGTATACCTATGCAAAATCTCTGGATCATCAGCACGATCATGGCCAGCAAGAACAAGCGATGAGCATCAAGCCAGTAAAGCACCATCCCACTCTGGCACAGGCCCTGTGAAGGTTCTGCCCAGAATGAGGTAGCGACAAATTCTCTTTAGCCTCATATTATGCGCTATCGAATAGGGAGAAAGACATGCCACGACCACTGGATGGCCTACCCCAGCAAGAACGTGAAAAGATCCAAACCGATTTGCTGGCACTAAGAGTTATTTATAGCGAACGCTACGGCTGCGCCGCCGAGTGGGAAAGCGCCGAAACGCACGTCCCCACACATCTACGCGGCTACTTTCAGCAACGGCTGAACTTCTATCGCACTGCACAGCACCACTCAATTTAACGTTAAGCATTAACCAATACTTGGCATCGGTGATCGCGCCGTTACAATAGGGCTATTCCCTACGCCAACAAGAGATGCGACTTTGAGCAGCAAGGCACCGGCCACATTCTACATCCACGACTACGAAACCTTCGGCAAAAGCCCGTCAATGGACCGCCCGGCGCAGTTTGCCGGAGTGCGTACCGATATGGATTTCAACATTATCGAAGAACCGCAGGTGTTTTACTGTGCGCCAGCCGATGACTACCTGCCCGACCCCGAGGCGGTGATGATCACCGGCATCACGCCTCAGTTGGCGCTGGCCAAAGGCGTTAACGAGGCCGAGTTTGCCCGCCGTATTCATGAAGCGTTCAGCGTCCCTGGCACCTGTATTCTGGGTTACAACAATATCCGCTTTGACGATGAAGTCAGCCGCAACATCTTTTACCGCAGCTTCTACGACCCTTACGCCTATAGCTGGCAAAACGGCAATTCGCGCTGGGATCTGCTAGACGTGATGCGTGCCTGCTACGCCCTACGCCCGGAAGGCATCATCTGGCCAGAAAATGAAGATGGCTTCCCCAGCTTCCGTCTGGAACATCTGACGCGTGCCAACGGCGTTGAACACGAGCACGCTCACGATGCAATGTCCGATGTCCATGCCACCATTGCCATGGCCAAGCTGGTCAAACAGGCGCAGCCAAGGTTATTTGACTACCTGTTGCAGCACCGAAACAAACACAAGCTCAATGCGCTGATCGACGTCGCGGAAATGACGCCATTAATGCACGTTTCCGGCATGTTTGGCGCGGCACGGGGTAACACCAGTTGGGTTTCACCACTGGCCTGGCACCCAGACAATAAAAATGCGGTGATTATGTGCGATCTGGCAGGGGATATTACCCCGCTGCTGGAGCTGAATGCCGATGAGCTGCGCGAACGCCTCTACACCCGCCGCGATCAATTGGCAGCCGATCAGGCCCCGGTGCCGATCAAGCTGGTGCATACCAATAAATGCCCGGTGCTGGCTCCGGCCAAGACGTTGCTGCCAGAAAATGCAGACAGGCTAGGCATCGATCGTCAGGCGTGTCTGGAGAATCTGAAGGTGCTGCGCCAGCACCCGGAGATCCGTGAAAAAGTGGTAGCCATATTTGCCGAAGCCGCTCCTTTCACCCCTAATGATGATGTAGATGCCAAACTGTACGACGGTTTCTTCAGCGATGCCGACAAAGCGGCGATGAGGATCATTCAGCAAACCAAACCGCAGAATCTACCCGCGCTGGATTTGACCTTCAGCGATGGCCGGATGAAAGAGCTGCTGTTCCGCTTCCGGGCCCGTAACTACCCCAATACGCTGGACGACGCCGAGCAGCGCCGCTGGTTGCAGCACCGCCAAGAGGTGCTGAGCGCCGAACGGGTGCAGAGCTATATCTTGCAGCTGGAGTCGCTGTACAACCTGCACGAAGGGGATAAAGAGAAGATGGCGTTGCTGAAGGCGCTGTTTGATTACGGTAAACAGTTAGTGGGATAGCCCTGTGCTTTTCCATTGATTAACGGGCGCAGCATGCGGCGCCCCTACACAGCGAGTCGGATAAGATTTGTTAGTAATAAAAAGGGTTCCAACTTGTGGAACCCTTTTTGCTATCGCGAGGCAGGCGAGTGGATTAAGCCACGTCTTCGCTTGCTTGTGGCACCGGCAGGCTGAAGCTGCGGGTGACAAACGTCAGATACAGCAGGCCAATCGCCGCCCAGACCAGGCCCAGCGTCATCGAGCTGACTTCCAGGTTGACCCACAATGCACCGACGGTTAACGCCCCCAACACCGGCAGGATCAGGTAGTTGAAGGTGTCTTTCAGCGTACGATTACGTTTCTCGCGAATGTAGAACTGCGAGATCACCGACAGGTTAACGAAGGTGAACGCGATCAGAGCACCAAAGTTGATCAGTGCCGTAGCCGTGACCAAATCGAACGAAACGGCAGACAGCGCAATCGCACCAACCAGCAGCACGTTCAGCGCTGGAGTACGCCATTTTGGATGCACATAACCGAAGAAACGCTCCGGGAATACGCCATCACGGCCCATGACGTACATCAGGCGGGAAACACCCGCGTGAGATGCCATACCGGAAGCCAGTACGGTTACGCACGAGAACACCAGGATCACCGACTGGAAGAACTTGCCAGCCACATACAGCATGATTTCCGGCTGTGATGCGTCAGGATCTTTGAAGCGCGAGATATCCGGGAAGTACAACTGCACGAAGTACGACACCACGATAAAGATCACGCCGCCGATCAAGGCCGTCAGGAAGATGGCTTTCGGGATCACGTTTTCTGCATCTTTGGTTTCTTCGGATAACGAGCTGATGCCGTCAAAGCCGAGGAACGAGAAGCACAGAATGGTCGCACCGGTGATCATCGGCACCACGTGCGCGTTGTCAGACCAGAACGGACGGCTGCTCACCAGCGTACCGGCACCCTCACCGTGAGAGATACCGTTAATCACCAGGCCCAGGAACACGATCATGATTGCCACCTGTACCACCACGATAATGGAGTTCAGGTTGGCTACCAGCTTGATGCCACGCAGGTTGAACGCCGTCATCAAGGCAACCAGTGCCGCAACGAAGATCCACGAAGGCACTCCTGGGAAAATGGCTTCCAGGTAAATTTTTGCCAGCAGGATGTTGATCATCGGCATGAACAGGTAGTCCAGCAGTGATGACCAACCCACCATAAAGCCGACGTGCGGGCTGATGGCTTTCTGGGCATAGGTATAGGCAGAACCGGCGGAAGGGAATTTCTTCACCAGTTTGCCATAGCTCAGGGCGGTAAACAGGATCGCCAGCAGAGCAAAGGCGTACGCGGTCGCGACGTGACCGTCGGTCAGGCCGGAGACGATGCCGAAGGTGTCAAAGATGGTCATGGGCTGCAAATAGGCCAGACCCATCATGACGACCGGGACTAAAGTCAGTGTTTTACGCAGTTGGGCGCGTTGGCCGGCAGCTGGTGCGGCGGTGATGATGTTATCGGACATCGCGTAGCCCCCCCTTACCTTCAGTCTTGCGGATAATAGACACGCCAAGACTCAAGGTTGCGGGGAAACTTCGCAACGTGCGACTGAATTCTAAAAGGGGGATGAGGGAAGCTGGATAACTAGGCACAAAAGCCTGTGTTGCTCCATAATCGCTGCGACCGCAACGGAAACCGGCGGGCACCGGTGCCAAGGTGAAAAATTGCCCCATCTTTCTTATCCTCATGAGTCACGACCATAAAGTTTTGGTTGATCGCGACGAACCTATTTATCTATCCGGCTCGATGTCCGGCCTCGCTTGATGTATGAAACACACGTTGGTAAAACATAATGCAAAAAAAAATAACCGACGCGTTAAAACGTCGGCTATCTGCATTTCGCGTATTTTGCCATAAGATCACAGAAAGACAAGATCCTGAAACCTTCTAATACAAATTCTTTTGCTTAATATCAGGAAAAAGGCCCTTCATTGCCATCAGGGTACCTGAGATCAGGCATTTTTCAGCATCCAGTCGATCTCGGTTTCCGTCACCAATCTCTCAAACTGCATCAGTTCACCCATTTTGCAGGCGTGATAAACCCGTGAAAAGCGTTCACCGAGGTAGTGCTTCAGTTCGTGCTGATGCTCAAATTCGTACAGGGCATCGCTTTGGCGGATCGGGAACGGTAACCCCTCCTGCTCCAAACCGTTGCCGGTCACCGGCTCAGGCAGCGGTAATTCGGTGTCTAGCCCGTACAGCATCCCCGCCAGGATTGTCGCCACCACCAGATAAGGGTTGGCATCGGCACCGGCAACGCGGTACTCCACGCGGTGGTTCTGCGCATCGCCACAGGGAATACGCAACGCCACGGTACGGTTGTTATGCCCCCAGGACGCCTGGATCGGCACATACATCCCCGGCTGGAAACGGCGGAACGCATTCACGTTGGGTGCCAACACCGCCATCGATGCGGGCATCAGGGAGATCATGCCGGCCAATGTCCGCTTAAGCAGCGCCGAGTCTTCGCCATCCGCCTCGGCAAACAGGTTTTTCCCCGCACTGTCTACCACGCTGAGATGGACGTGCATGCCACTCCCCGCGTAATCCTCATAAGGTTTCGCCATAAAGGTGGCATGCATATGGTGATGTTCGGCCACCTGGCGCACCAACCGCTTCAGCGCCAGCGCATGATCGCAGGCTTGCAGCACGTTGTCGGTGTGATTCAGGTTTACTTCGAACTGGCCGGGGGAAGCTTCAGCCACCGCACCATCCGCCGGTAGCCCTTGCATCTGTGCCAGCGTGTCGATGTCGTTGAGCACCCCAGCAAAATGGTTGAGGTTATCCAGCGAATAGACCTGGCTCTGTACGTTGCGCTCCTGGGTGCCTGGTGCACACGGCGGCTGCAGATAACCGGCCGAGTCTCGCTGTCGATCGATGAGATAAAACTCCAGCTCTACCGCTACCACCGGGAACAGTCCGCGCTGGCGCAACGCCTGCCATATTCGGTTCAGTACATTGCGGGGTTCAACGTCAAAGGGAGTACCATCTTCATCCAGCATGGTCAGCAATACCTGGCCAACGTGTTGCGGATCTGCCGCCGACGGCGTCAGCGTACCGGGCACGGGCATACAGATCCGATCCGGCTCGCCCAGTTCCTGGCCCAATCCGGCCTCTTCGACCACGTTGCCCAAAATGTCCATAGCGAACACCGAGGCGGGGAAATAGCAGCCTTTTTCAACTTTTTTCAACCCGGAGACGGGAATGCGTTTACCGCGGAAGGAACCATTGAGATCGGTGAGAAGGATATCGATATACTGCGTGGCAGGATGGCGTTCCAAATAGTGAGCAACCTCACTTTGGAACGCGCTACTTCGCCTTTCTTCATTATGCTGTGCAAAATCTTCTACTACTGCGCTATTGGTTTGCATACATCACCTGCCGTTGTGCTCTTGGGAATGCCTTCGCATCCGCTTGCCGATTGACTTAACACATGGTTTGATTTCTCTGTAGAGTGCGCCACAGGCTGGCGCTCAAAATAACACCCATAATATGAAACATAGCTTTAACATAAATGGTTTGCAAATGTTACAATGGCGTTTGATTATTCGCCAGGGACTGCTAAATTGATAAAATATTGACCGAAAAGGCGTTGTTTGCGCTTTGTTGGTACAGAATTTCTTCCGCCAGACCAGGGGGAAACATGGGCAATATATTTTACAACGACCGCCCAACTACCGATATCATGTGGTTTCGATATCACTCAGACAGGTACCCGGCTCCGGGTGTGATCCCAACCTGTCGCTCCTATCAGAAGGAACTACCGCTATGAGCGAAGTCAGCTTGGCACCAGGCAAGCGCCTGTCGCAGATCCGTCAGCACTTGGGTTTGTCACAGCGCAGGGTCGCCGAACTGTCCGGATTAACCCACAGCGCCATCAGCACCATTGAGCAGGACAAAGTCAGCCCTGCCATTAGTACGCTACAGAAACTGCTGAAGGTCTATGGGCTATCGCTGTCTGAATTTTTTGCTGAACCTGAACGGCCAGATGAACCCAAAGTGGTGATCGAGCCGGACGATCTGATCGAGATCGGCAGCCAAGGCGTTTCGATGAAGCTGGTGCATAACGGCAGCCCTACCCGCAGCCTGGCCATGATGCTGGAGACCTATCAACCGGGCACCACCACCGGTGAGAAGATCAAACATCAGGGCGAAGAGATCGGCACGCTGCTGGAGGGGGAGATTATGCTGACGGTCAACGGCCAGACCTATCTGCTGACCGCTGGCCAGAGCTATGCCATCAACACCGGTATGCCCCACAGCTTCAGCAATACCTCAACGCGCGTTTGCAAGATCGTCAGCGCGCACACCCCAACCACCTTCTGACAAGATCCGCCGGAGGAGTGATGATGGAACATGTTGCCAGCTATTATGCCGCCAGCGCTAACCCCCACGCTCCTTATCCACAGTTGAACGAGGCTATCCGCTGCGATGTCTGTATCGTCGGTGGCGGTTTTAGCGGACTTTCCAGCGCCCTGCACCTGATCGAGGCCGGTTACGATGTGGTAGTGCTGGAAGCCGCCCGCATCGGTTGGGGAGCCAGTGGGCGCAACGGTGGGCAGGTGGTCAACTCCTACAGCCGCGATATCGATGTGATTGAGGCTCGCTACGGCCAGCAGACCGCGGCAATGCTCGGCAGCATGATGTTTGAAGGTGCGGAGATCATTCGCCAGCGAATCGATCGCTACGCCATCGCCTGTGACTATCGCCCCGGCGCAGTTTCCGCCGCCTTAACGACCAAACAATTCAACGCGTTAACAGAGAAAATGGCGCATTGGCAGCGTTATGGCCACACGCAACTGGAACTGCTGGACGGGGAAACCATGCGCCGCACCGTTGCCAGCGAACGCTATGTCGGCGGGCTGCTGGATCGTCAAGGTGGCCATTTGCATCCGTTAAATCTGGCGCTGGGCGAGGCCGAAGCGGTGCGCCGCCACGGCGGGCGGCTATTTGAACAATCGGCAGTCACCCATATCGATTATGGTCAGCCCGCCAAGCTACACACTGCTCTTGGCTCCGTCAGCGCCAGTCTGGTGATCCTGGCAGGCAACGCCTATCTGGGGGAAAAGCTGGAAGCCCGCCTCGGCCGTCTGAGCATGCCTTGCGGGTCACAAATCATTGCCACCGAGCCTTTATCTGCGGATATGGCCCTTTCCCTGTTGCCGGATAATTACTGCGTTGAAGACTGTAACTATCTGCTGGATTACTTTCGCCTGACGGCAGACAACCGTTTGTTATACGGCGGGGGCGTAGTCTATGGCGCACAGGATCCGGCGGATATCGAGGCCAGGATCCGGCCCTTGATGCTCAAAACCTTCCCGCAGTTGAAGAAGGTGCGCATCGATTACCGCTGGACCGGCAATTTCCTGCTGACCCTGTCGCGCATGCCACAGTTTGGCCGCCTGGAAAATAACGTTTACTACCTGCAAGGCGACAGCGGCCACGGCGTGACCTTGACGCATCTGGCAGGCAAACTGATTGCCGAGGTGCTGCGCGGCGACGCGGAACGCTTTGATGCTTTCGCCCAACTTCCCCATTTGCCGTTCTTCGGTGGCCGCCATTTACAGGTGCCATTTACCGCGCTAGGGGCCGCCTACTATGCCCTGCGCGATCGCTTAGGGTTCTGATCCCCCCGCCAAGCCGCTTTTATCGGGTTAAGCGCATTTTGCATGTTGCAAAAATGGCAATTCGTGTTACAAAAGAGTTTCTTTAGCCGTCTATACATCCAAATGAATTTCACGTTGCCGCCACCACGCCGCGATTTGAAACACGAGGGGCGCAACGTCTTCAGCCAAACTATGCCGACCAACACCGCTTCACGCCTGGAGATGCGCAATATCTCCATCGCCTTTGCCGGGTTCAACGCTCTGCAAAACGTCGATTTTACGCTGCAAGGCGGTTCGACCCATGCGCTGGTGGGGGCCAACGGCGCGGGTAAATCCACGCTGATGGGCATTCTCTCCGGCGCGCATAACCATTACCAGGGTGAAATTTTTATCGACGGCCAAAAGGTCGATATTCATTCGCCGCTGCAGGCCCGCCAGCACGGGATCCAGGTGGTGCAGCAGGAAGTGGATGTGGCGCTGATCCCCACGCTGTCCGTCGCGGAAAACATCATGCTGGACTGGCTCAATCAGCCGGGCCATCTGCTGAACTGGCGGCAGTTGCATCGCCAGGCCGCCGCGCTGTTGCAGCAGCTTGGGCTGAATATCAACCCACGCCAACGCCTGGAAGCCTGTACGTTGGCGGAGAAACAGCAGGTGCTGCTGGCCCGGGCGCTATCCCACCGCTGCCGTTTTCTGGTGCTTGATGAGCCGACGGCCCCGCTAGACAGCAATGAGAGCGAACGCCTGTTCCACATCGTGCGCCGCCTGCGCGCCGAAGGTATCGGCATCGTGTTTATTTCCCACCGCATCCACGAATTGAAAACCGTCTGCGACCATTTGACGGTCCTGCGCGACGGTCGTCATGCCGGTGAAGGCAGCATGCAGGGCCTGAGCGGTGAGCAGATCGTCGAAAAAATGCTGGGCCATTCGCTGGACGATATCTTTCCTGCCCCCCGCCCACCGCACGGCTCGCGCCCGTTGCTGCGGGTAGAGGGGTTGCACGATCGCCATAAACTGCGTGACGTCTCTTTAACCCTGCATCAAGGGGAGATCCTAGGCATTGCCGGGCTGGCGGGCGCAGGTAAGACCGAGCTTTGCAAAGCGTTATTCGGTGCAGCCCCCAGTAAATTGACGCAGGGAGAGCTACACGGCAAGCCCTGGGCACCGCATTCGCCACATCTTTCGGTAGAACAAGGCCTGGCGCTGGTGCCGGAAGAGCGCCGCAAGGAAGGCATTTTTATCAACGAAGCCATCCCGATGAACCTCAGCGTCAGCGCCGATGACAGCTTCTCCCGCTGGAGCCTGTTCAGCCGCCGTCGCGAACTGCGCTGGGCGTTAGAGATTATGCAACGGCTTGGCGTGCGGGCCTCAGGCCCACAGCAAAAGCTGGCTCGCCTGTCTGGCGGCAATCAGCAAAAAGTGGCGATCGGCAAATGGTTACGCGGCAACGCCGAGGTGCTGATCTTTGACGAACCCACCAAAGGCGTAGATATCAAGGCCAAACAGGATCTGTTCCGGCTGATCGACGGTTTGGCACGTGACGGCAAAGGCATTATCTATGCTTCCGGCGAGTTTTCCGAGCTGGTGGGCCTGTGCGACCGTATCTGCGTGCTGTGGGATGGCCGCGTGGTGGCAGAACTCAGCGCCGCCGATATTGATGAAGAAACCCTATTACTGTATTCCACCGGAGGAACTCCTGCGTGAGTAAAGAATTATCCCTGAAAACCGTTCTGCCCTGGCGCCACCAGCTGTTTGAGTTTTTGTATAAATGGGGGATGTTGCTCACCGTTGTCGCCTTGATCGCGCTGTTTGGCCTGGCTTCCGACAATTTCCTCGATGCCAACAACATCATCAACATTTTGCGTTCGATCGCCATCGTGACGGTGATTGCCATTGGCGTGTCGATCTCACTTTCGGTGGGCGGCTTCGATCTCTCCGTCGGCTCAACGGCGTCGTTGGCTAATGCGTTGGTGATCTCGCTGTTTGCCTGGTACGGCTTCGGCACTACCGGTGCCATCGTGCTGACGCTGCTGCTGTGCACGCTGGTCGGCCTGTTCAATGCCTTTTTGATCGTGGTGCTGAAGATCCCCGATATGCTCGCCACGCTCGCCAGTCTGTTCGTTATCCAGGGCGTGGCCATGACCTACAGCTACGGCGGCTCCATCACCCAGAATATGGTGCTGCCGAACGGGGATATGGCCGAAGGCGTGATCCCAGAGGTGTTTTCCACGCTGGGCCAGGTGCCGGTGATCGTGCTGATTATGCTGGCGGTGACGGTGATCATGCAGCTTTTCCTGTCGCTGACCAAGCATGGCCGCCGGATGTATGCCATCGGCGGTAACCCGGAGGCCGCCCGGCTTTCCGGTATCCGCACGGTACGTTACAGGGTTACCGCATACGTGCTTTCCTCCCTGCTGGCGGGCCTTGGCGGTATTTTGCTGGCGTCACGTATCGGTTCCTCACAGGTTAACGCTGGTGGCGGTTACCTGATGGATGCGGTAGCAGCAGCCTATATCGGTTTCTCCCTGGCAGGCTCCGGCAAGCCTAATGCTCTGGGCACCCTGGTTGGCGCGATTATCCTGGGCGTATTGCAAAACGGCCTGGTGATGCTCTCCGTGCCCTACTACGCCATGGATATCATTAAAGGGCTGGTGCTGGCATTGGCACTGGCGATCACTTACATCCAGAAACGCTGACCTCCCCCCGGCGCACCACTGCAGTGCGCCGGGCTATCCCCCTCCTTTTCCTCTGGTTTCAATACATTACTGATCAAATATACAAATGATACGAGTTATCATTTGCATTTACATTTCCGATAATTTCCTTACAATGGCCTGACGATTTCCTCACGAAACGGAAATTCTCGCGGCAGCGTGAAAACATATTCTTTTAAATCAAACAACTAACAGGAAAACCTGTTGACCTCGGGACGGGAATATTTAACCCATGGAAAAGCCAAGCTATAACACTTTAACCGCGTTAATCCTCGCATCACTCGCCAGCGGCAGCGCTCTGGCACAAACTGAAGATACCATGGTTGTCACCGCCTCCGGTTTCCAGCAGAGAATTCAAGATTCGCCGGCCACCATTTCGGTGATCCCTCGCCAACAGTTGGAAACCCGCGCCTACCGCGACGTCACCGATGCGTTGAAAGACGTGCCGGGCGTGGTGGTAACCGGCGGTGCCAGCAGCAGCGATATCAGCATTCGTGGTATGTCCTCCAAATACACGCTGATCCTGATCGATGGTAAACGTGTCGATACGCGTGGCACCCGCCCTAACAGCGATAATGCCGGTATCGAGCAAGGTTGGTTGCCGCCATTGCAGGCTATTGAACGTATTGAAGTGGTACGCGGGCCAATGTCTTCACTCTATGGCTCCGATGCCATGGGCGGGGTGATCAACATCATCACGCGTAAAACCTCGACCACTAAAGACTGGGTTGGCTCCCTGCAAGGCGATGCCACCATTCAGGAAGACCGGGATTCCGGTGATATCTACCAGACCAACGCCTACGCCTCCGGCCCGCTGATCGAGGGGCTACTTGGCCTGCGGGTGAATGGTCTGTTCTCCCATCGTGGGGAAGACCACTTCACCAATGGCTTTAACGAACAGCGTATGCGCAGCGGCACGGCGGTATTCAGCCTGACGCCGGATGAAAAGAACGATTTTGATTTCGAAATCGGCCGTTCCCTGCAGGATCGCAACAGCACGCCGGGTAAGTCCGTAGCATTAGAAAACTGCCGCAAAGGCGTCTGTAAACCGAACTCCTCCAGCGACAACCTGTATACCCGTAATAACTACTCGATCACCCATAACGGCTATTACGACTTTGGTAACAGCACCAGCTACATTCAGCGCGAAGAGACCAACAACCCCGGACGTAACATGAAGATGTACAACACCATCTTCAATACCCAGACCCAGTTTGACCTTGGCTCCCACATGCTGAACCTCGGCGGGCAATACCGTTACGAGAAATTGCAAGACGGTGGCAACCAGCTGGAAGCAGCTGACGGTTTAGACCAGTTGACCCGCTGGAGCTGGGCGCTGTTCGCCGAAGACGAATGGGCGCTGACCAACGATTTCAGCCTGACCACCGGGATCCGTATGGATCGCGATCAGAACTACGGCAGCCACTGGACACCGCGCATGTATGGCGTGTGGCACCTGACAGAGATGTGGACCGTGAAAGGCGGGGTTTCTGCGGGTTATCGCTCGCCAGACCTGCGCCAGTCCTCTGCAAACTGGGGTCAGATCACCGGCGGTGGCGTGAGCAACGGCATCATCGTGGGTAACCCGAATCTGAAACCAGAGAAGAGCATCAGTGAAGAGGTTGGCATACTGTGGGATAACCAGGAGGGGCTGAACGCAGGCATCACCCTGTACAACACCGATTTCAAAGACAAGATCACCGAAGTTCGCCGCTGTAATAGTTCAGAGGATCCGGCCTGCACCATCGGTAACACCACTTATGATTTCGTCAGCGACCGCGTCAACGTGGATAAAGCCAATATGCGCGGTGTCGAAGTGACCACCGGCTGGCAGATCACCGAAGACTGGAAGCTGAGCACCAACTACACCTTTACCGAGTCTGAACAAAAGAGCGGTGAGTTCCAGGGCAAGGCGCTGAACCAGATGCCGAAGCACATGATCAATGGCGTGCTGGATTGGCAAGCCACTGAGGATCTCGGCCTGTGGTCACGCGTTAACTTCCGCAGCGAAACCTCGGAATACCTGAGCCGTACCTCAATGGCGGTCAGCACGCCATCCTATACCTTTGTTGATGCCGGGGTGAGTTACCAGGCGCTTAAAAACCTGCAGCTTAGCGGCGGAGTTTACAACATTCTGGATAAAACCGTGGATTACGAACACTACAACACCACGCTGGATGGCCGTCGTTATACCGTGGGCATGACTTACAACTTCTGATTGCCGAGCATAGTTTGTAACAAGGGGCTGCCATCGTGCGGCCCTTTTTTTGATTAGCGCTTAACGGGGGGAATTTTTGCGGGGAGATAACGCGGCGGTAACCCGCCGCGTCTAGTGCTAATCACTTACTTATCAGGGTTCCACTTCGGGAATTCCATTTCGCTGTACTTCACCACTTTGGTTCCGCGCGTCAGCTTATAACCGAACCAGATAATCAGGAACAGTGGAATACCGATGTAGGTTGCCGTCACGCCGTACCAGTCGATACGGTCCGCCAAGAAGGCCTGATAGTTCTGCCCCAGCGTGATGATCAAGCACAGCACGAAGGCAAACATTGGCCCCAACGGGAAGAAACCGGACTGATACGGCAGATCGCTCAGGCTGTGCCCTTGCATCACATAGCCGCGGCGGAAACGGTAGTGGCTGATGGCGATCCCCAACCAGGCGATAAAACCGGTCATGCCCGAGGTATTAAGCAGCCACAGATAAACGGACTGATTACCAAACATCGAGCTAAGGAAGCACAGCGCCGCCACGACGGTGGTGGCATACAGCGCATTACGCGGCACACCGCCTTTTGACAGCTTGGCGAAAATGCGTGGTGCCTTACCTTCCGAAGCCAGCGTGAACAGCATACGGGTTGAGGCATACATCCCGGAGTTACCCGCAGAGAGCACCGCCGTCAGGATCACCGCGTTCATCACCGCCGCCGCAGAGAGCAGGCCAGCATGTTCGAATACCAACGTGAACGGACTGACGCTGATGTCTTTCACGTCATTGCGTAACAGGCTTGGATCGGTATAAGGAATGATCAGGCTGATGATCAGGATCGCAAAGATATAGAACAGCAGAATACGCCAGAACACCTGACGCACTGCACGTGGAATGTTCTTGCCCGGATCTTCCGACTCGCCCGCCGCGATACCGATCAGCTCGGTGCCCTGGAACGAGAATCCGACGATCATCGCCACGCCAATCATGGCCGAGAATCCTCCGGCAAACGGCGCATCGCCGATCGTCCAGTTATGCCAACCGGCATTTTCACCGCCCTTCAAGATACCGAAAATCATCAGTACGCCAAGGCCGATAAAGATAATCACCGTGCTCACCTTGATCAGCGAGAACCAGTATTCCGCTTCACCGAAGCCTTTGACCGAGATGTAGTTAAGCAAGAACATCAGGCCAAGGAACAGGGCGCTCCAGATCCAGCCCGGCGTGTCTGGGAACCAGTAGTTCATCACCAGCTGTGACGCCACCAGGTCGACCGCAATGGTCACCGCCCAGTTGTACCAGTAGTTCCAGCCCAGCGCAAAGCCGAAGCCCTCTTCAACATACTTGGCACCATAGGTGGAAAACGATCCTGAAACCGGCATAAACGCCGCCAGCTCACCCAGGCTGGTCATCAGGAAATACACCATCAGACCAATCAATGCATAGGAGAGTAACGCGCCGCCTGGGCCTGCCTGGGAAACCGTTGCGCCAGAGGCAACAAACAGGCCGGTACCGATGGAACCGCCAATGGCAATCATGGTTAAATGCCGCGCTTTCAGCTCGCGGCGTAATCCGGGTGCTTGCTGCCCCGCTGTTTTTATATCCTGCTGAGCCATTCTTACCCTATCTGCTCGTCAAAAATGAGGGCCGGATTGTAACAAATACCCGCCAGCGAACTAGTAACATTGCCCTGATATAAGATAGCTTCATAATCCGCGGCCAATTATTAGCAGCGGTCCTAATGATGACTTTATGCCACCTTGAGCGGATGTTGCCCAACGCAATAGCTCAAGAAACGCTGTAGCGCATTGGAAATGTGTTTTTGCCGGTGATGGATCAGATACAGCGTGCGCATCAATGGCGGCAGAGGGATACTCAGTTCCACCAAGGCTCCGCTAGCCAGCTGTTCTTCCACAACGCGACGTGACAGGCAACTAATGCCTATACCATGGCGCACCGCGTGCTTGATCGCTTCCGAGTTGCCCAACTCCATCACCAACTGGAAGTTTGGCAGGTGCGCCAATAGCAAATGATCCAGCACTTCCCGCGTGCCAGACCCCCGCTCCCGCAGGATCCAAGGGGCACTGGCCAGCGTTGCCAGGGTCACCGGTTGCTGTAGCAATGGGTTATCCGGCGCGGCAAACACCACCAGCTCATCTTCAAGCCACGGCTGGGTGACCAACTCAGGCATGTGGCACGGCCCTTCGATCAACCCCAAATCAACACGAAAATCGGCTACCGCAACAATCACCTCCTGGCTATTCCCCACGTTCAGTTCCAACGGAGTAGCAGGAAAATCTTTGCGATAGTGGGCAATCATCTCTGGCAGCATATAGTTGCCGATGGTGCTGCTGGCGGCGATACGTAACGCGCCGCTGTCATGCAGGAACAGCTGTTCAATTTCCCCAGCCTGTTCCAGCAGAGCCAGCGCTTTGGGGTATAGCAAGCGGCCATGTTCGTTGATCACCAGACGTTTACCCACGCGATCGAACAACAACACCTTCAGTTGTCCTTCCAGATCGGCCAGCGCCGCGCTGACCGCCGATTGTGATAAAGCCAGTACCACTGAGGCCTGAGTGGTGGATCCGCTTTTCAGCACCTCGGTAAAAACTTCCAGTTGGCGCAAAGTGATATGCATAACAGCCTCGACATAAAGAGAATGGTTATACCCGTCGTCTTTCAAGCTGCAGCGTTGTTACCTGCGCTTGTCCACCCGGTCACTTACAAAAGCAAGCTCTTGAGGATGAACAAGCTTGTCGCCTGTCAGCAACTTGAAATCCATAGGGTAAAAGACAAAACCATTTAAATTAAAACACCAAAAAACAGTCACACGGCGTCGGTAAGCTCACCGCCCTGCCTTATAAGGTTATCACGTTTACAGGATTAGGCTTGGCGACGTAGCCGAACCGTCCAGGTGATAAACCACTTATTCCGATAGGTTATAAATATATAATCAATTTCTCTTTTAGGTCACCTGCTTTTATCATTGCACTCAGGAATTTAGCAGAGGACAGAATAATCATGGCGAGTCACAGCACTCAACCCTATCCCGAACAGCGTTTTCCCCTGTTTGGACTACCACGGTTGATACCAGGCTTACTGCTGACCGGTGCGCTGACCGCGTTTTCGGTCTGGGCGGGCGATGTTCCCTGGATTGCCGGGTTGGGATTAGGCGCCCTGACGCTGGCGATCCTGTTCGGCATCCTGGTTGGCAACACTCTTTATCCCTGGTTGCAGCCTAGCTGCCATACCGGCGTACAGCTGGCTAAACAGCGGCTGCTGCGCCTGGGGATCATTCTTTATGGCTTTCGTTTAACCTTCCAGCAAATTGCCGACGTGGGGGCCAGCGGGATCATTATCGATGCCCTGACCCTGAGCAGCACTTTCTTGCTGGCCTGCTGGTTGGGTAAAAAAGTGTTCGGCCTCGATAGCCAAACCACCATGCTGATCGGTGCCGGTAGCAGCATCTGCGGAGCCGCAGCCGTAATGGCCACCGAGCCGGTGCTGAAGGCGGACTCCAGCAAGGTTGCCGTCGCAGTCTCTACCGTAGTGGTGTTTGGTACGCTGGCGATCTTTGCCTATCCGTGGCTGTATCAACTGAATGAGCACTTCCAGTGGCTGCCGTTGACGCAGGAAACCTTCGGCATCTACGCGGGTTCGACAATCCATGAAGTGGCTCAGGTGGTTGCTGCTGGCCATGCCATCGGCCCGGATGCGGAAAACGCGGCGGTGATCGCCAAGATGATCCGCGTCATGATGCTGGCCCCGTTCCTGCTGTTGCTGTCTGGCTATATCAGCCGCCGGGCCGGTAGCGGCAGCAAGAGTGAAAAATCGGCCATCACCATTCCGTGGTTCGCCGTATTGTTCATCGCCGTTGCCGGGCTGAACTCGTTCAACCTGATCCCGGCCACGCTGGTACAGCATCTGATCACCATCGACACCTGGATGCTGGCCATGGCAATGGCCGCTTTAGGGCTGACCACCCACATTAGCGCGGTACGTCAGGCTGGTGTGAAACCCATCTTGCTGGCGACGCTGCTGTTCGTCTGGCTGATCGTTGGCGGCGGTGCAATCAACCTGTTGGTGCAGCACCTGTTGTGATCCCCCCTCTTCAGGCCCGAGCTTTCGGGCCTGCTTGTTTTGCCCCCGCCATTCAATCCTTCGCTTATCAATGCCATAATGGCAGCGTTAACACAGGAGAATGAAAATGAAGTTTGTCGGTGCACACGTCAGCGCTTCTGGCGGCGTAGATCAGGCCGTGATCCGCGCACACGAATTAGAGGCGACCGCATTCGCCCTGTTCACTAAAAATCAGCGTCAATGGAAGGCCGCCCCGCTGCCTGCCGACGTGATAGACAAGTTTAAAAGTGCCTGCGCACAGTACGGCTACGGCCCAGGGCAGATCCTGCCGCACGACAGCTATCTGATTAACCTCGGCCATCCGGTAACGGAGGCGTTGGAGAAGTCCCGCGAGGCATTTCTTGACGAGATGCAACGCTGTGAGCAACTGGGGCTGACGCTGCTGAACTTCCACCCAGGCAGCCACCTGATGCAGATCGATGAGGATAAATGCCTGGCAAGGATCGCCGAGTCAATCAACATCGTGCTGGATAAAACCCAGGGCGTCACCGCCGTGATCGAGAATACCGCCGGGCAAGGCAGCAATCTGGGGTTCAAATTTGAACATCTGGCGGCGATCATCGACGGTGTAGAAGACAAGAGCCGCGTTGGCGTCTGTATTGATACCTGCCACGCTTTCGCCGCCGGTTACGATCTGCGTAGCGAAGAGGATTGCCAGAAGACGTTTAAAGAGCTGGCCGATGTGGTGGGCTTTAACTACCTGCGCGGTATGCATCTTAACGATGCCAAGAGCGAGTTTGGCAGCCGCGTTGACCGCCACCACAGCCTGGGTGAAGGCAATATCGGTAAGACCGTGTTCAGCTATATCATGCGCGACCCGCGCTTTGATAATATCCCGCTGATCCTGGAGACGGTGAACCCGGATATCTGGGCAGAGGAAATTGCCTGGCTGAAGGCGCAGCAGTAATTTTTCTGCAGACATAAAAAAACCGGCATTTTTCAGATGCCGGTTTTTTATTTTGTGGTTGTCGTTACGCGACCGTGGCTACCGGCGCTTCAGAGCGTTTGAGAACCGCATAGGCTACACCCGCCAGCAGAGTACCCGCCACAATCGCCAGCAGATACAGCAGCACCGGCGAGATAGCACCTGGGATCAACAGCACGAACAGACCACCGTGTGGTGCCATCAGTTTTGCACCGAAGGCCATCGACAGCGCACCGGTCAAAGCACCACCTGCGATACAGCACGGCAGAACGCGCATCGGGTCACGGGCGGCAAACGGAATTGCCCCTTCAGTGATAAAGCACAGGCCCAACACCAACGCGGCTTTGCCCCCTTCCTGCTCGGACTTCTCGAACTTGCGACGAGCCAGAATGGTCGCCAGCCCCATCGCCAGCGGTGGCACCATACCTGCCGCCATAATCGCCGCCATCGGTGCGTAGACCGAAGAACTCAACAACGCCACACCAAAGGCATAAGCCGCCTTGTTAACCGGGCCACCCATATCGGTACACATCATCGCACCGAGGATTGCGCCCAGCAGTACCGCGTTGGCGGTGCCAAGCGATTGCAGCCAGTTGGTCAGGCCAACCATGATCTTGGCGACGGGCGTGCCCACCACGTAAATCATGATCAAACCGGTGATCAGGCTGGCAACCAGCGGAATAATCAGGATCGGCTTGAGCGCTTCCATACTCGGTGGCAAACGCAGCTTGCCGCTGATGGCCTTGGCCACGTAACCCGCCAGGAAACCGGCAATGATACCGCCAAGGAAACCCGCACCGGTGCTGACCGCCAACATACCGCCAATCAGGCCCGGAGTCAGGCCTGGACGATCCGCAATGGAGAACGCAATGTAGCCAGCCAGAACCGGCACCATCAGCGCAAAGGCCGAACCACCACCGATCTGCATCAGCGCAGCAGCCAGCGTACCCTTGACTTCAAACGCCTTGATACCAAACACGAACGACAGCGCGATGCACAGACCGCCCGCCACCACCATCGGCAGCATGTAAGACACGCCGGTCAGCAGGTGGCGATAAGGACCTGCGCTCTCTTTCTTCTTGCCTGAGCTCGCGGTGCTGCCACTTTTTTGCGGCTGGAAGATCTCGGCTTCTACCTGTGCCTTATCCAGTTCCTGCGCGGTTTTCTTCAACGCCAAACCGGTCGAGGTACGGTACATTGGCTTACCGGCAAACTTGTCCAGATCCACTTCGATGTCTGCCGCGACAATCACCAGGTCGGCCGCAGCCACTTCTTCTGGGGTGATTGCATTCCCGGCACCGACGGAGCCACGGGTTTCCACTTTCACCCACCAGCCACGTTTCTTGGCTTCGCTCTCGATGGCTTCGGCCGCCATAAAGGTATGTGCAACGCCGGTCGGGCAAGCGGTAACGGCAACAATGCGTTTCGGACCGGCAGATTTTGCCGGTGCTACCGCCTGGGCCGGAGCCTGATACGGTTTGGCTTGCGCCTGTGCTGTGGCCAGGAAGGCTTCAGGTTCACGCACCGCGTGTTCCACATCACCGATATAAACCTGTTTGCCGTTCAGCTCAGCGTCAGCAGGTGCAGCAACACCCGCTACCACCACCAGTTCAGCCTCGTTGGCCGTGTTAACCAGCGTCAGGCCGGTTTTGGCCGCAGCGGCCTCAAGCATGCGTTTCGCCAGGTGGCTACGAGCCTGCCCGAGCGAACTGTCTATCATCAGCAGCGTTTTCATTCTGACTCCTGCGATTAATTAAAGGGTTTCAGATCGACGCGCGCCATCATCGCGGCCAACTGCGGGCGATCGGTGATGCCAACGTTGCTCTGGCTCACTGCCAGGGCAGCCACGGCAGTGGCCAAGCGCAAGGTATGTTCGCTGGATTCACGCATCAGCAGGCCGTAGATCAGGCCGCCGACCATGGAATCACCGGCACCCACGGTGCTGACCACCTCACAGGCTGGCGGTTTGGCGATCCAGGCGCCAGAGGCGTTAACCCACAGCGCGCCTTCGGCACCCAGTGAGATCACCACGTGGGCAATGCCCTGTTCACGCAGGGCGTGAGCGGCTTCCACCACATCTTCCAACTTCGGCAAGGCTTTGCCTGCCCAGATTTCCAGTTCACGACGGTTAGGTTTTACCAACCACGGCGAGGCTTTCAGCCCGGCCACCAGCGCTTCACGGCTGCTGTCAAAAATGATGCACGGACACTGCGCACGCAGGCGGGTCATCCACTCGGTGAACGCTTCCGGTGCAACCCCGGCAGGCAAGCTACCGCTGACCGCCACCATGTCGAACTGGCCCAGCCAGCTCAGGGAATCCACCACAAAGCGTTCCCAATCCTGCGGCGTCACTTCAAAACCGGAGAAGTTGAAATCGGTCACTTCACCGTCTTTTTCCGTCAGCTTAACGTTGATACGTGTACGCCCAGGGACCACCTGGAAACGGTTGGCAATCCCCAAATCGCTGAACAGCAGTTGGAAACCATCCTGGTTGTCTTTACCAAGGAAACCGCCAACGGTGACGTCGATACCTAAATCTTTCAGTACCTTGGCAACGTTGATCCCTTTACCTGCCGCATGGAGACCGGCAGTTTTTACCAGGTTAACCTCGCCCCGTTCGATCTCCGGGCAAAAGCCCACCAGATCGTAAGCCGGATTCAGGGTTATGGTTGCTACTCTTCTGCTCATGCTGCACCCTCGCCAAGACCTTCACTGATGGCTTCGCCGATGGCTTTCAGCGCGGCTTCAGCATCGTCACCACTAGCGGTAAAGCGCAGGTGATGACCTTTTTTCACTCCCAGTGCCACGACCTTCATCAGGCTGCGGCCGTTAGCCGGTTTACCACTACCGTCGAGATTGGTAACGGTAATTTCACTGGAGAACTGTTTGATTACGTTGACCAGCGCAGTGCCTGGGCGGGCATGCAGGCCATGCTCATTGCGCACGACGTATTCCGCACTCAGAACCGCGCTCTCTTCGGCTACTTCGCTGGTCAGTAACGCCAGCACGCCCACCGCATCGGCGTTCAGCAAGCGTTCAGCTTTTTGGCTCACTAACAGATCGCTTAAGTAGTTCAGCACCGTCAGCGGTTGTTGATCGGCGACGGCGACGGTCAGCAACAGCGCGACCTTTTCGCCTTCTTCATCAAACGCCTGTGCCGGGCGGCTGACGGTGGCGGCGCTAGTCAGGTTGCCTTCGGTGCTGTCACTCAACCAGATCCCCTGCCCCAGATTCAGCGGCTTGCGGGTGATCACATCGCTGACAAACTGGGCGTTAACCGCCCCGATTTTTTGCAGACGGCCCGCGTTCAAAGCTTGCAGCGTCATCAGCGAATCGGCGGCCACATCAAGAGCAATCAGTGAGGCATCAAACTTGAATTCAGCCGCCAGCTTCTCGCCCATCAGCAAACTGCGCAGTTCTTCGGCTGAAGTCGTTTTTGCCAGCTGTTCGGCGACGCTGTCATCACTGAGCACGTGCGTGAGCTGACGCAGTAATGCCAGGTGTTCATCAGAACGCGCAGCAATGCCGATCACCACATAGGCCGTCTGGCCTTCGCCCCACTCGATACCCTGTGGAAACTGGAATACCTGAACACCGGTGTTCAGCACCAGATCGCGGGTATCTGTAGTGCCATGTGGAATGGCGATGCCGTTGCCCAGATAAGTAGAGGTTTGCAGCTCGCGCTGCAGCATGCCGTCAACATAGGCGGCGCTGACGCATCCGGCAGAGGTAAGCGCTGCCGCTACCTGCCGGATGGCTTCCTGTTTGCCGCTAGCGGCAGCTCCCAGGTGAATATCTTGCTGTGACAACTGGAACATGGTTCTCCTCTCCTGCTGAATTGAATCGTTTCAGCCAAGTTAAGAAAAAGGAGCGTTACCCATCGCCTAACCAGGCCATCGATGACGCTGAAACGTTTCAATGAGTGTGTGAGCAGCTATCACCGAAAGCAAGTTTTCTCGATCTCGACGTGATAGTTTTTTGACCTTACGCACACTTTTCTGGCTAAAGCCCCCATGTGAAGGGGAAAATGGCATACTGTGCTGAAACAGTGCTGAAGGAAGATAACAACATGGTTGCCACCGGTATCGGGGTCATAATCGTTAACGCTCAAGGGCAAATCCTGCTGGGGAAACGCTGCAGCACCCATGCCCCTTTTTGGTCGATCCCCGGGGGTCATCTTGACGCGGGGGAAACCTTTGAGCAGTGTGCCCAACGCGAAATCGCCGAAGAGACCGGTTTGCAGATAGCTCCGCCAACCTTTATTGGCATCAGCAATAATCTGCAAACCTGGCGGGCAGAGGGAAAACATACGGTGTCGATCTGTATGCTGGTTCAGCATCCAGGTGGGGAAGCTGAACTAAAAGAGCCGGAAAAATGTGCCGAATGGCGCTGGTGCTCCCCGCTCGACCTGCCGGAGCCCCATTTTGAAGCGAGCAAAACGGCGATCCACCTATGGTTAAGCCAACAGGTATATCTGCCTATATTGTGACGTTATTCCCTGTCATTTCTCCTCAGTTCATCTCAAACAGAGCATTATATAAATTAGAATATAACGCTACTTTATTGCTCAATCACTCTACTTTTCACTGTAAATACCCCTAAGGTATTAGGTTTCTTTTGCGAAAATACCTATACTTATCCAGGTGTTTTTGACCTGGTGTCGAAACCTTTTTGGCAAGTTTTTCCTTGGTATTTCATAACTATAAGTGGGTTCAATATGAGCAAAAAACAAGCTGGCTTTGAAAAGCGACGCCGGTGGGGATGGCTTTGGATTTTGGTGATCGGGATTATTCTCGGTGCCGCACTGCTGGCAGGGACCGCAACGGTCTTCCATAAAACCAGCGATACCGCCTTCTGTGTCTCCTGCCACACCATGCAACAACCTCTGGCCGAATATCAAGGCAGTGTCCACTTCCAGAACGCCAAGGGGATCCGCGCTGAATGCGCCGATTGCCACGTCCCTCATGAGCCGCTCGATTACCTGTGGACCAAGATCCGCGCGGTGAAAGACATTTACGGCGAAATGACCGGTAAAATCGACACTCCGGAAAAATACGAAGCCCATAAGCTGGCCATGGCGCAATCGGTGTGGAAAACGCTGAAAGAAAACGATTCGGCCACCTGCCGTTCTTGCCATAGCTTCGATGCCATGGATATTACTGCCCAGCGTCCTGAAGCCCGAATTCAACACCCGGTGGCCATCAAGCAAGGCGAAACCTGTATCGACTGCCACAAGGGCGTTGCGCATATCCTGCCGGATATGAGCGGTGCCGCACAGGCCGGCGCTGCCGAACTGGCGAAAGCCGCGGCGGAAACCTCTCCAACAGCGACCACGCTGTTTACCATCGCTACCGAACCGTTCTTCCTGAAAGCCGACGATACGCATAATGCCGGTAACCTGATGCCTTCAACCGAAGTTCACGTCGTGAAACAGGAAGGTGACAAGGTGTTGGTTGACGTCAGCGGCTGGCAACAGGATGGCGTCAGCGAAGTATTCTACGCTGCGCAAGGTAAACGTATCCTTAGCGTCCTGCTGGGCGAAGACGCGCGCAAACTGCTGAAAACCGGCAGCACGATGACCGACGCCGAAACGGGCCTGGTCTGGCATCAGGTTTCATTGCAAGTGTGGTTGCCACGTAAGCAACTGATCGACGATCAGCAGAAAATCTGGCGTTACACCGCCGATATGATGTCCGCCAACTGTACCGGCTGCCACGGCCTGACCGCCCTTGATCGCTTCAACGCCAACCAGTGGATCGGCGTGATTAAAGGTATGGCTCCTCGCACCTCGCTGTCACAAGAACAACTGCGCGTTCTGACGCAGTACGTTCAGAAACATGCCAGCGATATGCAACCTGCCACACCGGCCAAAAGTTAAGGGAGAAGCGAAATGAGCAAGTACCAACAACAACCATTGGCCATGAGCCGCCGTCGTTTCCTGACCGGTGCCAGCGCCCTGGCCGCCGTGCCTCTATTTGCGGGTCTGTGGCCTAAATCGGCGTTGGCGGAAGCCATCAGCCAGGCATTGCCACAATTTGTGGCCTTACGTCAGGCGCAGAAAGGCATCCTGACCGGGGCGCACTGGGGCGCATTTGAAGCCATCGTGCAAGACGGAAAAATGGTCGGCGTGTTGCCGGTCAAAGACGATCCTTACCCGAACGATCTGATCACCATGGCCCCCCACCAGGTGCATGCGGAAAACCGTATCAAGTACCCAATGGTACGTAAAAGCTGGTTGGAAGGCGGCCCAGGCAGCCGCACCGAGCTGCGCGGCAACGATGAATGGGTGCGCGTCAGTTGGGAAAAAGCGATCGATCTGGTCGGTAACGAAATCGTCCGTTTGCAAAAAGATCACGGCCCGCAGTCGATCTATGCCGGTTCTTACGGCTGGAAAAGCGTGGGCATGCTGCACAACAGCCGTACCCTGCTGCAACGCCTGATGAACCTGAGCGGCGGCTTCCTCGGCTACGCTGGTGACTATTCTACCGGTGCTGCACAGGTGATCATGTCGCACGTGATGGGGTCAATGGAGGTTTACGAACAGCAAACCGCCTGGCCAAACGTCATCGACAACAGCCAACTGGTGATCCTGTGGGGCTGTAACCCGATGGTTACGCTGAAAAACAGCTGGAACGTACCCGACCACGTCGGCCAGACCGGCTTTGAGGCGCTGAAGAAGAAAGGCACCCGCATCATCAGCATCGATCCGGTGCACAGCGACAGTGCCAAATATGTCGGCGCACAGTGGATCGCTCCGCGTCCGTACACCGACAGCGCGATGCTGATCGGTATCGCCCACACCCTGTTGACCGAAAAGCTGCATAACCCGGACTTCCTGAAAACCTACACCGTAGGCTTCGACAAGTTCCAGGCCTATCTGCTGGGTGAAACCGACGGTACGTCGAAAACTGCCGAGTGGGCTGCCGATATCAGCGGCGTCGATGCCGAAGTGCTGCGCCAGTTGGCGCGCGATATGGCGAAACAGCGCACCATGATCATGGGCGGCTGGGGGATCCAGCGTCAGCATCACGGTGAGCAACAGCACTGGTTACTGGTGACCGTGGCGGCCATGCTTGGCCAGATCGGCCTGCCAGGCGGCGGCTTTGGCTTCAGCTATCACTACTCTTCCGGCGGCAGCCCAACGGCCAAAGGCGGCATCCTCTCCGGTATCTCTGCGGGGAATGCACCGAAAAATTCACCAACGCCAATCCCGGTGGCTCGTATCGCCGAATGCCTGACCAACCCAGGCAAGACCATTCACTTCAATGGGACCGATGTCACTTACCCAGACGTGAAGATGGTGTACGTGGCCGGTGGTAATACCTTCCACCAGCATCAGGACACCAACAATCTGGTCAAAGCCTGGCAGCGCCCGGAAACCATCGTGGTTAACGAACCGTACTGGACGGCGACCGCCAAGCATGCGGATATCGTGCTGCCCGCGACCACCAGCTATGAGCGTAACGATCTGGAGATGGGCGGTGACTACTCGCAGCTGTACGTCTTCCCGATGCATCAGTGCGTGCCGCCGCAGCATGAGTCACGCAACGACTTCGACATCTTCGCCGCTTTGGCCGCCAAGCTCGGCGTGCTGGATGCCTTTACCGAAGGCAAAGACGAAACCCAGTGGCTGAAAGGCATGTACGACGACATGAAGTTGCAGGCCCGCGCCGCCCGCGTTGCCCTGCCGCCGTTTGACATGTTCTGGGAGTCGAACAACTACATTCGTTTCCCGATCCCGCAGGAAAACAAACAGTGGGTACGTTTCGCCGATTATCGTGAAAACCCGCTGCTTAATCCGTTGGGGACTCCTTCCGGCAAGATTGAGATCTACTCCGATGCCATCTCGAAGATGGAGTATCTTGATTGCAAAGGTATTCCAACCTGGATGCCGCCACATGAATGGTATCGTGGCCCAGAGGCAGCCAAATACCCGCTGTCACTGAATACCGCGCACCCGACCAACCGCCTGCACTCACAGCTCGACAACACGCCGCTGCGTAAGAAGTATGCGGTGGCCGACCGTGAAGCGATCTTGATCCATCCAGAGGATGCCAAATCGCGCAATATCACCAACGGCGACCTGGTGCGGGCGTTTAACGACCGTGGGCAGATCCTGGTTGGTGCCATTGTCAGTGAAGACGTGCGCCCAGGTGCGGTGCGGATCAGCGAAGGGGCCTGGTACGATCCGGCCGATCCGTCAACGCCGGGGTCGATCTGTAAGAACGGCAACGTTAACTGCCTGACTTTCGATATTGGCTCATCCAACCTGGCACAGGGCAACTGCGGCCAGATGGCACAGCTGGAAATTGAGAAATATCAGGGCGAAGTGCTGAAGAACACCGCGCACGACGTTCCTGCTGGCGCATAACCACTAGCCACCAGAGCAGGGTGATGGTGACATCACCCTGCTCTTTTCTGCCGACAGATACCATCTAGTTACCCATTCCTTGATTGAAACAGGTTTTTGTTTTTTTTAAACGAGCGTATTATGCGCGCGTCTCCCTTCTCTTTGGCTATTCATTCAGCTTATGCGTACTTCAACTGCGGCGACACGACGCTTGCCCGATTTAACTTCGTTGGCATTTCTGGTCGTGGCTTTTCTCACCGGGATTGCCGGTGCCTTACAGACGCCCACGCTGAGTCTGTTCCTCTCCACCGAAGTGAACGTACGGCCAACGATGGTCGGGCTGTTCTTTACCGGCAGCGCGGTGATCGGCATTTTGGTCAGCCAGTTTCTGGCCAGCCGCTCAGATAAGAGGGGCGATCGCAAATCACTGATCTTTCTCTGCTGCATGTTGGGTGCCTTGGCTTGTGCGCTGTTCGCCTGGAACCGTAACTATTACCTGCTGCTGTTCGTCGGCGTGTTGCTGAGCAGCTTCGGCTCGACCGCCAACCCACAGATGTTTGCCCTGGCACGAGAACATGCCGAGCACACCGGCCGGGGAACGGTGATGTTCAGTTCTATACTGCGTGCTCAGGTTTCGCTGGCCTGGGTGATTGGCCCACCGATCGCCTTTGCCCTGGCCTTGGGGTTTGGTTTTAAGGTGATGTATCTGGCCGCCGCTGCAGCCTTTATTCTCTGCGGAGCGCTGGTATGGAAGATGTTGCCCTCCATGCCAAAAGTGCAGAGTACCGGCGGGGCGACGCTGGAAGCCCCCCGCCAGAACCGCCAGGATACGTTATTGTTGTTTATGGCCTGCACGTTAATGTGGACGGCCAACAGCATGTATTTGATCAATATGCCGCTGTACATGGTGCGGGAACTGCAGTTACCGGAAAAACTGACGGGAATACTGATGGGTACCGCTGCCGGGCTGGAAATCCCGACCATGTTGCTCGCAGGCATGGTGGCCCAACGCTTTGGCAAGCGCTTCCTGATGCGTTGTGCGGTGATTGCCGGTGTGCTGTTCTATGCCGGGCTACTGTTTATAACCGGTACTTGGCAACTGATCGCCCTGCAACTGCTGAATGCGCTGTTTATCGGGGTGCTGGCGGGGATTGGTATGCTCTATTTTCAGGATTTGATGCCCGGCCAGGCCGGGGCGGCCACCACGCTGTTTACCAATACCACCCGCGTTGGCTGGATTATTGCCGGTTCGATCGCCGGGGTCGTGGCTGAAATGTGGAGTTATCACGCGGTATTTTACTTTGCGTTGGCGATGGTCCTGGGTGCGGTGCTATGCCTGTGGCGGCTGAAGGACGTTCAAGGCGCGGTATCCGCCTCCAACTTGGCAAGATAGATCAGCGCCTCATCACGGCGATCGTGGCACATTTCACGGCTGGCCTGCAGGCTGCCGCAAACTTTGGGCCTCAGCGGCGAATGAAATATTCCACAACGCAGTTGCTGGTCCAGATGGATGCAACGGGTATTGGCCGGTTTGCCGTTGGGCATACCAGGGATCGGGCTGGAAATCGAAGGTGCGATACAGCAGGCACCACAGTCGGCACGGCAGTCCATCTGCGATCCTATAGGGGCTGATTATGTGGCTGAGACAATAGCAGAACGCCGCATTAAGTTATACTCATTCACAATGCTTACCAATAGTGCTAGAGTTTATTTTTCAATGGAGTGGAAAGCTTAGAACTATCAATGGAGTGAGATCATGTCAGATAAAAATTTCAACCCAAGTTGGGAAGGCTACATGGGGGATTTCCTGAAAGGTAATGTCGGGATCAACCAGCTAAAACCCCAACATGAGTTTCTTGACTCTATCGGCTTAGAGAAAGCATTAAGCGATAGATTACCAAGACATAATATGATAGTTGTTAAGCATTTAACGAGATTGGCATTGGCATCAATTCTTTTTAGTTTACCGGTTTCCTTGTATGTAAACTACAAACTTAAACATGATGGCTACTTGACCTGTGACAGAATTTCCTGGATGTCACCAACGACTTATGTGAAAGATTTATCACTTTGTCGATGAGTGGCATTTCCCGCTATACCCGCCAATTAGACAAAAAATACATCAGGATACGTAAAGTGACGCCCCTCACCCTAACCCTCACCCCAACCCTCTCCCACAGTGAGGGGACTGAATGTGCTACAAATTAACGTCAGTAACTGGCCTCGGCACCGCAATAACTCCATCTCGCATAGGGCAGATTTTAATGTGCCACTGATAAACTCCAGCACCGGACTACAGCCCCCTTATTATCAGTCACCAAGCATGCAGCAGACAGACTTCTGCCCCTGACCACAACGCTATTGCATCCCCTCACCCCGTGGGAGAGGGCTGGGGTGAGGGGAAAACCACCAAAATAACGCCCTAAGCGCTGAAGATTGCACCAATCCCACCAAATATCCGCTTTACATGCACACATCGCGCACGTACCATTGAGCTAGTACAAAAGAACTCAAGGCCAACGGCCAATCAGGAGCAATAATGTCTGCGGACACCATCCAGAAGCTTTCCCGCCCTTCCGTCCTCGGTGGCGCGATGATCATTGCCGGCACCGCCGTAGGTGCTGGTATGTTCTCTATCCCTATCGTAACTTCTGGCGTGTGGTTCAGCGGCTCCGTGGCGCTGCTGATTTATACCTGGTTCTGTATGCTGATCTCCGGGCTGATGATCCTGGAAGCCACCATGAATTATCCGGCGGGAGCCAGCTTCCACACCGTGGTCAAAGATCTGCTCGGCAAAGGCTGGAATACCCTTAACGGCCTGTCGATCACTTTCGTACTCTATATTCTGACCTATGCCTATATCTCGGCGGGCGGTTCGATCATCGCCCATACGCTCGAAGGCGTCTTCGGGGCCAACCAAACCCTGTCTGGATTGGTGTTTGCCATCGTTGTGGCCTTTATCGTCTGGTTATCCACCCGTGCCGTGGATCGCCTTAGCACCATTCTGATCGGCGGCATGGTGATCACCTTTGTATTGTCCGTCGGTGATATGTTCACCCACGTGCAGCCTGCCGTATTGTTCAACCAGGGCGGCAGCGACGCCAACTACCTACCCTATGCGCTCGCGGCATTGCCTTACCTGCTGACCTCGTTCGGCTACCACGGCAACGTACCTGGTCTGGTGAAGTATTATCAAAAAGACAGCGGGGCCGTGGTGCGCAGCCTGGTATACGGCACCTTGCTGGCGCTGGCGATCTATATCCTGTGGCAGTATGTGATCCAGGGCAATATCGCCCGTGATGCCTTCAAGCAGGTGATCGCCGAAGGGGGCAACATCGGCAGCCTGCTCAAGCAGATGGGTAACGTTTCCAGTAGCTATGCCGTAGGCCAACTGCTTAACGCCTTCTCTTATATGGCGCTGGCCAGTTCATTCCTGGGGGTGTCGCTGGGGCTGTTTGATTTTCTCGCCGACTTCTTCAAGTTCAAGGATAACCAGGCAGGCCGTACCAAATCGGCACTGGTGACTTTCGTCCCGCCAACCCTGGCCGCGTTACTGTTCCCGAACGGTTTCCTTTACGCCATCGGCTTTGCTGGCCTGGCCGCCACCATTTGGGCGGTGATCGTTCCTGCCATGATGGCACGCGCCAGCCGCCGCCGTTTCCCACAGGCCAGCTACCGTGCTCCCGGCGGCCAAGGCATGATCCTGTTCATCATCCTGTTTGGGGCGATTAACGCCGTGGCCCACGTGCTGACGCTATTAGATCTGCTGCCGGTGTTCAAATAAGCCTCAGGGGCGGCCACGGCCGCCCGTTTTCCCCACTCTTTTTGCGCGCGGCTCTTGCCTGAAAAGCACGGCGCGAGTAACTTGTCGCAACTTCCTAAAATCTATGTTGACAGGGTATTCCAATGGCAAGAGCGAACGAAATCAAGCGCGGTATGGCGATCAATTACAACGGCAAACTGCTGCTGGTAAAGGACATCGATGTCCAGAGCCCAAGCGCCCGTGGTGCCAGCACGCTGTATAAAATGCGCTTCTCCGACGTCCGTACCGGGCTGAAGGTAGAAGAGCGTTTTAAAGGCGATGATATTCTGGACACCATCAGCCTGTCCCGCCGCAAGGTAAACTTCTCCTATATTGACGGCGAAGAGTATGTTTTCATGGACGATGAAGACTACACCCCTTATATCTTCAAGAAAGATCAGATCGAAGATGAGCTGCTGTTCATCCCTGAAGCGGGCTTGCCGGGTATGCAGGTACTGACGCTGGATGGCCAGGTGTTGGCGTTGGAGCTGCCGCAGACCGTGGATATGGAAATTGTTGAAACCGCTCCGGGCATCAAAGGAGCTTCTGCCAGTGCGCGTAACAAACCGGCCACCATGGCGACCGGCCTGACCATTCTGGTACCGGAGTACCTGAGCAGCGGTGATAAAATCCGCATTCATATTGCAGAACGCCGCTATATGAGCCGCGCAGACTAGTCAACGGTAGGGGCGCAACCTGAGTGCGCCCTGCTTTTACTAGAGTAATTCCGGGAAAAACCGCCGCTTTAACGCCAGCTCGACCCCACGAACCTCCGCCAAACCTTTCAACCGACCGATGGCCGAATAGCCCGGATTGGTTTTCTTCTTCAGATCGTCCAGCATCTGGTGACCATGGTCTGGTCGCATTGGGATAGGCCGCAGATCGCCCGCTTTATGACGGCGCTGTTCTTCTGCCAGAATAGCTTCAACCACCGCTACCATATCCACATCCCCTTGCAAGTGCGCCCCTTCATGGAAGGTTTTAGGGTTTTGCTCACGGCAGGTGGCGCGTAGGTGCGTGAAGTGAATACGATCGCCAAAGGTTTCAATCATCCGCACCAGATCGTTGTCCGCACGCACCCCGTAAGAACCGGTACACATGGTGAAGCCGTTATAGATGCTATCTACCGTCTCTTTCAGCCACTGCATATCTTCGATGGTGGAAACAATACGTGGCAAGCCTAGGATTGGGCGAGGTGGATCATCGGGATGCACTGCTAACCTGACACCCACCTCTTCCGCTACCGGCACGATAGCGCGTAGGAAGACGGCCATATTTTCGCGCAACTGCGCCTTATTGATATGATCGTACTCCGCCAGCCTAGCGCGGAACTGATCGAGCGTGTATCCCTCTTCCGCCCCAGGTAACCCGGCAATGATGTTACCGGTCAGCTTGGCAATATCTGCCGTACTCATCGCCTTGAAATAGCTTTGTGCCTGGGCTTGCTCTTCGTCGGTGTAATCTTTTTCCGCCCCACGACGGCACAGGATATGCAGATCGAAGGCTGCAAAGGCGATCTGATCAAAGCGTAAGGCCTTGGAACCGTCCGGCAGTGGGTATTCCAGATCGGTACGCGTCCAGTCGAGGATCGGCATAAAGTTGTAGCACACGGTATCAATGCCACATTCCGCCAGGTTGCGCAGCGATTGTTGATAGTTGGCGATATGACGTTGGTAGTTGCCGCTGTGGGTTTTAATTTCCTCGTGCACCGGGATACTTTCCACCACCGACCACACCAGACCTTTTTCCGCCAACAGAGCCTGCCGCGCCTTGATCTGTTCAACCGGCCACACTTCACCATTAGGGATATGGTGTAACGCGGTCACTACACCGGTAGCACCAGCCTGACGTACATCATCCAGCGAAACCGGATCGTTCGGCCCATACCAACGCCATGTTTGTTCCATTGATTTATCCTTGTAAAAGTCGCTCTGTCATCGTTGAAGCGGTATCGGTGGTGAGGTAGATCGCAAAATCAAATCAATCCTGTTATACCACATTGCAGTAGATATCATTCATCTTTAACCTTACTGATTAGCGGCGTGCTGTCAAAACAGAAACGTCGATTGATTGATCCAACTCACGATCCTGGGATATTTTGGACTGACCAATTTCATTCACCTCTCTACCGCCCTACACTGGCGGTTGTTAACAGATACGCGAGAGCCGGGCATACACCTGCGGCTTACTGGTCTGATAGCTTTATACCAGCGATCAACCGGCCCTTGCTCTCGTCATGGAGCCATTAATGAAAACTATCGCCAACTCACCGTTGCCCGCCAAGACACAACTGCCCCAGTACGATCGCCAAAACCTGCGCAGCAGAATTGTTCACCTGGGCTTTGGGGCTTTTCACCGCGCTCACCAGGCATTGCTGACCGACAGAGTACTCAACCGTAACGGCGGTGATTGGGGGATTTGCGAGATCAGCCTGTTCGGCGGCGATAAGCTATTCCAGACCCTGCGCGAACAGGATCATCTTTACACCGTGTTAGAAAAGGGCGCGGCGGGCGATCAGGCCATCGTGGTGGGGACCGTTCATGAAAGCGTACATCGCAAATTGGAAGGCATCGACGCCGTGCTGGAAAAGCTGGCCGAGCCACAGGTGGCAATCGTCTCCATGACCATTACGGAGAAAGGCTACTGCATCGAACCGGGTAGCGGCCAATTGGACCTGCAACACGACGCGATCAAAGCCGATTTGGCTAATCCGACCCAACCCACCACGGTGCCGGGGATCCTCGTGGAAGCACTACGCCGGCGTCGAGAGCGCCATCTCCCCGCCTTTAGCGTGTTGTCCTGCGACAACATTCCAGAGAACGGCCACGTGGTACGCAATGCGGTGACCGGGCTGGCCAAAGCGCGCGATCCACTGTTAGCCGAGTGGATCGCACAACACGTCACCTTCCCCAGCACCATGGTCGATCGCATCGTTCCGGCCGCTACGCCAGAAACGCTGGATGAAATTGCCGCAGCCCTGGGTGGCGTGCGTGATGAATGCGCTATCGCCTGTGAACCCTTCATTCAATGGGTGGTGGAAGATAATTTTGTCGCTGGCCGCCCACGCTGGGAGGATGCCGGTGTGCAACTGGTGGACGATGTTCTGCCGTTCGAGCAGATGAAACTGCGGATGCTCAACGGCAGCCACTCCTTCCTGGCCTACCTGGGCTATCTGGCAGGTTACCAATACATTGTTGACTGCATGGCGGATGAGCATTATCGCCGCGCCGCGCATCATTTGATGTTGAACGAGCAGGCTCCGACGCTGCAGGTCGCTGGCATCGATCTGGCCGCCTACGCCGAGCAGTTGATCGAGCGTTACAGCAACCCGGCACTGCAACACCGCACTTGGCAGATCGCTATGGATGGCACGCAAAAGTTGCCTCAGCGCCTGCTGGAGTCGATCCGTTGGCATCGGCAATATGGTGGCAGCCATGCGGGGCTTGCGCTTGGCGTAGCAGGCTGGATGCGTTATGTCGGAGGGATTGATGATGCCGGGCAACCGATTGATATCCGCGACCCGATGCTGGCCACGTTGCAGCAGGCCGTTAGCAGCTCACAGGACGGTGAACCCCGCGTGGCTGCATTGCTGGCGTTGAAAAGCGTGTTTGGCGAGCAGTTGCCAGCGGATAGTGCGTTTGTCGCGGAGGTAACACGGGCCTATCTGTCATTGCGCGATCGAGGAGCGCGCCAGACGGTAAAAGATTGGGTAACCACCCAGTTGAATTGATCTCTATCGGCCGCCATGCCAATCAACCAGGCATGACGGCCGTTTGACTGAATGTGGATTAACGGTATTCCACCGTCATTATTCCGAGTTTTTTCTGCTGATCCAACCACTTGATCTCGCTCTTGCCGAGATTCATTGGCAGCTCTTTACTACCGCTCTCCAGACTCGCTAACTGATGTTTGCTGGTATAGTCTTGCCCGTCGCGATAGCATTGCGTTTGTGCCGTTGAGTCAGCGACTTCCACCGTGCAAGGGCCTTCGACAATGGCGCCATAGAAGTGGATCACGCCACCGGTAGCGGCATTGGCCACGCCTGCTGCCAGCCATGAAAACACCATTCCTGCGATCAAAAACAACCGTAAGCTTTTCATGGTCACCTCACTTGTTATTAAGCCAATATAAACCTGAAAAAAGTTCTTGGATTAAGCGCAAGTTAGAGAGGTTTCATCTATTTATCATCAAGTTAGATTGGACTCCACCTCTCTGGCGGCGCATAATTTATTGCCGCAAAATACAGATTTCAAGTCGGAAAAGTCTTAATTTGATACCCAGCAACGGCCAGTTGGCAGACGGCTTACCGTGCGCAATCCTGGTCAGTCGGTTGGGCAATGAAAGGTGTGGATAAAACGAAACAAAGTGCGGGATCTGGGGATGTCATGCCGAGCCCCACTCGGCATGACAGAGGACTTAACGATAAATTACCGTCATTATTGCGAGTTTTTTCTGCGGGTCTACCCACCGCATTTCGGTGGTACCGATATTCAGCGGAAGCTCTTTACTGCTGGCATCAAAACTTGCCAGCCTTTGCGTGCCTGTGTAGTTATGCCCGTTACGATAGCATTGGGTATTCGCCGTTGAGTTACTAACATCTACCGTACAAGGCCCTTCGACAATGGCACCCACGAAGTTGATAACGCCACCTGTGGAACCCGCATGACTTGCTGCCATCCATGAAAACAACGCTCCTGCGATCATAATTAACCGTAAGCTATTCATGGCAACCTCACTTTTGTTAAGCCACTTTAAAGATAGGTTATTTTTTTAGGAATAATCGCAAGGATAGGCGGTTTTTTTCATGGTTAATCGGTGCATTAAGGTCGTGGAAACAATACGGTACGGTACAATTGACTTTGTTAATGCCACGTTTTTTATGGGAAAAGTCCTAACTTTTTAGCGAAAAAAAAACGCCAAAAATGGGCGGTTTTCATGTTTAAATTTGTGATCTGCCCCTCCTATTGGCCAATAGCGATAAAAAAGCCAATAATTGCCCACTTTTAATCAATTGAAAACATCATTAACGGGAATTTCCAAATGACAAAAACCAATCTGATAACCGGCTTTCTCGGTAGCGGGAAAACCACCACCATTCGACACCTGTTGGCCAATAAGCCGGAAAATGAGCGTTGGGCCGTGCTGGTCAACGAGTTTGGCGAGATTGGTATCGATGGTGCCCTGCTGGCCGATAGCGGAGCGGTATTGAAAGAGATCCCCGGTGGCTGCATGTGCTGCGTTAACGGGCTACCTATGCAGGTAGGGTTGAATATGTTGCTGCAACAGGCCAAACCCGATCGGTTACTGATTGAACCTACTGGATTAGGTCACCCCAAGCAGATCCTGGCGCTGTTGACCCAGGAAACCTATGGCGGATGGATCGATTTGCTGGCAACGATCTGTGTGCTTGATCCCCGCCAACTCGGCGAATCTCGCTATAGCGAAAATGAAAATTTCCGCGATCAGTTGGCCGCAGCCGACGTCATCATCGCCAATAAAATGGATACCTGGCAGCCGCAAGATGCCCAGGCACTGGAAGCCTGGCAAACGCTGCATGGCCAGCAGCGGCCGGTCTTTTCCATCGAGCAAGGGCGCATGGATATCACGCTGTTGGATCAACCACGCACCAATTGCACAGAATTGCCGGACGCACAGCATCATCATAGCCACGCCAAGACCCAAGGATTGGCGGCGTTGCGTTTGCCTGAAAACTCCCGCTGGCGCCGCGCTCTTAATCAAGGCCAAGGATTCACCAGCTGCGGCTGGATTTTCGATGGGGAAACCGTCTTTGATACCGTCGGCATGATGGAATGGATCAGGTTAGCTCCGGTTGATCGGGCCAAGGCGGTAGTACGCATTGCCGAAGGCAGTTTGCTGATCAACCGCCAAGGGCAGGATCTCAGTATCGAGACGCGGCCCGCCGCTCCACTCGACAGCCGTATCGAATTGATCCACAGCGACGAGGCCAACTGGAATGCTTTGCAATCGGCCTTGTTTAACATTCGTTTAAGTTAATGCTTTTAACGTTGGCATTATTTTTTTGATTTTTACAGGTTAGCCATGACACGCCGCAATTTACCCTTCATCCTCATGCTCAACGTTTTGGGCATCGTGCTATTTCTTTCCTGGTATTTACCCACGGATCACGGGTTCTGGTTCAAGATTGACTCAGCAATCTTTTTCTTCTTCAACCAACATCTGGCCAGCGATGCCTGGTTTCTGAGAATGGTGGCGATCACCAACAATCGGATATTCGACGTCATTTCGCTCATCGCCATGGGGCTGCTGTACCTTTACTTCTACCTCAAGCAGGATGCCTTTGGCCGCCGCCGTCTGATCGTTACCGGCGTCGTGATGTTGTTAACGGGAGTGGTGCTCAACCAGTTTGGTCACCTGCTGCCGGTAAAACACGCCAGCCCTACCCTGACCTTTGACAATATCAACCGGGTCAGCGAACTCACCGGGATCCCAACCAAAGACGCCTCCAGCGACAGCTTCCCTGGCGATCATGGCATGATGCTGATGATTTTCTCCTGCTTTATGCTGCGCTACTTTAATCGCACGGCATTTGCCATCGCGCTGCTGATCACCCTGGTCTTCTGCCTGCCACGCATCATGATCGGCGCACATTGGTTTACCGATATTGCCGTCGGCTCGCTGTCGGTGGTGATGGTCGGTACCAGTTGGTGGCTGATGACACCGGCCAGCGATGTTGTGATCCACTGGTTGAACTGCCGATTACCCGGTAAGTATCGTCCAACGCAGCCATAACTTTAGATTATGATAGCCGGGAGGCCAGCGCCTCTCGGTGATTTACCTGTCGCATCTTGGTTACTCAACAACCACACCGTTAACATGCCTACCCCATTAATTAACCTCAATCCAACATAACCGCCAAACCGCGTTTTTTTATATGAAGATTTACATTATGTTACATCACAATTTCATATAAAGAATGTCGGAAAAAGGCTCGCAATCCTCACGTCATTCCGGTACTCTCGGATGCGTTTGTGCCTGGTTTGGCTTGGCTCGTTAGTAAAAATCCGAAAACTGTGCGTTCCTGCACATTTCCGATGCTAACTGATTGTCCTTCCTGCCAGTGCCAACTAGTCTCGTTCCGTTTGGTATTTTTCAGATAACGACTTGCGTCGTTAAGGACTTCAAGGGAAAACAATTACAATGGTCAAATCTCAACCTTTTCTGAGATATTTTTTGCGGGTATTACCTGCAATTGCGGCAGCCTTGGTGCTCTCCGCCTGTAGCTCAACAAACACTTCGAAGTTAGATAGATCACAAACTGAGATGCATGCAGTTAATGACAAAAATGGTCTTTTACTGCAAGCCTCTCAGGATGAATTCGAAGCGATGGTGCGTAACGTTGACGTCAAGTCAAAGATTATGGACCAGTATGCTGATTGGAAAGGCGTCCGCTACCGTTTAGGCGGTGAAAGCAAGCGCGGTATTGATTGCTCGGCGTTTGTGCAACGTACCTTCCGCGAACAGTTTGGTATGGATCTGCCCCGCTCAACCTATGAGCAAGAAGATATGGGCAAGCAAATCCAACGCGCCAAACTGCGCCCAGGTGATTTAGTGCTGTTCCGCGCCGGTTCTACTGGCCGCCACGTCGGCATCTATCTGGGTAACGACAAATTCGTTCATGCCTCTACCAGCAGTGGTGTGACAATCTCTAGCCTTTCGGATAACTATTGGGATAAACGTTATCGTGAAGGCCGCCGGTTACTGGGTAAAAGTTCCAGCTAACGGCGTAGTATCTGAATCTGGTCCTGAAAGCCAAACAAACGAGACGAGAACGCTGCCCCAGGGCAGCGTTTTTTTTCACGGTAACGCTGGCGCCGAACAAACCCGCATCGTTATTTTCGATTATCACTGTGCCATAAACCACGCAACGGTTGAAAAAATAGCCTATTATCGTCAAGTGACAGGCCATTTCGTAACGCGCTATTTACGCTGTGCCTAAACAGACAGCCTTAGTGCAAGCCAAACGAATAATGACGCAGGCAGGATTGGTGGGATATATTAATCACCAGCAATATAACAATAATATTTTTATGCTGCGCTCAGGGGGCGAGTGATGGGATTGAAGGGAGCATTTGCACGCCATGCATCCAACACCAGGCGTAGCCTGACTAAAAGCTGTATTGTCGCGGTCGTTTTCTTCATTGTTTTTACCTCTGTCACCTTATTTCTGATCAATCATCAACGCTCGCAATATCAGCATAAAATCGAAAACCGTACGCAAAAATTTGCCGTTAATTATCTCGATCATCTGCAAGAAATGATGCAACAAATCATGCCGCTTACCGGTAAACCCTGCGAACAGGCCCAGTCCGATCTGACCTATCGCGCCGCTTTTACCGCCGGCGTACGCACCTTTGTTCTGGTAAAAGACGGTTTTGCCTATTGCTCCTCGGCAACCGGTAACATGATGCTGCGGATGAGCCATATTTATTCCGAGATCGACTGGCATAAACCACTGGATATGGCATTACAACAAGGCACACCGATGGTGCCTGGAAAACCGGCGATTGCCGTGTGGTTGCGCCAACCAGGGCCAGGCAACACCGGCATATTAGCCACGCTGGATCTCACCTTGGCCCCCTACCTGCTACTCAGTTCACGTGATAGAGATACTCCCGGATTTGCCATCGTGATTGGGGGGCATGCGGTAACCACCTTCAGTTCGAATATGCTGCCACTGGCGCAATTACCTAAAAGCCACGCCAGCCAGCTAGCCGTCCCGGGCTATCCACTGAGTATGATCTTCTATCACCAATCCCTGACGGCTAATGATATCCGTTTGACCGTGTTGGGTAGCCTGGTGCTTTCCCTGATGGTAGGCGTGCTGTATTACTACATGCAGATACTGCGTCAAAGCCCCGAACGCGCGCTGATGAGAGGCATCAAACACAATGAGATCTTTGTTGAATATCAACCAGTGTTCCACTCCGCAACCAACACCATCGCCGGTCTTGAGGCATTGATCCGCTGGCAGCATCCCACCGAGGGGCGTATTCCACCCGATCTGTTTATCCCCTATGCCGAAAGCGAAGGGTTGATCGTGGCGTTGACCCGCCACCTGTTCCGTAGGATCGTGGCCGATATCCCGCAATTGGTACAAGCTCTGCCACGGGGCGCCAAACTGGGCATCAATCTTGCCCCTTCTCACCTTAATGCGCCTTCTTTCCATGACGATATCACCGAACTGCTGGCGAAATTGCCAACCGACTATTTCACCGTGGTGTTTGAAATCACCGAGCGCGGCATGGTGGAAGAACAAAACGCCTTGGAAGAGTTTGAGTGGCTGCACCGCCAAGGCGTTGAGATCGCCGTGGATGACTTTGGTACCGGCCACAGCGCCTTAATCTATCTACAACGCTTCACCCTGGATTACCTCAAGATCGACCGCGGTTTTGTCAATACCATCGGCCAGGATACGGCGACCGCTCCCGTCCTGGACGCAGTGATCTCGCTGTCTAAAAAACTGAACATGCTGACCGTGGCCGAAGGAGTTGAAACTGCCGAACAGGTGAGTTTTCTACAAGAACGCGACGTTAATTTTATGCAGGGCTATTATTTCAGTAAGCCACTGGGTATTGAGGAGTTTGTGGCCTTTTGCCAGAATAAGGCCGTTTTTGATTATCGGGCCGCAGTTAATCCCTGATATTTAAACTTCTTTACTCAGAAAACCAGCCTGAAATGCTATGCTATCGGCTGGATTAATTGACTTATATCCGACGCATTCCAAGTCTTGGTTTGAAAGGCGACGGGTATAGATAGCAGGAGCTTACCGTAGAGATGTCCGTACGCATTTTTGCTGCCTTGGTGCTTTCGGCACTCAGTTTTAGCATGCAGGCCGAAACCCTTAATGAAAGCTACGCTTTCGCCACGCTCGGTGAGCCGAAATATTCCACCGACTTTAGCCATTTTGACTACGTGAACCCCGCTGCCCCCAAGGGTGGCGATGTTCGGCTGGCAGCCATCGGCACCTATGATAACTTCAACCGTTTCGCTTCGCGCGGCGTACCCGGTGAAAGAACCGGGGAACTCTACGATACACTGTTCACCAGCTCGGACGATGAGCCTTCCAGCTATTATCCGCTGATTGCGGAATCGGCTCGTTACCCGGCAGATATGCGTTGGATGGAGCTGGATATCAACCCGCGTGCACGCTTCCATGATGGTAGCCCGATCACCGCCGCCGACGTGGCCTTCACCTTCAACAAATTTATGACCGAAGGGGTGCCGCAATACCGTTCCTATTACAAAGGCGTGAGCGTAAAAGCTCTCTCACGCCTGACCGTGCGTATTGAACTGCCCGAGCCAGATAAAGAAAAAATGCTCAGTCTGCTGAGCACTAGAGTGTTACCCCAAAGCTTCTGGAAAGATCACAAACTTAATGAGCCACTAAACACTCCGCCCCTCGGTAGTGGCCCCTATAAGATCGGCAGCTACCGTTTGGGCCAATATATTACCTATGAGCGCGTACGTGACTATTGGGCCGCCAATCTGCCGGTGAATCGTGGGCGCTATAACTTCGATACGCTGCGCTATGACTATTATCTGGACGATAAGGTGGCGCTGGAAGCCTTTAAGGCCGGGGCTTACGATTTCCGCGTCGAAGGCTCGCCAAAAAGCTGGGCCACCCAGTATCAGGGCGGCAACTTCGCGCGCAACTACATCATTAAACAGGATGAAACCAATCAGGCGGCACAGAATGCCCGCTGGTTAGCGTTCAATATCCAGCGCCCGATTTTCGCCGATCGCCGGGTGCGGGAAGCCATTACCCTGGCCTTCGACTTCGACTGGATGAACAAGGCGCTGTATTACGATGCCTATCAGCGCGCCAACAGCTATTTCCAGAATACAGAATATGCGGCCACCGGCTACCCAGACGCTGCGGAACTGGCCTGGCTGGCCCCGCTGAAAGGCAAAGTGCCAGCAGAAGTGTTTACCTCAATCTATCAGCCTCCAACATCCGACGGCAGCGGCAATGACCGGGCAAACCTGCTGAAAGCCACCGAATTGCTTAAGCAAGCTGGCTGGGAAGTGAAAAACCAGCAGTTGGTTAACAGTCAAACCGGTAAACCCTTTACCTTTGAACTGATGCTGTGGAGCGGTAGCAATTTTCAGTACGTACTGCCTTTCCAGCACAATCTGAAGCGGTTGGGTATCGATATGCAAATCCGTGAGATTGACGTCAGCCAATTCACCCGCCGCATGCGCGAACGTGACTTTGATATGATGCCAACGGTCTACCCCGCTATGCCATTCCCCAGCGCCGATCTGCAGATTGTCTGGGGCTCCCAATACATGGACTCCAGCTACAACAGCCCTGGCGTCAGCGATCCGGCTGTCGATGCCCTGATAGAACAGATCATGAAGCATCAAGGGGATGAAAAAGCGTTACTGTCCCTTGGCCGTGCGCTGGATCGGGTGTTGACCTGGAACATGTATATGCTGCCGATGTGGTACTCCAATCACGACCGTTACGCCTATTGGGACAAATTCTCTTCGCCAGCGGTACGCCCGGCCTATTCGATCGGGTTCGACAACTGGTGGTTCGACGTCAACAAGGCGGCACGCTTGCCGGCGCAACGGCAATAAGGAGCCTCAGGTGGCCGCTTATCTGATACGCAGATTACTGTTGGTGATCCCCACGCTGTGGGCGATCATCACCATTAACTTTTTCATCGTGCAAATCGCCCCCGGTGGGCCGGTCGATCAGGCCATTGCCTCTATTGAGATGGGGCAAACCAGCGGATTTGGCGGCGGAGGCGCGGGTGAAGGCCTTGGGCACATGAAGGCTGGCGCGGGCAACGTGGCCGAAGGCCAATACCGTGGCTCACGTGGCCTGGATCCCGAAGTGATCGCCGAGATCACCAAGCGTTACGGCTTCGACAAGCCGCTCCACGAACGCTATTTCACCATGCTGTGGAACTATATGCGCCTAGATTTCGGCGAAAGCCTGTTCCGCGGTGCCTCGGTGATGCAGCTGATTGGCCAGAGTCTGCCGGTTTCCGCGACCCTGGGGCTATGGAGTACACTGATCATCTATCTGGTGTCGATCCCGCTGGGTATCCGTAAGGCCATCCACAACGGCAGCGCCTTTGACACCTGGAGCAGCACGCTGATTATCATCGGCTACGCCATTCCGGCATTCCTGTTCGCCATCCTGATGATTGTGCTATTCGCCGGTGGCAGCTATCTGGACTGGTTCCCGCTGCGCGGGCTGGTTTCCAGCAACTTCGACACGCTGCCGTGGTACGGGAAAATCTCCGATTATCTGTGGCACATTACCCTGCCAGTGCTGGCAACGGTGATCGGCGGCTTTGCCGCCCTGACCATGCTGACCAAAAACTCGTTTCTTGATGAGATCCGCAAACAGTACGTGGTCACCGCCCGCGCCAAAGGGCTGGACGAGAAGAAAATCCTTTACCGTCACGTGTTCCGTAACGCCATGCTGCTGGTGATCGCCGGTTTCCCGGCCACCTTTATCAGCATGTTTTTCACCGGTTCGTTGTTAATCGAAGTGATGTTCTCGCTCAACGGCCTCGGGCTGCTGGGCTACGATGCCACCCTGCAACGCGACTATCCGGTGATGTTCGGAACGCTTTACATATTTACCCTGATCGGCCTGCTGTTGAATATCGTCAGCGATATCACCTATACCCTGGTCGATCCGCGCATTGATTTCGAGGGCCGTCAATGAGCCGCTTAAGCCCCATCAATCAGGCCCGCTGGGCACGTTTTCGCAGCAACCGCCGTGGTTACTGGTCGCTGTGGATTTTTCTGGCTGCCTTTGCACTCAGCCTGGCCGCCAACCTGATCGCTAACGACCGGCCGTTGCTGGTGCGTTATGAAGGCCGGCTGTATGTGCCCTTTATGGTCAACTACAGCGAAACGACCTTCGGCGGGGAACTGAATACCACTACCGATTTTCAGGATCCCTTTGTTATCAAGCAGATTGAGCAACACGGCTGGGCCATCTGGGCCCCGATCCGCTTTAGCTACAACACCATCAACTTTGCCACCGAAGTGCCCTTCCCATCGCCTCCGTCACGCCAAAACCTACTTGGCACCGACAGTAATGGCAGCGATGTGCTAGCCCGGGTGCTGTACGGTTTCCGTATCTCAATGCTGTTCGGGCTGGCGCTAACGCTGTGTTCCAGCGTGATTGGTATCTGTGCGGGAGCGACGCAGGGCTATTACGGCGGCCGATTCGATCTTTGGGGGCAACGGCTGATAGAGGTTTGGTCGGGGATGCCGACGCTGTTCCTGATCATCCTGCTGTCCAGCATCATCCAACCCAATTTCTGGTGGCTGTTGGGCATCACCATTCTGTTTGGCTGGATGAGCCTGGTGGGCGTGGTGCGTGCTGAATTCCTGAGAACCCGTAATTACGACTACATTCGTGCCGCCAGAGCGATGGGCGTACCGGATCGCGTGATTATGTATCGCCATATGCTGCCTAACGCCATGGTGGCCACGCTGACCTTCCTGCCGTTTATTCTGTGTGGTTCAATCACCACCCTCACCTCTCTCGATTTCCTCGGCTTCGGCTTGCCACTCGGTTCGCCTTCGTTGGGTGAGCTCCTTTTACAGGGCAAAAACAACCTGCAAGCACCGTGGTTGGGCATTACCGCCTTCCTGGTGCTGGCGGTGCTGCTCTCACTGTTAATCTTTATCGGCGAAGCGGTGCGCGACGCCTTCGACCCAAGCAAGGCGCATTAATATGACCACTCCTCTGCTCGCTATTCAGGATCTCAGCATCGCCTTCCGCCAGGGAGGCAGCTTGAATCAGGTGGTCAACGGCGTCTCGTTACAGGTGGAACAAGGGGAAACGCTGGCGTTGGTGGGTGAATCCGGCTCAGGCAAAAGCGTCACCGCTCTCTCCGTGCTGCGGTTGTTGCCTTCCCCGCCGGTGGTATATCCCGGTGGGGATATTCTGTTTAACGGCAACTCACTGTTACATGCATCGGAAGCCGAACTGCGCAAAGTGCGTGGCAACCAGATCTCGATGATTTTCCAAGAACCAATGGTGTCGCTCAACCCGCTGCACACCATCGAAAAGCAACTGGCCGAAGTGCTGATGCTCCACATGGGCATGCGCCGTGACAGCGCCCGCGCCGAAATCATTCAGTGCCTGGATCGGGTGGGTATACGCAATGCCAAAGGGCGCTTGAAGGATTACCCGCATCAACTCTCCGGCGGAGAACGTCAGCGCGTGATGATCGCCATGGCGGTGTTGACTAAGCCCAAGCTGTTGATTGCCGATGAACCTACCACCGCGCTAGACGTGACCATTCAAGCGCAGATCCTGATGCTGCTGAAAGAGTTAAAGCAGGAGCTGGGGATGGGATTGCTGTTTATCACCCACAACCTGAACATCGTGCGCCGGTTGGCGGATAACGTGGCGGTAATGCGCCAAGGGTTGTGCGTAGAACAAAATAGCCGTGACGGCCTGTTTAGCGCCCCACAACATGCCTATACCCGTCAGTTATTGGCTGCGGAGGACGTGGGCAAGCCTCTGCCGCTACCGGCCAGTGATAAGCCTATGCCGCTGCTCAAAGTGGAAAACCTGCAGGTCAGTTTCCCGATCAAACGTGGCCTGTTACGGCGCATTGTCGATCAGAACTACGCGCTGAAAGATCTGAGCTTCGAAATACAGCCTGGGGAAAGCGTGGGGCTGGTGGGTGAGTCGGGTTCAGGCAAGAGCACGACTGGCCTGGCACTACTGCGCCTGTTGAGCTCCAAAGGTGCGATCTGGTTTGATGGCCAACCGCTGCATCAATTTAATAACCAGCAGATGTTGCCTTACCGCAGCCGGATGCAGATCGTGTTCCAGGATCCCTATTCCGCGCTGAATCCACGCCTGAACGTGCTGCAAATCATCGCCGAAGGGCTGGAGATCCACCAGCAACTGACCGCAGAGCAACGCGAACAGCGGGTGATTAAGGCGTTGGAGGAAGTCGGATTGGATCCGGCTCTGCGCTATCGTTATCCCACAGAGTTTTCGGGTGGGCAGCGCCAGCGTATCGCTATTGCCCGCGCGCTGATCCTGCAACCACAGCTGTTGATCCTGGATGAACCGACGTCCTCGCTGGATAAATCAGTGCAGGCCCAGATCCTGACGCTGCTGAAGTCGCTTCAGCTTCGTCACCGGCTGGCCTATCTGTTTATCAGCCACGATTTGCAGGTGGTACGATCGTTGTGCCATCAGGTGATCGTACTGCGTCAGGGAGAAGTCGTAGAGCAGGGTGACTGCCAAACGATTTTCAACGCACCTGCTGCTGCCTATACACAGCAGTTATTGCAGTTGGTTGATTAGAGGCATCATTCAGAAGGGGTACTGCGCGCTGAGCTGCTCGGCAATCGCCGCACCGACGTTTTTCAAGCGGCACATGGCGGCACTTTCATCACATTGATGAACGAACAGGCAAGGCTCGCCTTCCCATTCAACGATGGAGCAGTTGACCTGGATCTCTTGCAGAGACAGGTTGAGCTGCTGCATGACCCGCCAGGCTTCACGCCCGTCATGGCTGAGCAGCTTGAGGCCGATCAGATCGTTATCTTCGTCTATGCCGCTAAGCGGAATAGGTTCAACCTTGCTGCCGGTAAAACCTGATAGCCAACGATAACTTTGCGGCAAGCGATGCACTACCGAAAGCTGGAAACTATCCACATGAAATCCCTAGTATGAAAAGAAGAAACACTTTTTACATCACAGGATGACTTAGTTATAGCCGGGATCATCCGACTTTGCCGCCCACAAATGTTATTTTTAAGTAAAATTTGCAACAAACAATTAACCACATCCTGCGCTTGCTGATATCACTCAGTTTTTCTCCACCGTAAAAGGTTCTCTCACGGCGTTTTGCGACTCAGCTCGCATTTTTGCGTTATATGTAACCCTTTCCCGCCGCGATCTCAACATTTTTTTCTTGCAATGCGGTTACTTTACAATCGGTATAATTTTACATTGTGCAAACATCTCGCTCAAATGCCTAAGGCTGGTTAAATCAATAATATTTTGATTTAAAACAATATTAGTCCGATTAACCGCCAAGGAAACGCCCCATCAGCCAACGGGTTGCACCTCTGGCTACTTGAGAAAATAAAGCTGCTATATTTAACAAAAAAACTACAGTTTGTTTGACCGCCGTTTAGTTAGCCTGCATATATTTAGCAACAAACTTAAAATTGCAAGCGGGTAGATTAGGGTCTAATTGCCTTTGATCTCCCTCACCCCAAGGAGAGGAAGCTGGGCCGGAGCTGTAATCAAGTGCAGAAGTCAGTCTGTGGCTCGTCCAGTAACATCAAGGGCTGAAATCAGATGCAGGGCTTAACCTGAGACACAATCGGTCCCCTCTCCCTATGGGAGAGGGTTCGTGTGAGGGGCAAATCAGGCAGGATTATTGCGCGGACGGCTGGCATAAAAATAGAACAACACCGCCACGATGCTGCACAGGGCCATAGATGAAACCATCGGCCAAGCGCTCTTACCTGGGGCCAAGGACAGTATTGCCCCGACCAGCGCGCCAATGCTGAAGCGCAACGTCCCAGCCAGCGAAGAGGCAGTTCCCGCCATATGAGGGAAATCGTCCAGGATCACCGCCATCGCGTTAGACGAGATCATGGCGATACAGCCGAGATAAACCGCCACCCCGAGCACCAAAGCCCAGAACCCCAGTCCGCCAGCGGTGACGGCCAGCAACCATACGCCCATCGTCAATTGCACAAATAGACCAAGGCGGAACATTTTGACCGCCCCCAGGCGGCGCACGTTGCGGCTATTGATCAGGGTCGTCAGGAACAGAAACACGATGTTCAGCGCAAAGTAATAACCAAAATGCTGCGGTGAAACGTTATTCAGCTCGATATAGACAAACGGCCCGGCGCTGAGGAAAGAAAACATCCCGGCAAACGAGAAAGCACTGGCCAGCATATAGCTCAGCACGCGCTTGTGGCGGAACAACGAGCCGAAGTTCCTCAGCGTGGTGCGCAGATGGAATTTTTGCCGCCGCTCCTTGGGCAACGTTTCCTTGATAAAGAACGCCACCAGTACCGACCCCAACAGCGCCGCTGCCCCCATGGTCCAGAAGATGGCATGCCAGCTGAACCATAGCAGCAGCACGCCACCGATCATCGGAGCCAGCAATGGCGCAATGGTCATCACCAGGATCACGAACGACATCATGCGTGAGAACTCGTCCTTGGTGAACATGTCACGCATCAGGGCGTTGATCACCACGCTTGCCGCCGCCGCGGCCAGCCCGTGCAGGAAACGCAAGTTGATCAGTTGCTCCACCGATTGGGCCATCGCACAGGCCCCTCCGGCGATAGCAAAAATCAGCGTGCCCCACAGGATCACCGGTTTGCGACCAATGCTGTCAGACATCGGCCCATAGAACAGTTGGCCAACGGCAAAGCCCAGCATGTAGGCGCTGAGCGTCATCTGCACCCGGCCCGACTCCACGCCAAACTCCTGGGCGATTATCGGCATGCTGGGCAAGTACATGTCGATCGCCAACGGCATCAGCATGGACAGCAGGCCCAGAATAAAGATCAAACCGAGGTGAGAGGTCCGGTTCTGTTGCACGTTCAACGACTCCTTGGTCGGTCGCAAAAATTAATCCAGCAGGTGCGGAGCGCCTACGCTGGCAATCTCTTCTTCGGTCAGCGGGCGATATTCTCCCGGTGCCAAATCGTCATCCAACACAATGGCACCAATGCGCTCACGGTGTAATTCGATGACCCGGTTACCCACGGCTGCAAACATGCGCTTCACCTGATGATAACGCCCTTCACTGATGGTCAGGCGCACCAGGGTATCTTCGATTTTTTCCAACTTCGCGGGCTTGGTCAGATCTTTTTCGTTATGCAGCTGCACGCCTTGCTCGAACTGCTGAGCGGTATCGGCGGCCAACGGATGTTCCAACGTCACCAGATAGGTTTTCTCACACTGGTGACGCGGTGAGGTGATGCGGTGCGACCACTGACCGTCATCGGTCATCAGTACCAGGCCGGTGGTATCAATATCCAGCCGCCCTGCCGCATGCAGCTTGTACGCGACGGGTTCATCCAGGAAATAGAGCACGGTTGGATGATCCGGGTCGTCGGTAGAGCACACATAACCCTGTGGCTTATTGAGCATGAAGTAACGTGGCCCGTTCAGCTGTGACAACACGTTGCCATCAAACCGCACTTCCTGTTCCGGAGCCAGTTTAAGAGCCCCGCTCTTGACCACTTCACCGTCTACGGTGACACGTTTTGCACGGAGTTCACGCGCTACCAGCGCACGGCTGATACCCAACTGCTGAGATAAAAACTTGTCCAGTCGCATTGAATCTGCTTTGCCTGTCGTTGTTATGATCGCATTGATCTGGTTGCTAAATATGACGCCCCGTTGTCGCACCAGGTGCAAAAAACAGGTTCGAAGAGGATGTTCGCGTAGGGAAGCCGCTTAGTATAGCGACGGAAACGATGCCATAACAGGAGTAATTTCCATGCTTCTCGCACTGCGTAGCCGCAGAGGGCATAATAATAGAAATTTTTCCGCCGTCTGAGGAGCAAAATGTCACAATTTCAGTGGAATGTTACAGCCCACTTCAGCGAGCGGTACTAACGCATGGCTTTTACCCTACGCCCCTATCAGTTGGAAGCGGTCGACGCCACCATCAAGCATTTCCGCCAGCATCCTGAACCGGCTCTGATCGTGCTGCCAACCGGCGCAGGCAAAAGCCTGGTGATCGCCGAGTTGGCAAAACGCGCCCGTGGCCGGGTGTTAGTGCTAGCCCACGTTAAAGAGCTGGTGGCGCAAAACCATAGCAAATACTGCGCTTACGGCCTGGAGGCTGACATCTTCGCCGCCGGGCTACAGCAAAAAGAGAGCAGCGGTAAGGTGGTGTTTGGCAGCGTGCAATCGGTAGCACGTAATTTGTCGCTGTTCGACGGCGCATTTTCCTTGCTGATCGTCGACGAATGTCACCGCATCAGCGACGATGACGACAGCCAATACCAACAGATTATTCAACACCTGCAAAAAACCAACCCGCAGCTGCGCCTGCTTGGCCTGACGGCCACCCCTTACCGGCTGGGCAAAGGTTGGATCTATCAATATCACTACCACGGCATCACCCGTGGCGACGGCAACAGCCTGTTTCGCGACTGCATTTATGAACTGCCGTTGCGTTATATGATTAAACACGGCTTCCTGGTGCCGCCAGAACGGCTGGATATGCCGATCGTGCAGTACGATTTCAGCCGCCTGGAGGCCAGAAGCAACGGCCTGTTCAGCGAAGTGGATCTTAACCGCGAGCTGAAACAGCAAAACCGCATCACGCCGCACATCATCAGCCAGATCGTCGAATACGCCGAAACCCGTAAAGGCGTGATGATTTTCGCCTCCACGGTGGAACATGCTCGTGAAGTGCATGGTCTATTGCCAAGTGGGGAGGCGGCTCTGGTCAGTGCCGAAACACCGCCAGGCGAGCGTGACGCGCTAATCGAAGCCTTTAAGCAACAGCAGTTGCGCTACCTGGTTAACGTGGCGGTGCTGACGACGGGTTTCGATGCACCGCATGTCGATCTGATCGCTATTTTGCGCCCTACCGAGTCCGTCAGCCTGTATCAGCAGATCGTCGGGCGCGGTTTACGGCTGGCCCCGGGCAAGACCGACTGCCTGATCCTGGACTACGCAGGCAATCCCCACGATTTGTTCACGCCGGAAGTCGGCGTCAGCAAACCCCACTCAGACAGCCAACCGGTGCAGGTCTTTTGCCCTGGCTGCGGTTTTGCCAACCTGTTTTGGGGCAAATGCACCGAGAACGGCGACATCATCGAGCACTACGGCCGCCGCTGTCAGGGCTGGCTGGAAGATGATGAGGGGCATCGCGAGCAATGTGACTACCGCTTCCGTTTCAAATGCTGCCCGCACTGCGGAGCAGAGAACGATATCGCGGCACGCCGCTGCCATCAGTGCCAGGAGGTTCTGGTCGATCCGGACGATATGCTGAAAGCCGCGCTGAAACTGAAGGATGCGCTAGTCCTGCGCTGTGGCGGAATGGAACTGCAAAGCGGCAAGGACGACAAAGGGGAATGGCTGAAAGCCACCTATTATGACGAAGATGGCACCAGCACTAGCGAACGGTTCCGCCTGCAAACGCCCGCACAACGCAAAGCCTTCGAGATGCTGTTCCTGCGCCCGCACCAACGGGCACCTGGCGTCCCCTTCGGTTGGCAAAACGCGGCGGACATTCTGGCGCAGCAGGCGCTGCTGCGCCATCCAGACTTCGTCGTCGCGCGCAAACGCGGCCAGTTCTGGCAGATACGTGAAAAAGTTTTTGATTATCAGGGCCGCTTTCGCCGTGCCAATGAGCTGTATTAGCCCCGTGCGGCAGGTTTTCATTGCCCAGCGGGCGGCTTTCCGTTAAAATGCCGCCCGCTTTACCTGGGTTCGCCCAGTGTGAAAGCAGGTTATCGAGCCTGTTACTGGGTCGCCTGTAGCAGGGTAAATTTTCTTTTAAGAGAAAAAACAATGTTCACTATCAACGTACAAGTACGTAAAGACCAGGGTAAGGGTGCGAGCCGCCGCCTGCGTGCAGCAAACAAATTCCCAGCTATCATCTATGGTGGCGAAGAAGCTGCGATTGCTATCGAACTAGACCATGATTCTGTAAAGAACATGGAAGTTAAACCAGAATTCTACAGCGAAGCAGTAGTTTTGGTTGTCGACGGTAAAGAAACCAAAGTTAAGGTTCAGGCTGTACAGCGTCACCCGTTCAAGCCAAAACTGGCTCACATCGACTTCGTTCGCGTTTAATCGCCACGTTATCGATTTTCGGGACGCCGAAGTGAAAAACGCCGCAATTGCGGCGTTTTTTATTGGCTGTCATTCAGCGATGCTTACTTGCCACCCGTGCGACGTTGTAACTGATCGCGCAGATTCGGTGGCGTACCTCTGATCGTCAGGGTATCGGTGGCCGCATCCCAGAAAATGCGCTCCCCCAGCAGCATCGCATCAAAGTTCAGGCTGATACCGCCGCCGCTGCCGGCAAATTTGGTCAATTGGCGTAACGTGCCGCGATCCGCCGGGAAGCTATCTTCCAGCTCGTAGCCCTGTTCGCTGGAAAACTGCAGGAAATCCTTCTCGCCCACCGGGGCTATCTCTTTCGACAGCTCCTGCAGCTCGATCTCTTCACCGGCCTGCAACTGCTCATTACAGTAGCTGTAAACCTGCTGACGTACCGTCTGGCGTTCGTGTTTGCCTAGTTGAGCATCGGCACAGTAATCATCCACCGCCTGTAACAAGCCACGGTTTTGCGCTTTGGTATCCAGCCCTTCCGACGCCGCCAGGAAATCCATAAAGAAATCGGAGACCTTGCGCCCTACCCGTCCTTTGAGGAATGTCAGATAGCGCGTTGATTGCGGGTTGGTTTCCCATTCGGTCAGATCGATACGCGCCACAATGTCCGCGTGGTTGATATCCAGATAGTGGGTGGTGCGGATATCCAACTCTTCATTGACACGCGTACTGTTGCAGCTGTTCAGCACCGTGATCAGCAAGTATTCCACCGCCAGATAGCGATAATGGGCGAACAGCACCACGCCACCGTCGGCAAACGGATATTTGGCCAGTTCGTCGCGCAGACGGCCGGTGGCAGCACGGCTAAATGCGAGGAAGTCGTCATCACCCTTACGGCAGTTACGCAACGCGTCCGCCAGTTCGCTCTGCTCGTTGAACAGGCCGTAAGCCTTACTCTTGGCGCTGTAAACGCGATGCAGCTCTGCCATCATCTCTTCCACCGCCGCGTTGGTGGTAAGAAGGGAATCGCGCAACACCACTTCCAGCGTCTGCTCATCGCGTTTTACCAACTGGTGCAGTGCAATCTGCTCGATATCCAGACTCATGATCAATCCTCCTGTTCTTTGAGCGCGTATTCAAGCACTGAAGAAGCCGAAAGACAACGGGCATGGCAATGCCTTAACGATCTTCACGCTATAAAAGAGCGGAAAATCACGGCCCCATACGGTAAGATATGGGACTTTGTCGAGCTTTGAGCACAATATTTATGCCACAATCATCTCGTTATAGTGACGAACACGTTGAACAACTGCTCTCTGAGCTGGTCAACGTTCTGGAAAAACACCATACTCCCACCGATCTCTCTTTGATGGTATTGGGCAACATGGTAACCAATTTGATCAACACCAGTATTGCTCCCGCACAGCGGAAGACACTGGGCAGATCGTTTGCTGAAGCCCTGCAGGCTTCTATCCGTGAAGATAAAGCGCATTAATAATTACTTATGGTGACAAACCGTCAGCGTTATCGTGAAAAAGTCTCCCAGATGATTAGCTGGGGGCACTGGTTCGCCTTATTTAATATTCTGCTCAGTATCGGGTTGGGCAGCCGCTACCTGTTTGTTACCGACTGGCCGTCCTCACTGCTGGGGCGAGTCTATGCGTTGGTCAGCCTGATTGGGCAGTTCAGCTTTATTGTCTTTGCCGCCTACCTGCTGATCATCTTCCCGCTCACCTTTGTGGTGATGTCGCAGCGCCTGCTGCGATTTATTTCCGCGACGTTGGCCACCACTGGGCTGACGTTGCTGCTGGTCGACAGCGAAGTCTTTACCCACTTTCACCTGCACCTTAATCCGGTGGTGTGGGAGTTGGTCATCAACCCGGACCAAAGTGAGCTGGCGCGCGACTGGCAACTGGTGTTTATCGCCGTACCGGTGATATTCCTGATCGAAATGCTGTTTGCCACCTGGAGCTGGCAGAAACTGCGCAGCCTGAACCGGCGCAACTTCGGTAAGCCGCTGGCGGTGTTGTTCATCTGTTCGTTCTTTGCTTCGCACCTGATTTATATCTGGGCGGATGCCAATTTCTATCGGCCGATCACCATGCAGCGCGCCAACCTGCCACTCTCTTACCCAATGACTGCGCGTAAGTTCCTGGAAAAACACGGCCTGCTCGATCAGCAAGAATATGAGCGCCGCCTGATGCAACAGGGCAATCCAGAAGCGGCGGCCGTTGAATACCCGCTCAATAGCCTGAACTACAGCGATAAAGGCAGCGGCTACAACCTGCTGATGATCGTGGTGAACGGCGTGCGTACCCAGGATCTGGCGCAAGACATGCCGGGCCTGAGCCGCTTTGCCCAGGAAAACATCCGCTTCAGCGACCATTACAGCTCCGGTAACCATGCGGACACCGGCCTGTTTGGCCTGTTCTACGGGATTTCACCTACCTATCTGGATGGCATTCTGGCCGGGCGTAAACCGGCCGCATTGATTAGCGCACTGAGCGATCAAGGCTATCAATTCGGCCTGTTCTCTTCAGACGGTTTCAACGCCACGCTTTACCGCCAGGCGCTATTGACCGATTTCTCGCTCCCGCCGGAACCGTTCGTGCAGAGCGATGCTGCCACCACGCATCAGTGGCAGAGCTGGTTGGCCACTCAAAGCGGAAATAGCCCTTGGTTCTCCTATATCAATTTCAGCGGTGCAAAGTTCCCAGAAGGCGACAATAAGCTCTCGCCGGAAGCCTTTACCCAGCTCTATCGTACAGGCGCGAAAGACGTCGATGCACAGATTGAGCAGGTGCTGGCAACGCTGAAAGAAAAAGGCCTGCTGGATAAAACTGTGGTGGTGATCACCGCCGAGCACGGCATAGAGTTCAACGATACCGGCAAAGGCAACTGGGGAGCGGGCAGCAGCTTTAACCGCAGTCAGTTGCAGGTTCCGTTGGTTATTCACTGGCCAGGCACGCCAGCACAAACCATCAATAAGCTGACCAATCATAACGATGTGATGCGTACGCTGATGCAACGTCTGCTGCATGTGAAAACACCGGCTAACGACTACTCTCAGGGCGAAGACCTGTTTGCCGCACAGCGAAAAAACAATTGGCTCGCCACCGGTGACGGCAGCCAGTTGGTGATCACCACGCCAACACAGACGCTGACATTGGATGGCAATGGCAACTACCGTGCCTACGATCAAGACGATAACGAGATCAAAGACGAGAAACCCCAGCTAGCGCTGCTGTTACAGGTGCTGACCGATGTAAAACGCTTTATCGCCAACTAACTGCTTAAATCTAGAGCAATCGGTGAGGTAGCTGCTTGAATTTACATCTGAAAACGGTAGTATAGGGTTCTGCGTCGGCATGTAGCGCAGCCTGGTAGCGCACCGTCATGGGGTGTCGGGGGTCGGAGGTTCGAATCCTCTCATGCCGACCAACTATTTATAAAAAAACCAACCAGTTACGGTTGGTTTTTTTATGCCTGGAATTTGGCCATGGTACCGCCCCTTCAACAGGCCATACCAATGTGTCATCTCAGGTCGTTCGCCAGATTGTGTCTCTCAATGGATAGCGTGACTGTTCACAAACACACCACTAATCAGAGACCACCAGCGATTAATAAGCCCACGAGTTTCAGCTCTGCGGGCAGGCGACCAGATAGAGATCGTGGACGGGCATACTCGCATCAAAACCACGTATTCTCTCTGGATCATCAATAGCCGGGTCAGCAAGCTGCTTGGCTACGTCGTCTACACTGACATCTTCAACATAAAAAGTCGCATCAGTCATTTTATTGCAGTTAAAATAGGTCCCCATTAATACCATTTTCCCAGGGGTCGTATAGCTCTCCTGTTTATTAACCAGTGCAACAACACCATCCGCTCGTTTAGCGACGACAGCATAGCTTTCCTCAGAACGGTCAAAAACATAGGCATCATTTTCTGGATAAGTCGACCATATAGTAGACTTTTCAGCAAACAACTCTGCCAAATTAATCGCTGGCTTTAGTGCATTTTTGTTATCAGCATCTTGGGCAACTGCCGAAGTCACCACGCCGATGGTGCCAACCGACAGCATACCTAAAAAGAGTAGTGTTTTTTTCATGGTATTAATTCCGTTTTGAAAAAGTTTTAAATACAACAGATTAAATAATAACCTTATGACATGTAAAAGAAATATTGCACAACCGATCATCTTTGCACTCAATTATGATGGGTGCATTCAAACGGACGCGCAAAGATCAATATGCATAATAAAAACCAACGGTTCATACCTTGACAATTAGTGTATAACGGCAATAGCAAGCTGCCACAGCCCACTCGGTTGCGCTGACGTACAACGCGCCATGCCGTGCCTGACGCACAAGTAACTAAAAATCAAACACCTATGTGCTCGATTTTGATGGACGGTGCACTTCACGCCCCTCTTCGGAGATACCCCACCGTCGCAAACAGGCAAAGCGAATAGCCAAATAGCTCACAGCCCTCTTCCACCATATTCTTCACCACGCGGTTATACCCATCGAGCATCAGGTCATGCCATAGCAGTTGCATACCAAACAGACGTGAAAATACTAATATGCATAACAACCCGGAAAACATCATGCCGTAACTTGGGTGACTGAAGAAATGTGCTAGTCCACGTAGCGTAGCGGGCAGCTCTTTGAGTGCATAAAGCACACAGATCAGCGTTACGGCTAAGGCAAACCACACCCAGGCACCATGCCTCAGCATATCGAACACAAAGTCCATCTCGCGGATCAGCATACATAGGAAGAAGCCACCGATTAATACCCTGGCATACCGATGCTCCGCCTGACGATAAGCGGAGATAAAGAAGCTGAGGGCTATCGCCACCAGTATGATCTCTTGGGTTACCTCGGTGAGCGACGTCTCGGAGACAAAGTTATGCAGCCAATGAACGTCAATGAAGATAAGGCCTATCAACAATGCTAGACAGATACCTGATAGAAGGAAGACACACAGCTTTCTAATAATTATGGATAAATCTTGTTGCATATTAAGAATGATTATCAATTTCAAGGTGGCTCTATACTATTAATCTCAGCCAAGGATACCGTGGCAAATAGTGCGTAATGGCGATGTTGGCAACTCTATAGAGCACACATTCCCCAAAATAGACCATGATAAAATTTTCCCCTCCCCCTCTTGCACTCACCCCGCCCCTTCGGTCAGAATAACTGTATACATAAACAGTAACGTTAGGGTTGGGCTATGTTCGTTGAATTGGTGTTTGATAAGCGTAATGTCGCAGGGATCCCCGGTGCCGATGAAATCATCAAGGCCGAGCTGACGAAACGGGTACATCGCATCTTCCCGGATGCAGAGGTGAAGGTAAAACCCATGCAGGCCAACGGTCTTAACTCGGACGCCAGCAAAAGTGACCGCGAGAAGTTAAACCGTATGCTGGAAGAGATGTTCGAAGAGTCTGACCAATGGCTGGCCACCGACATTTAAAGGGTCATAGGGCGCGGTCATTGACTGCGCCGCAGTATGGATGCCCAAATACAAAAAACCCCAGCATTTCTGCTGGGGTTTCTTATATGGTGCCGGCTACCGGAATCGAACTGGTGACCTACTGATTACAAGTCAGTTGCTCTACCTACTGAGCTAAGCCGGCGAAATCTGTCGGAAGGGGTACTGTTTCCGTGGAGCGCAATATAATACAGCCAGACTGGAACAATCAAGCGTAATCAACAGATTATTTATCTTGTCGATTAAAAAACGGCTTATATGCCGAATTTCTCACCGATGGCCCGTTCTTCGCGACTTAATGTCTGATTAATATAGTCCACAAACAGCTCCAAAGCCGTGCTCCGCTGCCTCCCCAGTGGTAATTGCAGCTGCAAGGTCCGCGGGCTTTGCTGCTCGACAGCAAAAGATTTCAGGATCAATCCTTGCGGCTGCAACAACGGCATCGCGGTAAACTGGCTACAGATGGTCACCGCCAGCGGGGAGCCTTGTAAAAAATAGTACAGCGTTGAGAAGTTATCACAAGTTAGCACTGGTTCAATGAAGGTGCCATTCATCTGGCAAGAGATATCAAACAGCTGACGTACGGTGGAGCCCGGCTCTGGCAGACACACCGGATACTGACAGAGATCCGCCAGAACCACCTGTCTGTTGATGCCGCGCGCGATAAATGTGAGGTAAAAAGCGAGATATTTGAAGGGAGAGAACTTTTCACCTGCTAAAAAGGAATTACAGAAATGTGAGGCCAACGATGTGCCATCCATGGCACTAATGCTCAACTAATCTGCGTTACCTGAAGATTACTTAGTGTTGTGTACTTCAGCGAATAGATATGTCCGCCTGTTACTACTACTTGTGATGCCCCATTAACCGTCCCTGTCGGTACCTTGATTGTCGCTGCCAAGCTACCAACCAGTACCTCAATGGAAAACTGCCAGAAAAGGTTACGCGAGCTAGGACTAGGGAAATACATATCAGCAGCAGCAGTAAACGAAATACCGATGTAATCAAAAGTATCAGGCATTTGCCACCCCCCAGCACCTTTCGGGTTAACAAGCATCCTCCTGCCAATAACCGAACCATACGCACCATTCAACCGGACCAAGCCATCATTCGCGGGGAAGAAGGCGGGATGACCATCAAGCACATCAAAACCAGTTGAGTTTTCATCCACAATAACATTTGAGATTCTGTTTCGAGCCCGAAAGTTGAAGCCTCGTTGTATATTGACTTCAGGATGATCATTATAAATACGCACGTTCGAGTATGATGAGGCACCACCATTTACCGCATATTTAACTTCAGATGCGCCTTTACCGTTACTATAGATAGAAAGGTTGCTAAGTGACTGCTCGCCACCTTCTTGTAACGTAACTCCATGGCCGCCGTTTAGTCCTATATTGCCACTAATTACAAGTGATTTGCTTCCCGACAAGTCTGTGAAGCCATCTGCACCGTTGCTTTCAATCACGTCATTAAATGAGGCGGCATGCTGTAGCAGAGGGTAACCAAAAGCGAACAATGAGCCACAATTGAACGTAACTCCTCGGCCCCCATTATTGGAGTAGTGGTTACCTGATGATGTGATTTTATGGGCTGCTGCTTCAAACCTGGCTCCATCCAACACGTTATATCTAAAGTTATTGTTAAGGATATTATGATTATCTATAGCGGTGTGTGCCATCAGCCCATGCATTCTAGCGTTAAAACCATTACAGTTTTGAATCCAGATGTTCCGGAGCCTATTGTTCAGACCGCCTGCACCTGCAACAGACTCAGTATGATAATTATGCCCGACTGTTGCAATCGCGACCCTTCCGTTTGCGGCCTCTGTTGAACCAGAAAATTGCACCTCACAATCTACAATTCTGATAGTGTCACCAGTGATGGGTACAATACCTGATTGCCAACAGTGCCTAACATTCTTGATTGTCAGTGTTATATCATACGGAATGCCTTCATCAAGAGACGAAACACCATCCTGTATATAGTGTCGAATGACAACCCCATGCCCAGGGTAATGATCTATCCCATTCCCCAATACTTTAAGGTGCTTACAGTTTGCACCAATACGAACAGCGCAATCATCAATGTAACCTGATGCCATCGTCGTATTTTGCATATTTCCGACTATCTTGGGTAAAATGAAGGTGCCTTCAGAGTTAACGAATACAATAGCAGTAATACGAGGGACGCCCGCAGGCACAACAAAAGTAGCCTTGCTAAAGTCTGCATATCCCCGGAACCCATCTATTAATAACACGTAATTGTATGTCATCCATGACTCATAACCCGCTGATGGTCGGTTAAAGTTTTTTAACAAATATGTACCAGTAGCCGGTGCCATTTCCACCTTTGCATCAAAAAGCCTTTGCAATGCATCTGTATCTACATCTTCATCGCCCCCCAGCGCGCCAAAATCTTCAGGGGTAAAGCTTTTTTTCAGCGATTTTACCCGTGCTCCATTCTTTGCTATGACAACAGAACCGCCATTATCCTGACTGGATGTGTCATCAGCATCATAGTAAAAGTGACCATGTTTCGTATCAAACCATGAGTAGTAGTTTGATACGAAAATCAATTGATTGTCGAACTCGAACTCTGTTTCACGTAAGGCATCAATTGATGGGCACTGCCCGATATACTTATAGCCATCGGGTTCTGAAAGCTTTCCGAACTGTTTCGTAACCTGTTCGAGGACATAATTTTTAGATGCAATAACAATGTCATCATTTAAAATTAACTCAAGCACTGCGGCATTATCGACATCCAGAATTGCCTGGATAAAAATCTGCTTTCCTATGCCAGATGACAGAGGGGATTTGAAGGTGTCATCCATACTACCCACGGCAATTAACACACCATCTTTGTTATGAACGCCCCATTCGCGAATAAACCACCCTCCAACGTTGGTAGGAATAATTCCTTCGATAACGATTTGTGAGGAGTTGTCGGGGTTGCTGTAAATATCATTGATAGTGCCGCGCCATTTTTCGCCTTTCAGCGATGTTTGCTCAGGCGCTGGATCATATTGCTCCCCACCACCATCACCAACGGCTATTTTAAATTCTGCGCCAACGATAGCAGTACCATCAATGACGGCTTGAGCAAAGTAGGCTTCACCCGCTGCCGTCAAAATTGAATAATGTTGAGTGTCCATAGCTGCTATCTCACTTTCTGTTTTGGATAAATAGTAATAAATTCGCCATTCAGAGAGGCGGTGTTATAAACAATACCTGTTTGCGTAGTCACTTCAGCTTCTACCGGTGCAATACTCGTTATGCGACCAAAACGGCCTAACTCATCGTCTGCTGGTCTTGCTGAGTCCAACATTAAAACGGCGTTTGTTTCCAGTCCAGCCAATGATGTGCTGTTGTTAATCAACGCCATTGCAGAAATCGGATCAAACTCCAGCTTATAAAGCTCGACTAATACCGGAATGCCGTTCTCGGCCAGATTGATACCCTCATAACGTAATGCTAGCTGTTCTGGTTTTTTCGTGTACAACGCCGTATTGATATTACCTGCATAGGTATAAAATACGGATAAAGGCTGCACCGTAGGTGTTATCAAGAACTCTATGGTGCCAAATAGCGTATCAAGCGTGTAATCAATACCGGCGTTCAACCCGTCAATCACCAGACGGCGGATATTAGGATAGCGCAATGAATAACGCCCTCCCGCAATGACATTCTTTAAGGTTTCTGTCTCACGGCCAGCCTCAGCTGTAACAACATTACCTTGCAATATTACGGAAAGATTTTCTGGACTGTGCTCATGCCAAACAGCAGACACAGTACCTGATTGTTCGATAATGTAGTATTCGGATACCGCCAGTTGACCGCCATAAGATTGCTTTTTAGTTTTGCGATCAACGACCAAAGATACAGTGAGTTCGGAAACATCACCGGCCCAGCGCCAATTTAATGACGAGCCATCATTGAGCCTACGGGCTAAATACACTTTACCCTGGCCATAATAGTACGTTTCATTCATGGCTCGTCCTCTGGCTCTGGCGGCTCAACCGGAACGACGGGAATATACCAACCACGCGGTAGAATAGCCTGGTAACGATACAGCGATTCTATGCCATCTCGTGTACTACTGAGCGTTAGGATATGCACAGCAGCACCGATGGCAATAATACCGGCTGATTCATACGGCAGTTCAACGCTCGCTTCTGTTGTCTCCAATGACCAAACGACCTCTGACGAGTCCTGGTGAGTGAGCGTAATGGTGTATGCCACGCCAGGCTCAGGACCAATACTTCCTTCAGTACAATCAAATAACCGATCTGCCTGTAATACACGGTCACGGTGCGCATACGAAAGTACGTAGATGCCTGCCCGTTCAACAACTGAAGGATAGCTAACGCCGTTCACCCGAATATCACCGGGTATATAGGGGCGAAATTGACGCTGGTTCATCTGCACACTGGATATTGGAGCCAGCGAAGCATCCAGTGTTGCAATACTGGTTCGCGTCAGCAGGCGCACGTCGACCGATTCGCCAGGCATATACTCTTGACCATCAGTTTCAACAATACTCCCCAGGAACCGCAGATGTGTATCTGCAGCATGCCAGCGCGGCAAGGTATCCGCACAGCCACGGCCAACCATCAGTTTGCCAGAGACCAGGTCAACGGCATCAACCCTGACGACCTCATTACCGATGATGATCCCGCCACCAACTACGGGTGGGAACGTCATTGAGACATGCAGCTCGGTGTCCAAGGGGCCTACCTCAGTGAGCAAGGTCGCGGACGTCGTCCAGTCGCCACGCCCCCGATCAGCAAACTTAGCACCGGCAGCGCGAGACTGCAGATGATAGTTGACTGAGAACGATGTCGGCGCGGTGGCCATCACCCCCAGATAACACGCCTCTGGACTGACGAACGACAGGTCAGCAGCACTCAGTGTTGCCGCCAGGCTGAAATACGGCAGCTCGACCAACTGCATATCGGTGACCGGTACTGCGGTTTTATCTGGCGGCGTCCAACCACTGCCTTGCTGGCCGCTGCTGTAGGATGTGGCCGGAAGCCCGAAGACATCTTGCACTGCCGTGATGGTCAATGCCCCAGTGTCGGCCTCGTCAATCTTGCTGACGCGCAGCACCATATTGACGATGTTGCGGTCGGGCAGCGACACCCGGAAACAGCTTGCCGGTGTCAGTTGGCCACCGCGCCGGTCAAACTGAATAACCAGGCGAGTTATCCCGGCAGAACCTACTTCCAGATCGCGTTGTGCAACCCTGGCCGCGAGCTCATGCGTCGGGATGGCCTTGTACTCAACCGAACTGCTGATAAGCCCTACAGACTGAATTGAACCGAGGTTTTGCGCCCGGACTTCGCCGTCTGAATTGGTGACCGGGTCATGATAGGTCACCGTGATTTCATTAGGGGCAGTATCCGAACTGGTGCTGTCATCGTCCTGCACGGCGATGATGCCGTTGTCATAGGTAAACAGGGGTAGGTCATCCGGGTTGTAGTCATCGCGGATGAGTTTCAGCGTCGTCTTGCCCGTGGACAGGTCTCCGTACTGGGCCGCACCGATATGATCCAGCATCTGCTGGACGAATGTGTCCAGGCTGTCCTGGCGGTTGTAGCGGAAACACAGACCAAACCCTTCGGCATAGAGTTGGTCAGCAGCATAACGGTAGCTGTCCAGATCGAGGTCTTCATTCAGGAGCAAACCACGGCCCCAGTCACGATTGGTCGCGCATTCAACCAATATATGCGCCGGGTTCATCGCATGGATAGCCCGTAGATTAGCGATAACATCCGGTGTCATTTCGTCCTGGCCATCAATCTGAGCCTGAGTGTTCTCAAGGCGTATCAGGCACTTCTCTGGGTACCAGACGATATCGCGATCCCACCCTTTAGTAGTTCGGCGATTGCGATAAGCCCAGGGTTTTGGGCTAGCGCTGTAGCAGCTGATCAAACCGCTGAAGAAGGTAGTGACCATGCCACGAAATCCCGGCACCAAGCCGGATAAGAGCTTCAGGACATTCGGGGTCGGCACCTGGTCAGCTTCCCCCATCGCGACTTCGAATATCCCTTGAATGCCGCCTTCGCCCCCCGTGTCGTCGCCGCCGAACAGGTTTGGTTTATCGATAAAGATGGAGGTGCTGCTGGAGATCTGCCCCTCATAACCGGCAAATACGGTCTTTTTATCCGCAGTAATAGCGACAATCTCATTGATTGGCCCACGCCCGAGACCCGCCTGGATATCCCAGGAATAGCGGTAGCCAACCGTAGTCTTACCACCACCTTTACTACCGCCCATTATTTCGTATCTCCGCTGTCTGCCGCTGCTTGTGCCTGTTCAACAACGCGGATCGCCAGTGCATCACCAGTGGCCATGAGAAGGTCTGACTCAATCCCGCCGTTGGCAATAAACGCCTCAACATCGAGGTTATAGCGGGTAAAGAACGAACGAAGCCCCCAGGCACAACCACCGGCTGCGCGAATGTGTTCCATCGTGATCAGCATGTTGGGCTCCTTATTTACGAATGGCGTCATAGCGATAGTTGCCATAGCCCAGAACGAACCAGTCATTAGTCCAGCAATCGCCGAAGAAAACGCACTGTGGTGTTCCTTCGGTAGGCTGTGGCATTTCCCAATCCTCTTCCGTGGCGGCCTCTGGCGTGGTGTTCTTTGGCTTAGGGGCAAGAGCCCGGCTAATCAGGTATGACGCCACCAGAGTGGCCACGAACTTGGCAACTGCAAACCACATAGATACCTCCTAGAACAGCTTGATAATGGTGAACGGACTTTTACCTGGCATATGCGGTGTGCCGCCATAATTCAGATGATTGGCAAACTTGGCTGCACAGACGTCGATTGTGCGGTTGCAACCGGGGTACAACGTCACCGCCTGACCAACGGACAATCCCACCGTGCCGCCAAGCAGCCCTACCTGGTTGCCGTTCTGCGCTTTCATCCCGCGCCGCTCGATGACCCCATCGACAATCCACTCGATATAGCCTCCAGAGAAATGGTCTTCAGCCAGTCCGCCAGGCAAGTTGACGGTCACACCGGCACCGTCCAGCGCCTGTATGGTCACGCCAACGGCGAACTGTTGCTGATTGACTTTGCAGTTGTGGTCGTAAAGGGCATAGGGGCATGCTCTACCCCAGGTCAGGCGCAATCCAACCTGATTGAACGTGCTGGCCAGGCTGGCGGTCACCAGGCGGGCGCGATCAATGGCCTCACGCTTCACTTCTTTGACGGTACCGACCCAGACGGTGCGGAACTCGGCTGCAGCGTCATCAATATGCAGACGATGGATGCGGATGCGCAGCGGACTGCTTGGCGGGATGCCCCGGAACAGTTGCACCACGGCATTGTCGACCGGAGCGGTAATGTCCAGGCTGTTGCCACTACCGGCGCTCAAGCCGTTGTCGCTAATGGCGGTTTGCATCCAAATATGGCCGCCGACCTCGATATCACGGTCAGCATTGGTGTAGCGGTAAAACACCACATTGCCCCGGATAAACTCATAGAGCGTAACGGGCCGGCCATCGGCGGTTGAATACTCAAACTGATTCCAGCTCATCTCTGATCCCCCTGAATGTGGTTGAAACGGTGGCCAGGCCATCAGCGTCGGTGACGTGCTGCCAGGCGACAGAGTCGGATTCTTGACGACACAGCGTCAGGTAAGAGATGGAAACGATGTGCTCCAGGGCGACAGTGATGTGGTCACCGTCCAGCGCCAGGCGCTCGACGCCATAGTTGATGATGGCCACACCGGTGATCCGGCGATAAAGGCAGGTACCGTCAGCCAGCTCAATACGCAGATCACAACGGCCATTGACCACGCCAAGCTCGGCGAACGCCGCATACTCGACCTCAATCCTGCCGTTCGCCAGCCCAGACACCGGTGTAAAGTCGTTACACCCGCTGGAAACCCAGATTGCGCGCTGACGGCCACGCAGGAAGTAGAACAACTGGCGCAGTGCAGCCTGTTTCTCACGCCCAACTGAGACCCAGTGATGGTTCATCAGCGTGAAGGCACGGCGGGCGGTGTCCGTCCGAACGGGAATGCCGGAGCCGTTGTCCAGTTCTTGCAACAGTCGCAGGTATTGACCGGTAACCGGCTCGCTCCAGTCTGAAGCGGGTTCCAGCACCGGATGATTACGGTAAACCGGCAATGCCTGGATGCTGTCGCTGTTGGCGTTATGCTCAGTCACCCGGAAACGGATTTGAGCCGAGAACAGACTGTCGGTATGCCGGGTCAATGACGGCGGGTCGGTGAGCACGGCAGGTCGCAATGGATACACACAAGACCCTGCTGACCAGGTCACCGGCAGCGGCGTGGCCAGGGTGATCGCTGTTGCTGAAATGCCGATAACGGTCGCCAGGCCAACGTCGGCAGACAGGCCCAGACCAGACATCAGCAACACCGAACCGCCAACTGTAAAGTCGCGGCCCAAAGTAGGGACGGTGATATGGGTAACACCGGCTGGGTGATCGACATCCAGCACGGCCACATCGGCAAATACCGGCATGGCCCACTCGGCAGCACCGGCAATGAACAGGGCATTTTCGAACCGCTGCTTGTCGTTGTTACCGACCAGGATACCGAACTCAAAGGTGCGCCGAGGGGACAGACGGCGGGCAATCCGCTGCTCGGCTCCCGTAGGCGATGGCAGAACGTCGGTCTTCCACTCCAGTGTTTCAGTGATACCTCCTTGCCAGTTCGGCTCGGCCAACCAGGGTAAACGGTTCATCATTTCACCCCCATCATTTGACGGATCGTAGGGGCGTTAGCCTGGAGGAATGTCATGGCTGCACGTTTACCGCTCAGGCTATTAAATCCAGCAGACATCGCATCACCGGCATTAAAGACCAATGTTTGCTGGAAAAGCGGTTGCTCAGGCACGGTAGCCGCCGGGCTAGCCGCTTTAGTTTCTGGCAGCGACATCGGTGCCGCAGCTGCAGGTGCAGGAATACCAGCAAGACCGCCAGTGGAATGGCGAACTCGCGGCATCCAGCCTTCCAACGCAGCCATGCCGTGACGGTTGAAGTCATGCAGGAAATCCAGCGCACCTTGCTGTTGCACCACGGCGGCTCGCGTCACGAACTCGTTGTTTGAGAGCATGGCCGGGATGGAATCACTGGTTGAGGTACCGGCCCCTTGAATATGGCCACCGTCCGCAGCAAACAGCGTACCAATCATGCCACCCATACCGCCCGATGACCCTATAAGGCTGGATGTAGCCATTTGAGCCAATTGCTGAGCTGCGATTTTGGCCATGCTGTCAACGATGCTCATCGCCAGATTGCGCACGGCATCTGAGAGGCTCATGGTGCCTTTGGCCAACCCGAGCAGGGAGCTTTCAATACCGCTTTGCAGACCGTCACGGAATGCAACAGTCAGCTCATTACCGGCCTGGTTGAGCTTGTCGAGTTGCCCCTCCAATTGGCGGATCATCTCGCGGATTTTCTCGCCCGCTTCACCAGGCAGATCGGCCATTTCTTTCAGTTGCGGCAGGTAGGCTTTCACCTTATCGCCAACTTCTTGGTGCAACTCGATCAGCCGTTGACGTCCCTGTAGCTCGGACAGCAAACCGCCCTGGACTTGCGCCTGGATACTGGTTTCTTGCTGGGCTTGGTAAGTGAACAGATCGTCGAGCTGCTTTTTCATGTCATCGACACGAATTTTTGTTTCGGTGACCGGCAACAGCTTGTCGAGCCAACTCAACCCTTCGGTGTTACCGCTGGCCTCAAACTCGGTACGTAACTCAGCAAACTTTTCTTTGGCCTGCAGCAAACTGGCTCCCGCCGTGTCGCCGGTAGCCCGCATATATTCAAGCTGTAACTGAACGTTCTGGGTCGCAAACTCACGGGCATTGATAGTGGCGTTCGCCGTTTCAGCCGCTTCGCGCTGTGCAGCCGTTAAATTGCGGGTGGCAATCTCTTCGGCCCGGAGAGCCGCCGCACCCTCTGTACGTTTGGTCGCCTGCTTTACCAGTTGGTCAACAAACCGTTGGTTCTCGGCAAAGGACTGCTTGGTAGAAGCAGCGCTGGCTTTAAGGGCTTTTTGCCGCGCCTCTTCTTCATCCAACAATTCAGCACGAACGCGAGCATCGCTTTGGGCTTCTTCCGTAGCGTTTTTTAGCAACCCATGTTCGATTTCATACTCGACCTTGGCCGCATTGGTATTGGCGGTTTTGAGATCTAACTGGCGCTGGAGCTGCTCATTGTACTGTTTGACTTTTTGCCCGGATTTATCCAGGGCTTTGGCATCGATATCCCACTGGCCACCCGAGAAGTTGATACCGTCAGTAGACGTAACACCTCGGTCTCGTAAACCGCCTGGTCCTTCGCGAGTGCCTTCAGAAGCCCACATTTTCTGGTATTTTTTCTGGAGGTTGTCCAGCGCCTCGGCTTCTTTGTCGATCTCTGACTTATTGCTGTCCCAGGTACGTTTCATCGCATCCGAAGCAGCGATGGCATCATCTTCAATCTTCTGCTGTTTGGCCTTTTCTTTAGTGATTTCCTCCTCAGCAGCTTGTTCTGCCTCTAAGAGTGCCAAACGCTCTTTAAAAGGAGCCAGTGACTCAGCGTATTGCTGACCACGAGAAGCAACTTCCATTTCACTGCCTGCTGCGTCGATCCGGGCTCTAAGTTCCTTAATTTCCTTTGCTCGTGCTTCAGTTTCAGAATCCAGACCCAATGCGCCGGATAGCTCACCTTTTGCAGTTTGGATCGCCTCATTCATCCGGTCTTTAACGTTTTTCCAGCCTGCGGCCACCCAGTTCAATTTTGTCTCGAGGTCGACCAAACGATCAGATGCGGCCTCTTTGTATTTTTGGGAAGCGAGTTCGATTGCATCTTCAGTACGGCCCTGTTCCTCCAGTGAACGGATACGCTGGTAGGTTTCAGAGTCTAACCAGTGGTATTGCTCGCTGCTGTTCCTGGCCCAGTCAGAGGCGCTGTCAGTCATCTTGACGAATTCGGAAACCACCTGATCAGCTGATTGGCCAGTGAGTTCGGCCATCACTGATGCCGCTTGTGCAACTGACTCCAGCGTTTCACCGGTAAACTTGCCGCTGCTGACCAGGCCATTGAGGATATCGCGCATCTGGCTGTAGTCGCCGGTCATATCACCACCGGCCTGCGCCATCATCTCCAGTTGGCCAGCAGTAACTCCGGCATAGTTGCCTGTCTGCTGAATGCTGGTATTGAACCTGTCCTGGTCTTCCATTACCGAGTAGATAGCCGCTGCTACACCGACCACGGCACCAGCAGTGAGGCCAAGCCCCAATCTGACTGGGGTAATGAGTGCAGGCAAAGCCCGCAAACGAGTCCCAAAATAGTCAAGACCATCAAGCGTGGATTGCCAGTCACCAGAAGTAATCTCACGGATCAACTCTGACAGCTCACGCAACGCACCGGACATACCTGGTGCGTTTGCTGATGGGTTATCAGACATGTCCCCCAACGCATCACGTTGAGCCTGTATCTTCGCCAGATAGTCATCAAACGAACCGGTATCAATCAGGCCAGATTTATAGGATTTACGCAGTTTCTCTTCTTGCGCATCCAACTTGGCGAACGCTTTCGTGACGGGATCAATACTGCCCAGCAGGTTGTCCAGGTCTTTCTTCAGCTTGTCGACTTCTTTGGCATGGCCCTCAGCGGCTTTGGCTGCGGCCTCTTCAGCCTGTGCAACCTTCTGTTCCTGTTGGTACAACTCATGGCCACGCGCACTTTGCGCATGCCAGGCAGCGGTAACCTCTTCAGAGCTACGGGCCGCGCGCTGTGATTGAGACACCGAGGTATTCAGTTCGCTGTTCAGTGTCTGCTGTGATTGGGTGTTTTTGAGTGCAGCCTCTGCAGCGGCTTGCTGTGCATCAGTCTGCTGCCGAGTGGCATTAGTCGCAGTTTGCTCAGCGTCTGTATGTTGGCGAACGGCATCAGCCACCGCTTGTTGAGCTTGCCCTTGCTCCCGGGCTGTATCTGCATTGGCCTGCTGTGCCTGAGCTTGTTGTTGTGAGGTATCGGCCTGAGTTTGACTGGCCTGTGCTTGTTGCTCGGTAGCTTCTGTAGCCGCTCTTTGTGCCTGGGATTGCTGATTTGCAGCCTCGGCTGCGGCTTTTTGACCCTCAGCTGCTGCTGCCCACTGCGAATTACTGACCTCTGCTGCAGCGCCCACTGTTTTAATATCATCAGCCAACGAGGCCAGGCTTTGTTTGGCATCGTTAATGTCGGCAGTGATACGTAACGCAAGATTGAGGGTAGAGTTTCCAGCGGCCATGACAGCACCCTATATAAAGGAAGAGAATTGCCCTGAGTCACTTTTTCAGGGCGTTGATACGTGTGTTGGCATCCTTGCCACCCTCAGACCCGGCATAGACATCCAGTATCCGGGCGATGCTGTCCTGGTTATCCAGATACAACACCTCCCGGTAATACAGCATCAACTGGCGATAGGTGTAGTGGGCGAGCCTATCCGGGTTGTGGCCTGCGCGGATCAGCGTGGCGAAGACTCTGCCAAATCCAACGGTTTCTTTAGTGCGGCCTGGATCGTTACCTGCCGAATGGCAGCACTCATAAAAAAACGCCGATTCGCCGTCCAGAACACATCGATCAGCGTCGAGCCTTCACGGGCGGGCAGACCGCGTACCCATTCCGATGGCTGGTCACAACTGCGGGCCATTAGCAGCGGTAACGAATGCGCATGCTGTGCCAGGACATCCATCACGACCTCATACCCCGGATACTCCGACTGCATCACATCCGCCAGGCTGGTAATGATGGGCTTCAGTTCGGCATGCAAGGTAAGCGAATCCTCCAGCGTGAACTCGCGCACGGTCAAGAGCGTGCCAGCGATGGTTACATCAATGTTGGGCAGCAAAATTGACACGTCATCACTGGCATCAGGTACTACTGCCACAGGTTTTGCTGCTGGCCCCCTCGGTCTTTTGGTTTTCCGGCTCATTCTGCAGGCTCCGCAACATGGATGATGCGACCAAAGCGGCTGAGTACCGGGTCAGCAGGGCGGTTGGTATCGAACAGTACACCCGCCGTTGTTTCCAGCCCCGCCAGTGAGGTATCGCTGTTGATCATCGCCAGCGCCGCTGCCGGGTCAAAGACCACTTTGTGCAGGATCTGAATGACCGCCGCCCCCCCTTCAGCCAGGTTGATACCGTCGAACCGCAGCGCCAGCGGCTCGGGCTGTTGGGTGAACATTTCGGTATTGGTGCTACCGGCATAGGAATAGTTGACGGTGAGTGGCAACGCAGCCGGTGCAGGCGTCTTCAGGAAATCAATCGCGCCATACAGGACGTCAATCTCGAAATCTATACCCGGTTCCAGAGTCCCGATTTCTACATCGCTGACGTTTTGATGTTCCAACGTGACACGGCTCCCCGCCTCAATCCCGGCAGGCAACGGTTCCCCCGTGACCGTACCGGCAGGAATAACCACTCGCTCACCGTAAAATACCAGCGCCAGGTTATCGGCAGAGAACTCATGCCAGGTCATGCTCACCGTGCCGTCTTTGCTGATGGGGAAGCGACGAACAGTCATGCGTTGCCCAGAGTAAGACTCTTTATGGGACAGATTCTCCACTGATAGAGCCAGTGAGAGTACAGATACATCCCCGATCCAGCGCCAGGCCAGTGGCTTGCCGTAAGCGTCACGGCGGGCGAGGTAGACCTTGCCCTGGTTGTATTGATAGGTTTCAATCTGCGACATGATCGTCGTTCTCCTGCTTTGCTTTTTTGCCTGTCTGCGGTGCGGTCACGATGGGGCTGTGGCTCACTGCAGGTGGTGCGATACGTCCGCGCCGTTCAAGCCACTTGGCTTCTTCGTCACTGACATCGATGGTGTCACCCGCCGTAACGGGCTTCCCCTGATGGGTGTGTGGCCCACTCAGTGTTACTTTTTGCATCTCATGCCCCCGATAACGTGGTTCACCATAAAGACATCCATCCAGACCAGGGTTCCAGCGTCATAATCCAACACATCGCCCTTCACCCATTGAATGCCGGTGGTGCAAAACTTGTTGGGTACCCAGCCAATCAGATGTTCACGCACGGTACTGATTAGCGGGTTAACCTGATGCGTCAACCCCTCGGCTCCCTGGCCATAGTTGCGAACTGAAATCGCTACGCCGATAACCGCTTCTGCAACCTGGGCACGACTACCGTTGCCAGGGGTACCCCGTTCCGGCCCCATCAGGACATAAGCGCCTGGCATCGCAAAACCTGATAGGTCGGTGACTTTGCCGTACTCCACAATGGTGCCGACCTGGCTGAAGGGTTGTGGGTCAATCGCCCGCAACCGCTCAACGACCAGGTTGATATCAAACGGGGCGCTGCTCATTTGCCGAAGTCCCGCAAGGAGTCCATGCTGAAGGTGCGACCAGGGCCGGTAATGTTTGGGCCGCCCCCAGCCGCAGGCAGTGGATCTTCGATCCCCAAGCTGTAATCCCCCTTGACGACATCCCTCAACAGCCTCAATGCATCGCGATAATCACGCACAATGGGGTCAGTCTTCTCATCAGTAATGCGATGAGCATGGAGCCGATAGCGGGTGATATCCAATGCCCACCCAGAGAGGATCGGCGGGATAACTGTCAACGGCAGGCGGTGGCCACGCTGGCGGAGAAAGCCATCAATCAGCGACTGCGCTTTCTCAACCGCTTCTCCGATGCGCTTAACGGCGGCCAGAGCAACCTCGACCTCAGCCGGTGGCCAAGGGCTGGTGTCTTCACCGCGTAATAGCGCATCCAGAAGCTCCGGGCGGGCCGGAGGCTTTCCTGCTTGCTGGGTCGTTTGAGAGAGTTCGACCGCACCAGGCCGTTCAGCAAGGTGCGCGAGCGTTACATACCAGGCCGTTGTCATGACACGCTTCCTCAAAATGCGGCGGGTTTGGCGACAGCGCGTTTTGCTGCCATGAAACCCTGCTGCAAGTTGGTACGGGCGATAGCCAACCAGCGCGGATCGATATCCGGGTTTTCGGCTAGGCCATCCAGGTAATCACCGACCAGGCTGCCCAAGTCGGTGAGTTCCTCCATCGCCGCCAGCTCGGCATCGGTGAGCTGGCGGTGAGAGCTTTGGGCTTTGATAACTGGCATGGATTAATTACCCCGCAACGGCGTTCTGGAACAGGTAGCCAACATCTTTAGCCACGCACAGTTCTTTTACTGACTCACCGACACGCACTTTCTGGCCACCGCGCATCCCGATATTGGGGTCAGGAATAGAGCCAGATACACGGTTGCCAAACTGCGCCGTAAAGCCCCATGTCACACCGCCCTGGGTGTTGGCCAGGCGATTGCGGTAATGGAAGGCAGCATGATTTGCCCAGGTACGTACCAGTATTGGTTTTTGGCCAGGACGGGCGATATTGACCCAGGCTGAACCGATATAGATGTCTTCCAGTTCCAGCAGGTCTTTCAGGAAGGCCATCGGCACCATACCGCTGTCACCCAACGTGCCGTGATAGGCTTTGACAATGCTTGGGTTGCGGCGCAAAGCCGTGGCGGTAACGCGTCCCAAAATGGCGATGTTTGGCCGCATCACCAAATCATCAAGCGCATCGGTAATACCGACTAACGGGTTACTGTCTGCATGGCTCCATTGATTTGCACCAGCCAGAATTTGACGATTGCCAACAGGGTAGCTATTCGGGGAAAACACCAGTTTGCTGGTACGGACTTCGCGATCCAGAGCAATCAGATCTGCCGTTCGTTCGGTAGCATGGCCCAATGGGTCATAATTTTTCGGGGCGTTGTCGATGTCATCCTGCGGGATCGGCGCATCAAGGGCGTAATCTTCTGCAGAGTCGGTTTCTTCTTCTGCCGGGAACTCGACCTGGTTAGGCTGTGAGGTACGGCCCACAGTGGTATTAGGCACCGTGAAGCCCTGAGCGATGTCGTATTTCCACCACTTGAATGACTTAACACCGACTGGAACGCGGGGTAAGACATCATCGGCAATCAACGAAACGTTGCGATATGCAATGGAAATCGCCGTCAAATGGGGATCAACGGGGAATGGAAATTGAGCCATTGTAATTCTCCAGATAAGAATGGGTGCCGGAGCCGATCCCGGCGAGTCATGGCGGTTTATAACGTGTGTTACGGTGCCGCTGCAGCCAACTTGCCAGGGTTAATCCACACCGAGCCGATATCGCCCTCCGCGCCAGGTACCTCGGCATAACCGATGAACCAATCACCTGCAGCAGCAGGAACGGCAAGCCCATCCGCGTTTGCTGTCAATGGATCGCCCAGGGCGATATCCGCACCGTAGCCCACCAACGCCAATCCACTGCGGATGATGTCGAACACCTCGCCATCATCTGCGGGAACAATGGTGGTGACGCCGGTGATGACTTTGGTGCCGTCCATCGCCTGCGCTGAAAACCCTTCTTCAGTACCGTGGTTCACCAGGCTGCGGGCAGCGATAGCACCCTCCGCCCGTGAACCGGTGATCAAGCCTGGAATATTCACTTGTTACCCCCTTTCACATGGTTGACGGCAGCGGTCATGGAGATAGTGCGGCCTTTTTGGGCTTCCGCCTCCTGGTACTCGCGAGCCTTGTCCGCTACGGCATTGACGTCTGCAAAATCCAGCACGTCGCCTTCAGCCCCTTGACCCGATTTCTCACTGAAGTCGAGCAGCTTGGGCTTTTCACTCAGTACCGAACGCAGCAACTCCTCCGGCGTTTTGCTAACGGTGGTCGAACCATCGGCAAATGAAATTGGCTCGTTGGCCAAGCTGACAAGCAGCTCCACTACCGTGTTTTTTTGGCGTGGCAGCAGTTGACCCGCTGTGACCAGGCCATCGGCAAATGAGGTAATGTCAGTGCGGCGTTTTGCTGCGGCTGCGTCCTGATCCTGCTTTTCTTTAAGTTTGATCCTTTCTTCTCGGGCATCGAGGTCAGCCTGCCGTGCAGCGAGATCAACTGCTGCACTGGATGCACTCGGATCGATTTTTGACACATTGGACTCCTCGGCATACGCCAGTGGTGAGATTTGCGCATCTTCTGCGGCGCGAGCAGCAAGCTCCTCAACCGATTTGATGCGCCATTGGGGTAAAATCTGGTCGGCTTTTTCCGCGCCTTCCTTTTCAACCAGGTAGTCACGCAAGCCCCGGAACATGTCGGTCAGCAGCTCGGTTTCCCAGGGAATGGCAAACTCCAGCGGGGCGTCAGCCTCAGAGAACGACACATCCGGCAGACCTTTGATAGCCGGAGGCGTTGCGCCGAGAAAACCGACATGGCGCGGGTAGTAATGACCGGGTTTGGGGTTGCCTGGTGAATCTGGCAAATAGAGGGAAAGACTGCGCTTCTTGAAGCTGCCAGCATTGAAGGCTTCAGCAAAGTCAGCGTTGACCTGCTTGGGTTCGGTGTAGACCAGGCCATCACGCACCTCGAAACGAGCAGCCCAGCCATAAGCCGGTGCGGTGAGCTTCGGATGCCCGATCACAAACGGTGCTTCAGAAAGCGCAGGGTCGTAACTGCTGGCCAGATCAATGCAATCATCCAGCGTGAACATGACAGAGCGTCCGTCCATTGCGGTGTGGGTACCGGGAGCAAAAACAGCAAGTGTGGCTGTAGATGTTGATTGTGGCATCTCAGTTATCGTCCATAGCGAGTGGTATGGAACGATATTGATAGAGCACAACAAAAACGTAATCTGCCCTCGGGCAGATAATTATTGAGTAGTAATCGGGATTGAGGTTGCGTGGGAGAGAGTAATTGCGCCGATAGCCGTATTAGAACGTATTGTAATACGGCTTGGTCGCTGAACTTGAGTCATCATGCCACTCAGGCCCGTAGAAGTCACTACAGCGCGTTGGTGGCGATTAGGTTTTTAGCGATCGCTGCAGGTAGTTTCTGGCCAATTCGACCAGGCGATCCCCCTCCTGGGCAGAAACGCCCAACCATTCCCTAGCAGGGATAGTGATCTTGTAAGCCGGGAGCGTATGCCACTGTGCAAAGTCTGATTTTGATTTGCGGACAAACCGGTTGTCACCGGCAGCAATACGATCCTGCTGGTAGTACGCCTGCTGACTGCGGGCTGGCATCTCAATTGTCCCGCCAAACTGGTGTATGGCGCCATAAGGTCGGTCAGTGCCGAACAGCAGCTCCTGCGCGGCGATTTGCCAACGCAAGGTATTACGCAGTGGACCATCCAGCGTGAGGATTTTGTCCTGGTTCTTGCGCTTACGCTTTTTGTACCGTGCCGATAAGGGAGCCCACGGCGTACCATCGGGAGCCGTTTGGTCACGGAACCGCTGCTGGTGAAACTCCAGCAGTTTCTCGCCCATGTCTGACAACAGCGGTGTTGGATCGCTTAATGCTGCATGAGTGGCCAGCAGAGTGGATAACGCATCTTGATAATCAAACGTCAGTGTTGCACCAGCCATCAGTTTACCTCCCGTTGATAGAGTCTCACGCCCTGGCGCAATGACTGCAGCATCGCCTCAGACGTTGACACGTTACCTGCCCAACCATCACGGCCCACTTCGAACACCACCGCCACCGGTTCTTCCTGACCACTTACCTGGAAACGGGCCAGATAACGGCGACGAACGACGGCCAGTTGCACGTCGGCCAGCCAGACTATCTGCACCCAAATCTCGTCAGGGGTTTGGATTGCCTGAGCGATCAGCGGTAATGCGGTGGCTGTATCAAACGATGCTGACTCGGCATAGTCAGCCGGGTTACCGTCATTGCCCCAAAACATGCCCAAGCCTATCGCCAGACGTTGGCCAACAGCGTCGAGAAAAGCGGCTGCACGTGTGAACGATGCCTTAAACGATCCCAGAAACTCCTCAATGGCGTTGCCTTCCCAGTCTGGCGGCGTGACCGGTTGCGGCTCTGGCAATGGGTCAGGAGGGGAAATAGGCGAAGGCGCGGTGGGTAAAGGGTCTAAAGGCGGAAGATGCTCAGGGGGCAATGGGCGACCACCACGCGGTGGCGGTACCTGGCCACTAAAGTTACGGCTGCGGCCAGGCGTATGTTCAAACCCTGGATCAATGCCTTCAGGTACTAAAACAGTGCGCGGGCCACCGGGGCTGCGCTGGCCAATTGTGCGCTCAACCCATTTGATCGGCGGCGCAGTATCCGGGCCTGACTTGCCCATGCGCCGCAGGTCATCTTCGGTACGGGCGATAACGCTACACTGACATCCCCAGGCGTTGATTGGGAAATGGGTTACCCACCACGGGTCGTCCCACCGTAAGATCATACCGTTCCAGGCGAGATGCTCCTCACGGGGTTCCTCGACCACATCACTATGAACATACTCCCAATAGGGATGCGTTTCCCGCATGGCCATCAACTGCTGAAAGCGTCCGGCCATGTAGCTGCTGCGCAGATTGGTCTCATAAATAACACGGGTACGCCACTCAAACCCGCCGTTATAGCTCCAGCCGTAACGCGCGACGATACCTGAAAAGTCTTTACGGAAATCCTGCAGCGTTCGACCTTCGGTAATTGCCCGCTCTACCGCCTTGCGCAGGTCGGCCAGCAGGTCATCGCGATTGGCACCGGCGACCATAAACTCATAGTCATGGGCTGCACCGTAGACATCTGTCCAAGCGTCGGTTTTGGTATTGAGCTTGCGCTGGAAAAAGGCAATCTGCTCGCTGAATGGCAGCGAACCATAGCCAACGTTACCGGCCATTGACTGCCTCCAGTAACTCATAGCGACCCGCCAGTGCTGCTGCGGACATCGCCTGGGCCAACACCTCGGCATACTGATCGAGCGTCATGTCCGGTACCAATTTATCCAGGCCATCCCTCAAGGCTTCCAGGGAGTCCACACTGTCGACCAGTTCCTGCAGCTGCTGCATCCACCCATCGGTGACCGGGGTCAATTCACTGTTCAGACGGATGGCCATCGCAGCGGGTGCGTCCTGTGGGTGGCTATGCTCGGCGAAATCGCTTGGCTTGTTGCCTGCAGGTGCTACTGGCGTTATGGGTGCCACTGGCGGCGTATCACTGTTTGGCTTTGGCTCCCAATCGCCACCATACGTGTCTTTCACATAGGCTAATGTCGGACGGTAGCCGGTGGTCTCAGAGATAGACTTGTCACGTTCGGCGCGGGACTTCAGGTCTTCCGGCTCATCAAAGACGCGGGATACCTGGGGAACGGCTGCACCAGGGAAATTAAGTTCGGTCAGCCAGGTGGCGGGGCCACGGTTCCAGGACTCACAAATCACATCACCATCGGATTTTGCAATGCTGGCCAGAATACCGGCTTGCAAGGACTCATCGCCGCCGATCCCTTTTGAGGCTCCGCCAGAACTGGAGATCTGCCCGACAACCACGCGACGGATAGCTTCATTCATGGCGTTGTACATGGACTCATAATCTGCCGCGCCAGAGCGCGATGCAGACAACATCTCAAGGGCCATGCCCTCTGGCATCACCACGCCACTGTCGGTAGATATGGCACGGGTCAGTGCCAGCAGGTCACGTTTTTGCTCTGGTGTTGCCCCTGGTGGATGTTTACCGGCAACTGTCGGCATACCGAACTTGTCCAGGAAGATCAGCCAGAACTTGATATCGTTGCGCTTGAAGAAAGTGGGCCAGTACAACCAGTGGGCCAGGCCAAGGCCATACGGTTCATCATCATGGTCAGCCCCGGTCGCGAATGACCAGAAATAAGGTGCAGGGCAAGGTTCTCCGGTGAACATGTTGCCCGGCGTCAGCAACCGCAGTTCCCCTTTGGGCGTAAAACGAAACCGCCTGCGGTCTCGAACCTTGACCTCATCGATCCACAGCAAGTTGTCGCGTGTTCCATAAATCAGCTCAGACACCGCGTAACCGTAAAACACACCGTAGTGCATGAGCCGGGTGATACGGTCAAAGCCCAGTGCATCAATCTGACGTTGCATGGCGTCTGCGGCCTCGATATCAATCGGACGATCCCCACCGGCATCCACCTTGATCTCGCGGGAGATCAGCGCATCCTGGCGCTGAGTGAACGCTGATTTAACCTCATCATCACTCAGCACTTCACGGTAGATTTTGAGGTCTGGCGCGCCCCGGTTCATCAGCACGCTGTCATCGGCCAAGGCCAGAGAGCCTATCCACGGGCGAGTGATATCACGACCATCACCGGTGGTCGCAATTTCCTGACCCAGCACAGGGCGTTTAAACGCACCTTTAAGCTTCCCCAACAGACTCATATAAACCCTCCAAAATCATTACTGCCACGAACGGTACCGAAGCCGGTCTCCGTAAATTCGCCACCGTGGCTTGAGCCATAGCCTGACAACACCCGGAAGATGTCACGCGCTCCGGTAGACTGGAATTCAATCTCGACAGCCAGATTTAACGTGGCGTAGTTTCCCAGGCAACCGGCGATGGCCGAGTCACCGTGTCGCACCAGTTCGGCGTCCTTCAGGTCTTTTTTCTCCAGCTTTGACACCATCGGTATACCGTCGATGGTTTCCACCGTCCGCAAGTCCTGGGCGATGTTCTCATCACGCGGCAGGTCAATCATGTTGTCTTCAAACAGCCCAGTGAACTTCGGCATCCACACGCCGTACCATGCCCTGTTCAGGCTGATCTCAGCGATACGCGGCCTGCCATAGCGGTCTGCGGTGTATTCCGCCAACACCATGCCAGGGCCAGTTGCATCGATAGCGCCCCCGGATTGGCGGGGCAAATGGTCGATAAACCAGAAAAGGATCTGTTGCTGAAGGCCGGAAGGCACGTTGTTCAGCTCAAGGGCGAACGGCACCACGCGGCGTAAGTTTTGGGTGATAGCGATGGGCCAGATCACCGAGAAGTGGCGGTGTCGGGCAAAGTCCATGCCGAACACATGCCGCAGCGCAGGGTCTAGTGTGGCCATGACAGGGGCAAGGTTCTGCTCAATCCAGGCATTACCCCAGGATTCGCGCTCCAGCTCAGTTTTATTGATAAAGTCATCATCCAGCGCCAGACGAATGACCGGACGCTCCTCCGGCATGGCCCGCTCGATCCACACACCAGGGATACAAACCCCATTCCCATCTCGGGGGATGGCATCCAGTTCCTCACGCATCGCCGCCTTACGTGGGCCATAGGCATTACGGATGCGGTTATACCAGGTCTTTTTACCTTCAACCGTGGCAACCTCACCCTTCATGGCACAAACACGCTCGTAAAGGCCATTGGTCACAGCATCATCAAACGTGATCCGCAGAACGGCGGCATCATCCCCATATCGACCTGCTTCAATATCCGTGCAGAACTGGTGAAACGGGTTGTTCTTACCATTCTCAGAACTGATGACCACAATACGCCCGCCCCAGATAAGGAGGGCCGTTGCAGCATCCAGCACACCTTGAACATCCTGGTGGAACGCGGCCTCATCGATAATGACAACGCCTTGTAGACCACGAATATTGGCGGGGCGAGAGGAGAGCGCGGTGACCTGGAATCCACTGGCAAAACGCACTCGGTAGGCGGTGATCTGCCGGGTATTGCCTTTGCCATCCTGGTCTTCAAACAGGAACTCTTCGATGTTGGAGATATCCTGCGACTGCTGCCTGGCGATGACGCGGGCAAATTTCCCCACGTAGCCAATAAACTCCAGCCCTTTTTCCTTGGTGTCACCAATGTAAAAGACGTTATCACCGCGAGCGGCTTTCTGAGCACCGGCGATCAGCGTGGAGTTTAACCCCCAAGCAAAAGTGATACCGGTACGGCGGCCCTTTGGGATGGCCAGAATGGAGACGTCATATTTCAGGCATTCAACCTGGTGCGCCATCAATACCCCTTCCGCAAACGGATTGAAGGCGGACGGGATATCGCGGGCGCGGGCAGGCAATTCATCCCACTCGACGTTGCGCACCGTTGAGGCTAATGATTTCATCACTTAATCCCCAGTACATGCTCACGCCAGAACTGCACCTGGTCTTCACTCAGCCCTTGAGCCGATGCAACCTGCTTAAGATTGGCATCCTGCTCACGCAGCTGCTGTTCACGGGCTTTGCGTTCGATGGCTTCGCGCTCGTCAAAGCTGACTTTACGTGCCTGCAGAACATCTTTCGCCGCCCTGGCCAAATGCCTAACGGTATCAATGTCCGGTTTATCTTCTTCCAAAGCGGTGAATGTTGCGTGCGACGTCAGCGTGGTAACGGCTTGCACCATCAATGCACCGGCGCGTTCGTCCGGGTTTTCACCCAGTTCGCTGACCAGCAACCGGGCCATCTGGTCTTGCTCACGCATGCGGCCCACCATCTCGCCAAACGACTGTTTGTAACGGCCCAAGGCACTACGGCTAGGGGTATCATCGGCATCAGGGAAGTGCGTACGGATATCTGTCAGCAGTTCATCTAACGTGAGCTGGTCTTCACGTAATCGGCGTTCAATATGCACCCGGACATCTGTCGGCAACTTGTGGATCGTCGATTTACGTCCCATGTCATCCCCCCGCGCCAGGGCGTTTAACACCAGGAACGGTGGCGCGGCCAGTAGCCACATCAGCCCCACGCTCAGTCAAGCGGGCAACCAGGACAGTATCAATATCTTCAACAGTGACCAGCCCTTGATCTTCCAGCCAACGTAATTCGGTTTTAACCTGATCACGGCTCGGGTTATGGCCATAACGCGTCAATGCCCCATAAATAACAGAGCTATTCGATGTATAACCAGGAAGCTCGTTCAGGATGCGCAAGATCACCAGGCGCTGATCTTCGCGTAAAAAATTCGCAAAACTCATGGCTTTCTCCCTTATTTTTTCTGGAGCAGATAATTGTTGATGGTTTCAAGACGGCGGCTCACCGCCCCGAACTGCTCATTCAAGCCCGCGAGTTGTGCTTCGGTATGGCTTAATTTGCTGATGAGTTCAGTGATTTGCAGTTGCGTTGGCAAACTGGAGAGCTGCTCTTCAAGCCTCGCCAGTCGCGTTCGCTGCTCCTGCAGCTCTTGATTACTTGCGGCCTGACGCCCTGTTAACCAGGTATAAATCCCGATCACCGCCATAATGACCCACTGCAATGTCCCTAAGCTAAAGTTAAGCTCTTCGAGGTTCATTGGGTTCATTGAGTACCCCCAGCATAATTAATTACTTCTACAAACCTACCGGCACATAGCCCGTAGAGGTCGTACATCAGTTTGAGTGTTATCACGATGGCATCCATGCTGCTATCCGCCGGTTTTACTGGCTGCGGGCAAGGAACGATCATTGCTGCCGGAAAGACCAATGGCTGCGGCGGTAGCCGATCTTTCACGTGCGGCGTTAAGCTGCCGCATGATGTCATCGTCAAGCACACAATTGCCGCGAGCAGCAGCTGTCTTTTTGAGGGCATTGATAAAATCCTCGGTGCTTTTTTCGTTTGCTTTATTGAATGCATTCATCTGTGCCGAGAGCAGTTGGCTTATTTTGTTAGCCTGCTGCGTTAACTGCTTTGCGTCCTCAGTAACCGAATTCAGTGCGGTGACTGCAGACTGCGTTTTACCATCAGCACATTCCAAACTTGCCTCATAGTTGCCATGTATTTTTCCCAGGCAATAGGCAGCAGCCAGGGCAAAGATATAAACAACGATTGGCCCCCATTTGTTAGTCGGCATTACACACCCCCAGACCCCATCCAGCATCAACATAAAGAGGCTGCCAGCGCTTGATGATGCGTTGCGGGTAGCCCCGGTTCTCTCGCCAGTTAGCCGCGCTTCGCCCAGCGTTGACGGTTTCGACATGCCCCCAATAGCGGGACTGATCCAGCCCCTTGGTTGTAGCCAGCTTGCGATCACGTTGTACCCAGCCTAATCCGCCGTTATAGGCGGACAGCACAAAGGCCCAGCGGTCACAGTCACTGTCTGTGCCTTTGATGCGTTCCCAATGCCACAGGTTGTAACTGACCAACGCTCGCATTGCCCAGGAAGGGTTGTAGGGCTGATTGGTACCAAGTGAGTCGGGATAGATACTGGCTATCCAGTCCGATGTGGCAGGCATGAATTGCGCCAGGCCCATCGCTCCTACGGGGGAACGGGCAGATTTTTTCCAACTGGACTCCTGATGGATTTGCGCGGCGAACGTGGCTATGGGCGCATCCAGCCCCCAGATAGCGCGAGCATTGCGGGTCAGTTCGCGCTGATACTGCTGAGCCTCCAGTGGGATGCCTGCGGCTTTAGCCTGGGAAAAGAACCCGCCGCACCATAGCAGCCAAGCTATGAGCAATACGTGGATCAACTGCGTCCAGAAACTGTATTTTTCGATACGGGGTTGGCCGTGCTTAACCAGCAATATACCCAAGCCCAACACGGTGATAACTATCCAGGTGATTTGCGGCCAATGCATGGTCAGAGCCCCATTGTTACGCCAATGACCACCGCCAGTACGATGATGGCGCGGCGGAGCAGAACGGCGGCGAAGATCAACTTGTAACCATCCACAACGGGGTATTCGGCATCCTGCTCACCCATGATTGGGGGCGTGGTCTTCCAATCCTTGCTGAGATAACTGCCTGGGCTGGCATAGGGGAACAGGCCGCGATCAAGGTGATAACCCAGTACAACGGCAATCGAGACCAGGGCCAGCTTGTAAACCGTGACACCGATCTGTGCCGGTGACAGGAACGCGATCAGCACCAGCAACAGGATGGCGGCAATGAGCCAACTTAACAGGCGATGGCGGCGGAAATTACGGTATTTATTCAAGAACGACATGGTGACTTCCTTACGTTGAAATGAAAAAGGTCAACTGAGGAAATCATTGTGGGGGTGTGCGGCCAACGCCGTAATCTATCGTCGGATAGATGATTTAGAGGGGGGGAGTCGATAAAACGGTATGGCTAACTAGCATGCGACAGCAGTCCTGCTGGCGTCAACTACTAAGAAAGAGCGACCCACCCAGTGCGTCAACACAGGGCAGGCCGTCACCACAGAAGCAACCTGTGAGACCAAGGCTCAGTCCGTCTCGCGAGACAGATCCAGCCTACTGCATTTTCATCATATGAAAAAGGCTTACAGTTCATGAAATCGACACCGATCATACCCTGGATAGGTGGTAAACGCCGGTTGGCTAAAAATCTCCTCCCGCAATTCCCTGAGCACACCTGTTACGTTGAGCCGTTCTGCGGTGCTGCGGCCTTATATTTCCTGAAGGTTCCCAGCAAGGTTGAGGTGATTAACGACATCAACGGCGAATTGGTGAACCTGTATCGGGTTATCCAGCACCATCTTGAAGCGTTCATCCAGCAGTTCAAATGGGCGCTAGTCAGCAGGCAGATGTTTGAATGGTTGCAGATCACGCCAGAGGTGACATTGACCGACATTCAGCGGGCGGCGAGGTTCTACTACCTGCAGAAGCAGGCGTTCGGCGGCAAGCTAGAGGGACAGACCTTTGGCACGGCAACGACATCACCGCCACGGTTCAACCTGCTACGTATCGAAGAGGACTTATCTCAGGCCCATATGCGCCTAGCCAGGACGTTCATTGAGCATATGGACTGGGCAAAGTGTATTGAGAAATATGACCGCCCCCACACGCTTATCTACTGCGACCCACCGTACTGGCAAACTGAGGGCTACGGGGTCGAGTTTGGGTTTGAGAACTACTCACGTATGGCCGAACTGGCAAGATCGATAGAGGGAAAAATGCTGATCTCAGTGAACGATATCCCCGAGATGCGTCACGTTTTTGCCGGGCTATCGATGGACACCGTAGATGTTCACTACACATTGCGGGGAGCCGGAAGAGATTCCGTCAGGCAGCGAGAGCTTGTGATCAGAAATTGGTAAGGAAGACCGACATTGGCCACAGCTAGGTGGCCAATGCTTGAGATTTTACTCAGGTTTTGATGGTGAGGCTGTTGCCGCAGTTGGTGTTGACGTACAATTACGTTTAGTCCGAAGGACCTGCAATTGTGCCAGCCTGGTGTTAGCACTTTTAATGGCATTGTCTTTTTCCATAACGTTGCCAATACCAAAGTCACCCAGGAACGAAAGGACTGAACGCCCATCAAACTGACTTTCTTTATCAACATGTGCTAGGAATCCATGCACCTTTGCTTCTTCCAGCTCAATTTCTCTGCACGTCATTGTATCTTGTTCGTACTGAGTAATTTCACCCTGCCGACCATAATTTTTAGTAGAACAACCTGATAAAACAATCAGAGAAAAAACAATAAATAAAAAACTCTTCATCCTTACCCCTTTCATATTGCCGAAACACTAACAACACATGGTATCGTTTTTATGCTCAATAGAGATAGTCTTGACGCCACCGCAAATGAGCCGTCTAGTTCAATCTACCAGTTAACACCAGAAAAAACAGGAGGGTGAACCTCATCAACACAACGTTTGTTCCAATAGATCTTATCAAATACGGACTCTGGCTTTGAGGTTTTGTTCGATTCGACAGTGGCATCCTTTGATAGCTGACTGGTTCCCTCCATCTTTGCAATGATAACGCTGTAACTTTTTGACTTTTCACTTTCCGCAAAAAGCACAACAAAACGCGTAGCGCCAGCATATGCACCAAATGCATTTTTTCCATTTACATAGCCGCATACCGCAACATTTTTCAGCGTGCCATCTGAGTCTGTAGTGCCTTGCTCTTCACGAACAATATAGACGCCAGAAAATTTCGCTGTGTCTGGATCTTTCAGTTGCTCAGCAATTAGCTTTTGGGCATCTCTTATCATTTTTTCATCGACGGTATCGCAAGCAGTTAGGCCGAGTATCACCAAAGTTGCGGTGAGTAATCTTAATAATCCGTTCATAGCCATCCTTATATTGTAAGTTATTTTACAATGAAAACTGTTCCCAATGAGAACAAATTAGCCCGCATTTTTATTTCGCTCGAGCTCTATGGATAACGCCTCAACCTTCTTCTTCATTTCAATAAATTGCCGTTTTTCCTCAGCGCTTCGTAACAGGTCTCTTCTTGCCTCTGGGTCAAGCTGATTAATCATTTCTAGCAAGGCTAAATCGCTTTGGCTGTAGTTACTTTCAGTTGATGGAGGTGTTGAGGATGGCTCAACGATCGTCTGCCCACGTCCAGTCAGCAACCAATCGATTGATAGCCCCCTTTCCTCGGCAAAGTTTATGCAAAAAGAATAAGGCACAGAGTTTCGCTTACGCCAACTGGCTAAAGTCTGCCTGTTGATTCCTAACATTCTCGCCAGGTCACTATCATTCTCCGTATTCAGGAGCCCCGCCAAGCGCGAAAGTACGGCATCTACACTTTTGTTATTCATTTTGAATAAATCTCACTTGCTTTATTTGTTCCGAATAAGTACGCTTATGCATAATGTTTACATGATAACCCGATGGGAACAACTAGATTATGAACAAAAGACAGATCCAGGCCCGTCTGATTGAGCGGGGAAGCAATTTCCGTCAGTTCGCACTGAGCGCAGGTTACGAACCACGTACGGTAACCCAGGCGGTAACACGCTGGGCAGGAAGAAGCGAGCTGCCTCGCGGCAGATTGACATACAAAATTTTGCGCGAGCTATCAGTGCTTATTGGGCGAGAAGTTACCCCAGGCATCCTCAGTAACGTGGAGTAAGCGATGACTAAAAAACCCGGCACCTCATCATCAGCATCGAGAACCTTGAAAGTGCTAATAGCGCTGAAGGGTCACACCATGACCGGCCTATCTAACGGTGAACTCGCCAAAGCGCTGAACGTCTCTCCAGCCAATATCAGTCGCGACTTGGCCACATTGGTAGCTGAGGGGCTAGCCATACAACTTGATAACGGTCGATACGCACATAGCGTACAGATGCTGCAGATCGCCACGGCTCATGCCGAACATATCGCCCGCATGCAATCGCGGATGGATGAAATCACACAGCGCATTACCGCTGGCTCTCGCTAAAGGACAAGACACATGGCACGTAAACCAACTCCAGCTGCTGAATTATTGCCGGACACTCCTCTTAATCCAGACCTGACAGACACTCAGAACATCATGGCGACGGTTCAAAGTGAATTTAATGACGAGCGGGATCTGCTGAACCAATTGTTGGGCCAGGCCCAGATGGCTGGCGCTTCTGAGGATTTTTTCCGCACGGTGCGGACTTCAAAATTAGCTTTTGTTAAGGAAAACAAGCTATACCGCCAACTTAAAGGTTCTAAAAATCCGCACGGTGCGGAGTTTCTCTCAGGAACATGGGAGGAGTTCTGCAGCATTCTGGGGCGTTCTGTTGACCAAGTTGATCGAGATATCACCAACCTTCGCACCTTTGGTGAAGAAGCTCTCGATTCTATGTCCCGTATGGGTATCGGCTACCGCGAGTTACGCCAGTACCGCCGGTTGCCGGAAGACCAGAAAAACGCCCTGATCGAAGTGGCCAAAGAAGGTGACAAGAATGCCTTGCTGGAGCTGGCCGAAGAGATGATCGCCAAGCACACCAGAGAGAAGGAAAACCTGGCTACTGACCTAGAGATCAGCCGTCAAACCCTGGCCGAAAGCAAAGAGAAATTGAACAAGGTTCAGGATGAAAAATCCGATCTAGAAGAAAAGCTCCTCCGCCGCGTCAAGCGTGAAACCCCTGAGACAGTTGGCGCAGAGCTGACCCAGGAGGTCAATATCCTGCAGCATGCCGTGTTGGCTGACCTCACCAATCTGGAAAACGGCTTTACCGCCCTTGTAGACCATACCGAAAGCTCCGGCATCGCCCACGCCGGTTTTATGACCGGCATGTTGGATGACATCGAAAATCAGATCACAGCACTGCGCCAGCAGTTCAACCTGCCTGAACACAAGCCGTTTGATCCACGCCCTGACTGGGTGAAGAACAGCCTGGAGAGTGAGGGGGCTGACAATGCCTAGCACTAGCAGCACCATCGTTGATAGCGTGGAATCGCTCAGCGCAGCCTTGCTATGGCATGTACCCGACATGCGACAAGGTTTCACCATCTGCACCTATCACGGTGAGATCACTATCCTGGCTGGAGATGCCCAGCCTTTTGCTGCAGCTCTGGAAAGCCTGCTGCTGCAGAAAATCAATCAAATCCAGAAGGGGCAAGCGTCATGAATTCCAACAATAAAGTTGACCAGTTGCTACAGGAATCAACTTGCGCCAACGGCAAGCGCCTTCTGTCACAGGATGAAGCGGTGAGTTTAGCTGCGGTTGTCATCACACCAAAGCGCACCCCGGCAGAACAGGCGAAGCGTGATCAATTTCTGGCGGCGGTAAAAGAGGCCAAGAACTGGAGCACCATGCTCACTTTTTACACCGAGCATGAAAATTGGTCTGAGGTTGAATTTCTGCTGGGGTTGTCTGACCGCGTTTGCGAAAAGCTGCAGGAAGCCTTCGCGCACACCAACCAGATAAACGGACATTAACCATGAGCCCAGCCCTTATCCAACGTTTAGTCGCCCTTGCAGACGCTGTCAGCGCGGCAGGTCATGGGGGCAAAGAAGCTATCTATCAGTCTGCCTGTAAGGAGTTGCAGATGTCCCGTTCAACGCTGCTGAAAAAGCTGAAGTCTGTACAACCTGCGACATCACGCAAGCGGCGTTCTGATGCTGGTAAAACGGCACTGACCCGCGACGACGCCCTGGTGATATCTGGCACCTGGCTGGAATCTCGCCGTAACAACGACAAGCGGCTGTATAGCCTGGAGAACGTGGTCAACCACCTGCGCACCAACGGCATGATCACCGCTGGTCGCGTTGATGAAGATACTGGCGAGTTCTTGCCATTGTCGATCGACGCTATAAGCAAAGCCCTGACAGGGTATCGCCTGCACTACGACCAGTTACAGAACCCGGCACCAGCACTGGAGTTGGCCAGCCTGCACCCTAACCATGTTTGGCAGGTCGATGCCTCGCTGTGTGTGCTGTATTACCTGAAGAACCCGGACAAGAAAACCAAGGGCGACTCCGGCTTGCGCGTTATGGGCCGTGATGAATTCTACAAGAACAAGCCGAAAAACCTGGAACGCATCGTCAATGACCGTGTGTGGTCGTTTGAGTTGATTGACCATACCACCCACTGGATCTACGTCGAATACCACTTTGGTGGTGAAAGCGCCGAGAACTTTTTAACGGTGATGATCAACGCCATGCAAGAGCGAGGCGGTGCCGATGTTCTGCACGGTGTACCGGCCATCCTGTATACCGACCCCGGCTCGGCGCTGGTCTCTGCCAGTCTGCTCAATATGTGCCAGTCGCTGGGTATTCAGTGCCTTCAGCACAAGGCCCGCAATGCCCGCGCTACCGGCGCAGTAGAAAAGGCGCGTGACATTATCGAGTGTGATTTTGAAGCGGGCTTGCGGTTCGTCCGAGTCGATAACATTGATCAACTCAACAGCTTCGCCCGCTTGTGGCGCATGAACTACAACCGCACCAAGGTTCACAGCCGCTATGGCATGACCCGTACCGATGCCTGGCTAAAAATCACCGCCGATCAACTGGTGAAAGCACCCTCCGTTGAGGTTTGTCGGGAACTGGCCATTAGCGCTCCGAAAGAATGCAAGGTTTCTGCTCTGTTACGTGTCAATTTCCGGGCCAAATCTTTCTGTGTCAAAGATATCCCAGGTGCCTGTGTTGGCGACCTGATAAAGGTGAGCCGCAACCCTTGGCACGATGATGAGGCGCGTGTGGTCATGATTGGCGAGGATGGTTTTGCGACCTATTACCCCATTTATGCCATTGCCAAAGACGACTGGGGCTATTCCGTTACCGCATCCGTTATTGGCCAGCAGTATGGCCAAATACCGGACACCGACGCCCAGCGCAACCGCGCAGAGGTTGAGCAGCTTGTTTACGGTACCAACAACCAGGAAGAAACCGACGCGGCCCGCAAGGCTAAAGCGCTGCCGTTCGGTGGCAGGTTCAACCCGTATATGGAAATGGAACAGGTCGAACACCCTGAATACTTGCCAAAACGTGGCCAGGAATCTCAGGTACGTGCTCCACGCATGGAAGAACGCCCACTGACGCATGTTGAAGCCGCCAAGCAGCTGCGTGACCGATTTACTGACCAGGGGCTTGAGTGGCACAAACATTATTACAGCCAGATCGTTGAACGGTTCCCTGACGGTGTTCCTTTTGAGGAACTGGATACGCTGGCCAGCGACCTGCAAGCAAAGCAACAGCGCGGTGGTTTTCGCGTCGTCAACGGGCAATAAGGGGGGATCATGCTGGTACTCAAAAGTTTAATGCAGGCCCACGGTATCGAGCAGAGCGCCATCGCGGCAGTCGCGCGGGTGTCTCAGCCAACGATATCTCAACTGGTTAATCACGCTGTCTGGCCTAAGCGCCGCACAGCGGAAATCCGCCAGTCTATCAGTGATTTTTTAGCAGGACGCGGCATAGATGCAGTGGCCGCTTTTGAAGAGGTACAGGCAGCAGACACTGCCTGTACCGAAAACATCTCACAAACCGCACACGCCCCAGCGGTACAGGAAGGAGACGACAATATGTTAATGGCAAAGCAGGTATTACATCCAGCGACACGCAAACATTTTAATTTGTTCCGCGACCCGTTCGCCGACGAAGCCCTCCAGGGTGCGGATGATGTATTCATGACCCCCGACACTCGCTATGTTCGCGAAGCGCTGTACCAGACTGCCCGGCACGGCGGGTTCCTGGCTGTAGTCGGTGAGTCTGGCGCGGGGAAGTCCACGTTGCGCCGCGACTTGATTGAGCGCATCAACAGTGAGCATGCGCCGGTGATCGTGATCGAGCCGTACATCATTGCGATGGAAGACAACGACAGCAAGGGTAAGACGCTTAAGGCGACCAGCATCGCTGAGGCCATCATAAATACCATTGCCCCGCTGGAGAACGTCAAGCGCAGCCAGGAAGCCCGCTATCGTCAGTTGCACCGGGTACTGAAAGACAGCAGTAATGCTGGTTACAGTCACGTTCTGATCATCGAAGAGGCCCACTCGCTACCGCTGCCAACGTTGAAACACCTCAAGCGGTTCTTTGAGCTGGAGAATGGTTTTAAAAAGCTGCTCAGTATCGTCCTGGTGGGCCAACCAGAACTAGCCATGAAGCTGTCAGAACGTAATCAGGAAGTGCGTGAAGTCGTCCAACGCTGCGAGGTCGTTAATCTGCTGCCACTGGACACGCATCTTGAGGCGTTCCTGAAGTTCAAATTTGAGCGTATCAACAAGCCGATCACGGACATTTTCGATGCCAGGGCTATCGATGCTATCCGGGCCAGGCTCAGCAATAACGTTGGGGGGCGCAAGGGGGTGGTTAGCCTTTTGTACCCGCTGGCCGTCAGCAATTTATCTATTGCGGCGATGAACCTGGCCGCTGAAATTGGCGCACCAATGGTCGACGCTAACGTTATTAAGGGGCTGTAGATGAAATACATCATGTTGCGCGTAGATAAGCCGATGGCCAGGGAAATACCGATTATTTTCCCTGATAACCTGGTACATGCGGATGTCGCCAATGCGATGCGGATGCTGGTTGCTTATCCTGGTATGGCGAACGCAACTGTAGTTTCTGCGGGATATTGCAACCTAAACCTTTCCGTCGAGTGTCATGGTAAGTCTACAACACTGAATGTCAGCTCTCGCGAGACTGACGACAATATTGTTATTAATACCTATGACTATACTCACGGCCTTTTATTTATGGATTAATGGAGGCATTTCGCTATGAACATGAGTCAAAACCTCACGGTCAATATTAATAGCATGTCAATTCAGATGGCGTTAGGTAGTGCAAGTCATGCTCTAACGTCAGTCACCGCCATCGGGTTTACAGTTATCAGGATTGATATTGTTCAGCACAGCCGCCCAACGTTGGTTGTCCAGGCTGATAGTAATACTGAGCAGTTGGTTAAAGGTGGCAAGGCTGTGCTGTATTGCCACGGCTCAGACGATAACGGCCCCTTTAAAAAATATCAGTGCCAAATGGGCAATTGTCGGATTGTTTGGGAGGAGCGCTGATGACTGGAAAAGTGACGGTAAGCATCAGCGCTAATCAGCATATCCATTTAGATAAAACCGTCGAGATGGATAAGGCAGATTTTGAAAAATATCAGCGTATCTGTGCAGAAGGTATCGACCTGGATAGTCTCATTGGTGAAATAGCCTGTAAATATGGTCTTGGCGTTCAAGATTGCTGTTATGAAAATGACCCAGAAGACATCACGTTCGAGTTAGTACCACAAACCAAGTAACTCTTTATTAGAAGGTAAGCAAAATGGCTAAAGGTAAAAAGCGGCTTAAAGCTGCGGCGGCTCTGTACGTCGCTCAATCGAAAACTGAGGTTATTGATGGTATTAAAACCCTCGGTGATTTACAGCGTCAGTTAACCCGTACTGAAACGGAAATGAATGATCAAATTGCGGCGGTCACGCAATATCACTCGCCCGAAATGGAGAGGCTGAAGGCTGAAATCGCCAGTTTCCAAACCGGCATTCAGACCTGGTGCGAAGCCAACCGCAAGGAACTGACACAGGACGGCAAAACAAAGACCGTAAACCTGACAACGGGTGAGATTGTTTGGCGCAACCGGCCACCGAGCTGCACCATTAAAGGTGTTGAGTCGGTAATGGAAGCGTTGAAGAAATTAAAACTCATCCGTTTTATTCGCTCCAAAGAGGAAATTAATAAGGAGGCGATATTAAACGAGCAGGACGCTGTTAAAAACATTCCAGGCATTACGATTAATCGTGACCTGGAAGATTTCGCCATCGTTCCCTTTGAACAGGATGCCAGCGAATGAGCCTTTCATGTAAAAGCTGTAAAAAAGAAGTCAACGAGCTTGACTTAGAACAGGCAAATATCATGCAAGGCCATGATGGTGTCTGGTGTGTTGATTTAATCCTGAAATGTCCGCATTGCGGGCAATCCTATAACACATTTGTACCTACTGGTGACCTGGAAGCTCTCTAACCGCAAGCGTAAATAAACATGGCGTAAATCAGTTTTGGCTGGCTTACGCCAATTTCCAGTCAATAGCATTGGGAATTTCCCATGAAAATCTTAAACAGGAATGTATCAGTCGGCGTAGCCATATTCTTTTACTCCAGCTTAGCTTTAATGGTTCTGTCTTCTTATTTACTTTTTAAGGTGATATATGAATAACGAAAAGTATCTTGCCAAAATTAAAAAGCTGTTGAATTTAGCCAGGCGCAGCACTAATCAGAATGAAGCGGCTAATGCCATTAGCCAGGCTCAAAACCTGATGCGGGCGCATAACCTGACTGAAACCGATGTCGATTTAATGGATATCGATGAATTCAGCAGCAAGGGTGCGCCATCTAATGCGGTGAAAGTCCCTGGTTATGCCACCTTCTTGGCTAGCATGATTTGTGACGCGTTTGGCGTACGCTGTTATCACTCCTATAACGTTTCACGCCGAGTGGTTGTTTTCTATGGCCCAAACGAACGCCCACAAATAGCTGCATATGGTTTCGATGTGCTTTCTCGGCAGCTAATTAAAGCCAGGAATGAGTTTAGTGCCTCTCAGCGTAAAAGTATTAAACGCAGCACCAAGATCAACCGCGCTGACCAGTTCTGCGAAGGTTGGGTGCTGGGTGCGCGGCAGGTTATTGAAAATTTCATTGTCAGCGAACCTGAAACAACGTTGATGACAGCCTATTACAACCGGCTAAAGAGTGAGTTTGGGCATAAAACCCTTGATCCCAGAACTGCCAAAAAATGCAGAGGGGATGATATTGCCAAATCGGCTGGGTACCAGGCTGGCCAGGAAGCAAAGTTGCATCATGCTGTTAAGAGTTCTCAACAAGAATATGCACGGATCGGGAGGTCATAAGCAATGGTAATTAAATACGACCCGCTAACATTTAAAGAAAAGCTAGCACTTCGCAGAGCTGCTGAAGATGCCATTCTTGCAATGAATCCCCATTGGGGAGAGTTTCGTAAGGTAGCTACCGGGCCAGCCATTATTTCAATTCTGGGTGAACTAGAGGACAAATCTGAAGAATTGCAAAAGACAAAAATGGCGTTGTCAGATGCCGGTTGTTTGCTTGTTGAATGGAAAGAGCGCACCGAGGTAGCGGAGCAACTTTCTCAACAATTGCAACTAACTATCGATTCAATTCAAAACCCAATAGCTCATGGCCAGGAACGTATTGCAGAACTGGAGGAATTAGCTACAGATTTAGCAGCAAAATTCCAAAAAGCTCAGGACTCGCTGAAGTATGCATTGCTTATGCTCAGTGAGATCAAAATGTGTAACACAGAACCTGGTCAGAGCCCCGCCATCGCTGCTGTTGTTGATGAACGCTTACGGCAAGTTAACGCTAAAGGCTGGACTCCAGAACACGACGACGAGCATGTTAACGACGAAATAGCCGCGTTTGCTGCACTTTACGCCATGCCTGAAGCCTGTCGAGATTGGCCAGCGAAAGAAACAGGCTACGGCGAAAATTGGGCGGAAGCTATCTGCCCGAACAACTGGGCTGCAAAATTTGGCGACCGCCGTCGTGAACTGGTTAAAGCCGGTGCGCTAATCCTTGCCGAAATTGAACGTTTAGACCGTGTAAGCAATGAAAAAGGTGAAAATCATGAGTAAGGTCACTTTTGTTGTCGACTTTCCCGATGGGCATACCCCTGCAGTTAGTGCTGGCATGAATATTTTAGGTGGCCGTTTGTGTTCAGTTGCTTGGTCAGATGCTACAGCCGCCACAGCTATCGAATGGAACATTAATGATATTGAACCACCAATGCTCACTCGATTGCTCGTTACCACTATTGACGGGTATGTCGATGTTGATACCTGCTCATCTATTGGCGGCTGGTATCACAATGAAGAGGATGTGATTGCCTGGTCACACTTACCAGAACCCTATACTGCCCCTGATGGCGGGGAGGACTCATGAACCGGGCCAAAACCATCCAGTTGATACATATCGCCCGAAACAAACTGGATGTATCCGATGATGCCTACCGCGTGATGCTGCAGAACCTGACCGGCAAAGACTCATGCAGCAAGATGGATGATAGGCAACTGGCTAACGTTCTCGCCCACCTGCGTGGTCGCGGGTTCAAGATTTCAGGCAAGCCTCGCGAAATGCCTATGGCTGATTTCCCAATGGGCCGCAAAATCTGGGTGTTGTGGCAGGATTTGGCTAAGGCTGGACTGGTGAGGGATAAGTCGCAAAAAGCCCTTGATGCCTGGCTGCTGCGGGAGACTGGTGTGGCTCAGTTGGTATGGCTGCAACAAGAGCCAGAACAGGCCCACCAGGCTATTGAGAAGCTCAAGCAGTGGCTGGGCCGTAAGTAAGACGAGGTGTTTATGAAAACCGTAACTGTAATGGAAGAGAAGCGCCACACGTTGCTTACCGACATATCTGAGAGCGTTACCGGGCTTGGACTAGAGTTCGGCATGACATCAGAGGCTGCAGAGCAGCTTGGCGTTGCAGTAGCTGATCTCATCTGTGAAAAGTATGGTGGCCAAAACTTTGTCTTTCCCAAAGACCATTTCTTCAAGTTGGCGAAACGTGACTGGCAGATCCACGCTGAATCTAATGGCCGTAACACTGGATATTTAAGTCAGAAGTATGGTCTTACCGAGGCGGTGATACGTCGAATTCTGAAGCGTGTGCAGAAGAGCCTGGTTAAGAGGGTGCAGCCTGATCTGGATATGTTCGGCGAAGAGGAGTAAATTCGTGGGCGGGAGCTTGAAATTTTCCGCCCCGTTTTTTGTTTCACATACTGGAAATGTTTTACAGAACTTGTCCCACTATATCCTCTAAAGACTCACTATATCCCCTAATTATCTCGCTCACCCAGTATCATTTATCTCACTCCCTATCAGTCTGTCCGCTAAAGGATGATCCTTTCTCATCAACAACAAGACCGGGGCAGGCCACGAAGCCGCTACCTCAACGCCCCGCTCTGGGTGCAAACTAAACTGCAGTACCATGTCACACTCGCCATTGCGTACCAACCGCGCCAACGTTTTAGTGTCTGCCACCGTCAGCACGAAGCTGACAGCCGGGTATTCTGCACGAAAACGCGCCATCAGTTGTGGCATCAGCATAAAGGCCACACCATTACTACAGGCCACGCGTAGCGCAGTACGCCGTTCGGCTTTCAACCCTTTGATTTCTGCCACCGCCTGCTCAATATTCAACAGGCTTTTACGAATATGGTTTTCAAAAATCTGCCCGGCCTCGGTCAGCACCATCCCCCGCGCGTGGCGTTCGAACAATGGCGTGCCAACCTGTACTTCCAGGCGCTGGATCTGCCTGCTGATCGCCGATACCGCCACAAACAGCTGTTCACTGGCCGCACTGAGTGAACCACAGTTGGCGACTACCAGAAAAAAGCGAACCTCGCTACTCAACATGCCGTCCCTCTCCATGGTGCAAAGCTTGCCAACGAGCAAACGACCGTTGCCTTTAAAGCAAAGCTTGTTTGTTAAATGGATAATTGTGGCAAACCCCGATTTTAGCTTAGATAACAAACACAACAAGTAAAACAACACAACGCAAACACAACGGGGAAATAATCATGACGGGTGAACAGGCCGTCGCTTTGGCGACAGCGTATTTTGACAGTGGTGAATTCCGCCGCCTATTGGCGCGGCGCATCGCGCTGGCCACCGAAAGCCAGCGGCATGACGACGATGCCGGCATTTTGCTCTATCTCGAACAGGAAATCATGCCGCCGTTACGGGCACTGGGTTTTGAGTTGCAACTGTTCGATAACCCGGAAGCGGTCAACCGCCCGTTTCTGATCGCCGTACGCATTGAAGATCCTTCATTACCCACCCTGCTGAGCTATGGCCACGGCGATGTGGTTTTCGGCGACGACGAAAACTGGCGCGCAGGCCTTTCGCCTTGGGAATTGAGTGAAGAAGGCGACCGTTGGTACGGCCGTGGCAGCGCAGATAACAAAGGGCAACACAGTATTAACCTGGCGGCGCTGGAGCAGGTTTTCCATGCACGTGGGGGTAAACTAGGGTTCAACAGCAAGCTGATTTTTGAAATGGGCGAAGAGATCAGTTCCCCTGGGCTAGCGGCCATTTGCCAGCAGCAACGCGAATTGCTGCAAGCCGATCTGTTTATCGCCTCCGATGGCCCACGGCTGAACGCCACACAGCCCACGTTGTTCCTTGGTTCACGCGGCTGCATCAATTTCCGCCTCAGCATCCACGCCAGGGATAACGCCTATCACTCTGGCAACTGGGGTGGATTACTCAGCAATCCCGGAACACAACTGGCTAATGCCATCGCCTCTCTGGTTAATCAACACGGTCAGTTACAGGTTGCAGCGCTGAAACCCGCCCCTCTGGATGACAACCTACGCGCCATTTTGCGCGATCTCAGCGTTGGCAGCCAAGCTGGCGATCCCGCGATCGACGAGAACTGGGGTGAAGCTGGCCTGACCCCAAGCGAGCGCCTGTATGGTTGGAACACGCTTGAAGTGCTGGCCTATCAAACGGGCAACCCGGCTCGGCCAATGAACGCAATTCCCGGCAGCGCTACGGCGGTATGCCAACTGCGCTTCGTGGTCGGGACCGACTGGCAAAATCTGGTCAACCATGTCCAGCAGCATCTGCAATTACACGGCTTTGGCTATGTGGAGGTGGAATGGCTGCACGGCTCACCGGCCACCAGGCTCAATCCACAAGATCCACTCGTTCCCTGGGCACTTGAGATCCTGCAACAAACCAGCGGCAAAAAACCCGCATTACTCCCCAACCTGGGCGGATCGCTGCCTAATGATGTGTTTGCCGATACGTTGGGACTGCCCACGCTGTGGATCCCCCACTCCTATCCGGCCTGTGGTCAACACGGGGTTAATGAGCATATGTTGAAATCCATCGCTCGTGAAGGATTGCAGATCATGACTCGCCTGTTCTGGGAGTTGGGCGAAAATGGCAGCACGATCCTGGCACAACGCCGGGCAGGAGAGTCCTCATGAGCGCGATAGCCCAACAGGATAGCGTAGCGGCCAAGCCCAATTTGTATAAAACGCTGTTTGCCACCTGCATCGGCAACGCGTTGGAATGGTTCGATATCGCGGTTTATGGCTTTTTCGCCAGCTATATCGCCCACGCCTTTTTCCCTACGGAGGATCCGGCCGTTTCATTGTTGCTGACTTTCGGCAGCTTTGGTGTCTCATTCCTGATCCGCCCACTGGGTGCTGTGGTGCTCGGAGCCTACGCCGATCGGGTTGGCCGCAAGAAGGCACTTTTGATGTCCATCAGCCTGATGCTGCTTGGCGGTGCGATCATCACCTTTATGCCTTCTTATGCCACCATTGGGCTGGCGGCTCCGCTGATGATCCTGATTGCCCGACTGATTCAGGGTTTTTCCGCCGGTGGGGAGTTTGGCAGTTCAACCGCCTTTCTGGTAGAACACTTCCCTGAGCGCAAGGCGTTTATCGCCAGTTGGCAGTTTGCCACGCAAGGCGCCAGTACGCTGATGGCTTCCGCCTTCGGGTTAGGTATGACCCACTGGCTGACAGAAAGCCAAATCCAGGACTGGGGCTGGCGTATTCCCTTTGCTTTTGGGTTACTGATCGGCCCGGTGGGGCTCTATATCCGCCGCCATGTACATGAGCCAGCCAGCTTCGTACAGCAGCAGAAACCCGAAGCACCGTTAAAGATGCTGGTCGGTAATCAAAAAAATCTGCTGTTGTTGGCCATCGGACTGATGGTGATTTCCACCGCCATCAACTACATGCTGAATTATGTACCCACCTATGCCACCAAAAACCTGAATCTGTCCGGTTCCGCCGCCTTTAGTGCGACCCTGTTAGCCGGCGTGATTTTAACGGTAGTCACTCCGATAATGGGATTATGGGCGGAAAAAGTCGGCCGCCTGCCGTTAATGTGGGGATCGCTGATCCTGCTGCTGCTGACTATTTACCCGGCATTCCTGCTGGTGGTGAACCATACTTCGCCAATGATGCTGATGTTGATGGTTGGCTGGCTGGCCTTGCTGAAGTCCATCTACTTCTCGACGGTGCCTTCGGTGATGGCCGATTTGTTCCCGATGGCAACACGGGCCAGCGGGATGGCGATCAGCTACAACGTGGCGGTGACGGTATTTGGTGGCTTTGCGCCGCTGATCTGCACCCTGCTGATCACCGCAACCGGGACCAGCCTGGCACCAAGCTATTATCTGATGATGATGGCACTGCTGAGCGGCTGGGCACTGTTAGGTAGCAGAAAGCATTTGCGTTCGGCTCCACTTTAAACTCTCTATGAGGCCATCAAATGATGGCCTCTCATTTAGCGCCAGCAATGAGGGAGTGGTCTGGCTGCCCACTAGCACAGTTGGTGTTCCATTATCGGATAAAGGGAGATGTGCCTCAAAAAATAAGCATATTCCCATGTCACCCTGGTTTTTTCCTAACAAAAAAACATGCCAAACGAACCACTATCTATAGGCATTAATGCTGAAAATTTTGGTTTAATCCTCTAGGAAAAGCAGGCTTAAAATTAGACTTTTCCTAAGTAATTTCCCCCAATCCATCTTGTGCAATTTAATTGATATCAGTATTATGCGTTGATAAATTTCACGGCTAAAAACAGTGGGCGTTAATTAAAAAATTAAACCGCTCAGTTTCCCCTAGGTTGTAACCCGCTAACAAAAGGAAATTGTTTTATGAAAAACATCGTTAAATGGTGTGCTGCTCTTGCCGTCATAGCCACTCTGACCGGTTGTGTGCGTACTGCCCCAATACAACAAATCAACAGCACGGTCAGCACTGGTCATACCGAAGCGCAAGTCAGAACTGCAATCCTGAAAGCAGGTGTACAACGTGAATGGGTTATGACACAGGCTGGCCCTGGTGTCATTAATGGCCGCCTCCAGGCTCGCGATCATGTTGCTGAAATCCGCATCACCTATTCCGCAACGAATTATTCCATCGACTACGCCAGTAGCCTCAACCTGCTAGCCTCGGGTGGGAAAATTCATAAAAGCTACAACCGCTGGATACACAACCTAGATAAAGATATCCAGTTAAATTTGTCGGCTGGTGCCGCGCTGTAATTTCCAATATTGATTAGATTAGCGCCGGATACAAGCTGGCGTCACTATTTTGTATCCGGTTAAAGAGGCTGTACAACAAATGTATCAACAGGACACTCTCAGTGCACTTGATGCTATCACTGAGGCGCAACGGATTGCCTTTGCTCCAATGCTGTTTCAAACCGCCCTTTGTCTGCGCAATACGGGTGTATTAGCTTATCTGGATGAACAAGGAAAACACGGCGCCCTCCTTGAGGACATCGCTGCCAATAGCAACGTTAATGAATATGCCGTTAGTGTGCTGTTGGATATGGGGTTAAGTGGCCGTATTGTGACTCATCAAAACGGCTATTACTTCATTGCCAAAGTGGGGCACTTCCTACTCCACGATGCCATGACCCGTGTGAATATGGATTTCACTCAAGATGTTTGTTATCAGGGGCTGTTTTCTTTAGAACATGCGCTTAAGGAAGAGAAACCCGCTGGTTTAAAAGTGTTTGGTGAATGGCCGACCATCTACCCTGCCTTATCGCAATTGCCCAAGGCTGCACGTGAAAGCTGGTTTGCTTTTGATCACTACTATTCAGATGCCGCATTTAATGCCGCACTACCCCATATATTTAACAATAAACCAACAACGCTTTATGATGTGGGCGGCAATACTGGAAAATGGGCGCTACGTTGTTGCCAGTACGATGATAACGTCAGCATTACCTTACTGGATCTGCCGCAGCAAATTAGCCTGGCGCGTGAGAATGTCGAAAAAGCCGGGTTATCTCATCGCATAGATTTCCATGCGGTAGATATGCTAAGCGATGCACCATTGCCCAGTGGCGCAGATATCTGGTGGATGAGCCAATTTCTTGACTGTTTTTCACCGGAACAAATTATTACTATTCTGAAAAAAATCAAACAGGTGATGAAGCCTGACGCTCAGCTATGCATTATGGAGTTGTTCTGGGATGCACAAAAATTTGAAGCGGCTTCGTTCAGCCTCAACGCCTCCTCACTCTATTTTACCTGCATGGCTAACGGCAACAGTCGCTTTTACAGCGCCGGTAAGTTTTACAGTTTCCTCGAAACGGCAGGTTTCCGAGTAGAAAAACGTCTCGATAACCTCGGTATTGGACATACCTTGTTAGTATGCCGAAAGCAATAATGATAGGGCAGCGCTCATGCTACCTTGGAGATGACACAGTCCAAACCGAGTAACCGCGGAAGCACGTTGATGAATTTTGCATTGAACATCGTTGATTGGCAGGCTATGGCCCCCGGACTAAACGACGCATCGCAGTGGCGTCAATGGTCGCAGGAGCCCTATGGGATCATACCCTCAGCGCCGCAATCGAAGCTGACCGAACTTCCCATGATGACAGCACGCCGCCTGAGTTCAGGCAGCAGGCTGGCCGTGGAATGCGGTTTAGCCATGCTACGTCGTCAACCGGTGGATGCGGTCCTTTATACCAGTCGTCACGGTGAGTTGGAGCGTAATTACCGAATTTTGCAGGCCATAGCCACCCAGCAAGCGGTTTCCCCAACTGATTTCACCATGTCGGTACATAACTCAGCCGTGGGTCACTTGACCATCACGGCACAAAATCCTCTGGTATCATCTTCACTTTCTGCTGGCCTAGATACCTTTCAGCAAGCGTTATGTGAGGTCGTGTGCTTACTCCAAGCGGGTTACCAGAGAGTATTAATGGTCGATTTTGATGGCTTGCTGCCCGAGTTTTACCACACCTACCTGCCAGAGCAGATGCCGACCTGGGCCTATGCGGTGGCGCTGGTGTTTGAACGCGGGAATACGTTACGGTGTGAGAGCAAGCCAGAAGGTACAGGGGAAGAGCCCCTGCTACCGCAAAGTTTACAGTTTTTACAACACTACCTGGCCGAAGAGCCAACGTTCACCATCGCGGGTGAAAGACTGAAGTGGTACTGGAGCCGTACATGAGCGGCCTATTCGCACGTTTAAACTGGGCTTGGCGTCTGATGATGACCGGCTTTTGCTTTGTGCTGTTTGGCGTCGGTGGCCTGCTGCTATCGCTTGTCTGGTTTAATCTGCTGCTGGTACTCCAGCGCGATATTGCCAAGCGCCGCCGGGTAGCCCGGCGCAGCATTGCCGCCAGTTTCCGGCTGTTCTTATCGATAGCAAAAACGTTGGGTGTGTTGGATTATCGCATCAAGGGGATTGATATATTACGCCAGGAGCGCGGTTGTTTGGTGGTCGCTAACCATCCGACACTGATTGATTACGTGCTTTTGGCATCCGTGATGCCCGAGACAGACTGCCTGGTAAAAAGCGCTCTGCTACATAACCCCTTTGTGAGCGGAGTGATCCGGGCTGCGGATTATCTGGTCAATAGCCAGGCGGACACGCTGCTTCCAGCCTGTCAGCAACGCCTGGCACAGGGCGACACCATACTTATTTTTCCAGAGGGAACACGCACACGCCCTGGTGAAAATATGACACTGCAGCGCGGTGCCGCCAATATTGCCGTACGATGCCGCCGTGACGTGCGCATAGCAGTGATCCATTGTAGCGAGCATCTGCTTGATAAACAGAGCAGATGGTATGACGTTCCGCCCAGGAAACCCCTGTTCCAGGTAGAAGTGCGTGAGCGGGTACAGATAGAACATTTTTTTGATGCAGAATCGCAACAGCCAGCATTAGCCGCAAGGCAGCTAAACCGGCATCTTTTGCATCAGTTATCACCAGGCCTTATACCTTTGTCAGGAATTAATGATGCAAGCGCTCCACCTTGAAATTAAAAATCTCATAATAAATACACTGAATTTGGATGAACTGTCTGCGGACGATATCGACACCAATGCGGCGCTGTTTGGTGAAGGACTGGGGCTGGACTCCATCGATGCTTTAGAGTTAGGGCTGATGGTTAAAAACCAGTATGGTGTCGCGCTTTCCGCCGAAAATGAAGAGATGCGTCAACATTTCTATTCAGTGGCAACACTGGCATCCTTTATCCAAGCTCAACGTGCCTGAGAAGAGCCCGCTATGACAGAACAACAAACCATTTATCAGGAAGTGTCCGCGCTGCTGACCAAACTGTTCGATATCGATCCACAGGACATCAAACCTGAGGCCCGCTTGTATGAAGAGCTTGAGTTAGACAGTATCGATGCCGTCGACATGATCGTGCACCTGCAGAAGAAGACCGGGAAGAAAATCAAGCCGGAAACCTTTAAGCAGGTGCGTACCGTGCAAGATGTCGTCGATGCGGTAGAACAGCTATTGCAAGAAGCATAACCGTTTATGCGCGGCGCTCGGTCCCTGAAAGGGATACAACTGGTGGCTCTACTGGCGCTACTGGCTTGGCCATTTCTTGTCTGGTTTGGCCTAACACGCAACAGCCTTCACTGGCTGCTGCCGATCATCGCCTTGTTGCTGGCCTTTCGCCTCTATCAGGTCAAAAGTCAGCGCGGCCCGATGCGTTATGTACTGCAAGCCGTGGCACTCGTGGGTCTCACATTATGCCTAATGAGCTATGTGCTAAAAACGCATCAGCTGCTGCTATTTTACCCAGTGGTAGTCAATCTGGTCATGCTCGGCGTATTTGGTAGTTCACTGTGGAGTTCAATGCCAATGGTGGAGCGCCTTGCCCGTTTGCAGGACCCGGAGCTCCCCCCGTCAGGCGTGCGTTACACCCGCAAGGTCACCCAGATATGGTGTGCGTTTTTCATTCTGAACGGTTCGATGGCACTTTTTACCGTTCTGCTCGGTGATATTCGGTTATGGACGTTGTGGAACGGCATGATTGCCTATCTGTTGATGGGTGCACTGATGGCTGGCGAATGGCTGGTGCGTCGCAGGCGGATATTGCGAGACGCGGCATGAATCAGACACTCCCTCTGGCTCAGTGGCTGAGTGCTTCGCGTGCCAATGAAACCCCGATTGCCTGGCTTGATGAGCATATCTGGACGCTGGGGCAGTTACGCCATGACGTAGCGGCACAGGTGAGCATTCTGCAACAACATGAAGGCGACCGCTGGGCGCTGTGTTTTGAAAACAGCTATCTGTTTATCGTCGGACTATTGGCAACATTGCATGCGGGCAAAACGCCCGTGGTGCCCGGACATAGTCGTGTTTCGCTGCTGGAAGAACAACGGGCGCTGTTTAACGGCGTACTCACCGACCAGGCACTGACCTGGAGCGGTTCGCTGATCCAGGTCCAATCTGCCTATCAAAGTAGCGAGAACCCGCCGCCGCTACCCACTCTCGATCCGGCCAGCCATATCGAACTATTTACCTCCGGCTCGACAGGGCGACCACGCCGCATCATAAAGCCCATTGCCAGCCTCGATCGCGAAGCCTCCTTACTGGCTGAACGTTTTGCCGACAGGCTCACCGGCTGCCATATTGTGGCCTCGGTGCCTCCGTTGCACCTTTACGGCCTCACCTTCCGTATCTTTTTACCCATGGCGCTAGGATTACCGCTGCATGCAGCAATGCTTCATTACACCGAGCAGTTGGCAACTCTGGCTAATCACCACCAATATGCCTTTATCAGCAGCCCGGCTTTTCTGAAACGCCTGGACCACCAGCTCGCGCCACCGCCAGTGAATATGGTCATCTCCGCAGGGGGAGTATTGCGTTGGGAAAACGTAGCTCAGACCGCCAGTTGGTTAGGGGTCTGGCCAGATGAAATCTACGGTAGTACCGAGACCGGGATCCTCGCCTGGCGTCACCATCAGCAGCCTGATGTAACCTGGCAGCCCTTCCCAGGCGTACGTATCATGGTTGACGCCGACGAGATCCGCGCTATCTCTCCGCTTATCAGCGATAGGCACGGCCTGCTCCTCGACGATATTTTGCAATTTGACGATAGCGGACGCTTCCAGATAACAGGCCGCCGCGATCGGGTGGTGAAAATTGAAGAGAAACGCATTTCACTTTGCGAGATCGAGCAACGGCTACTGGAACTCGAGGGCATTCGCGAAGCCGCAGCGCTACCGGTAACACGCGGAGGGCGCCAAGGCATTGGCGCATTGTTGGTGCTTGAAGACCACGCTCGGCAACAGTGGCAAAAAATGGGCGGCAAAGCACTGGAAATATCATGGCGTCGTGCGCTGCGCCCGTGGCTGGAACCTGTCACTATCCCTCGTTACTGGCGTATCGTTGACGAGATGCCCGTCAACAGCATGAACAAGCGCGTCTATGCGCAATTACAGGAATTGTTTCATGAGACCCCATGAGATGGCTCGCCATCAGACGCAACAGCAGGCCGAGATCGTGTTACGGCTGGATGCGGCTTCATTCTGGTTTAAAGGCCACTTCGCAGTGCAGCCTCTGCTACCCGGCGTGACACAACTAGACTGGGTGATGCACTATGCCACCTCACTGCTGGTACCCGATTTTCGCTTTCACAGTATTCAAAGTGTCAAATTCCAACAGCCCTTATTGCCGGATAACATCGTCACGCTGACGCTTGACTGGCAGGAAGAGCGGCAAATCATGGTTTTCCGCTATCAACGCCATGATGGTGAGGCTCTTAGCACAGCCAGCAGCGGGAAGATCCGATTATGTCGCTGAATAGTGCCACGTTTAACCCTTGTGTGGTGATCCCCTGTTATAACCACGGAGCCATGATGGCAAGCGTGCTAGCGCGCCTGCAACCCTTCGGCTTGGCCTGTCTGGTTGTGGACGATGGCAGCGACCAGGCCACCCAGCAGGAACTTGAGCGCCTGGCCACCATTCACGCGGATGTCACCTTAGTACGCCTTGCACACAATTCAGGAAAAGGCACGGCGGTGATTCGCGGATTGGAAGAGGCTCAACGCAGAGGATTTAGCCATGCGATACAGGTCGATGCGGACGGCCAGCACGCCATTGAAGATATTCCCAAGCTGATTGCCCTGGCACAGCTTCATCCCCAGGATTTAATTTCCGGACAACCGGTTTACGACGAATCCATACCAGCGTCGCGGCGCTACGGCCGCTGGGTAACTCACTTCTGGGTGTGGATTGAGACGCTCTCTCTCCAGCTCAAAGACAGCATGTGCGGCTTCCGGGTTTACCCAATTACCCCCACCTTGGAGTTGGCGCATAAAACGGCGCTAGGCAAACGCATGGACTTCGATACGGAAGTAATGGTTCGCCTCTACTGGCAGGGGAACACCAGTTACTTTGTGCCGACGCGCGTCACCTACCCCCAGGATGGGTTGTCGCACTTTGATGCCTTGAAGGATAACGTGCGTATTTCACTGATGCATACCCGCCTTTTCTTCGGCATGTTACCGCGCATCCCTACCCTGCTTTTTCGTCGATCCAACCCACACTGGGCACGTCAGAAAGAAATCAAGGGGTTGTGGGGAATGCGCATCATGCTTGCTATCTGGCGCTTACTGGGTAGAAAGGCCATTGCTCCACTGCTCTATCCGGTGGTGGCGGTTTACTGGCTTGGCGCACATCAGGCCCGTCAGGCTTCACAAGCCTGGCTGAAGCGGGTACGCAACGAGTTGACTTCGCGTTCGCTCCCCATTCCTGCGCATCTAAACAGCTATCACCATTTTTTACGTTTTGCAGATGCCATGCTGGATAAAATCGCCAGTTGGCGTGGGGAAATGCGGCTAGGGCAGGATGTTGTCTTCGCCCCCAATGCCGAAGCCACGCTGGATATTGGCTCCCCGCAAGGCAAATTGCTGCTGGCCTCCCATTTGGGAGATATCGAAGCTTGCCGGGCGTTGGCACAACTGCAAGTGAGCAAAACCATCAATGCGCTGGTGTTCAACGACAACGCCCAGCGTTTCAAACAGATTATGGCAGAGATAGCGCCCCAGGCAGGGCTCAACCTGTTGCCAGTGACCGATATCGGCCCAGATACCGCCATATTGCTCAAAGACAAACTGGATCGTGGCGAATGGGTGGCGATCGTTGGCGATCGCATCGCTGTCAAACCGCAGCGAGGAGATAGTTGCCGGGTTATCTGGAGCCGCTTTATGGGCCATCCTGCCCCATTCCCTCAAGGGCCGTTTATTCTGGCTTCGATATTGCGTTGCCCTGTGTTGCTGATCTATGCCCTGCGCCAGCAGGGAAAACTACATTTGCACTGCGAGCCGTTTGCCGACCCTCTGCTGTTACCGCGGGCCGATCGTCAAGTCGCCTTGCAACAGGCGGTTGATCAGTATGCTGAGCGTCTTGAACACTACGCGTTGCAGGCACCGCTCGATTGGTTCAATTTTTTCAATTTTTGGCAACTGCCTGACCAACAGGCCAATACCACAGACAGGAGCAAAGGGTGCTAAACGATCCCTGTTTCACCAGCGAGATAGAACTGACCGTTCCCTTTCATGATATTGATATGATGGGAGTCGTGTGGCACGGCAATTATTTCCGTTACTTTGAAATTGCCCGTGAAGCCCTGCTGAACCAATTCAACTACGGCTATCGGCAGATGAAAGAGTCAGGATATGTTTGGCCAGTGGTGGATACCCGCGTGAAATACCGCGATACGCTGACCTTTGAACAACGTATTCGCGTCCGTGCCACGCTGGAGGAATACGAAAATCGCCTGCGCATTGCCTACCAGATTTTTGACGCCGACAGCGGCAAACGCACCACAACCGGTTACACCATCCAGGTAGCAGTAGAGGAAAAAAGCCGTGAGATGTGCTTTGTCTGCCCGGACATACTGTTCGAACGTCTGGGGGTGCAGCCATGAAAGCCTGGCCTCTGCTATTCCTGCTGATCAGTCCATGGGTCAATGCCATCACGCTGGATGAATTACAGCAGCGTTTTACCGAACAACCAGTAGTGCGAGCCCATTTTGCTCAGGCTCGAACCATCAAAGATCTGCCACAGCCACTGCGTTCTCAAGGCGAAATGGTGATCGCCCGCGATCAGGGTTTGCTGTGGCAACAGCAAACCCCTTTTGCCATGACATTGATGCTCAACGACTCACGGATGGTGCAAATCATCAATAACCAGCAACCGCAGGTTATTACCGCACAAAACAACCCGCAGATGTTTCAGTTCAATCATCTGCTGCGCGCGCTATTCCAGGCCGATCGTCAGGTGCTGGAGAAAAATTTCCGCATTGATTTCCAGGAGCAAGGTGAGGGTCGCTGGACGCTATCCTTAACCCCACTGACCACCCCTCTGGACCGAATTTTTGCCACTATAGTGCTGAGTGGACAAACCTATCTGGAAACCATCCATTTAAACGATAAACAGGGCGATGTGACTGAAATCACCTTCTCTCAACACCGGCTGCTACCCGCAGCTTTGACCGATGAAGAGCGACAACGTTTTGCCGCCTACTAATGCCAAGCGCCTCGCGCTGTTATGGGGAGCCGCATGCCTGATATTAGCTGGCGTGCTGCTTGCCCTATTGCCCCAGGCCCGGATCAATAGCAGCGTATTGGCGATGTTGCCCAAGCAGGCATTGGGTGCCATTCCTCCCGCGCTGAACGACGGTTTTATGCAGCGCCTGGACAAGCAGTTGGTCTGGCTGGTCAGCCCCGGAAAACAGGCAGACCCGCAGGTAGCGCAATACTGGCTCACCCAGTTGCAAAAGTCCGGGATAGCAGAAACGGTGAAAGGCCCGATGGGTGCTGCAGACCAACAAGCCTGGGGCGATTTTTTCTGGCAGCATCGTAATGGGCTGATCGACAACGCAACGCGTGAGCGCCTGCAAAACGGTGGCGAAGCCCAGGCACAGTGGGTCCTTTCTCAGCTCTATTCGGCATTCTCTGGCGTCAGCGGCAAAGAGTTACGCAACGATCCGCTAATGCTGATGCGAGGCTCACAGCTGGCTCTGGCCCAGAACAGCCAGCGTTTGCGGTTGATGGACGGCTGGTTGGTTACTCAAGATGAACTGGGGAACTACTGGTATTTTCTGCATGGCGAATTGACGGGATCGTCATTTGATATGCAACAAACCCACCGAGTCGTCACTTCGCTCGCTGCGCTGGAGGATCAACTCACATCACGCTACCCCCAGGCCAAGCTCCTCTCACGTGGGACGCTGTTTTACAGTGATTATGCCAGCCAACAGGCAAAACAGGACATATCTACGCTGGGGGTCGCCACCATACTGGGCGTAATACTGTTGATCGTGGTAGTTTTCCGCTCGCTGCGCCCGCTGCTGCTGTGCCTGATTTCCGTTGGCATCGGTGCACTGGCAGGAACAGCAGCTACGTTGTTGCTCTTCGGTGAGCTTCACCTGATGACGCTAGTGATGAGCATGAGCATCATTGGGATCTCTGCCGACTATACGCTTTACTACCTCACCGAACGCATGGTGCACGGTAACGAGATATCGCCATGGCAGAGTCTGCTCAAAGTGCGTAATGCCCTGTTATTGGCATTGCTGACTACCGTCGCGGCCTATCTGATCATGATGCTCGCTCCCTTCCCTGGGATACGACAAATGGCGGTGTTTGCCGCTGTGGGCCTGAGCGCCTCATGCCTTACGGTGATCTTTTGGCATCCGTGGTTATGTCGCAATTTACCAGTTCGCCCTATTCCTGCCGCGATCTCCCTGCTGCGCTGGCTTGCAGCCTGGAGGCATAACCGCAAACTGTCGCTGGGGCTACCTGTCGTATTGGCTTTGGTTTCTCTTGCGGGGATAGCGACATTACGCGTCGATGATGATATTGCCCAGTTGCAAGCGCTGCCGAAGGATATCCTGGCGCAGGAAAAAGCCATTACGCAGCTCACCGGGCAAAGCGTCGATCAAAAATGGTTTGTGGTCTACGGCAACACTCCTCAGCAAACCCTGGAACGGCTTGAAGGCTTCACACCGGCACTGGAACAGGCACGTCAGACGGGGGTTATCAGCGCTTTTCGAACGATCCCGTTAAATTCTCTCGCACGCCAGAAACAGGATCTCGCCCTGTTGCAGAGCGCCGCTCCTACAGTCATCCGCGCATTGCAAAATACAGGGTTAACGGACGTCACGCCCGATCTGCAAACCGCACCTGCAACGTTGGAGGATTGGCTCAACAGTCCAGCCAGCGAAGGTTGGCGCTTGATGTGGTTGACATTGCCCAATGGCAAAAGCGGTGTGCTGGTACCGGTAGAAGGCGTTAACGACAGCACGGCTCTGAGCTCACTGGCGGAAAAACAACCGGGCGTAGTGTGGGTAGATCGCAAGAATACGTTCAACGAATTATTCGCCCTCTATCGCACCATACTTACCGGCCTGCTGCTGGTAGCACTGGCGGTGATCGCTTGCAGTGCGGTGTTCCGCCTCGGTTGGCGTAAGGGATTAATCAGCCTGGTGCCTTCGCTGCTGTCGCTGAGCATCGGACTGGCCACCCTATCCTTTAGCGGACATGCCGTGAACCTGTTTTCGCTACTGGCGCTGGTACTGGTGCTGGGGATCGGCATTAACTATACGCTGTTCTTCAGCAATCCACGCGGCACACCACTGACATCGTTGTTGGCGATCGCGCTGGCAATGATGACAACGTTGTTAACCCTGGGCATGCTGGTCTTTAGCAGCACTCAAGCTATCAGCAGTTTTGGAATTGTCCTGGTCAGCGGGATCTTTACCGCTTTCTTGCTATCCCCACTCGCCATGCCTGACCGTAAGCAGAGAAAAAAATGACAAATTGCGACTTCTGGCGCGCGGTTCCCCTGTTGGCCGTGCTATTGATTACCGGCTGTAGCCACTCATCGCATAATGAGAATGGCTCCCGCCCGCAAGCCTGGCTTGAACCCGGCGTACGCGTCACGCTACCGGCTCCTGGTATCACTGAGCATATCCAGTCCCAGCAATTATTGACTGGCAGCTTTAACGGCAAAACCCAGTCGTTGTTGGTCATTCTAAATGCAGATAGCAATGCACTCACCTTGGCCGGGCTGTCTTCGTTAGGTATCCGCTTATTTCTCGTTACCTATGACGATAACGGCATTCATACCGAGCAGTCGATCGTGGTGCCACAACTGCCGCCAGCCAGTCAGGTCTTGGCCGATGTGATGCTCGGCCACTGGCCGATTACCGCCTGGCAAGATCGGTTGCCACAGGGCTGGACGTTAATCGATAAGGGCGATAAACGAGAATTACGCAACGCGCGCGGCAAACTGATAACGGAGATCACGTACCTGCAACGTAAAGATCGTCGTGAACCTATCAGCATTGAGCAACACGCGTTTAAATACCACATCACCATTCAATATCTGGATGACTGATATGATTTACATTTCTGCTATCGGCATGATTAACGCTTTGGGCCACTCGACAGAAGAGATTGCAGCCAACCTGACCCAAGGAATAGCGCCCGGCATGCGCAAGCGTGAGCATTGGTTACAGAACCAACAGGACGCGGTATTAGGCGGCGTCGACGGAGAATTACCCGCTATTCCAGACAGTCTTGCCGCACATCGCAGCCGCAATAACCAATTATTATTGGCCGTTCTGGCGCAAATTCAGCCCGTGGTAGATGACGCGCTGCTTCGCTTTGGCGCCGACCGTATCGCCGTAGTGTTAGGTACTAGCACCTCTGGGCTGGATGAAGGCGATCGACATGTTAGCCATGTTGCCAACCATGAAGAGAGCCCGAGCTGGCAATATCCACAACAAGAGCTGGGCGATCCGTCACGCTTCCTCGCCGCTTGGTTGGGCCTGAATGGCCCTGCGTTTACTCTTTCCACCGCGTGTTCTTCCAGTGCCCGCGCGATCATCAGCGGGCGCCGTCTTATTGAAGCTGGCCTGGCAGATATCGCGATTGTTGGCGGCGCAGATACCTTAAGCCGCATGCCTATCAACGGTTTTAATAGCCTGGAGTCTCTTTCCACTACGCTTTGCCAGCCGTTTGGCCGCGATCGCTGTGGGATCACAATTGGTGAAGGAGCGGCACTGATGGTACTTACCCGCGAGCCGAACCCCATCGCGCTGCTGGGGGTAGGTGAGTCAAGCGATGCATACCATATTTCGGCACCCCATCCGCAGGGTGCCGGTGCCTTGCGAGCCATCGAACAGGCATTGCAAGACGCGGGGCTTAACCCCGAAGAGGTGGGTTATATCAACCTGCATGGAACTGCCACCTTGCTCAACGATCAGATCGAATCCAAAGTGGTTCACGATCTGTTCGGTGAAAGCGTGCCCTGCAGCTCCACCAAACATTTAACCGGGCATACCCTGGGGGCTGCGGGCATCACCGAGGCGGCTCTTAGCGCGCTTATTCTGCTCTATGACTTGCCACTGCCAGCGCAAGACTTCAGCCGTTCTCCGGCGGATCCGACATTACCGCCCTGTGGTTTACTGCATGCGGCTGAACCGCTGATGCGCCCGGTCATTCTGTCTAACTCTTTCGCCTTTGGCGGTAATAACGCCAGCATCCTGCTGGGGAGGATGGCATGAGCCATTACTTATCACCGGCGGAATATCTGCCCCACGACGCCCCAATGCTGCTGTTGGCAGAGGTTATCAGCGTGACGGAAGACAGCGCACATTGCCGGGTTGAGGTCAGGAGCGACAGCGTGCTGGCGCCGTTCCTCAATGCGCAAGGCGAGCTGCCTGGTTGGTACGCACTGGAATTGATGGCACAAACCATCGGCGTTTGGTCCGGGTGGCATCGTCATCAGCGAGGAGAACAGCGGATCGCCCTCGGTATGGTGCTTGGAGCCAGGGAATTGGTCTGTGCCGCGGGTTACCTACCAGCAGATACAATGCTAGACATCCAAATCAAGCTGCTGATACATGATGACCGTTTCGGGAGTTTTGACTGTGTTATTGGCGCGCAAGGTGACACGCTGGCCACCGGTCGCGTCAATACCTTCCAACCCACACCAGAAGAATCAACAATGCTTTTTAATCAGGGATCTACTGCATGAGTCGTTCAATTCTCATCACCGGAGCCAGCAAAGGTATCGGACGCGCTATTGCCAGCCAGTTAGCCGCTGACGGTTTCATCGTTGGGATACACTATCACCAGGATGAATCTGGCGCACAACAAACGCTGGCCGCAATTACCGCTGCCGGAGGACAAGGCCGCCTACTCTGTTTCGACATTAGCAATCGTCAGCAGTGCCGGGAGGTCCTCGAGCAAGATCTGGCAGAGAATGGGGCATGGTACGGCATCGTCAGCAATGCCGGGATCGCTCGCGACGCCGCCTTCCCTGCATTGAGCGATGATGATTGGGATGAGGTGATCCACACCAATCTGGACAGTTTCTACAACGTGATCCAGCCCTGCATCATGCCAATGATTGCCCAACGTCAAGGTGGCCGCATCCTTACGCTCTCTTCCGTTTCTGGCATCATGGGGAATCGGGGCCAGGTGAACTACAGTGCGGCTAAAGCAGGCATTATTGGCGCAACCAAAGCGTTGGCGATCGAACTGGCAAAACGCAAGATCACCGTCAACTGCATTGCCCCGGGGCTGATCGATACCGGCATGATAAAAATGGAAGAGGCAGCGTTAAAGGAAGCCATGTCGATGATCCCGATGAAACGGATGGGCCTGGCGGAGGAAGTCGCCGGGCTTGCCAGCTATTTGATGTCAGATATAGCCGGTTACGTGACTCGTCAGGTCATTTCTATCAACGGAGGGATGCAATGATTCGTCGGGTAGTTATTACAGGTATGGGCGGTATTACCGCCTTCGGTGAAAACTGGCAGGCAGTATCCGCTAAATTGTTGGCCTATAAAAACGCCGTACGCCACATGCCTGAATGGCAAGTCTATGACGGCCTGCACACTCTGCTGGGCGCCCCAATCGATGACTTCGTGCTGCCGGAACACTATACCCGTAAACGCATACGCTCAATGGGGCGGGTGTCGCTTATGTCGACCCGCGCAACGGAATTGGCTCTGGAGCAGGCCGGGCTTCTTGGTAACCCGGTGCTAACCAACGGCCAGACCGGTATCGCTTATGGCTCATCCACCGGCAGTACTGGCCCGGTGAGCGAATTCGCCACCATGCTGACCGAGAAGCACACCAATAACATCACGGGCACCACTTATGTGCAGATGATGCCTCATACTACCGCGGTCAATACCGGGTTATTCTTCGGCCTGCGCGGACGTGTGATCCCGACGTCCAGCGCCTGTACCTCAGGCAGCCAGGCCATTGGCTATGCCTGGGAGGCTATTCGCCACGGTTATCAGACCCTGATGGTTGCCGGTGGGGCAGAAGAACTGTGTCCTTCCGAGGCCGCCGTATTCGACACGTTATTTGCCACCAGCCAACGTAATGATGAACCGCATGCCACCCCTTCCCCATTTGATCAGAACCGCGATGGTTTGGTGATTGGTGAAGGTGCTTGTACGCTGATCCTCGAAGAGCTGGAGCATGCGCAAGCACGCGGCGCAACCATCTACGGCGAAATCGTCAGCTTTGCCACCAATTGTGATGCGGCACACATCACACAGCCGCAACGTGAAACCATGCAGATCTGCATGGAGCAGTCGTTGAGGATGGCCGGTCTGCAAGCAAGTGATATCGGCTATATTTCTGCCCACGGTACCGCCACCGATCGGGGTGATATTGCCGAAAGTCAGGCAACCGCCGCGATCTACGGTGACAGCGTGCCGATCTCGTCGTTGAAAAGTTACTTCGGCCACACCTTGGGGGCTTGTGGAGCACTGGAAACCTGGCTGAGCCTGCAGATGATGCGTGAAGGCTGGTTCGCACCAACGCTAAATCTGCATACCCCTGATGAACAATGCGGCGCACTTGATTACATCATGGGAGAAGCCCGTCATATCGACTGCGAGTTTCTGCAAACCAATAACTTTGCCTTTGGTGGTATCAACACCTCGATTGTTATCAAACGCTGGGCATAACCAACTCTAATCACCAGGAAACCGCCAATCGGCAGGCGTTGCCAGCCGATTGGCACTCGCCTGAGCAAGCAAGCTCATGCCATGTGTGATCAACTCACCAACGGGATAGATCCACTGGGCTTCAAGCAGATTGTTGCAGCAGACCACCCCGTGATCCCGACATTTACAGATGCCTCACGTCAATTAGCAACCATTGGCACACTGAGGCTCAGGATTGTTGAACAGGATACGAACCAGCAAAGCCCTCGGTTCGCGCAATGGATCATTGCCGATAGCTAACACTCGACCATCATGGGTCGCGGTATATTCCCGAATGGTGTCGCCAAAAGCATTACGCTGAACGGCCACTTTCTGCCCTTTGACCACCGAATCGCCGACGTTAACCAGAATCTCGGTAAATCCACCAACCTCAGCTCGAATCGAGCTCATTTCATTACCGATAAAGGTTTTTTGCTCTTTAGCCGTTGCCCCTAATGTTCCGGCTGTCATGCCTTGTTGAACCATCAGGTTACGCACCCCTGTCAAGCTACGCGCGATAAGTTCAGGTTGATAAAGCTTGGGCTTGCCAATTTCTAGTGTAATGGCAGGGATCTTGTTTTCAACGAAAGTGGTTTCGACAGAGCCTTTCTCACCAGGATCGGCTTTAATCTGGTCCGCCGGGAACAATTCAGCCATCTGCTTCACCTGCGGGTTACGGTAATCCGCATAGATGAACAAGGGATATTCGGTACCCCGGCTCTGTGTGTGCATATCAACGAACAGGGTGGCATTGCCCGCCCACAAATTATTCCATAACAGCCAAGCCTGTTGTTCGGCAGCGTTACCTTTTTCTTTGCCCGGCCAAACCCGGTTGAAATCGACCATATCCCCCCCGTCATTGGCCAACTGCCAGTTTCGGTTATTGGCCAACATGCCAGAAGGATTCGCGCCCACGGCACCGATCACACTGCCTTTCAACTCTGCTGGATCCAGCTTTTCAAACACCTGCTGTATCACCCGGGTGCCATTTAGTTCATCACCATGGACCGCCGCTTGCAGGCCCAGCTTAGGACCAGGCTGTGCGCCTTTGGCCACCATAACGGGAACATACCAATGTTGACCGATCCCATTGCTGGTTCCCTGGAACATGAAGCGATAAACCTTTCCTGCCTCCAGATCGTCTACATCCAACTTGCTGATAACCGGATTACCCTCAATTTTATCTCCGGTATAAACCGTTGCCGCCTGAGCATTAAGCATCCCCGTAAGCAACACCGCCAACATCGTAACCTTATGCATAATTATTCCCTTTAGTATCAGTAAGTAACACATAAAAAATCTGGATCATTGGCCAACCGACTAGCAAAATTCGTACTTCAGGAACAAGACTGGGTGAGCTTACTGGCGCCTCTAATCAAGACATAGGCGCTATTTTCAGCTTAAAGGCTCCAGGGTATAAACATATTGACCGCGCCCGACACAGCGAGCCATGGACCAAAGGCTAACGGTTGATTAAAATCTTGTTTCGCCAACCCGCGCTGTATCAGCGTAACCAGCAGCCCACTGGCCGCCGCCACCAAAATCACCTGTGGCAACGCTTGCCAACCTAACCAGGCCCCTAACGCCGCAAGTAATTTAAAATCACCATAGCCGAGAGCCTCTTTACCGGTTGCCAGCTTGAATAGCCAGAACACGCTCCATAGGCAGACATAACCTGCCACTGCGCCAATCGTCGCCTGTTCCAACGAGGCAAAATGCCCCTGAATATTGAATAAAAGTCCGATCCACAGCAGTGGCAACGTCAGCACATCTGGCAAGAGTTGTGTCTGATGGTCAATAACTGCCAGCGTCAGCAAAAAAGAGAGCAATATCCAGGCGCCCAGCAAGGGGAAACCTAACGGGAATATAAGCGCCGTCAGCACAAACATCATAGCCGTTGCCACTTCAACCAGCGGGTAGCGCCTTGGGATCCGCTCACCACAGCAACGAGCCTTCCCCTTTAACAACAGAAAACTCAGCAGGGGTATATTGTCCCTGGCCGCAATACGATGCTGGCAATGCGGACAACAGGAGTGCGGTAATAGCAGATCAAAGCGCGGTATGGATTCAGGTAAGGGCAGCGCCAGTTGCACGAGCGCCTCACGCTGCCATTGCTTCCCCAGCATCACCGGTAATCGGTAAATCACCACGTTCAGAAAGCTACCCACTATGGCCCCAAACATCCCCACGACACCCAGCCAGAGAAGGGGAAATGCAACAGTAAAATCCAGTAATAAACTCAAAAAACCTCCCCGCAGTCAGGCAAATACCTACCCAACCTTTTAAGACAGCCAGTCCGTTTTAAAGCAACCGCCCCTGAACCTGCCAGGCTATCTGCCCCTGATCGTTAGCCCTGCCTAACTGATTTATCAGTGGCCTCATCGCCTCCGGTAATACCGGCCCTCGGCGCACCTGACCGTTGAACTGATAGCGCCCGTCAAATCCGACGGTGCCACGCCCCGTCAGGCTCAGATGAGAGGAGTCTTGTTTCAACACCAACACCAGAGCCCCTTTTCCATCACAGCTCAATTGGCCTTGCACGTTGGCCAACTCCAACGCCCCCAACGGAGTCGCCAACTGTGCGTGCTGCCAGTTGACGACACCACCACCAAGACTCCGGCAACCAGCGGAACTGAACTCTCCTTGTTGCAACCGCAGTTGCAGCTCTCCCTGGGCGGTGATCGGTAAAGGCAACGACAACTGTTGGCGCACAACATCTGCAGGAACAGAGAGTTGCCACTCATGCAGTTGAAGATCCAGCCAACCACGCAGAATACCGGCTCCCTGCAAGCCTTGCGGATCCCTTAGCTCAATCTCTAAGGCTGGCATCCAAGAGGAGAAAGTGAACTGCCAGTTCAGTTTCGCCAGCATAATGTTACGCCAGCTTAACTGGTGCAAACTGCCCTGCCACAGGGAACCAGAAAAGCCACCGACCTTCATATCTGCGGGTATAAAAGCTTGTAATACCCGTGCCGGCGCGTGTCCTGCCAGCAATAGGAGATAACAAGCCAACAAAAGTACGGCCTTTTTGGCTTTAGCGCCCATCGCTGCGCTCCAGCATCAGTTTGTTTACCGTCACCCATCCTGGTTTATCGGGACGCATCGCCACCTCAAGCGCCACAATGCGAACGCTATAGCGCTTTTCCAACTGTGTGAGCCAATGCATCAAGGCATTAAAATCGCCAGGTTCCAACGTGACCGCCAGCCGCTCTCCCTGAGGCTGCATGCGGGTAATGTTCATGTTTTGAGCTGCAGCACTCTGTGCCACCCTGGCCGACAAGCTTAGGGAGGTCTCCTGTATGGGTTGTGCCCCCTGTTGGCGCAAGCGCGGAGCCTGTTGCAACATCCATTCCACCGTGTTTTTTTCACGGGCGATAGTACGTTGCCATTGGCTAGCCTGTTGTTGCCAGGGCAGCCATAGTGCGTAGTAGCACAAGCTCACGATAACCAATACACCACAGCCCAGAACCAAACCTCGTTCCCGAAGACTGAGCTGTAGCCAGCGGTGCTTGAGTTCATTCATCCTTTATCCCCAGAGTCAGTCGGCCCTCTACCCCAGTTGGATTCTGCTTGATTTCGCCAGGTTGCACCTGGTAACGCTGCCCGGCAGCAACCTGAAACTGTTCCAACGCCTGAAAAGAGGCCGCCTGTACATCGACTTTCAGCTCTTTACGGCCAGCGTCATAAGACAGCGCCTGGAAACGGATTGCCGAGTTCTCCGCCATCAGCTGCTGTAATTGGCGCATCTGTGCGACCACACCGGCTTGCTCGATAGGCTGTAATTGCTGCAAGTGCTGCTGCATCTGCACGCGTGGATTAACCACCTTTTTATCAGCCGGAAACAGCTGTTGGTAGACCCGCACACTTTCCTGCCGCCAATGTTCAGCCTGTTGCCAAAGCCGGTAATGAGATAGCCCGGCGCTCACACACAACAGCAGTAAATACACTGTTAATGCCATCATCACGGTTCGCCAGGGGCGTAATCGTGTACGCCAGGGGCTCGAGCGGGTGAATTCGCCCTGGCGCAGATCGGCTTCGCTATCGTGCACGCCTTCTGCCGCCAACTGCAGTAAATGCCGCGGTGGTTGAACACGCCATTCCGGAGGGCTAGTAGTGGATGCTGGTGGTGCGGAGTAGCTTTCAATGACCGGCGGTGCCCACACGGCCAAAAACTCCGATAGCCAGGAGGATTCAACAATCATCCCGGCATGCTTTTCCCGGCGAAACAGCCATTGATCATTGAGATTGACCGCACTCCAACCGTCGGCGGCCAAGGGTAACGCCAGCACATCTGGCAACATTGCCTGCACCTGTCCCCCCAGACGTTCACAACGGGCTATCCACTGATGCATAAGGCTTTTATCAACTACCGCAACGTCACACTCATCACCACTTTGCTGCAAAATGGCAAAATGCAGCCGTTCAACCTCCGTTGCCAGTTGCTCCTCCAGCATAAACGGCAGCACTTGCAAACGCTGACGCCTGGCACGACGAGGCAGCGTCACACGATGGAAAACCAACTCGCTCGCAGGCACCAATACCCAGGCAGGGTATCTGGCAAGCAGGTTCACCAATTGGTCATCGTTCTCCCCCATAGCCAAACTACCTTGCTGATGACCGTCTGCTGAAGCGAAATACCACAACACTGGCTGCGTTTCATCGCTGGGTAAGCGCAGTATCAACCTGGCTTGCTCACGGGGCTTTCTGTTAGGCATCAAGGCTCCACCATCATGCTTAATCCATATTGCCGCTGTACCACCAGGAAACTGTTACCGGCTTTGCGCAACAGGCTGCGCTGGCTATAGTGAGTCTCCCCCATCAGCACGGTAAAACTGGCTAAAAACAGCTCACTCTTTATCGTCAACAGCGATCTGACCGTTGAGGTGTCGATGTCCTTAAGGGCAACCTGTGCCAAAAATGCCGTCGTACTGCTCCACCCTTCACGTGGACGCTGTTGTAACAATCGAGTCGCCATGGCTGAATCAAGCTCCTTGAGAAATAGCGCCGCCAGTAATGGCCCTTGAGACTCACTCAGGGTATTAACGTTTACCAACAGCGTCTGTGTTGGCAGCGCACAAACGTAAGGTAAAAGACGCCGATAAAGGCTGGCATCAACCCCTGAGACGGTCCGCAACTCGCTGACATCCTGCATGGGTTGATTGGCGGGCAAGTAAGCCACCGCCTGGGCCATATAGACCTCATCTTCAGCACCATCAATGCCTGGCTCGCTGTCACTGTCTATCCAGTCACGCAGAGCAGCGGCTATCTGCGTCGCATGCAGGGGATCTTCACCCAGGTTGATTAACAGCTCTCTAAAAACTTGGGTAGCATAAGGCAATGTCGGCTGCATACCTTCAGTAGCAGCCCCTTGGTTAATAGCATTGAGATTAAAGCAGGCCTGGCCATCAACAATCTGCCCAAACACCTCCCCGCCTTCAACGGGGAAACGGCGCTGTTCTTGCGCCCAGTTTTGCGCCAAATGTGTTTTATTAGGTGAGTCCAGCGCATCTCGTTGCAAAATTTTCACCGCCAGTGCTTCTGCCGAGCGGGCATACCATTTTGCCTGCTGGCGATCCAAATGAGCTGCGGTACGCAGATAAGTGCGCCCGTTTCGCTCGGCAATGGTCGCAGCAATCGTCACCATCAGCGCCAGGATCAGCAACACCACCAGCAGGGCAACGCCCTTTTGCCGCGCCCTCATTCTTGCCCCACCGCCGTGATCAAAAAGAGGCGGGTCAATTCACCCACGCCAGCAACCACTAATGTCACTTCAATCCCCTGCGGCAAAACCGACGCGTTGTTCCAACTCTCCCGCCACGTACCCTCAGCAAAAAAGCGCAGGCGAAAGACACTGACCTCATCGAGCAAAACCTTGACCACCGGCTCTTCCCCAACGAGCGGATCCGCATGGGCATAGCTCAACCGCTCTAACTGCTGATGGCGCAGACGATATCCCACCGGTTGTAACTCGGCACGGGGCAACATCCCCATCGGGTTTTGCCAACCGTTGCGCATGAAAGAGACGCCCCAGTCCTCACTTTGTAATTGATAGCGCGCCGCAGAAAACACGCGTTCATCCCCTCTGTGATGGCGAGGGATGATCTGACCGAAATCCCCTTCCAACTGTATAAAGGCACGTTGAAGCTCGGCCAACCGCTGCGCCTTGCGCTGCGAAATCTCATCATTGCGCATCACCCCCTGCAACACCTGGAAGGCACTGATGCTCAACGCAGCAAAAATCGCCAATGCCAACAGCATCTCAAGCAGCGTGAAGCCCCGCTGGCGACGACAATTCATTCCCGCACCACGTAGCTGCGTAAAGAAACCACTGGCGCAGCGTCTTCTTTATGACGCCTCACCTCAACATCCATTGCCCGTAATTGACCCAGTTCGGTATCAACCCCCTGCCAGCGTAGAGACCACTCCTCGCCCGCATAGGTCACCGTGGTGCCGATCCAGCGCTTTTCCGGCCAGGTTTTCTCAAGATGTAATCTGACTTGTTGATTATCCGCCAACCAGCTTGCCAGTATTTTTTCCTCCATACGGCCAATGCTGCCAGCCTGTTGTGCCGTGGTTTGCAGCACGGCTAACCCCGCCAAAGCGAAAACGATCAGTGCCACCAGCACTTCGAGCAATGTCATCCCTCTTTGGGTATTCATTGTGCGGCTCCGTTTGCTGACGAATCGATCGCGCCTGCTGCGTCTACACGAAGCCAAACCAAGGGTTGGCTACCAGCCTCACTGAAAACCAGCTCAAACGGTGTAACCTCCCCGCCGGGTAACAGCAGAATATCGGGTTCCGGTGCCGATTCCACAGCACGCGGCCACTCCTGCCGATCGGGGAAACGCAGCTTGAGCCGGATATCATCAGGCATTTGGCTCCCTAACGCCGCCTGACGGGGTTGCCAATTCTGCCAAACGTAACCTTGCCAACTATCCGAGCCAGATACTGCCCCGCGTTTTTCAACGGCCTGACGCTGTAGCATTTGGAATTGCCAGCCATCTGGTCGAACCTGGATCCCCAGCAACTGGTCATTTTGCACCGAGGCATCCATGGCAAACGCCAACTGAGCCTGAAAGCGTTTCAGCTGTAGCTGCGGGTTATTTTGTTGCATGGCTGGAAATGACATGATCACCAAACTGGCTGCACTCCCGATCAGCAGCACAACCAGCATCATTTCCAACAACGTAAAGCCGCGTTGGCGCACTACTTCTTACCAATAGTCCAGTTACCGATATCATCCTCGGTGTCCGGTATGCCATCTGGGCCATAAGAGAAAACGTCTAACTGACCGTGTTGGCCCGGGCTAAGCAACTGATAGTCTGCCCCCCAGGGATCCTGCGGCAAACGGCGAATATAGCCACCTTGGGGATAACTGCGCGGTTCCGGTTGTGCCGAGGGCTTGCTCACCAGTGCCTGCAACCCTTGTTCGGTGGTGGGATATCGGCTGTTATCCAGCTTGTACATATCCAACGCGCTCTCCAGCGCGACAATATCGCTGACGACCTTCTGATGGTCCGCCTTCTCTTTGTTTCCCATCAGGTTAGGCACTACCAGACTCGCCAGGATGCCCAGGATCACAATCACCACCATAATTTCCAGCAGGGTAAAACCTCGCTGACGCTGTTGCCGCATTTTTCTCTCCGTTATTTGCAGATTGAATTTACATACTCATCAAGGTATTTAATTGCAGGATTGGCTGCAGGATCGCCAAAACGATAAACAGCACCACACCCGCCATACTCACCACCAACAAAGGCTCAAAAAGCCCCAATGCCAACTGCATTTGGGCAGTAAACTCCCGATCCTGATTGTCTGCCGCGCGTTCCAACATGCTGTCCAGTTCCCCACTGCGTTCACCGCTGGCGATCATGTGCCGCATCATCGGGGGAAACAGCGCAGTGATTTCCAGAGCCCGATGCAGGCTCACCCCCTCGCGCACTGATTCCGTCGCCAATGACAACTGGCGGCGCGCATATTCATTGGTTAATACCTCTCCGCTGATACGCATCGCTTGCAGCAATGGCACCGCGCTGGCATTGAGAATACTCAGCGTTCTGGCGTAACGAGCAGTATTGAGCCCTCGTGCGATGCGTCCGATCACCGGAAGGCGCAGCAACTGCCGATGAAAAGCAATGCGCCGCGCTTCTTGGCGCAGCCACAGACGCATCAGCATCGGCGCCAATAACAGCAACAGCAGCACCCAAGGGCCAAAAGCTCGAACTCCGTCACTCAGCCCCATCAGCACACGCGTTGATAGCGGAAGTGCCTGCTTCATGTGAATAAACTGTTCCACCACCTTGGGCACGACGGCGGAAAGTAAAATGGCGATCACGCTGATGGCTACCACCGTCAGCACGCAGGGGTAAATCATCGCCTGCAGGATACGAGCTCGCATTTGCTGGCGCTGCTCGGTGTAATCCGCCAACCGGTTCAGAACCAGATCCAGATGACCAGAAGCCTCACCCGCCGCCACCATCGCACAGTACAGCCGCTCAAAACTGGTGGGATAACCGCTCATGGCCTCAGCCAAGGAATGTCCCTCCAGTACTTTGGTGCGCACTGCGGCCATCAGGCTGCGCTGCCGGGGCTTTTCACTCTGTTTTGCCACGGCATCAAGCGCCTCCTCCAAGGGTAAGGAAGCGGCAACCAAGGTCGCAAGCTGACGAGTTAACAGCGCCAGATCGGCACTGCTAATCCCCCGCCCCCATGAAAGACGCCGCCCGCTTTGGGCCTGCTGCCGCTCATCCTGCCCTTCGTCCAGGCTTACAGGGACCAACCCCTGCTCGCGTAAAAGTTGACGGGCGTGGCGGGCTGAATCCGCTTCCTGCACTCCCCGCCGTTTTTTGCCGCGCTCGTCTAACGCCTGATAATGAAAGAGGGCCATGTCATCCCTCTTCCTGAGACTGGCTTTCGGTCACGCGGATCACCTCTTCCCAACTGGTCTCGCCCGCCAATACTTTTTCCAATCCCCCCTGGCGCAATGTTTTGTATTCATTACGTAATTGACGAGCAATCGTGAATTCACTCTCTCCCTGGTGGATAGCCGTACGCACTCGGTCATCAATCAGCAACAGTTCATGAATACCAGTACGCCCACGGTAACCGGTAAAATTACACTGCGAGCATCCCTTCGGTTGCCATAATGGGGTTCCGGGTAAAATCCCCATCTGATCGGCCAGGACCGGATCGGCTGCATAAGCTTGACGACAATCGGGGCAGAGTGTACGAACCAGGCGCTGTGCCAATACGGCCAGTAATGAAGTGGAAAGCAAAAAAGGCTCGATGCCCATATCCTGCAGCCGCGATAAGGCCCCCAGCGCGCTGTTGGTGTGCAGCGTGGAGAGTACCAGGTGCCCTGTCAGTGATGCCTGAACCGCAATCTGAGCGGTTTCGCTGTCGCGGATCTCCCCGACCAGCACCACATCAGGATCCTGACGCAGAATGGCCCGCAAACCGCGAGCAAATGTCATATCTACCTTGGGGTTTACCTGCGTCTGGCCGATACCCTCGAGTTCATACTCGATGGGGTCTTCGACCGTCATGATATTGCGTTCGCTGGCATTGAGGCGGCTCAATGCTGCATAGAGGGTGGTGCTCTTACCCGACCCTGTCGGACCGGTGACAAGGATAATGCCATGTGGCCGCTGGATCAGTTCATCGATCTGCCGCCGATTAGGTGAAGACATGCCAAGCGCGGCGAGATCCAGACTGACGCTGTTTTTATCCAGTAAACGCAGAACAATTCGTTCACCATAATTAGACGGTAAGGTCGAAACGCGCACATCAATGGCTCGGCCACCGATTCGCAGTGCCATGCGCCCATCCTGCGGGATCCGCTTTTCGGCAATATCCAGCCGTGCCATGACCTTGATGCGCGATATCAATAAAGAGGCCAACCGCCGCTGAGGGCGCAGAATTTCACGCAACACGCCATCGACCCGGAAACGGATCTGCAAATGACGTTCATAGGTTTCGATGTGGATATCCGAGGCTTTATCCTTGATGGCTTCAGTCAGCATCGCATTTATCAGGCGGATAATAGGGGCATCATCATCGGCATCCAGCAAGTCGTCGCTGTCGGGTAGCTCTTCTGCCAAGGTATAAAAATCCATTTCATTGCCGATATCGGTCATCATGCGTCGCGCCTCTTTCGAATCGCGCTGGTAGCTGATCACCAGTTGTTTCTCAAACTCTTCACCCGACACCGTGCTGATAGTCAGCCCACACCCGGCAACCCTACGCGCCTCAAGCAATGCTGTGGCGGTGGTTTCCGCCAGACGGAGCACACGGCACCCCGCATGATCCCGCAACAGCAAAATGCGTTGCGCACGCGCATAGGCAAATGGCAACTGCGGGCGTAATTCACTCAGGTCCTCGGGCAGGGTATTCATCGCCCCCCCGTTGAATAGAATGCGCTGATCGCGGCATTAACCTGGCGGAAAGTGGCACCGTTTTGATCGGGTGGCAACTTCAGCACCTCGTTATTCAGCGTGGCTGCGCTCCCTTGTTTGCCACGCTGTTGGTCTTGTTCCTGATTAAAAGCCTGATACTTTTCTGAGGAGGCATGGCGATACTGGTCACGATCCCGGATGATCGACGGGCGGATGAACAGCATCAGGTTGCGCTTGGAAACCTGTTTGCTGTTGGAGCGGAACAGATAGCCCAGCACCGGGATATCCCCCAGCACCGGAACCTTGTCGCTGCTGTCGCGAACGGTTTTATCCAGCAAGCCCCCCACCACCACGGTTTCGCCGCTGCCTACCAGCACCGCGTTATTGACCGTGCGGGTATTAAAGGTCGCCCCCAGATTAGCGCTGCTGCTGGAAGCCGCATCAGCCACACTGGAAACCTCCTGCTCGATCTCCAGCAGCACGGAATCCCCTTCGTTGATCTGCGGTTTGACCTTCAGCTTGATGCCGACGGTTTTACGCTCCACCGTGTTGAAGATATTATCGCCGGATGTCGTTTGCGAGCCGGAGAGGACGGGAACTTCCTGGCCGACATTGAACGTCGCCTCCATGTTATCAAGCGTGACAATGCTCGGTGTCGCCAGAATGTCATTCTTGCTACTGCTGGAAAGCGCGGTCAGCAGCATGGCCCAATTGCCCTGATAAAAACCGGCAGCAATACCGTTAAAACTGCTGAGAGCGCTGGCCAGGGTACTATTAACCGTCCCGTCCTGATTGTATTGATTGGCTCCGGCAATCGCCGTGGTGATAGGCAAACCGGTATTGGTGAACTGCGTCACTCCAGCATTCTTGTTAGCCCACTGGATCCCCAGGTTCAAGCCATCGGCATCTTGTACCTCTGCGATAATCGCCTCTACCAGTACCTGTGCACGGCGAATATCCAACTGGGCGATCACCTTCTCCAGATCTCGCATGACATCCGGAGCCGCCGTCAGTATCAGTGAATTGGTTTGCTCATGGGCTTTGATGGTGATGTCTTTACGCAGTGCTTCCGCCGGCTTGGCATTCTGTTGCTCACTTTGAATACTGGTACTGACGCCAGTCAACACCTCAACCAGATCGGTGGCTTTGGCATACTTCAGGTAAATCACTTTGGTATTACCTTGCACGGCCTGCTCACGATCCAGCTGCTTGATCATGGCGATAATCCGCTGGCGGGAGTTGGGTTCTCCGCTGACCAAGACCGAGTTGGTTCGCTCATCCGCAACAAGATTGGCTACCATCAGGCTTGGCATCGCTGATTTGCTGGCATCCTTGGTTAATTCGGTGACCAGTTTGACGACTTCAGCAGCAGACGCATAGGCCAGCGGTACCGTGACCACACTACGGTCGCCGACTTTGTCAACGCGTTCAACAATCGCCATCAAGCGTTTGATCACCGCTGCACGCCCGGTCATCAACAACACGTTGGAAGGCTCATAATGCACAACACTGCCAGCCCCGGCGTTATCGTTCAATTGACGGAGTAACGGGGCAAGATCGCGTGCCGCCACGTTATTGACCGGCACGACACGTGTCACCACTTCATCACCCTCGCCCGGCTGGGCATCGCTGGCTACCGGCACCGCAGCGGTTTTCGCATCCTTGGAACGCACCACTTTCAACACGCCGTTACGCATATCCACCACGGCAAAGCCATAAACGTCCAGCACGCTGAGGAAGAACTGGTAATACTGCTCCTCATTGAGCATGTCATAACTGCGTACGGTGATAGTGCCGCGCACGGCAGGATCGATAATTACCGTTTTATTCAGGTTCTTGCTGACCGTGTTGATAAACTCCTGAATATCCGTGCCCTTGAAGCTGGCAGAAAACTCGGCACTCCAGCCCTGCCGAGTACCAAGCAGCATCACCGCCAGTAGCACAATGCGTAAGCTCCTGATTATTTTTGTATTCAACAATTAGTCATCTCCAAGAGCCAAATAGATATCCTGTAACTGACCGCCACGCTCAACGGTAAGATTCAGTTCACTGAGTTCTGAAAGCTGTTTCAATGCCTGTTGAGCCTGCTGTGCATCGCGCAGATCCAGGCCATTAAGCGCTACGGCAAGATCGTTTTCATGCAGCCCGACCTTGCGGAATAACTCCCCTTGTTTGCCCGGATTGAGTCGATAGCCGATGAGTTTGTCCTCCACCATCACCGGTGAGATATTCAGGTAATTGAGAATGCTTTGCGGCTGCTTTTGCAGCTGTGCCTTGAGCTGCGACGCTGAAGTTTTTTTGTCACTCTTAGCGGCCTCGGGTTGCTCGCTGAACAACAACAACGACTCATAATTCCCCTGATAGGAGATCACGATACGATCGGCAAAAATTGACGCAATTCGGGCGTCATAACCAGGCACCAACTCCCCCACGCCAAGGCTGAACTGCTTGCTGTCTTTGGCGATAATGGCGATGGAACGCTCTGAATTGGGGCTGGCGACAATGCCGGTAAGGTTTAGCTTGAGAGAAGAAGGCGGTGCGTTACACAGGGTTTGGTCAGAGACCGAATGCTTAGTGGCGGAAGATGAGGGTAGCGAAGTACCAAAGAGGGTGAAGCGGTAACGTTCAGACTCACCCCCACCGCCCGTTGTTACTGGTGCGAAGTCTGCTTTGGATAAGCGTACGGGGGATATTTCAGAGGGCAGGAGCCCATGCCAGGTGAGCAAGGCGAGTTGATTGCAAATCAACAGTGACAGCACGCATAAAGCCCATCGCGGCGTTAACAGCCTGAAAGTAGCCTCTCTGCACACCGATAACATTACAGAAAATCGCATCTTGCCTTCCTTTGCCTGCTTCTCTGTTTACGCCAGCTAGAAGTTCACCGATATCAGTCAATCGGTGGGCATATCGTTGGGGCATTGTCGTTTGAGAATATGTAAGATTATGACTAAAACCTTACAACTCAGTACCGCTGTCAGCCCTTACGTTTCTGAATACATCCTCTCAGAAGTGGTTACTTTATACATACTCCCCTAAATAATAAATCATTATTTTTGCTTATCGAAATAATTTATCTTTCTGTTTTTATAGCTATTTATTTCTTAATCTCGCCAGCATAAAAGCGCTTTAACCTGTTTTATCTCCCTCCTCTAAACTTCGGTTCCTCCTTCCACCTACGCCCCTCCTCCTCCTAAAGCAGGAGGATGCTCCTCCTCATCATGCAATATCTAATACCACTGCTTTACACATTGATACCATTTTTTACTTTCTATAATGTAAGCCTGATAGGGAATTTAGAATGCTGAAAAATACCTGTAATGCCCTACTTTTCGGCTCGCTTGTCATATTAAGCGGCTGTGATAATAATAATTCTTCAGACGTTAGCCCTGACACCAACAACCAAGAGCCGATTGCACGCCTACCTGACATAGCGATGCCTGGCGAAGCCGTCATGGCAGATGAAAACCAGGCGGTAATTCATCTGGTCGATATTGCTGGTATCACCAGCGGCTCCGCCGCTGATTACAGTACCAAGAACCTGTTTTTATGGAATAACGACACCTGTGACGCCCTGGATAACCCCTCTGGGGACTGGAATGACACCAGTACAACACCGACAGGCAGCGACAGTTATGGCCCGTATTGGGTGCTCCCACTGACCAAAACGACTGGATGTATCAACTTCATTTTGCGTGATGGCACCAATAAGCTGATTGATGCGGATATGCGTTTATCGTTCAGTGACTTTCCTGACAGGACCGTTTCTACCCTTGCAGGTAGCAGCACGCTTTATGATACCCGTGCCGAAGCTTTCCGTGCGGCCTTCGGGGTTGCTCTGGCTGAAGCCCATTGGGTAGATAAACACACCCTGCTGTGGCCTGCCGCGGAAGGGAAACCTATCGTGCGTCTGTACTACAACCACAGTGGCAAAGTGGCTGCCAACAGCGAAGGGAAATTTACCGATCGCTATCTTTCTCTGACACCGACCAGCATCAGCCAGGAACTGGGTTCGCGCTTCCCTCACCTTTCGAGCTATGCCGCCTTCAAGTTGCCGGATAATGCAAAAGTCGACGAACTGCTTAGCGGCGAGACCGTCGCACTGGCCGCCAATCAGGACGGCATCCTTATTTCAGCCACTCAGGTACAGACCGCTGGTGTTCTCGATGATCGCTTCTCAGCCGCTGCGGAAAGCCTGGAATATGGTGCTCTGCTGACCGACTCTGGCGTCACTTTCCGTGTCTGGGCACCAACGGCCCAGCAGGCAGAACTGGTGATCTACAGTGCGGATAAAAAAGTCATTGGCAGCCATCCGATGACCAGAGATAACGATTCGGGTGCCTGGTCATATCAAGGAAGTCACGACCTTAAAGACGCTTTTTATCGTTACGCCCTGACCGTTTATCATCCGCAAACGCGCAAAGTGGAGCAGTATGAAGTCACCGACCCTTACTCCCATAGCCTCTCCACCAACTCCGAATACAGCCAGGTCGTGGATCTCAATGACAGCGCGTTGAAACCAGAAGGCTGGGACGGCCTGACAATGCCCCACCCGCAGACCAGCCAGGCTGATATTGCCAAGATGGTCATCCATGAGTCACATATCCGCGATCTTTCCGCCTGGGATCAGACCGTTCCTGAACAGGTACGGGGCAAATATCTGGCGTTGACTGCCATCGACAGCAATATGGTGCAGCATCTCAGGCAGCTTGGGCAAGCTGGCGTAACCCACATTGAATTACTACCGGTGTTCGATCTGGCAACCGTCAATGAGTTCAACGACAAAGTGGCGGATCTCACCCATCCATTCAGTCGGCTTTGTGAACTGAACAGCGCCGTCAAGCAAAGCCGTTTTGCCGGCTACTGTGGAAGTTCAACCTCCATCGGTGATGTACTAGAAGAACTGAAACAGAATGACAGCCAGGACAACCCGCAGGTGCAGGAATTGAATGGCTATGTGGCTCAGACTGACTCCTACAACTGGGGTTATGATCCGTTCCACTACACGGTGCCTGAAGGCTCTTACGCTACCAATCCCGAAGGCTCTGCCCGTATCAAAGAGTTTCGTACCATGGTGCAGAACATAAAGCAGCAATTGGGCATGAACATCATCATGGACGTGGTTTATAACCACACCAATGCGGCTGGCCCAACGGATCGTACCTCGGTGCTGGATAAAATCGTGCCCTGGTATTATCAACGCTTGAACGAAACTACGGGTAGTGTAGAGTCGGCCACCTGCTGTTCCGACTCAGCCCCCGAACACCGGATGTTTGCCAAACTGATTGAAGATTCTCTGGTGGTCTGGAGCCGAGACTACAAGATTGATGCATTCCGCTTTGACCTGATGGGCTATCATCCGAAAGCACAAATCCTGGCTGCCCGGGAGAAAGTAAAATCGGTGAACCCCAGCGTTTATTTCTTTGGTGAAGGTTGGAATTCTGGTCAGGACGATCGCTTCGAAATCGCTTCGCAGATCACGTTGAAAGGCACCGGCATTGGCACCTTCTCCGATCGCCTGCGTGATGCTGTTCGCGGAGGCGGCCCGTTTGACTCTGGTGATGCCTTGCGTCAAAACCAGGGGGTAGGTAACGGCGCTGGAGTATTGGCTAACGAGTTAACCCAGCAAAATGAGGATACCGTGCGCCATCTGGCCGATCTGACCCGTCTGGGCATGGCCGGAAACCTGGCTGAGTTCCTGTTGATCGATAAAGATGGCTCCGTCAAGAAAGGCAGCGAAATTGACTATAACGGGGCGATTGGGGGTTATGCCAACGATCCGACCGAAGTGGTCAACTATGTTTCCAAACACGACAACCAAACCTTATGGGATATGATCAGTTACAAAGCCGCACGTGAAGCCGATCTCACCACTCGCGTCCGCATGCAGGCGGTGTCACTGGCCACGACGTTGTTGGGTCAAGGGCTGGCATTCGATCAACAAGGTTCAGAACTCTTGCGTTCCAAGTCATTTACCCGTGACTCATATGATGCTGGGGACTGGTACAACCGTGTGGATTACAGCTATCAAGACAACAACTTCAACGTTGGTATGCCACGCATCAGCGATGATGGTGACAACTATTCACTGATCGCCAGCGTAAAAGATGCTGTTGCCACACCTGGCCAAACAGAGATCGCGCAGATGACCTCGTTCTATCAGGAACTCACCCAACTGCGCCAATCTTCGCCTCTGATTGCCTTGGGTAGCGGCCATGAAGTGATGAAGCGTGTCGATTTCCGTAACACAGGTGCAGAACAGCAACTGGGCTTACTGGTGATGACCATTGATGACGGCATTCAGGCGGGCAACGATCTTGATCCACAAGCCGATGCGTTAGTCGTTATCATCAACGCAGCGCCGGAAGCCAGAACGCTTAATGACTTTACCGGTGAAAACCTCACCCTGAGCCCAATCCAACAAAACCTGGGAGACCGCTCACTCGCCTCCGGTGTCAACATTACCGCAGAGGGCAGCGTTACCGTTCCCGCTTGGTCGGTAGCCTTGTTGGTCAAACAACAAGTCTCTGCCCAAGGCACAGGTTTGCCTGTAAGCAGTAAATAAAACGGTCCGTTTCGGGTCACCATCAGGTGGCCCGAAACGAGAGGTTAAACCAACTGAGTCACATCAACCCCGAATATAAGTTCAATGCTATTGACCCGAGTTTTCTGGCAGGATATACCCTTCATACTTTGGCGTTGCCCCAGCGTTGGCGACACGCCAATAAAAAACCTCTGGCTGTAGAAATCAGCGTCAATGAAAGGTTCAGGGATGTGGACAATAAATCGATAGTAGAGCCAGAAGTCAGCGTTCAACCAGCCAAGGGGCTGTTTATTCCCCGCTATCTGCTGCCAGTGTATGCATTGTTGTTAATAGCGATAGGTTGGTTTTCCGGACAGCACTGGCGTAACAACCAAGCTTTCGCAGCCCCCGCGTTGACTCAAATTGCCCCCTCTGCCGCGATAAAAACGGAGATGCCCAGGCATACGGTCACCAACGCTGATATAGGAACTGCGCATGAGGAAAATAAACCGGCGCAGCAAGTGGGAGCAGATAAAAAAGTCCTCCCCTCCTTAGCCAGTGATGAATTAGCCCCGTTAAGATACAGCGCGCACGTTTACGCATCGGAAGATGACAAACGCAGCATCACGCTGAACGGGCAGCGTTATCAGGAAGGAGACAGCCCTGCCCCCAACCTTACGATTGAGCAAATACAACAGGACGTGACTATCTTTAACTTCAATGGCGATGTATTCACACTTGACGCGTTAGAAGATTGGCCGGGCGGCAAGGTAGAGAGAGAAAGCGCCGCCGAAGGATCAGAATAAATCTTACCGCTAGCCCGTACACTGGCGCAGGACACCAAGTTGGTGTCACTAACTGCTTCTTTCTGCACGCAGTTCGTCGGTAAAAGGTGCTAACAGGCTGTTAAAGCTGCTGCACTTGGTTTGTTCCGGCGTGTTGTCTCTCATCAGGCTTTGATAAATTTCCTCACTACGCTGCGGCAAAGCCCCGTAGCTAGAGCTATTCCAGCCCCGTTGCTTGGCGACTTTGTAGGCAACCTTGTCAATGACCGCATCGCTGGGTAAGTCGCTACGATTGCACTTATATTTTAAATACTTGGTACCAGCAACCACCGACGCCAGCTGTTCTACCTGTTCATTAAGGGTGATCGGACCCTTTTGCACAGAAGAACGTGGTTGCTGACAACCCGCCGTTACCAGCAAAAGCAACACGGGGACAAGACGAAAAATCTGAGTTAACTGCATGATAATAATAATCTTATCTTGATTAAGTGGTTCTATTTTAACAAATCCCCCAGCACTGTCACTTGCTAGAGAGAAAAGTTTTCCTTATTGCGATCCCGCTTGCAGATTCATTTTCAGTGCTTTGCATTTTACCTCGTCGCCACACAAGTAGAGCGCTGCGCGACAAGGCTAACGATATCTATGATTAGTGCTTGGTTTTCGTCAACAATTGAGCGGGAGAGTTAATGCAGAAAATCAGTACGGGCATTGGCACCCCGTTCATGCATGCCAGCACCTTGCGACGGTTCAGCTTGCCGCTCCGATGAGGTCCGAGCGCATGAAAGCAGGCAACATAGACCGTGTTACGTTGGAACCAAGTGCCATTAAGATCTTGGCAGATATGAAGGGATGACATGGTGAGTTGATACTCCCCTCCTCCCGAACCTCCTGAAAGCGCGGGGTCATTCATAATGTTGCGAAGAAACAGTCCACCAAGAAGAAGCCTAACTCAAAGAAAAGTAATTATATTTACTCAATTTTAAAAATACATTCAAATTAACTATATAGGCTTCAATTTTCTGATGTCTTGTCTATCTGACGATATCACCTCCCCTTTTTAGTTTATGGATATATCATTTAAAAAATCAATTTTCATCCTGTTACATATACAATAATGAAAACCATCACATCTACTTGCTATTCATTATGTTCAAGCATTACTATCTCACCGCTTTATTCTCACCACGGGGGCCTTATGGACGATGGAAGTTTTAGTTTTAGCTTAGTACTACTGGATAAATTTCAGTAATGTAGTTCATGCTACATTCTGAAATAAACAGAATGTAGACAATCAATCAACGGCTTATCAGCAACGGCCTGGCACTGTCGATGTGCCTTGGCATCTGATAATACCGGCTTGTCATGCCTGTTCCTGTAGTATTCATCGTTCACCATCAGCGTAACAATCAGCAAATTAATTTATCTCAAGCTATATATGTTCGTTTAAAACGGAGGCGATCGGCTTTATTAAGCTGACGTTACCGCCGGTTTTTTGAGAAATTTATGGGATTGGCATTATGCAAAAAAACAGAAGTACATCTATTTCTAGAAAGTACTATCTAAATGACCTTATTGTTTTTGTAATAGCATCATTGGTCATCGTCTTTCTTATCCGTGCCTGGGGAGACATGCACGGTTCGTTCGATGAACACAGCGTGAGCACCATTAGTCTGGACACCTGGAATCTTTTCTATTACTCACTAAGAACGACAATGCGGTTTGCAATCGGCATGATTTGGTCACTGCTATTCTCCATCGTCTTTGCCGTCTTAGCGGCTCGCTACGTGCCGTTACGCAGGGTGATATTACCTTTCGTCAACTTTATGGAGTCAGTACCCTTGGTGGGCTTTTTAACCTTCACCACGGTGTATTTTCTTGGCCTGTACCCACACAGCGTGATGGGGCTGGAGTGTACCGCTATCTTTGCGGTATTTACCGGCCAGGCATGGAACATGATGCTAACGTTGTACCAAACGCTGCGCATTGTTCCAAGTGAACTGGACGAAGCCGCACGCAGTTTCAACTACAATCCATGGCAACGTTTCTGGCGGTTAGAGTTTATCTATTCCGTACCCGGGTTATTATGGAATGCCATGGTGTCACAATCGGCAGCATGGTTCGCTCTGGTAGCGTCGGAGGCCATCCCGGTCAACGATAAATCGGTGGCGTTGCCTGGAGTAGGTTCCTATATTGCCGAAGCGCTGGCGCAGCAAAACCTGCACGCTATTCTGTTTGCTGTGATCACATTGGCAGCCAATATTATCGTGCTCGACCAATTGGTTTTTCGCCCGTTGGTTCGCTATACCTCCCGTTTCAAATACGAAGATGTTACCGCCAATAAAACTGAGGGCAGCTCATGGTTTTATAACTGCCTGAGCGATTCCCATATTGGATCAATGTTGTCAGCGGCCCTGCGCATGCTGGCTGATTTATGGCTGTTTAAGCTGCCGCAGATCTGGTACGGCCTTGGGTTGCACGAGCTGTTTCGTATCACCGCAAAAGCCAACTGGCTGTGGCGCAGTACTTGGTATCTCGCGGTGGTCATGGCCTGTGCCTGGTTCGGGTATCAACTGTGGGAGTATTTCCCAAAACAATACTTCGCCATGATGCCTGAATGGATGCTGCTGACGACTGCGCGTGTAGTGGCTGCAATGGTGCTCAGTATCGTGATTTTCACCCCACTCGGCGTCTGGATAGGTATGAATCCACGCCTGGTGAAATTCTTCCAACCGATCATTCAAATCCTGGCTGCTATCCCACCAAATATTTTCTATCCTCTGATCGCCGCTTTTATCGCTGTTTATCATCAGGACCTTGGCTGGTGGGCGATTCCAATGATCATGCTCGGCACACAGTGGTATGTGTTGTTTAACGTCATTGCTGGCGTCACGGCAATCCCATCACATATCACCGAAGTCAGCGAAACCTTCGGTTTACGGGGTTTCAAATGGTGGCGTTACTATATGCTGCCCGCGATTTTCCCCTACATCGTTACCGGCATTATTTCTGCAGCAGGCGGTGCCTGGAATAGCGCCATTGCAGCAGAGGTCATTCAATGGGGAGCAACCACGATCAGTACTACCGGGCTGGGCGCTTTTATTTCAGTCGTGACCGATGCCGGTAAAAACCCGGAGTCCGCGCTGGGCTGCGCTGCCATGTGCTCACTGGTGGCGTTATGCGTAATCTTTATCTGGCAGCCGCTGTATCGCGTAGCAGAAACCAAATTCAAATATGATTAACGTGGGAAAATTAAATGACTATTCAAGAAGTGGTGCTCAGTGCCAAGCAGGTAAACAAAGCCTTCCTTGGAGAGAACAAGCTCCCCAAGGAAGTTCTGCGCGACGTGAATCTGAATATTCACAAGGGTGAATTCGTTACCATCCTTGGGCAGTCAGGTTCAGGTAAATCAACGTTGATGCGCATATTTGCCGGCCTGATATTCCCTGATACCGGTACGGTATCGCTGGCTGGAAAACCTATCGAAGGACCCGATGCCGATATCAGCATGGTATTCCAGTCTTATGCTCTTTATCCGTGGCTCACGGTGTATGACAACATCGCCTTTGGCCTGCTAGCACAAGACTTGCCACCGCATTTGATCGACAAAAAGCTGAAAGCATTACTCATGCTGGTTGGCTTGAATGGGTATGAGAAAGCCTGGCCCCGTGAACTTTCCGGTGGTATGCGCCAGCGCGTAGGTTTTGCCCGAGCATTAGCCGTGGAACCCAAAGTTTTACTGTTGGATGAACCCTTTTCTTCTCTTGATATCTTCACTGCGCAGAAACTGCGGACGGATTTAATGAATATCTGGACGAATAAAAAAAATAATACCAGCGCCATCGTCATGGTGAGCCATGACATAGAAGAAGCAGTCATGATGTCTGACCGAGTCGTCATTATGGATGCCAATAGCCGGCAGATCACCGATGAGATCGTTATCGACAGGCCACGAGGATCACGGGGCAGACAGAATATGGCCTCTATTATTGATGAAACCAGCGATCGTTTGTATAAGAAAATTGCGATATCACAAAAAGCATCATAACTTTCAACACATTTATTAACATCAGGTTATTGATATGAAAAATAAAATGTACTTGGCTGTACTGGGGTTACTATTGCCAGTAGCCAGCACCACGTTGGCTGCAGAAATCGTAAATAAAGACGGTAATAAATTGGATTTATATGGGCAGATTAATGGCGTTCATTATTTCAGTAATAATGCTGGCAGCAGCGGCGATCAGTCCTACACTCGCTTTGGCTTTAAAGGTGAAACACAAATTAATGATGACATCATAGGATACGGCCAGTGGGAATATCAGATTGGGCTGAACGGAGCGGAAAACGGCGAGCAAAATGGTAACTATACGCGGTTGGGTTTTGCCGGGGTGAAATTCGGCCCGTTTGGCAGCATCAGCTATGGGCGCAACTACGGTTTACTCTATGATGTTGGCAGCTGGACCGATGTATTACCCGAGTTTGGTAATGACAGTTATGAAGCTGCCGATAACTTTATGACCAGTCGGGGCAACGGTATGTTGACCTATCATAATCAGGGTTTGGGGGGGATTATTGATGGCCTGGATATCGGCATGCAATATCAGGGAAAGAATCGGGGAGACGACGCTCATCACACGCAAGACCTACAGACACAAAACGGCGATGGATATTCCTTCTCCACGACCTACGACATGGGTTGGGGGCTAAGCGCTGGCGGTGCCTACGCCAATTCGGATCGAACACAGGCACAGCGTAGCTTTAGTCTGGCCAATGGCGATCGTGCCAGAGCCTGGACTCTAGGCCTGAAGTACGATCGGGATAACCTCTATCTGGCAGCAAACTATACCCGCACTCAGAACATGACCTACGTGGATGGTGGCAACTACACCGGCTTTGCACCAAAGGCCGATGCCGTCGAAGCCGTGGCGCAGTATCACTTTGATTCTGGCATCACCCCTTCTCTTGCCTATTTGCAGTCACGTGGGCGTGACCTGCCTGGCATCGGTGATACCGATCTGGTCAAGTATATAGATATGGCGCTGAGTTATAGCTTCAATGCCAATATGTCGACCTATGTAGAGTACAAACTGGATCTGTTGGATAAACAGAATGCAGCCGGTTTAAGTGCTGATGATGTCGTCGAGACGGGGATTATGTACCAGTTCTGAGAAGTTAAGCGTGAAACACATGCCTGATGAGGTTTGGCCTCATTGGGCTTTTTTATCGTTTTTGAATGGATAAAAGGCAGCAAGCAAGACAGATGTATGAAAGTCAAAAACAGTGAATACAATCATGTTGGCCGCTTCTTTCTCCATTCCACATTGCCAATAGGCATTTCCCTCTGAAATTACAGTGTTTATCATAGCGAAGTCAAAGATAATAACTGCCACATTGACTGCGTTACAATCATTTAACGGTTTAGTTTCACTTCTCTTGCTCCGGAATTTATAGCCAACCACTCATTTAAACTACAACCTCGTTGACGCTATGTTTAGTTTAAACAACCCTTGCGACACCCATTAATATTACATTACATTTTGCAGTTCTAAAACACCACTCAGTTATTGAGCTTCCTGACCCTTGTGGGTACTATGAGACTCCGATTTGATACAGGATAAAATTATGGACACCGACGGTTCGTTATTCATTGGTTTATTGAGCCTGCTGGAGGCTTAGGCGCAATAGTCATTTTACTGCGCCCTGAAAAGTATTCGTATGTGACGTCATCACGTCACAACTGCACTATATTCTTACCTCCTTCAGCGCCCTATACTAGGCGATCCCAAGCTGACAGCATCTCTCAATAACCCGAATTCAACTTATTAATCAGACCAATATGGCCACAGGCATTCTCCCGTGTAAATTTTCACGTCTGAATGTTCCTGTGAAAAACTCAGCGGAATATCCTATTCGACTATTTGTTTTTTAAAACATAACCAAGGAAACATGATGGCCAAGAAAAAAGTATTACTTACTGTCAGCAACGTTAGTAAGAGCTTCCAACCTACGGCCCAAAAATCACATTTGGTCCTTAGTGATATCGACCTCACAGTCTATGACAATGAAGTGATCAGCGTATTAGGGAAATCCGGCTCGGGAAAATCCACCCTACTGAGGATCATCTCAGGTTTGATATCGCCTGATTTTGGGGATGTCATGCTGGGTGAAGTCAAAGTCTCAGGCCCTAACCCACAAATCAATATGGTTTTCCAGAACTTTGCTATTTTCCCTTGGTTAACCGTCTATCAAAATATCGCCTTTGGATTGCAGGCACAGCATTATTCCCAAGACACCATCGACAAACAGGTGATAAAAATGCTGAACCTGATTGGTCTGGAAAAGTACCGCAATGCTTTCCCACGAGAACTTTCCGGTGGTATGCGCCAACGGGTGGGGTTTGCCCGTGCGCTCGTCGTCGAACCTGAATTGTTGTTACTGGATGAACCTTTCTCTTCCCTGGATATTTATACCGGAGAAAATTTGCGCAGAGACCTAATGCAGATCTGGTCGACGCGAAAAATAAAAACTCGCTCCATGATTTTAGTAACCCACAGCATAACAGAAGCCGTAATGATGTCAGATCGGATTATTTTGCTAGGTTCAGAACCCGGTACCGTTACCGGCAATTATGAAATCACCACTCGGCGTGAGGAGCGGAACAAACGCTCAATGCAAAGCCTGATCGAAGAAATCAGCGCTGAGCTAAGCCAGCAAATTGCTACTTCGGCCTATTAAAGGCAAACCTATGCAAACGCCGCGGCCCCGCGTTTGCATAGGAATAATATCAATTTCTAATCGCTGTTTGGCAGATGAAAAATCTGCCATTTTAACTACCTGTTTATCAAGAGTTACCTTTTTATCGGTGTTTCATGATAAGCAGATAACATGTTGGTTTTTATCATGCATTTTATTCAAACATTAATAACGCTATCAACGGCATCGTTACTTGGCGCAATTATTGGCTATGAAAGACAGTTCCGGCAACGCACCGCCGGGTTACGCACCAATACGCTTGTTGCCACCAGCGCAGCTATTTTTGTACATCTGGCTATGACCATTGATGGCAGTGGGGGTGCGGTAAGAGTGATTTCTTATGTGGTTTCTGGCGTCGGTTTTCTTGGCGCCGGGGCAATCATGAAAGAAGGAATGAATATCCGCGGCCTGAACACAGCGGCTACGCTTTGGGGATCGGCAGCCGTCGGTACCTGTGCGGGTTGTGCATTATATGGAGATGCACTGGCCGCTACCTTATACGTGCTGGCTGCCAACACACTGCTGCGCCCGATCGTCAATATGGTCAACAAACAACCCTTCAGCGATGTTAACGGTGAATCCACCTACCAGATCTGCGTTATTGCATTTGAACACGAGCAACGTGAAGCATTAGCCAAATTCAAAAAGGTGATGCAAGCCGAAAACTGCTTTATCTCGCACCTGGATATCGAGCCTTTTGGCGATGATGACGTAGAGATCACCGCAACTCTCATGCCTGCCTCTGTCACTACTACGGTACTTGATAAAACCGTCAATACTTTACTTGGCGATAGCATGATGAAACAGGCCTATTATAGCCGAATTTGTGGCTCTGGTTAAAAACGTCATGCAGGGCCCTTTTGCACCACCAATTAAAATATGAATGAAGAGCTTTATTATGAAAAGTATGCCGAAATTATCTCACCTTACTACTTTTAAAGAAATTGTTTACTGCGGTAGTTTACATGAAACATCAAAAAAACTGGCTATTTCACAACCAACACTCAGCCGTATTATAAAAGAACTTGAAGAAAATATTGGCTCGCGTCTATTGGAACGCAGCAACCGTGGTGTCCGACTCACTGCGGTAGGTGAAGCATTTTTTCAACGCATTGACGCTATCACCAATGAGTTAAGAAATACCATTTATGAATTCCGTGGGCTGAAAGAAACCGGAGAGAAATTCTTGCGCCTAGGCATGAGCACCTATCCACTGCTGTGCTACCTCCCCGACGCACTTGAGATCTTTAATCAGCGTTATCCACACACCCGTATTATCGTGATTGAAGATTGCCCCGAGGGGTTGGTTGCCAAGTTGAGAAATAACGAATTGGATCTGGTGGTCTGTAACCTCAGCGAGGGGATTAACTGTGTCGATCTGGTAACACAAGACTTCAAATGTGAAACGTTCTCCCTTTATCAAGGGAACAATCAAGCCTCTGATGAGTTGCCGCTGGACGAAACAAAGTGGGTAGTTCCACATTCCTGTACTGCCGGTCGCTTAGCGATGCAAGACTCCTCTTTCCCGTGCACGCAGCAGGGTAATGTCGTGGAAACTGATTCTTTCCTCGCCACCTGGTGTTTAGTGAAACAACAGGGTTATCTCGCGCTTTTAAGCGATCGTATCGTGGCACATTACAGCCCACAGCTGAACCTCAAGAAGAAATCTGCTGAAGATATTAATATCAGCGCATGCTTTTATATTATTAAACGTGACGAGCCCATGACATCGTCTATAACTAACGATTTTACCGAGATCCTGATGGCGATGTGAACGCGCGGAAAATCACCTGGCGAAGTGATGCAAGCGCCTAGAAAGTAAAAACCTGACGGCCGTCTGAAAACGAAAAACCCCAAGCTCATGATAAGCTTGGGGTCTGTATTTGGCGGAAGGACAGAGATTCGAACTCTGGGAGCTGTTACACTCGACGGTTTTCAAGACCGTTGCCTTAAACCACTCGGCCATCCTTCCAATGGGCGCAGATATTAACGGTACCGTTATGAAATGTCTATCGTTTTCACGTAAAAAAATGCGTCAAAATGCTCGTTCGCTTAAATTTCAGGCCGATTGTGGTAAAAAAAACCAGAACCCCGCATCAGCGAGGCTCTTTTCGGACAATAAGCAGGCAGTTATTTAGGTTGGGTATCGTACTCTGAACAGCTCTGATAACCCTTGTTCATCACGTGCCCCGTGTCGTTGAAGCTGACAAAATAGGTCTGTGCTTTACCATCCCGTGGTGCCACGGCATAAGTATCACAAGTACCCTGTGCATGGATCAGGCTAGCAGAGGTTGATGGCGGCCCGGCAATTGCGCGCACTTGCTGTTTCGTCATTCCGACTTTTACATCGCTTACCACAGGCTCGTTCACATAGCTCGCGGCCCTGTCGTAAGTGGTACACCCAGTCAGTACGGTAAATAGCGCCGCAGTACATACGGCCAAAACCAGTTTCTTTGTCATCGCTTATCTCCTTAGCATGCTTATTGTTATCTAAGTGTAGAAGCTAAAAGGCTTTTATGCCAATAATGCGTTGCCGCTATTAATAGTTGGCCCAGATACCCGGCGTCACCAGTTCCAACAGGTGGCCATCTGGATCGCGGAAATAAATACTCTCCGCACCCTGTTCCCAAAGCATACGCCCTTCTATCTCAACACCGTGTTCGGCCAACTGCTGCTCCCATAGGGGCAACTGGGCCTTGCTCACGGCCAAACCAAGATGTTGTGGACCGCTGCCATCATGAGGGGGAATGTAGCCTCCCGGATAGTGAGCACCATTCAGCGAATCCCCGGCAACAAACAGCAGCAACACGCTTTGATCGGAGATGTTATAGGCCCGGAAACGATCATTTGCTACCATCGCTGGCAGTTGCAACACCTGCTGATAGAAGGCTGCGGCACGTTCGATATCGTTAACATACAACACCGTCTCAATCACACGCTCAATCTTAAGTTCCATACCAACCTCCTGATTTATCAATTTATAAACAGGGTAGGTGTGTACGGGCTCAACAGAATAGCAATCAGTGCCGCGCGAAGATCAATCTGTGCGGCTGGCGAACGGGCAAAAAAAACGCGGCCCGAAGGCCGCGTGGTCACATTCACAGTATTGCTTAGAACTGGTAAACCAGACCTACAGCAACCACGTCGTCGGTATTGATACCGGCTTTGTCGGTAAATGTGTTGTCGTCCAGCAGGTTGATTTTGTAGTCAACGTAGGTGGACATGTTTTTGTTGAAGTAGTAGGTCGCGCCCACATCAACATATTTCAGCAGATCTTGGTCGCCGTAACCGCCACCAATGTCCTTGCCTTTAGACTGCAGGTAGGCCACGGAAGGACGCAGGCCGAAGTCGAACTGGTACTGTGCAACCACTTCGAAGTTCTGCGCCTTGTTCGCGTAACCGTACAGAGAGCTATTGCTGTTGCCGAAACGGGTAGCATTGTAAGACTGGGTATACATCGCTGCCAGATAGACGTTGTTAGCGTCGTATTTCAGACCACCGCTATAGCCTTCGGCTTTGTCACCACGACCCAGAATAGAAGAGGTGCCGTTAGGGCCACCGTTCTGATCGTTGGTACGGTCAGAATTGAAGAACGCACCAGCTGCACTGATGCCATAGCCCAGATCATAGGATACGGACATACCGTAGCCGTCACCGTTCTGGTTCAGGACATCACGGCCGTTGTTGCTTTCTTCACCGTTGCCGTTTTTACCTTGATACTGCAGGGCAAAGTTCAGGCCATCAACCAGACCAAAGAAGTTGTTGTTACGATAAGTCACAACACCGCTGGTGCGTTGGAACAGGAAGTTGTCCGCGCCATAGGTATCGCCACCGAACTCAGGCAACACGTCGGTCCATGCGCCGATGTCATACATCACACCGTAGTTACGGCCGTAATCCAATGAGCCGTAATCGCCGAATTTCAGACCAGCGAAGCCCACACGGGTGAATGAGTCATTTTCGTCTTCAGTTTTGTTCAACTGAACCTGATATTCCCACTCACCATAACCGGTCAGCTGATCGTTGATCTGAGTTTCGCCACGCAGGCCAAAACGCATGTAAGACTGATCGCCGTCGGTTTTATCGTTGTCGGAAAAATAGTGAAGACCGTCGATTTTACCGAACAAATCCAGTTTATTGCCGTCTTTGTTGTAGATTTCTGCTGCACCTGCTGTGCCTGCCATCAACAGAGCTGGGACGATCAGGGAGAGTACTCGAAGTTTCATCGTTATTATCCTCTTAATTATGTCGAGCTACGGCCACTGCTCTTCTGAGCATTATTAGCGCGACTGTGAATCACCATTCTGGTAACAAGGGCTATATTAATCCAGAAAGAAAATGATACCAAGTATCCAATAGTGTTTCATACCAATATTTAAAGGTTTCAAAATGTAAATACTGGCGAACTTTAACAAAAACTTACCGACAAAACAAATAAAGCACCGAAAGATAAAAAAATAAATTAAACCTTACAAAACAATTAAATATACAAATCTTTATAAAAATAAAGATATCAGGACAAAAGTATCAAACAATAAGCACGTTGTGCCAAAAACCGTTTCAACGCCTGGCGCTATAATCATCCCGCTATCATCATTATTTTCATTATTACCTTCATTATCCGTATGATAATTTTTGTAGTTACGACCGGCCTCTGGCCGGTTTTTTTATACCCAAAATCAGTGCGTAAATCGTTCCAATAAAGCATTTTATGCACAAATTCAATCACAAAGAGATATCATAAACATGATCAATCACCGCACTAATAGCTAAACTAACCATAAAAAACCGCCAAAAAATTAACCAGTGAATAATTTGTCGCCGCTCATCGTTTAAATAGCCCACAACTACATACAAAATAGCAATATCTCCTGCATCAATTCCCTCGATAATAGATTTGTTCCCTTGTGAAACTATTTCCCCCTCTTCTGAGAGTGATCTAACACAGCTCCTTCCTCCTGATGGGCTACACGGTTAACGCGAATCCTTTCGACCCCGATCACAGATTGTGATAAAAACAGGGGTTCATTTAAGCCACTATCCAGAGCCGATCCCGATACCGACATGACAGTCACTTGCAACGAACAAAGTAAGCCCGGTGTGCCCGAGCAGAATGCCACCCGCCTGGCCTTTTTTATCGCCGGACTGGCAATGGCCACCTGGGCACCGCTGGTGCCTTTTGCCAAAACGCGTATCAATATAGATGACGGCTCATTAGGCCTGCTGCTGCTGTGCATCGGGGTTGGCTCGATCATGGCAATGCCGTTGACTGGGCTTTTGACCGGCAAATTTGGCTGTCGCCGCGTGATCCTGCTGGCGGGTATCGCCCTATGCATCGATTTGCCGCTGCTGGTGCTGATGGACTCCACCTTGGGGATGGCGTTAGCCTTACTGCTGTTCGGTGCAGCAATCGGTATGATTGACGTGGCCATGAACATTCAGGCCGTAGTGGTCGAACGCGCCAGCAGCCGTGCCATGATGTCCGGTTTTCACGGTTTCTTCAGCGTTGGCGGGATCGCCGGTGCGGGTGGAGTCAGCGCCCTGTTATGGCTGGGGCTAGGCCCGCTACAAGCCACGCTGATCGCCGTCGTCGCCATTCTGGCTCTGCTGCTGATTTCCAGTAAAAACCTGCTGCGTGAAAGTGGCGGAGATAAAGAAGGCCCGATGTTCGTTTTGCCACGTGGCTGGGTCATGTTTATTGGCCTACTGTGCTTCATCATGTTCCTGGCGGAAGGTTCAATGCTCGACTGGAGCGCGCTGTACCTGACCACCATGCGCGGGATGAATCATAACCAGGCAGGCTTGGGTTACGCCTTGTTCTCCATTGCCATGACGATCGGCAGGCTGAATGGCGATCGCGTGGTGAATGCCATGGGCAGATATCAGGTGCTGTTGCTGGGTAGCCTGTGTGCGGCCATCGGCCTGGCGCTGGCCATTACCATAGACAGCGCCATAGCCTCTTTGATTGGTTTTATGCTGGTCGGCGTCGGGGCATCCAACGTGGTCCCTATTCTGTTTAGCGCAGCTGGGAACCAACGCGTCATGCCTGCCAACCTGGCCATTGCTTCGGTCACCACGGTGGGCTATGCCGGTATTCTGGCCGGCCCGGCAGTGATCGGGCTAATCGCCCAGATCTCCAGCCTGACGTTTGCCCTGGCCTGTGTCGCGGCATTACTGCTGATCGTCACTGCCAGCGCCAAAGCGGTCACTCGCTAATTTCAGGAATGCGTAGCCATGTTGCAAGATAGACAACTGACCATAAACTCCCGCTACATCACCCGCAGCTTCTGGCTGTTTGTCGTGCTGCTGGCCATGGCCATTGGGTTGTACAGCTATAACTACACCAACGCCTATCTGACGGAGAAAAAACATGCCGTCAACACCATCGCCAACATGCTGCAAAAGCGTATCGACAGCTACCGCTCTCTGACCGAGCAAATCTATGACAAATTTGGTAATACCGCGTCGCTTGCTGTTGAGACCAACCTGCAGGAAACCCGACTGCGTCCGGATGTCTATTATGTTGAGAAGCGACGCAGCAAAACCGATGCGGTCATTTTTGGCAACCACGACATCGCCACGCTGGCTACGGTTGCCAATATCTCGGACTTCCTCGATAACCGCTGGGGAACCGAGACTGAAAACTATGCGATGTATTTTCTCAACGGGCAAGATAACAGCCTGAGCCTGGTGACGACCCAATCGCTGAAAGACCTGACCTCGCGGTTGAAAGAAAACTACCTGACTACGTCGGTGTCAGACCGCCGCACCGAAATGCTGCAACAGGCCAATATGCTGGACGAACGCGAAAGTTTTTCCGGCCTGCGCAAACAGCGCTTCCAGAATGCCTACTCGTTTTCCATCCGCACCACCTTTAACCAGCCTGGACATTTGGCCACGGTGATCGCCTTCGACCTGCCGATTAACGATATCATTCCGCTTAACATGGCCCGCTCCAACTTCCTGCTGCTGCCCGATAATGAAGAGATCGACGACAGCATGGTGCCGAGCGAAACGGCAATCAACGCCCAGGCAGCCCTGAAAGGCAGTTGGGTTGAATTCAGTGTTTCCTTGCCCAACTCGCCGCTGCAGTTGATTTACCGCGTTTCAGCTTTCAATCTGGCGATTGACCTGCTGCGCAATAACATCTGGCTACTGGCGGTCAATCTGCTGTTACTGACGCTATCGATGGTGGGCATTTATTTCCTCCGCCAGCAATACATCCGCCCCAGCGAAAATATCGCCGCCGAGCTGGATCTCCAACGCTCGCTCAATCAGGAAATTGTCGCCAGCCTGCCTTGCGGGCTACTGGTCTATGACTTTGCCGATAATAGCGTGATTACCAGCAACAAGATCGCCGAGCACCTGTTACCACATCTCAGCCTGTCCAAAATTGCCCATATGGCGGAGCAGCATCACGGCGTGATCCAGGCTACGGTCAACAACGAAGTCTATGAGATCCGCATCTTCCGCAGCCAACGAACGGCGGAAACCTATCTGTTCCTGCTCAACGATCAGGATAAAGAAGTGATGGTGAACAAACGGCTGCAACAGGCCCGCCGCGAATACGATAAAAACGTTCAGGCCCGTAAGTTGATGCTGCACAACCTGGGGATCGAGCTGAATCAGCCGGTGCGGCAAATGCACGAACTGGCCGGGAGCCTGTGCCAACCATCAGATGCCGAGCAGCAACAGACATTGCTTAAACAACTCAACCTGGCTTCTGCATCGGTATTGGATCTGATCGACAATATCACCCTGCTCACCCGGCTGGAAACACAGGATTGGCAGCCGGTACGTCAACCATTCAATCCCTCTGCACTGCTGGATGAACTGCTGCTGGACATGCTGCCAGCCATCAACCAGAAAGGGCTGGCGCTGTTCAATCACGTTAATCTGGACGTCAACCAACAGTACATTGGCGATGCTGGCGCACTGCGCAAAATCCTTTCATTGCTGCTGCGCTACGCCATCATCACCACCGCCTACGGCAAGATCACACTGGTGGTAGAACAGGAAGCCGATCGCCCTGAACAACTGGTATTTCATATCAATGACACCGGCACCGGCATTTCCAGTGAGGAAATCAGCAACCTGACCTACCCGTTCCTCAGCCAAACGCTGGTCGATCGCTTCGACCATGGTTCTGGGTTGACGTTTTTCCTGTGTAATCAACTGTGCAAAAAACTCAATGGCCAGTTGGATATCCGCAGCAAAATCGATATCGGTACCCGCTATACCATTCGCGTCACTATGGAGCAGGAAAAAACAGAGGAACAGGCGACGGAGAAATTACTCGATGGGGTAACGGCGCTGCTGGATATCACCTCCGACGAGATCCGCCTTATCGTGACTCAGCTACTGGCGGGCTACGGGGCCAACTGCATCGTGGCCGAGGAGCACCAAAACAGCCGGGATTATGATGTATTACTGACCGATAACCCGCAGCAGGCCGACGACTATACGTTACTGTTAACCAGCGATGAAGCGGGCTGGCAACAGCTTGATAAAGGCTATATTCGCGTCAACTATAACCTGCACAATGCCATGATCGACGCTGTTCTGATCTTGATAGAACACCAGATGGCGGCACAAGAGCAGGAAGAAACCCCTGTAGGATCACTGGCAGAAAGCGCCCAAGTGTATGAAAAACAATTGAGATCAAGTGATTACTATGGTTTGTTTATTGATACAGTACCCGACGATATCAAAAAACTGTATACTGAGGCGGGCAGCGGTGATTTTGCAGCGCTGTCTCAAACCGCACACCGCCTGAAGGGCGTGTTTGCCATGTTAAATCTGCTTCCCGGAAAGCTTCTGTGTGAATCGTTAGAACAGCACATCGCGGACGGTGATGCGCTCAAGATCGAGAATAACATCAGTCAGATTGATTTTTTCGTCAGTAGACTGCTGCAGCAAGGTAGCCAACAACATGAATAACCTGAACGTAATTATTGCCGATGACCATCCTATCGTACTGTTTGGCATCCGGAAGTCACTTGAGCAAATTGAGTGGGTGAATGTCGTTGGGGAGTTCGAGGACTCTACAGCACTGATCAACAATCTGTCCAAGCTGGACGCCAACGTACTGATCACCGATCTTTCGATGCCGGGTGACAAATATGGCGACGGCATTACGCTGATAAAATATATCAAACGCCACTATCCGCAATTGTCGATCATCGTTCTGACCATGAACAACAATCCGGCCATTCTCAGCGCGGTGTTGGATCTGGACATCGAAGGCATCGTCCTGAAACAGGGTGCGCCTACCGATTTGCCAAAAGCGCTGGCCGCATTGCAGAAAGGAAAGAAATTCACGCCAGAGAGCGTTTCAAAGCTGTTGGAGAAAATCAGCGCCAGCGGTTACGGTGACAAACGCCTCTCCCCGAAAGAAAGTGAAGTGTTGCGTCTGTTCGCCGAAGGTTTCCTGGTGACCGAAATCGCCAAAAAACTGAACCGTAGCATCAAGACTATCAGTAGCCAGAAGAAATCAGCCATGATGAAACTGGGTGTTGATAACGATATCGCACTGCTCAACTATCTCTCTTCCGTCAGTATGACGCAGTTGGATAAAGACTAAAGTTCAACGGGTGCAGCATGCAGTACCCCTGAACCAACATTGTGATCAATTTAAAGGGCGCTCTCAGGCGCCCTTTAGTATTTATACATCTTCCGACTCAGCCCTAAACCGCCGTACCCGTTGACTGTAATAGCCCAGTGACTGCTCCAGCGTCTCCAGCGTGACCGGTTTCGACAGGCAGTTATCCATCCCGGCCTCAAGACAGCGCTGTTTCTCTTCTGCCAACGCATTAGCCGTCACGCCTATCACCGGGGCTGTAAAATCGGACCGGCGCAGGCAACGTGTCAATTCATAACCATCCATATTCGGCATATTGACATCAGTCAATACGATATCCACCGGATTGCGTTCCAGTACGCTGAGCGCATCGACACCATCATTGGCGGTAATCACCTGATAGCCCAACGATGCCAGTTGATCGGATAGCAAGCGCCGGTTAATCGGGTGATCGTCCACCACCAGCAGGCGAATATCTCCGTTATCGGCACTATTGGCCTTAACCGATAACGGCAGTTGCGCCAACGCCTTATCGCTTTCGGTAACCACACCAAATAGCCGGTTCAACAGTTGGATAGCGTCCCGTGGCGTGGAGGTACTATGCAGCCAGTAACCTGGGTGCGTTTCCAACGACGGCCCAATGTGCGCAATAGAGAGTTCGATCTGTGCCAACAGCGGAGTGTCCACCTGTAAAGGATGATCGCTGAACAGAACGTCCCCTGCCGCGGTTTGCTGCCCCTCATAACGTAATACCGTGGCACCGTAGCCGCCAAGGATCGCCTGTAGATAGCTTTCCAACCGCTGGTTACGAATTTGCAGCCACAGGTTTTTGCCCTGCCAGGTATCGCTGGCCTGCGGCGCCGGGAACTGCGCCCCAAACAGCGGAATACGAATGGTAAACAGGCTGCCGAGGCCAGGCTCGGACTCCACCGCGATATCACCGTCCATCAGGTTGATCAGTTTTTCACAAATCGCCAGCCCAAGCCCAGTGCCTTGGAAATGGCGCTGCACCCCGCTGCCAACCTGGAAGAAGGGATCAAACAGGCGCAGGACCTCTTTTTCTGGAATGCCGACGCCGGTATCGCGAATGCTGAACTCCAGATAGCTGTCACGGGTGCAGACCTGCAAGATAATACAGCCGGTGTCGGTAAACTTGATGGCGTTATTCAACAGGTTAGACAATACCTGTTGCAAACGCACGGGATCGCCATTGATACGCTCAGGCACACCTTGTTCAATAAAACAGTACAAACCGAGCCGCTTTTTCACCACCAGCGGCAAGTAGTTGCCCGCGATGTGGGTAATGACTTCCAGGCAAGAAAACTCACGAGGTTCTATTTTCAACTGCTCCGACTCAATCTTGGAGAAGTCCAGGATGTCGCTGATGATCTTCAGCAACAGCCCCGAGGAATTGTTCATCGCATTGACCAGGCGATCGACCCCTTGCGGCAACGCTTTGGTCTGCAGCAGATCCAGGTTGCCGATAATCCCGTAGAGCGGCGTGCGCAGCTCATGACTGACGGTGGCCAGGAACATCGATTTGGACTGGCTGGCCTGTTCCGCCGCCGCGGCCATTTCCTGCAGCGACTCTTCCATTTTGACGCGGGCGCTAACGTCAACCAGCACGCAGATAGCCACGTCTTCATTGCGGTAACGGGAATGCACAAAGCTGATTTGTAGATTGTTGTTATTACTGGTCATCACATCTACAAAGTTGACCTGCTGTTCGCAGATAATGCGTGTAATACGATCCCGATCCTCATTGGTCAACAGGTTGATATAGTTATGCGCCAGTTCATTACTCAGGATGTTGGTACCATCACTGATGCGCAGAATGCAGATGCCCACCGGCGCCGAAGCCACGATTTTGCGGTTGAACTGTTCATGCTCCTCCAACCGGAAGGCATTCTCTTCCGCAGGCAGGAACATCTTGCGTTCGAACAACCACGCCAGGCTGAACAACACCACGGCCGACAGCAGGTTAAGCAACACCGCATTGAGGATCAGTACCTTGAAGCGCTCCACCACGCTCTTCACCGGCAATGAATACACGATGCTGAGCGACGAAGGCGGCAGCGCCTTCTTCATGATTAGATCCTGGTAACTGTCGACATAGCCAAAATAGGTGTGTTCCTGCGGATAAACATTGAGCGAAGAGGCGTAGCGATCGCCATTGGCCAGTCGCAGCACCGATTCGTTGTTCTCATCCAGCAGATTAACTCCCACCGGCAGGTTGCTGGTGGTGACAAAGTCCTCCAGGCGGATTGTCTGTTCAATCCCCAGCAGCGCTTCCAGCTTGTTGCCGACATAGACCGGCGTCATCACATACAGATAACCTACATCAGGCCGCTGCTGGCTGGGGCTGATCCAGTAAAGGTTATTGTCTTTCTCCGCGCTGTTGGCGGCGTTACGGTATTTAAGGATGCGCTCATGCAGCGCCTTGAGCACGTTTTGCCGATCGGTGATACCGTTGCTGCTACCGAATTCCGTCATGCACAGGCTGTCACTGCCGATAAAAAACACCCGGTTCAGATCATAGGCCGCGACAAAGTTTTCTTTCCAGTATTGGATCAGACTGTTTAACGACGTGATCGAGTCACGGTAGTTAGAGTTCAGCGCACAGTTGGATTCTGGGTACAGCGGCTTCATCTCCGGCTGGCTGTCTTGGCCATTCATCATGCCGGTGAACAGCTCGAGGCTCCCTACCGTGCCGTTGAGGCGGTTTTCCGCCATGTATTTGATGTCGCGGATGATATCCGCCGAGTGGCGAATGTAACCCTGAGCCTGGTCAAAGTTGAGATTATATTCCTGCCTGATATCGGATTCTTTCTCATGCACGATATCCAGGATATAAAACGTGGTCAGCAGTGCACCCAGCGACCACAGCATGAACGCCAGCACCCGAAACAGATAGCGGGAAATTTTTAACGTGGTACGGAAAGAGGCTAAGTATTTCAAGCAGGTACCATGCCAGAGTAAGGGGTGACGAGCATAATCATAGCAAAACAACGATCCCGTGCAGCATCGACAAGTGATTGCAGCAATTAAACCATACAACTGAAAAAGGGCCTAGCATCGCTGCCAAGCCCTTTTTGAACCACCCAGATTATACGGCCAAGGCCGTGCTATTTAGGCGTTCTCGTCATCCATATCGTCTACGGCGCCGGTATCCTCATCACCCTCATCGAGTGGTGTGGTATCTTCTTCCGCTTCGTCGCTTCCTGGTTCAAGGCTATCAAGCTCTTCATCTTCAACCGGTTCAGCAACGCGCTGCAGGCCGACGACGTTCTCGTCTTCCGCAGTACGGATCAGGGTAACACCCTGGGTGTTACGGCCAACCACGCTGACTTCCGCGACACGGGTACGCACCAGCGTGCCTGCATCGGTGATCATCATGATTTGGTCGGTAGTTTCTACCTGCACAGCCCCAACAACCTGGCCATTACGCTCGCTGACCTTGATGGAGATAACCCCTTGGGTCGCACGCGATTTGGTCGGATATTCCGTTACCGCAGTACGCTTGCCGTAGCCGTTCTGCGTCACGGTCAGGATATCGCCTTCACCGCGTGGAACAATCAGCGAAACTACACGATCGCCTTCACCGAGGTTGATACCGCGTACGCCGGTAGCGGTACGGCCCATCGAGCGCACCTGCCCTTCTGGGAAGCGCACCACTTTACCGTTGGCGGAGAACAGCATCACTTCGTTGCTGCCGTCGGTCAGGTCAACACCAATCAGCTCGTCACCCTCGTTGAGGTTAACGGCGATGATGCCAGCACTGCGTGGGCGGCTGAACTCGGTCAATGCGGTTTTCTTCACGGTACCGCTGGCGGTAGCCATAAACACATGGCGCCCTTCTTCGTATTCACGCACCGGCAGAATGGCGGTGATACGTTCGTTGGCTTCCAGCGGCAACAGGTTGACGATCGGGCGGCCACGAGCACCACGGCTGGCTTCCGGCAGTTGATACACCTTCATCCAGTACAGGCGACCACGGCTGGAGAAGCACAGGATCGTGTCGTGGGTGTTGGCCACCAGCAGACGATCGATAAAGTCTTCTTCTTTAATACGGGCGGCTGACTTGCCTTTACCACCGCGACGCTGCGCTTCATAGTCGGTCAGAGGCTGATACTTCACGTAGCCCTGATGCGACAATGTCACGACCACATCTTCCTGGTTGATCAGGTCTTCGATGTTGATATCAGACGTGTTGGCGGTAATTTCGGTACGGCGTGCGTCACCGAACTGATCGCGCATGGCCACCAGTTCTTCACGGATCACTTCCATCAAGCGGTCTGGGTTTTCCAGAATAAAGATCAGCTCAGCGATGATGTTCAGCAGCTCTTTATACTCGTCCAGCAGCTTCTCGTGCTCCAGGCCGGTCAGTTTCTGCAAGCGCAGATCCAGGATCGCCTGAGCCTGTTGCTCGGTCAGGTAATATTTACCGTCACGGATACCGAACTCTGGCTCCAGCCACTCTGGGCGTGCAGCGTTGTCACCGGCGCGTTCCAGCATCGCCCCGACGTTACCCAGATCCCAAGGTTGCGCGATTAACGCAATCTTCGCTTCTGCCGGAGTCGGCGCGCGGCGGATCAATTCGATAATCGGGTCGATGTTGGCCAACGCAATGGCTAACGCTTCCAGGATATGGGCGCGATCGCGGGCTTTACGCAGTTCGAAAATGGTACGGCGGGTCACCACTTCACGGCGGTGGCGCACAAATGCACGCAGAATATCTTTCAGGTTCAGCAACTTTGGCTGGCCCTGATGCAGTGCCACCATGTTGATACCGAAGGTGACCTGTAGCTGAGTCAGCGAATACAGGTTATTCAGCACCACTTCACCCACGGCGTCACGTTTGACTTCAATCACGATGCGCATACCGTCTTTATCAGACTCGTCACGCAGCGCGCTGATGCCTTCAACGCGTTTCTCTTTCACCAGCTCGGCAATTTTCTCGATCAGGCGCGCTTTGTTCACCTGATAAGGAATTTCATGCACGATGATGGTTTCGCGGCCGGTTTTAGCGTCCGCCTCTACCTCGGCACGGGCGCGGAGATACACTTTGCCACGGCCAGTACGGTAGGCTTCTTCAATACCACGACGACCATTGATGATTGCCGCCGTCGGGAAGTCCGGGCCTGGGATGTGTTCCATCAGCCCTTCAATGCTGATGTTTTCATCCTCGATATAGGCCAGACAGCCATTGATAACTTCAGACAGGTTATGCGGCGGAATGTTGGTCGCCATACCTACGGCGATACCGGACGAGCCGTTGACCAGCAGGTTCGGGATCTTGGTTGGCATAACGGCCGGGATCTGCTCGGTACCGTCATAGTTTGGCACGAAGTCGACGGTCTCTTTTTCCAGATCCGCCAGCAGTTCGTGGGCGATTTTCGACATGCGCACTTCGGTATAACGCATTGCTGCGGCGGAGTCGCCGTCCACAGAACCGAAGTTACCCTGGCCGTCCACCAACATGTAACGCAACGAAAACGGTTGGGCCATACGGACGATCGTGTCATACACCGCGCTGTCACCATGCGGGTGATACTTACCGATCACGTCCCCAACGACACGGGCCGATTTCTTGTATGGTTTATTCCAGTCGTTACCCAGTACATTCATCGCGTACAGAACGCGGCGGTGCACCGGCTTCAGTCCATCACGAACATCTGGCAACGCACGGCCGACAATAACGGACATCGCGTAATCCAGATACGAGCTTTTCAGCTCTTCTTCGATATTTACCGGTGTGATTTCTCTGGCAAGGTCGCTCATGGAGCTGCTATCCCTCATACTGAATGATTCATCTGCCTTGGCGTAGTGCCAAAGGTGTAAAACTATATCACAAAGCGCGCTTTACGGGGAAATTACCGGCGCTGTTTCGCTGAAATGTGCTGCCCTGCGGGCGAAAATTGCCCCGGTAACAACAGCGCTGCGCCAAGCGTGCCGGAACATGTATAATCTGCACCATAAGAGAACCAGGAGCTAATAACGCCCATGAATGCTGAATCATCCCGTCACGCGCCAAACGTTGATCACCAGGAAATCGCCAAATTTGAAGCTGTCGCCTCGCGCTGGTGGGATTTGGAAGGTGAGTTCAAGCCGTTGCATCGGATCAATCCGCTGCGTCTGAATTATATCATGCAGCGCGCAGGAGGCATTTTTGACAAACAAGTGCTCGACGTTGGCTGTGGCGGCGGCATTCTGGCAGAGAGCATGGCGCGTGAAGGTGCGTTGGTGACCGGGCTGGATATGGGGGCAGAACCGCTCCAGGTAGCGCGGCTGCATGCGCTGGAAAGCGGTATGCAGGTGACCTACGTGCAAGAAACGGTAGAAAGCCATGCGCAGGCTCATCCGCAACAGTATGACATCGTCACCTGTATGGAGATGCTCGAGCACGTCCCGGATCCGGCCTCCGTCGTGCGCGCCTGTGCGCATTTGGTCAAACCAGGCGGCCATGTGTTCTTCTCCACCATCAACCGCAATACCAAAGCCTGGCTGATGGCGGTCATCGGCGCTGAATACGTGCTCAAGATGGTGCCACAGGGCACCCATGATCATAAGAAGTTCATCCGCCCTTCTGAACTGATCGGTTGGGTCGACGGCACCGAGCTGCGTGAAAAACATATCATCGGGCTGCATTACAACCCGATCACCGACCATTTCAAGCTGGGCCGCAACGTGGATGTGAACTACATGGTGCATACCCAGCACCAGGGTTGAAACTGCCATAACGTACCGGTGGCGATGTTTCCGCCGCCGGTGCACCTAAGCGTATAAGATAAATACCTATTTATCCGTTTTCGATCAAAAAAGCCGATCTAAACCGTTTTTAAGAATATAAAAGCAGATCAATATGCGGTTTTTTTCTAACGTTTAATAAAGCGGCAAACGATCGGGGTTTTCACAAAATCAGCAAAATCTCATCGCGCTTATTGACAACCTTGTCACCCCAGATAGGGCGCGCACTAGGAACAATTGGTAACATTTCACCCCCAAGTTATCCACAAGATCGGCAGGTTTTGTTCACTTGCAAACCCACTGTTTTATCACTATCTTGTTACCTCACCGACATACACCCCCTATATATAGTGTTTACATACTGAGCAGAGCGACTACACTTTCTGCTTAGGGGAATCTCACGGACAGGTAAAAATGAACCAAAGCCTACTTGTAACTAAACGCGATGGCAGTAAAGAGCGCATCAACCTCGACAAAATCCACCGAGTCATCGACTGGGCCGCGGAAGGTTTAAACAACGTCTCGGTCTCTCAAGTAGAGTTACGTTCACATATTCAGTTTTATGATGGCATCAAGACCGCCGATATTCATGAAACCATCATCAAGGCCGCAGCCGATCTGATCTCCCGTGACGCACCGGACTATCAGTATCTGGCCGCTCGCCTCGCCATCTTCCATCTGCGTAAAAAAGCTTACGGCCAGTTTGAGCCACCGAAGCTGCTCGACCACGTCGCACGCATGGTGGAGATGGGCAAATACGATAAACATCTGCTGGAAGACTACACCACTGAAGAGTTCGAGCAGATGGACTCCTTTATCGATCACTGGCGTGATATGAACTTCTCTTACGCTGCCGTGAAGCAGTTGGAAGGTAAATATCTGGTGCAGAACCGCGTCAGCGGCGAGATTTACGAGAGCGCCCAGTTCCTGTATATCCTGGTAGCCGCGTGCCTGTTCTCCAACTACCCGCGCGCCACCCGTCTGGACTACGTAAAACGTTTCTATGACGCGATCTCCACCTTCAAGATTTCACTGCCTACGCCGATCATGTCTGGCGTGCGCACTCCAACCCGCCAATTCAGCTCTTGCGTGCTGATCGAGTGTGGTGACAGCCTGGATTCCATCAACGCCACCTCCAGCGCCATTGTGAAATACGTTTCACAGCGCGCCGGTATCGGTATCAATGCTGGCCGTATCCGTGCCTTGGGTAGCCCAATTCGTGGCGGTGAAGCCTTCCACACTGGCTGTATCCCGTTCTACAAACACTTCCAGACCGCGGTGAAATCCTGCTCTCAGGGCGGCGTACGTGGTGGTGCAGCAACGCTGTTCTACCCAATGTGGCATCTGGAAGTGGAAAGCCTGCTGGTGCTGAAAAACAACCGTGGGGTTGAAGGCAACCGCGTCCGTCATATGGACTACGGCGTGCAGCTCAACCGCCTGATGTATCAGCGCCTGATCAAGAATGAAGACATCACCCTGTTCAGCCCGTCTGACGTTCCAGGGCTGTACGACGCGTTCTTCGCCGATCAGGACGAGTTCGAGCGCCTGTATACCCTGTATGAGAAAGACAGCAGCATTCGTCAGCAGCGAGTGAGAGCGGTAGAGCTGTTCTCACTGATGATGCAGGAACGTGCTTCTACTGGCCGTATCTACATCCAGAACGTCGATCACTGCAACACCCACAGCCCGTTCGATCCGCAGATCGCCCCGGTACGCCAGTCAAACCTGTGCCTGGAAATCGCTCTGCCGACCAAACCGCTGGATGACGTTAACGACGAAAACGGCGAAATCGCGCTGTGTACGCTGTCCGCATTCAACCTAGGTGCGATTGAAAGCCTGGACGATCTGGAAGAGCTGGCGACGCTGGCTGTACGTGCGCTCGACGCCCTGCTGGATTATCAGGATTACCCGATCAAAGCCGCTCACCGTGGTGCGATGGGCCGCCGCACCCTGGGTATCGGGGTGATCAACTTCGCCTATTACCTGGCGAAGAACGGCGTACGCTATTCCGACGGCAGCGCCAACAACCTGACCCACAGAACCTTCGAAGCGATCCAGTACTACCTGCTGAAAGCCTCGAACCGTCTGGCTCAGGAGCAAGGGGCTTGCCCGTGGTTCAATGAAACCACCTATGCGCAAGGCATCTTGCCAATCGATACTTACAAGAAAGATTTAGACGCGATCTGTAACGAACCGCTGCATTACGACTGGGAAAGCCTGCGTAAAGAGATCAAAGAGACCGGCCTGCGCAACTCAACGCTGTCTGCCTTGATGCCGTCGGAAACCTCGTCGCAGATCTCCAATGCCACCAACGGCATTGAGCCACCGCGCGGCCATATCAGTATCAAAGCGTCCAAAGACGGTATTCTGCGCCAGGTCGTTCCTGAGTATGAGCGTCTGAAAAATGACTACGAACTGCTGTGGGAATTACCGAATAACGACGGTTACCTGCAACTGGTTGGCCTGATGCAGAAATTTATCGATCAGTCGATCTCGGCGAACACCAACTATGACCCAACCCGTTTCCCGGGTGGCAAGGTGCCGATGAAGCAGTTGTTGAAAGATCTGCTCACCACCTACAAGTTCGGTGTCAAAACGCTGTATTATCAGAACACCCGCGACGGTGCAGATGATATCCAGGAAGACATGCAGCCTGCTCAGGGCGGCGATGACGACTGTGAAGGCGGCGCCTGCAAGATCTAACGTTTGACACAGCGGGCCGGAACTCTTCCGGCCCCTTTAATTTTCAGCCCGGCACTAATGGATCCAAGCTCATGGCTTACACTACTTTTTCTCAAAACAAAAACAACCAGTTGCTTGAGCCGATGTTCTTCGGCCAGTCGGTCAACGTGGCGCGTTTCGACCAGCAAAAGCATGAAATCTTCGAAAAGCTGATCGAAAAACAGCTCTCCTTCTTCTGGCGTCCGGAAGAGGTTGACGTCGCGCGCGATCGTATCGACTATCAAGCGCTGCCGGAACATGAGAAGCACATCTTCATCAGCAACCTGAAGTATCAGACGCTGCTGGACTCCATTCAGGGCCGTAGCCCTAACGTGGCATTTCTGCCGCTGATCTCCATTCCGGAGCTGGAAACCTGGATCGAAACCTGGTCATTCTCAGAGACCATTCACTCGCGTTCCTACACCCATATCATTCGTAATATCGTTAACGATCCGTCGGTGGTGTTCGACGATATCGTCACCAACGAGGAGATCCTCAAGCGGGCAAAAGATATCTCCGGCTACTACGACGATCTGATCGAAATGACCAGCTACTATCATCTGCTGGGTGAAGGCACGCATCAGGTCAATGGTAAAACGGTGACCGTTAACCTGCGCGCCATCAAAAAGCAGCTGTATCTGTGCCTGATGAGCGTCAACGCGCTGGAGGCCATTCGTTTCTACGTTAGCTTCGCCTGTTCGTTTGCTTTCGCCGAGCGTGAGCTGATGGAAGGCAACGCCAAAATCATCAAGCTGATCGCCCGCGACGAAGCCCTGCACCTGACCGGTACGCAACATATCCTGAACCTGATGCGCTCAGGCGCCGATGACCCAGAGATGGCCGAAATCGCCGTGGAATGCCAGCAACAGTGCTATGACCTGTTCGTCCTGGCGGCACAGCAAGAGAAAGAGTGGGCCGAATATCTGTTCCGCGACGGCTCCATGATTGGCTTGAACAAAGACATCCTGTGCCAGTATGTGGAATACATTACCAATATCCGCATGCAGGCCGTCGGCCTGGGCTCACCGTTCCCTACCCGCTCCAACCCAATCCCGTGGATCAACGCCTGGCTGGTGTCGGATAACGTGCAGGTGGCTCCGCAGGAAGTGGAAGTCAGCTCTTACCTGGTCGGCCAGATTGACTCTGAAGTCAACGCCGACGACCTGAGTGATTTCGAGCTGTAAGTGGCTGCACCAACCATCACGCTGCGTGCCACCGGTACGCAGCTCTCCTGCCCCGAAGGTGAGAAATGCCTGCTCGACGTGCTGGAACTGCATAAGGTGGAGGTGGAATACCAATGCCGCTCCGGCTATTGCGGTGCCTGCCGAGTGAAATTACTGAAGGGTGAGGTCGCTTACCACCAGCAGCCGTTGGCATTTATCAATCATGGCGAGATCCTGCCCTGCTGCTGCATGCCCGCCATGGATATCGAGCTGGAAATCTAACTCAATAAAATAATCATCGAACACTGAATACCCTAAGAAATTCAAGTTGCAGCCAACAACGCTGCAGCTTGAAAGGCGACGGGTATCAATGCCCAAGACGAAGAGTCTCAAACACCCGCAAAGCGTGTAACAACTCAATCCCACAGCGAATACCCCTTATATTGTTATGATCCATAAGGGATATCTCACCGCCATGAACGAGTTTCTACTCGATAATTTCCACAATTTCCAGCCAGCCGTTTTTGCCGCAAACCTGGCCGCCATTCAGCCAACGACGCAGCATATCCAGCGCCAGCATCGCGACCGACTCCTGACGTAAACGCAGGCCATGACGTGATGCGCGATAGCTTACCGTCTGGCCAATACCGCCTTTGGGCGTATGCAGGACAACGCTGACACGATCTCCTGCCATGGCGCTAACCGCCAGCGCCAGCTGTGCGCCGGTGAGCTGCGCCAAAGACTGGGCTCGCGCCAGCACCGTTGCCAACGTTTCGCAGCAATGCGCCGGTAACAGTTCGCCACCGGCTAGCGGGGCAGCTTCGCTCTGCAACTGCAGGTTGATCAGGCCGGCGGTAAATTGCTCGCTCAGCGCCAACGTCAAGTTCTGCTGCTGTAAGCGTTGTGTCAGCTCTGCCGGTAGCCCAGCCGTACCTTCAAATATCGTATTGTCACCCGCAACCTGCCGCACTCGCTGCCAGGCTTGTTCCATCGCGGCACGCTGAGCCTGTGGGCCAGTCAACTTCAATTCAATAATCGGACTGGAAGAGCGATAGCCCAGTACGACACCCGGCGGCAAAGGCATGCCGTCCAGTTCAGCAGCCAAGTCGCTTTCCGAAGTCCCGAAGGTGGTAAGGCGAAGACACAACGGCGGCTTAGGCAGAGTAAAGCCTTGGCGCAGGCGTGGCAGGATCTGCTCTTCTACCATCACTTTAAATTCGGAAGGCACGCCCGGCGTAAAGAACATCCGGCATTTATTCAGCGTTAAGGCAAAGCCGCAGGCGGTACCTACACGGTTATCCAGCATTTCCGCATTAGCCGGGATCTGCGCCTGTTTACGGTTTGAAGCTGCCATTGGGCGGCCACGTTCCGCAAAATAGGCTTCCATACGGGCGATCCATTCAGGATGTTCGACCAATTCGGTATCACAAGCCTTGGCCGCTGCCAACGCACTGAGATCGTCGCTGGTTGGCCCCAGACCGCCGTTGACGATCAGCACGTCGGCAATATGGCTGCGCTCCTGCAGGATTTCGATCAGCGAAGAAAGGCTATCCCCCACCGTTTCGCGTCCGCTCATCGGTAAGCCTTGCTGGAACAGGTAATCTGCCAGCCAGGCAGCGTTGGTATCAATAATTTGCCCATGCAGCACTTCATCACCAGTGCTGAGCATCTCCACCCTTAACATTGACCTCTCCCTTTATGTTCAGATCCCTCCACTATAGAAGCCTGTAAACAACTTTTCACTACACAGCCAACGATATTGCTGTCTAAAGGCATTTTTTATTACCGACGCAACCCGATCAATGTCCGTAAATTTAGATGTACACCATACGTAACGCCGGTTTGACACAAAATCGGCAATCAACTATTCTGCCGCACTAAAAATAGGGCCCCGAAAACGCCCCTAAATTATCCAATAGCAGAGAAAAACGTGAAGAATCGCACGCTGGGCAGTGTTTTTATCGTGGCAGGCACCACCATTGGTGCAGGGATGCTGGCTATGCCCCTGGCGGCAGCGGGCGTAGGTTTTGGCGTAACGCTCGCACTGCTGGTGGGGCTGTGGTTATTGATGTGCTATACCGCACTGTTGCTGGTCGAAGTTTATCAGCATGAGCAGGCGGACACCGGCCTGGGAACGCTGGCCAAACGTTATCTCGGCGGCGGTGGTCAGTGGCTTACCAGCTTCAGCATGATGTTCTTGATGTATGCGCTGACCGCAGCCTATATCAGCGGCGCTGGCGAACTGCTGGCTGTCAGCATCAGCCAGTGGACTTCTCAGGACTTCCCGACTTACCTCGGCGTGCTGCTGTTCACCCTGGTCGCCGGGGGGATCGTCTGCATCGGCACCCATTCGGTGGACCTGTTCAACCGTATTCTGTTTACCGCCAAGTCGATTTTCCTGATCGTCATGCTTGGCCTGATGATGCCGCACATCCAGCAAACCAACCTGCTGACGCTCCCGCTAGAACAAGGGCTGGCGCTCTCGGCCATCCCGGTGATCTTCACTTCGTTTGGTTTCCACGGCAGCGTACCCAGCATCGTCAACTATATGGGCGGTAACATCCGCAAGCTGCGTTGGATCTTCATCATCGGCAGTGCCATCCCGTTAGTGGCTTATATCTTCTGGCAGTTAGCGACGCTGGGCAGCATCAGTTCCACCACCTTTGTCGGCATTCTGGCACAACAGGCCGGGCTGAACGGTTTACTGCAAGCGGTGCGTGACGTGGTCGCGTCGCCTCATGTCGAACTGGCGGTGCACCTGTTTGCCGATTTGGCACTGGCAACCTCGTTCCTGGGGGTTTCGCTCGGGTTGTTCGACTTCCTGGCCGATCTGTTCAAGCGCCGGGATAATGTGCGAGGCCGCTTGCAGACCGGCGCCATCACCTTCCTGCCGCCATTGGCATTCGCACTGTTCTATCCACGCGGTTTTGTGCTGGCACTCGGGTTCGCGGCAATTGCGCTGTCGGTACTCGCCTTGTTGCTGCCTTCATTGCTGGTCTGGAAAACTCGTCGTCGGCATCAGGCCAGCTATCGAGTCTGGGGCGGGACGCCAGCGTTGGCGTTGGTGTTTGTCTGTGGGGTGGCGGTGATTGCCATTCAGCTCAGCATCGCGAGCGGCCTGTTACCGGCTATCGGCTAAAGCGGAAAACATTGGGGCGCCGCATGGCGCCCCTTTAATCGCAGGCAGGATCAGAAGCCCACGCCCACACCAATATAAGGGCCATCGGCGATCGCGTTGTCGCGGTTACCGTCTTTACCTTCGATGTTGATGTAACGATAACCGACATCCACATTGAACGGACGCACGTTTAAGCGCAGCCCGCCATTAGCTTCGTTGTAGGCTTTTGCCCCGCTGGTCAAAGACTCCGGCGCAAAATAGCCTTCGCCATACAGGCTGAGATAGCGGTTGAGATCCCATTGCAGACCGCCCCCTAATGCCAATGCCCCACCATCTTTGCCATCTCTCGGGCTAAGATAAATGGCCTTGCCGCCCACGGTGGCCGTCAAAGGCCCAACCGGCAGGCCGAAGCTCAACCCCAGACTCCCGATGTCACCATCATGATCGCTACGGATCCAGTTGCCGCTGATCCCTAAGCCCGCCGTTGTTCCCCCCAAGCCTACACCAAGGTTGGTGTAATGTTCCCCTGCCTCACCGCTCACGCTGATTGCATTGGCAGAGCCAGCCACAAACAGCAAACCTGCTGCGCACGCGACTAAAGTTTTGTTCATTATTGATCCTTTTCATTCTTCATCATCAGGGAGTGATGATGTCTGGCACCGGAAAAAATACGCGGGTAAGTGTAACTGAATTGTCATCAATCCCCGGCTAATTTAAAGCAATAAGCCGTTAATTTTTCAATAAACTGTAAACAAATGCCAATCAGTTACCCCAAAATTACAACGATAAGCGCTGCCTATTTGCCGAGGACTGAGAATAAGTCTACAACTAGAAGTGCCTTTGATGAAGGTCAGCAGGGCTGGCCTTTTCATTAGTTAATATGATGAAGATCTGCAGCACCCGAAACTGAGCTACCAACTTAACTGCAACACAGTAAGGAGCAATTGATGAGCAAGAAAGGATTAACTACCGCGGCTGGCGCGCCCGTTGTTGATAATAATAACGTGATCACCGCCGGTAAGCGCGGCCCGATGCTACTTCAAGACGTTTGGTTCCTGGAAAAACTGGCCCACTTTGACCGCGAAGTGATCCCAGAGCGTCGTATGCACGCCAAGGGGTCAGGAGCTTACGGCACCTTTACCGTCACCCACGATATAACCAAGTACACCCGCGCAAAAATCTTCTCTGAGATTGGTAAGCAAACCGAGATGTTCGTCCGCTTCTCTACCGTTGCCGGTGAGCGCGGGGCTGCCGACGCCGAACGTGATATCCGCGGCTTTGCCATGAAGTTCTATACCGAAGAAGGTAACTGGGATCTGGTCGGTAACGATACTCCGGTGTTCTACCTGCGCGATCCACTGAAATTCCCTGACCTGAACCACGTGGTAAAACGCGATCCGCACACCAACCTGCGCAATCCGGTGTATAAATGGGACTTCTTCTCCCATCTGCCTGAATCACTGCACCAGTTGACCATCGACTTCAGCGACCGTGGCCTGCCTAAATCCTACCGTCATATGCACGGTTTCGGCAGCCACACCTTCAGCTTTATCAATGCCAATAACGAGCGTTTCTGGGTCAAGTTCCACTTCCGCTGTGAGCAAGGCATCGAAAACCTGATGGACGATGAAGCAGAAGCTATCATCGCCAAAGATCGTGAAAGTTCGCAGCGCGATCTGTTCGACTCCATCAAGAACGGTGACTTCCCACGCTGGAAACTGCAAATCCAGATCATGCCAGAACATGAAGCGTCACAAACCCCGTATAACCCGTTTGACCTGACCAAAGTCTGGCCGCACGGCGACTACCCGCTGATCGATGTCGGCTTCTTCGAGCTGAACCGCAACCCGGATAACTACTTCTCCGAAGTAGAACAAGTGGCCATGAACCCGGCTAACGTGGTGCCTGGCGTCAGCTTCTCACCGGATAAAATGTTGCAGGGCCGTCTGTTCTCCTATGGCGATGCGCACCGCTACCGCCTGGGCGTCAACCATCACCAAATCCCGGTAAACGGTGCCAAATGCCCGTTCCATAACTATCACCGCGACGGGGCGATGCGGGTGGATGGTAACAGCGGCAACGGCGCAACCTATGAGCCAAACAGCTTTGGGGTGTTCCAGGAGCAACCAGATTTCAGCGAACCGCCATTGAGCATCGAAGGTGCCGCCGATCACTGGAATCATCGTGAAGACGACGATTACTACAGCCAACCGCGCGCGCTGTTCAATCTGCTGAGTGCCGAGGAGCACCAACGTATGTTCACCCGTATCGCCGGTGAGCTGTCGCAGGTGCCAGAACAGATCCAACGCCGTCAGGTTGAGCTGTTCACCAAGGTACATCCTGATTACGGCAGCGGCGTTGCCAAGGCCCTGGGCCTGAAATAATCGGTTACACCAATAGCAAGGCCGCCCTCGGGCGGCCTTTTTTGCAACGCTACAGATTATGCCTGCAGTTGGCTACTCGCCCACTGTTGTAGACGACGGCGCGAAATCTTGATGCCGCCGTTTTTTAGCTCGTCGGGCAACGCCAATGCGGCAATCGGCCGCTGGAAGTTCGCCAGCCGGTCCTGCGCCCAAAGCATTAACCCCTCCAGCGTCAACTCGCCTTCCAGATCGACCACCGCTACCGGCCGTTGGCCAAACTCTGCATCGTCAATCGGCACGATAAACACCTGCAACACCTGTGGATGCGCGGCAAACACACGTTCCACATCTTCCGGCTGAACGCCTTCCCCGCCGCTGAAGAACAGGTTATCCAGCCGGCCAATAATACGCAGTTCACCCTGCTCCATCGCGCCACGATCGCGGGTATGGAACCATCCTTGCTCGTCGGTAATGGGCACTAGCTCGCCCCGCAACCAATAACCCAGCGCCAGGCTGGTGGAGCGGATCCAGACCTCCTGATCCACCAGGCGTATTTCACGGCCTGGTAAAGGTGCCCCAACGCCGGGCAGCTCGTCGGCACGCTTGGCGCAAACCGTTGAAGCCAGCTCCGTCAAACCATAGCCGCACCAGCAGTGGATCCCTACCGCCTCGGCCTGCTGGGTGAGTGACACCGGGATCATCGCACCGCCGAGCAGCACTTCTTTTAGCGCATGCTTGGCCATCGGTTCAGACAGCAAGCGCCAAAGTTGAGTTGGCACCAGCGAAGCATGGGTACATCCCGCCAACGCATCGGCCAAGGGTTGCATTTCACGCACCACAAGCTGTGCACCCACCGCCAGCCAGCGCCAGATAATGCCCTGACCAGACACGTGAAACAGCGGCAGCGAGAGCAGCCAGCTGTCTTGCGGCTGAAACTCCAGCAGTTGCAACACGCCCTCTGCACTGGCAAGGTGGCCGGCATAGCTATGGGCGGCGGCTTTTGGCAAGCCGCTGGAGCCGGAAGTCAGCGTCAACGTCGCCAGTCTTTGTTCATCCCATGGCAACAACTGCAAGTGGCACTCATCAACGCCCGGCGGCGACAAGACGATCGCGCCAGGGGGCAACTCAGGCAAGCCATCCGGGCTGAAAGCAAAGTCGATATCCAGATCCGGCAGCAAGGCCGCCAGCATCGGCGCAGGCAGCGTCGGATTGAGCGGCAGCAGCCGCGCACCACACTGCAAGAGCGCCAGATAAGCCAGCAGCAGTGGATAGCTGTTTTTCCCACACAGCAGCACACCGCTACCGGGTAACACGCCCTGGCGCTGAAAGTCGGCAGCCAGCACTTCTACCTGCCGCTGTAACATCAGCCAACTGACCGGCTGTTGTTCGAAGATCACCGCGGTCGCCTGCGGGCGCTGTTTGGCCCAATGCCGCCACGGCCAATCACTCAACTGCGCCATACACACTCCAAGGAATCAATGCCCAATAAGGGCAAGGTGCTCTCTGGCCAGTTGCGTATCAACTGGGCCTGCATCAGGTTCAACGTATCCAAACCTGGCACCGTTTGCGGCGTCAGCCAATGCGCGATGCGCGCCAGTTGCGTCAACCCCAGACTGGACTCAATACTGGAACTGATCACTGCCACCAATCCGGCCTGATGCGCCTGCATGACCAGTTCACGGCAGCGGACCAGGCTTCCCACCAAGGTCGGCTTGATCACAATCGCTGCCACGCCCGGCTCGGCCTGCACGACAAAATCGGCTTCACGCACGCTTTCATCCCAAGCGATGGCAATCCCGGTTGCCTGGGCAAACTCACGGGATTCGTCACGGGTTTTGCAGGGCTCTTCCAGAAACGCAATGCGATCGCGCCATGCCGGGTTAACGTATTTGGCAAAACCGTCCGCTTTGGCCCGGCTCCAACTGCGGTTGGCATCGAGCCGTAGCTTGAGATCGGGCAAGGCTTCCAGCAATACGTTGACGACCATGCCATCGCGTACCGCCTCATACAGCCCCACTTTGACCTTGGCCACTTTCTCCCCCGGCAGTGCCGCCAACAGATCGAACAGCTCGTCCGGATCGCCAGTGCATAGAGGTGCCTTGCGGTAGTCGGCCTGCATTGGCAATTGCCCGGCCATTTCCGCCAGGGCACAGCTGGTGCCGAAGGCCACCGATGGCCATTCGCTCTGCGCAGGCCGTTCACCCGCAACCCAAGCCTGCACCCAGGCCAAGGTAGCCTGCTGCGCCTGGTCGAGTGTCTCCTGGCTGAACTCCGGTAAGGGAGCTATTTCCCCCCACCCTTGCTGCCCATCCTGTTGCAGGTGGATCAGTAAGCCATCTCGGGTTTTCAGCCGCTGGTTGCGCAGCACTACGCCCGCCTCCATCGGCAGGCTATAGCGATAGATCGCAGCAACACGGGTTAGTGCCGTCATTACGGGTTACGCTTGAATTTGCTGAAGTCAGGCTGGCGTTTTTCGATAAATGCGTTGCGCCCTTCCTGACCTTCATCGGTCATATAGAACAACATGGTGGCGTTGCCCGCCAGCTCTTGCAGCCCGGCCTGACCATCGCAGTCGGCGTTCAGTGCGGCTTTCAGGCAGCGTAGGGCCATAGGGCTGTTCTGCAACATTTCACGGCACCAGCGCACGGTCTCTTTTTCCAGATCGGCCAACGGCACCACGGTGTTGACCAGGCCCATATCCAGCGCCGCAGCGGCGTCGTATTGACGGCACAGGAACCAGATCTCACGGGCCTTCTTCTGGCCGACGATACGCGCCATGTAGGAAGCACCCCAGCCGCCGTCAAAGGAACCGACTTTCGGCCCGGTCTGGCCAAAGATGGCGTTATCGGCCGCAATGGTCAGATCGCACATCATATGCAGCACGTGACCGCCGCCGATAGAATATCCGGCCACCATCGCCACCACCGGTTTAGGGCAGGTGCGGATCTGGCGTTGGAAATCCAGCACGTTCAGGTGGTGTACGCCGCTGTCATCACGATAGCCGCCGTAGTCACCGCGCACTTTCTGATCGCCACCGGAACAAAAGGCTTTATCCCCGGCACCGGTAAGAATGATGGTGCCGATGCCGTCGTCATAGCGCGCGTTCGACATCGCCTCGATCATTTCCTTCACCGTGTGCGGGCGGAAGGCGTTACGCACCTGCGGGCGGTTGATGGTGATTTTAGCAATGCCATCGCTGGACTTGTGATACAGGATGTCTTCGAAATCACCCGAGCAGTCCTGCCAGTCGATCGCGGCGTACAGTTGTTCTTCATTGGGATACAGCATGTTTGGTTCCTTTTTTTGCAAGAAATGCATCGAGCGCGGCGGCAAAATCTGCCGGATTGGCCAGATGAGCGTTATGACCCGCTTCTGGCACGGTTTGCAATGGCAAACCGGCATCGCGCGCCAACGCCTGAAACTTGTGATCGTCGGCACCGCATAACACCATCACTGGCAGTGCCAACTGTTGTAATTGTGGCACCAGCCAAGGTTGCCGCCCAAGAGACGTCGCCTCCAGCATATCGGCAATGGCAGGGCCGTGGTTGTCGGCACGGGCGGCGATCAACGCCTCGCGGTGTACCGGGCTGAGGTTGGCAAAGACCGGTTGGAGATACCAGTCGGCCAATACCGTTTTGATCCGTTCGGTGCGGAAACGCTTCGCCCAGGCGGCATCATGGGCACGCCGCTGGGCACGTAAATCCTCGTTCTCCAACCCTGGATTGCCGCCTTCGATCACAATACCTTGTAGCCCTTGCGCTTCTCCGCAGCAAGCATGGTACATGGCAATGCGCCCACCGAGTGAATAGCCCACCAGCCAGTAACGCTCGATATTATGCTGCTGCAGCGTGGCGGTGATTTGCCTGCTGACGTCGGCAAAGTCCAGGCAGGATTGATCGGCAGAGTCGCCATGGCCGGGTAAATCAATCGCCAGCGAGGGCCACTGTTCACAACGCGAGGCGATCACCCGCCACTCATTGTTGTTCCCTAGCAGACCGTGCAGCCAGATCAACCATGGGCGTTGGCTTTCACCCTGTTGTAACACGCGGGAAGCCAGCATCAGTTTGCCCCCATTTTTTGTACCAGATGTTGCAAGGTTTCTGCGCCATCGCTCGGTGGCACCTGCAACTCAATCAGCGTGGCTCCGCTGTGACGCCAGGCTTTTTCCACTGCCTGCTGCAACTGCCCCCAGTTTTCCGGGCAGGCATAATCAAGCTGGAACATGGCTGCCGCCTGGCTGAACTCCACATCCTGCGGCATACAGTAAAACCGCTGGCGCTCAGGTTCCGGCGTTGGCAACAGCGAGAAAATCTGCCCGCCATTGTTATTCACCACGATCAGCACCGTGGGTGCCGAACATTGGCGCAACAGTGCCAGGGCGTTCAAATCGTATAGCGCGGAGAGATCGCCTACCACAGCCAACGTCGGCTTGGCTGTAGCGCGCTGGACCCCAGCCGCGGTGGAAATTAGGCCGTCGATACCGCTGGCCCCGCGGTTGCTGAACACCGGATAACCGGCAGGCAACTGGGTTAAGGCATCGATCAGGCGCACAATCAGGCTATTACCGAGAAACAGTTGGCCGTTCTCTGGCAACAGCTCAGGCAGGCGATGGGCCAGTTGGGCCTCACCAAACCGGTTAACCAGGTATTGCGACGTCGCATCGAGGGCATCATCCGCCAACGCGGACAGATCGCCAGCCCAAGGTGAGCGAGGTTGCGCCGGATGCAGATCGAGCCACTCGCCAACGGTAGAACGAATACGGCGGCCACGATGATGCGCAGGATCGAGCCGCCCAGGCAGATCGTCGATCAGCCAGAACTCCTCCGGCTGGCAGCGCTCCTGCCACTGCAGCAGGCGTTTGCCCGTCAGGCTGCTGCCAAACTGCACCACCAACTGCGCACTTGCCAACAGATCGCGAGCCTGGGGGTTAGCCAGCCATAAGTCGGCACAGGGCAACGGTTGCCCCGTTTGCGAAAGGGCATCGCCGATCAGCGGCCAACCGAGCATGCCCGCCCATTCAGCCAGTTGCACGCCCTCTTCCGCCCCCATCCTGCCAGCGATAATCACGCCGCGCTTCTGCCGCCAGAAAAACCAGTCCGGCTGCTTAATAACCTGATGGGGATCCATTTCACGCAGCCAAGGGTGAGTATCCTGCCACCAGTCCCCTAACTCTGCCGACCACTGCTCATACAGCTGTTCATCTCCGCCATATAACGGCTCCGCAAACGGGCAGTTGATATGCAGGGCACCCTGCCGTAGGCGCGCCATCGCACTGTCCAGGGTAGATACCAGCCAGCGAGCCGGAATATCCGGGCTGGGGCGTGGCAAATCGATGTTCAAGGTGGGGTGGCTCGAGTAGAGGCCGTTTTGGCGGATCGCCTGATTGGCTCCGCAGTTAATCAACTCCGGCGGACGATCGGCGGTGAGAAACACCAGCCGCTCCCCGGTTAGCCCAGCTTCGATCAGGGCAGGATAAAGATTTGCTGCCGCGGTACCCGAGGTGACGATCACCGCCACTGGCTCACGCGTGGCCTTTGCCAGGCCGAGCGCTAAATGGCCCAGGCCCCGCTCATCGAAATGAGTATGACAGACAAAAGCGCGGTTCGCGGCAGCGGCCAACGTAAGAGGCGTGGAGCGCGATCCCGGAGCGATACAGACATGCCGCACTCCATGGCGGACCAGCGTTTCCAGCAGCAACGCCGCCCACCGGCGATTAAAAACACTTGTCGACATATTTCGCTCATCAGTAGTAAACAGAGGTTACGCGCCGAAGCCTACCCAAAGGAGGTAGCGAACCGGGGATCATAACTCTGAATTATATAAGTAATTATCTTTACGGCTTTTGCGCTGGCGCAAAAACGCCGTATTTCCCTGTGGCAGGTGGCCTGCAATAAATCAATTTCGACCCACCCATGCCAAATAGCGCCCCGAAAGAGAACAAAAAAGAAACATATAAAACACAACAAGTTTACACACGAAGATCGGCCTGCTCAATGCGCCTGCCCAGAATGTTCTGACTGCAACAGAGTGCGTAATCCCGCCGCCTTGTTTTCGATCTCTTGCCACTCCTGCGCCGGATCGGAACCGGCCACAATCCCCGCCCCGGCATACAGTTCAACCCGAGCATCCTCGATCTGGCAGGAACGCAGCGCAACACAGAACTCAGCCTGTGCCGCAGAAAGATAACCCGCAGAGCCAGCATACCAACCGCGGGAAAAAGGCTCATGCTGGCGGATAAACTCACGCGAGGCCTGGCGCGGCAACCCGGCCACCGCAGCCGTCGGCTGCAATCGTTGCAGGCAATCGGCATCATCACACTGGTTCAGTTGCCCTTCAATACGCCGCCGCAGATGCTGTACCTTGCGCAACCGTACCACTTCTGGTGGCAACACATCGACCGCTCTGGCACCGCCTTGCAAGCGCTGGCAGATATCATCAACCACCAGCAGGTTTTCCTGTTGGTTCTTGCCGTCTTGCAGCAACCATTGAGCCAGTGCCTGGGCTTGCCGCTCATCGGGATGGTTGGCAACCGTGCCCGCCAACGCTTCGGTCAGCAAATGTTTTCCTTCACGCAGGTACAATCTTTCCGGGCTGGAGCCAAGAAATGCGGAATGTGCATCAAAGCGCAGCATAAAGTGGTAGCATTGGTGATTCACCCTGCGGCTGGCGGCCATCATCGCAGGGGCAAACAACGGACTCTCCAGCGTCAACACTGAGCTGCGCGCCAAGACCACCTTATCCATCTGCTGCCGATTTATCGCCTTCAGCGCATCGCGCAGCATGATTTCCCACCCGGAACGTTCCGGCTGATGCTGCACCGACAGCACTTTCACCTGTAAATTCTCGATCGGTTTGATCACCAGCAGATTTTCAAGCCAGGCAAGCGCCGCTTGGGCGTCATCACTCAATGCCTCTTCAGAAAACAGGTTTAGCGTCAGTTCACACTTGCCTTGGCGGCTGAGAATTTCCAGGCGCGGCAAAAACAGCTGGGCGTCACCGTCAAAGGCAGTCAGCCCCCATAAACGGGCCGCAGGATAGGCATTCACGAATGCCTGCGCCATTGAAGGGTTTGGAAACTGCCGCAAAGCGCCGCACACCGCCGCCTCCTGCCGCCCTTCGCGATGACGCCAGTAGAATTGAGGGAACAGCACCTGCGCCGCCAGCCACTCCAGCAGCAAATCGCTCAGATGGCCGGGAACCACCAGCGTTAGCTGCCGAAATCCGGCTTCACGGGGAAAGCCGTGCCCAAGCTGCTGACGTAGCCGCCGCAGCAATCCCGAAAGTTGTTCCACTACCACCTCATTAACCAAACGCTATGTGGGGAATTATACGGTAAATCAACCCTCACGGGCGGAAAAATAGCGCCTATTAACCCATACCTTCCGCCGCTAATTATTTATTAAAATTGAAGTTTGAGATTAAAAAACGACCACACGCGCGCGACGGAACTATACTTAGAAGTCATGTTCCTGCCGCAGTGAAATCTTGTCATATCAAATCGATAGTTAAATCAAGATGTTCACAGCCTCCCAACGGTATTAACCCGCTGTCCTTTGGGTCAGATGTAAGGAGCTTTTTGCGTGAAAGAAATACTTATCAATTGGTTAAAGAAGCAGCGTCGCCGTCCCAAAGTGGCCCGGTTGCCCTTACGGCATAATCAGGCTACTGCAGAAGCCCCTCCCGCCAGCAACATCAAGGCAGAGCTGTTTTCGGTCGATCAAATGGAACGCTACGGCCAGCGCCTGGCACGCTCCCATAAGCTGGCAACCCATAAAACGCCCTACTATTTGCTCAAACGTCTCGATTACAACGAGCGGGTATTGACGGACAGTTGCCGCAGGTTGAGCAACGATAAGAAAAACACTATGACCCCGGCGGGCGACTGGCTGCTGGATAATTTTTATCTTATCGAGGAGCAGATCCGCGTCGTTAGGCACCATCTGCCGAAAACCTTCGGGCGTGGGCTGCCACAGTTAGCCGCCCCGCACAATTGCCCACGAATTTTCGATATCGCCACCGAAGCTATTGCTCACGGCGACGGGCGATGGGATGCCGAGAGCCTGACGCGCTATATTGCTGCCTACCAAAAAGAGGCCAATCTGACCCTGGGCGAGCTGTGGGCACTGCCAGGCATGCTGAGGCTGGCGCTCATTGAAAACCTGCGCCGCGTTGCGGTAGAAGTGGCCCAGGCACAGGAAGAACGCAGCCTGGCCGATAGTTGGGTGACCAAAATGCTGGAGTCGGCGGAAAACGATCCGGCCAACCTGATCATTGTGATTGCCGATATGGCACGCTCCAACCCGCCCCGCACCAGCGCCTTCGTGGCGGAGCTGGTGCGTCGTCTACAGGGGCACGGCACCATGCTGGCGCTACCGCTGACCTGGGTTGAGCAACGCCTGGCCGAAGTCAGCCTGACCTCCGATGAGCTTATCCATCGTTTCAACCAACAACTTGCCGTGAGCCAACTTTCCGTCAGCAACAGTATCGCTGGCCTGCGACAACTGAGTGAAATGGATTGGGCGGAATTTGTTGAGACCATGAGCAAGGTCGATCAGACTCTGCGCGAAGACCCTACCGGGGTTTACCCACTAATGCATTTCGATACTCGTGACAACTATCGTCATGTGATCGAGCGACTGGCTCGCCACTGTTCTCACAACGAGGTAGAGGTAGCACAACACGCTCTGAATATGGCAAGGATCGCTGCTGAAGATCCCCGCAACGATCCACGCACTCATCATATCGGCTATTACCTGATTGACCATGGCCGCACGCAGTTAGAGCAACAGCTCGACGTCCGACTTAGCCGTATTACGCACATCCGTCAGGCACTCAGCCAATCCCCGCTGCTTTCCTGGCTGGGCAGCATCAGCCTGCTCACGACGGCCTGCTGGGCCTTGCTGTTACGCCATGCCCACCAAACCGGACTCACCTGGGGATTATTGATCTTGCTATTCCCCTTGGGGATGGTGCTCGCTCAGTTCGTTATTAGCCTGCTCAGTGAGATCACCACCCGCAGCCGTTCTCCGCAACCGCTGCCAAGGCTGGATTTTTCCTGTGGTATCCCGGCAGAGTTCCGCTCGCTGGTTGCCATTCCCACGCTGATAAGCAGCAAGCCCGGCATTGACCAGTTGATCAACACGCTGGAAGTTTGTTATCTGGGCAACGCCATTAAGCACCTGCATTTTGCCCTGCTCACCGACTTTAATGACTCGCCTCGGCAACAGCTGCCAGACGATGCCGAACTGCTGGCCTATGCCAGCCAGAAGATAACTGAGCTCAATGCACAGTATGCCTGCGAAGGGCCAAGCCACTTTTTCCTGTTCCATCGCGATCGCCAGTGGAATGAAAAACAGCAGAGCTGGATGGGGCTGGAGCGTAAACGTGGCAAGTTGAACGCGCTGAACGATTGGCTGCGCAACCGTGGCAATGCGTTTACCACCCAGATTGGCCATGGGCTGGAGGTGCTGAAAAACGTCAAATACGTGATCACCCTGGACAGCGATACCGTGCTACCGCGTGAAACCGCACACCGGCTGATCGCCGCCATGGCCCATCCCCTGAATCAACCCCAGTATGATGCCAAACTGCAGAGGGTGGTGGAGGGTTATGCCATCCTGCAACCCCGCATGGCCGAAGAGATCCCCGCTTATGGCCAGAGCCGTTATGCTGCCTTGTGCAGCAGCACACAGGGCAACGATCCTTATACCCAGATGGCGTCAGATATCTATCAGGATCTGTTTGGCGAAGGCTCGTTTATCGGCAAAGGGATTTATGATGTAGACGTCTTCTCCCACAGCCTGAAGGGCACCTGCCCGGAAAATCTGGTGCTAAGCCACGATCTGCTGGAAGGTTGCTATGCCCGTTCCGGTTTATTGAGCGACGTCTTGCTCTATGAGCAGTATCCAAGCAACTATCTGGTCGATGTTGCCCGCCGCACCCGCTGGATCCGCGGCGATTGGCAGCTATTGAACTGGCTGTTGCCCCGGGTCACCACCGAAGACGGTTCACGGGCAGCTAACCCATTAAGTACCCTGTCGCGCTGGAAACTGTTCGATAACCTACGCCGCAGCCTGGTAGCCCCCTGCTTCCTGTTGCTGCTGTTCTTTGGCTTAACCTGGCTACCGGATATCCCATACTGGTTGGCGGTGTTCGCCATTATTCTGCTGCTGCCCACGCTGTTGGCGCTGTTGCAGGATGTGGTGCGCAAGCCCCCGCGTCGGCCTGTTATTCAGCACTTGCAGCTGGCGCTGAAGGGCTCACTGCACCGGCTGTGTCAGATTGGTCTGCGTCTGGCCGAGCTACCTCATGAAGCCTGGTACAGCCTGAAGGCCATTGGCATCACCCTGTGGCGTTTGCTGTTCAGCAAACGTAATCTGCAAGAGTGGACCAGCTTCGACCAATCCAAACACCATCTGACCGTCACGCTGGCGAATTTTTACCGCAACCTGTGGATCAACCCGTTTGCTGGCGTTTCATTGTTGCTATTGGCTGCCTTTTCCAGCCCGATAGCACTGTTAGCCGCGATCCCGCTAGCCGCCTTGTGGATCCTGTCACCGTACCTGCTCTATTCGCTCAGCCTGGAGCCACAGCGCAGCAAAACGGCCATCGACGATCGCCAGCGCCGTTTCCTACGCCAGAGCAGCCGCGAAACCTGGGAGTTTTTCGCTACCTTTGTCACCCAGCAGGAAAACTGGCTACCGCCGGATAACTACCAGGAAATTCCAGAGCCGGTAGTGGCGCACCGCACGTCACCCACCAATATCGGGCTGGCGCTGTTGGCCGACCTCACCGCCTATGATTTCGGCTATATCACCCTCAGTGCAGCCTTGCAGCGTATTACCCTGACGTTGAATACGCTCGATCGCATGGAGCATTATCGCGGTCACCTGTACAACTGGTACGACACGCGCACCCTGGAGCCTTTGAATCCGCGTTATGTTTCTAGCGTGGACAGCGGTAATTTCGCGGGCCACATGCTGACCCTGAGCTCAGGCCTGCCAGCGTTGGCTATGCAGCCAGTTATCGAGCCAGCCCGCATTCTGGCCGGAGTGGAAGATACGTTGCTGATACTGGAGCAGCACTGGGGTAACGCCGCACCGAAAGGATTAACCAAACTGCGCAAACACTGGGAACAGGCGCAGAACGCCCATCCGGCGGCACTACAGGCTGAACTCAATGAAATGCGTAACCACTGTAATGGATTACAGGAACCCGCTCTGCAACAGGGTGACGAGGTCAAACGCTGGGCAGGCAACCTACACCAGCAGCTCAACGATCTGTGTGCCGAATGGGCATTATGGTTTAGCTGGCTGAGCGACAGCATGCCGGAGCTGGAACAAATCCCTAGCGTGCATTGGCTGGCCAACCCACCTAAACAGTTGACGCTGTCGACTGAACAGCAAACACAGTTGGATGCCGTGCAACAACTGGCAGCAGAACGCCTCGAACAGTTAGCGCAGTTGGCACGGCGCCTGACAGCAATGGCGCAAATGGACTTCAGCTTCCTGTATGACGAAGCCACCCATTTACTGACCGTCGGTTTCAACTGCGATCAAAACCGTGCCGACAGTGGTAAATACGATCTGCTGGCCTCGGAGATCCGCCTGACCAACTATGTAGCGATTGCCACCAACCAAATTCCACAGCGTAGCTGGTTTGCGTTAGGCAGGCTGTTTACGGTGATCGACAAGGAGCCAGCGCTGATGTCCTGGAGCGGCTCAATGTTTGAATACCTGATGCCGCAACTGGTGATGCCTGCCTATCCCGATACGTTACTGGTGCAAATGTGCCGCTCTGCAGTCGAGCGGCAAATTGCCTGGGGCAAGGAGCGCGGTGTACCGTGGGGGATTTCCGAGTCCGGCTACTTCGGTTTTGACGCTTTGCAAAACTACCAGTATCACGCCTTTGGTGTACCGGGGTTAGGGCTGCGGCGTGGGCTGGGTGACGACATGGTGATCGCCCCTTACGCCACCATGATGGCGCTGATTGTCGATCCGGACAGTGCCTGTAGCAACCTGGTGGAACTGGAAAAAAACGGTGCCAAGGGTCGTTATGGCTTCTATGAAGCGCTGGATTACACCACGTCGCGCCTCAGCCGGGGGCAACTGTATGTCATTGTTCGCTCCTATATGGCTCACCACCAGGGTATGAGTTTCCTGGCGCTGTCACACCTGCTGCTGGATGCGCCAATGGTGAAACGCTTTGCCAGTTACCCTGCCTTCCAGTCAACCCGTTTGCTGTTGCAGGAACGTGTGCCTGATGCGGTTGAGCTGTACAGCACCCGCCGCCACTTCGAAACCCATGAAGGCGCGATTACACCGGCCAGCTTCGCCGCGCGTGAGTTCACCCGTGTGGATACACCGATCCCGGAAGTCCAGTTGCTGTCGAATGCCAACTACCACCTGATGATCACCCAAACCGGCGGCAGCTACAGCCGCTGGCAGAATCTGGCGCTGACCCGTTGGCGTGAGGATGCCACCTGCGATAATTGGGGCGCATTCTGCTACCTGCGCGATCCGCAAACCGGCGAGGTGTGGAGCAATACCTGGCACCCTACCGGCGATACCGAAAAAGGCGGCTATCGCGCCGTCTTCAACGATGCCGGGGCGGAATTCCAACGCAAACAGGGGCTGCTGTCGGTGAAAACCCAGGTAGTGATCTCCCCTGAGGACGACATCGAACTGCGGCGCTTAACCTTGGTGAACCGGGGCAAACAGCCGCGGACCATTGAGATCACCAGCTATGCCGAAGTGGTGCTGGCCCCGGCCAGCAACGATTTGGCCCACCCGGCGTTCAGCAATCTGTTTGTACAAACCGAGCTGTTGCAGGAACAGGATGCCATTCTGTGCCATCGCCGTCCGCGTGAGCCGAAAGAAAAATCGCCGTGGTTGCTGCATATGATGTCGGTCCAAGGTTCCAGCAGCAAAACGTCCTTTGAAACCGACCGGGCCAAGTTTATCGGCCGTGGCCGCACGGCAGCCAACCCGCAGGCGCTATATCAGAATCAACCCCTGACCAATAGCGCCGGGCCGGTGATCGATCCGATCATCGCCATCCGTCAGCGGATCCGGCTGGAACCCAACGTGCCGCTGACGCTGGATATCTTCTACGGCGTGTGTGAAGACCGCGCCACCAGCCTGGCGATGTTGGAGAAGTACCGCGACCGCCATATGGCCGACCGTATTTTCGAACTCGCCTGGTCGCACAGCCAGGTGGTGTTGCGCCAGTTGAACGCCAACGAAGAAGACGCCAATCTATTTAACCGCCTGGCCAGCGCGGTGGTGTTCCCGGCGCAGGAAATGCGTGCCGCCAGCAATGAAATCATCAATAACCGCCGCGGGCAGTCCGGCCTGTGGGGTTATTCGATTTCCGGCGATCTGCCGATCGTGCTGCTGTCCGTCACTGACATTGAGAATATCGGGCTGGTGCAACAGCTCATTCAGGCACACAACTACTGGCGGCTGAAAGGATTGCTAGTCGACCTGGTGATCCTCAATGAGGATTCCGGTGGTTACCGGCAAGATCTGCAAAATCGCATCATGGGGCTGATCGCCGCCGGGATGGAGTCTTCCCTGACGGACAAACCCGGAGGGATCTTCGTACGCTCCAGTGAACATATGTCACCGGAGGATCACACCTTGTTGCTGAGCGTAGCGCGGATCTATCTGGATGACCGCCGCGGTGGCCTGACGGAGCAACTCAACCAAAGGTTGCAACTGCCGCAAACGCTGCAACAGCCATTGGGGCCACCGACCGCCTCCTCCAAACTGGCTACCATGGCCAATTTGCCGCGTAATCTGCATTCACCGCAGTTGCCGATCATCGACAAGCTCCAGTTCTACAACGGGTTTGGCGGATTCTCGGAGGATGGCAGCGAATATGTGATCGCCATGAACGAAAGCAAGGTGACGCCGGCTCCGTGGTCAAACGTTATCGCCAACCCGATGTTCGGTTCGGTGATCTCTGAAAGCGGCCAAGCCTACACCTGGTATGAGAATGCGCATGAATACCGCCTGACGCCTTGGGATAACGATCCGGTCAGCGATCGCAGCGGCGAGGCTTTCTATCTGCGCGATGAAGAGAGTGGTCACATCTGGTCACCAACGCCGCTGCCCGCCCGTGGGCGCGGTCATTACCTGACGCGTCATGGCTTTGGTTACAGCGTATTTGAACACCGGGAAGGCGGTATCGACAGCCAGTTGACGATGCTGGTTGCCAAAGACGCCCCGGTGAAACTGTTCCTGTTGACGCTCACCAACACTTCAGGCCGGACGCGTAAGCTCTCGACCACCGGCTATGCCGAGCTAATCCTCGGTGATTTGCGCCAGAAATCGGCGATGCACGTAGTCACCCGAGTGGCCACACCGCCTGGCGGCTGTGGCATCCTCGCCACCAACCATTACACCAGCAGCGGATCGCCACGTACTGCGTTCTTCGGCGTTACCGGCGTCCATTGTTCGGTCACTGGCGATAGGCGGGAATTCATTGGCCGTAACGGTTCGTTGGCCGCTCCTGCCGTGCTTAAGCTGCGGCGGTTATCCGGCAAGACCGGTGCCGGGTTAGATCCCTGTGGCGCGGTGCAATCGGCCATCAGCATGATCGATGGCGATCAGCGCAGTTTTGTGTTTGCGCTTGGCCTGGGACAGGATGGCGACGAAGCCGAATCCCTGCTGCGCCAGTACCTCAACGAGGAGGCTTTGCAACACGAATTGCAGCAGGTCGATGCTCATTGGGACAAGATCCTCAACAAGGTGCAGATCGGTACGCCTCATCCAGCGGTTAACCTGCTGGCTAACGGCTGGTTACTGTATCAAACCCTCTCCTGCCGCATTCACGCACGCAGCGGTTATTACCAGTCCGGCGGCGCATTTGGCTTCCGCGATCAGCTCCAGGATACCTTGGCCCTGACGCATGCCTTGCCTGAGCGGATGCGTGAGCAGATCCTGCTGTGTGCTTCGCGCCAGTTTGTTGAAGGCGACGTTCAGCACTGGTGGCATCCACCACAGGGCAACGGGGTGCGCACCCGCTGCTCCGATGATTACCTGTGGTTGCCGCTGGCGATTTGCCACTACCTCGACACGACCGACGACTCATCGATCCTCGAAGAACAGGTGGGTTATCTGGAGGCCCGTATACTGGCACCGGGTGAGGAGTCTTCCTATGAACAGCCTGGCATCAGCACGAAACAGGAAAGCCTGTATCTCCACGGGGCCAGGGCGCTGAAGCATGGCCTGACCTTTGGCGAGCATGGCTTGCCGCTAATGGGGGCCGGTGACTGGAACGACGGCATGAACATGGTGGGATTGGAAGGCCGGGGTGAGAGCGTTTGGCTGGGCTTCTTCCTGTTCTATATTCTGCAACGTTACGGCAAACTGGCCACCCATCGCGGCGATCTTGAGCTGGCAGAACTGTGCCGCGAGGAAGCAGAAAAACTGCGCGCCAACCTGCACAACAACGCCTGGGATGGCGAATGGTATCGCCGTGGTTACTTCGATAGCGGAGAGCCCCTGGGTTCACACCAAGCAGCAGAATGCCGCATTGATGCCATAGCCCAGAGTTGGTCGATCCTTTCCGGTGCGGGTGACAAAGACCGCAGCGCGCAGGCAATGCAATCTCTGGATAAGCACCTGGTGGACGACCAGGCCGGCATCATCAAACTGCTGACCCCGCCCTTTGACGGTAACGGCCCGAATCCTGGCTACATCCGGGGTTACCTGCCCGGCGTGCGGGAAAACGGCGGTCAATACACTCACGGGGCGGTATGGGCGGTGATGGCGTTCGCCGAGATGGGCAATATCGAGCGCGCCTGGGAACTGATGGCGCTGATTAACCCCATCAACCACAGCCTGGATAGTACCGCAGCGGAGCGCTACAAGGTCGAACCTTATGTCGCCACGGCAGATATTTACGCGGTCGCCCCACACGTTGGGCGTGGGGGATGGAGCTGGTATACCGGCTCGGCGGGCTGGATGTATCGGTTGATCGTCGAGTCGTTGCTGGGGCTAAAACGCCACGGCAATACGCTTTCCATCCACACCCGCTTACCGGCAGATTGGCCGCCGGTCACCCTAACCTACCGTGAAGGGGAAAGCGAATATCACTTCACCCTACGCCAAGGGGAAGGGGAAACGCAGGTGATTATTGATGGTGTATTGCAACAGGAAGCGGTGATTAGCTTGGCTGATGAGGCCAAAATCTATCAGGTGGAGGTGATACTGGGGCGTTAACCTTAAGAGGCGCGGTAGCCAAGTAACTGCGTTTACTACCGCAACTCCCAAAGTTTGTGACAGGAGGGAGTCATTGCAGGTTAGCCGACCGTTGAGCGCATGAATGCGCGATTGCAAGCCCCAAGGACGGGTTTACGGCGTGTCGGTGTTTTGCATGACTCCTTCCTGTGACACTATTCGGCAGCTTCCACTGCCTTACTAGTTTTACTTACGGGCCAGCAATAGCCCAAGCACCAAACCTACCGTGGCACCAATGCCGACACTGTGCCAAGGCTTGTCACGGACATAGTCATCGGCGCGACATGCCACCTCTTTCGCCCGCACGTAATAACATTCTGAGCTATTTGCCAGACGCGACTTGATGTCTTTTAGCGCCCGCTCGGCATGGGATTTGATATCCGTATAGGCCTGATCGGCTCGATCGCCAGAGTAATCCAACACGTCTTGCAGCGTGTCACTCAGCATTCTCAGATCGTCATCCAGCGTCGTTTGGTTCTCGTCTCGGTTTTTCGCCATCTTTAAGCTCTCCGTTAGTAGTCAATTCAACGTTGCTTAGCCATCAACAACCCTTGGTCGTAGTCCCATGGTAGGACACGACCTGGATACACGCCATCGGAATGTTGATGAAAAAAGAGGCATGACAAGAAACGGACGCCCTTTCAGGCGTCGGTGGAGGCCTGTTCGGCCAGCGCTACAGAGTGGGATTTACGGCGTGCGGCCAGCCACAAGCCACTGTTTTTCATCGCGTAGCCAAACAATAGCCCGACCAGCAGTGAGGCGGTGATCAATGGCCAGTTACCGTCACCGGCGAAGGTGGCGCAGGCACCGATAAAAGTCCCGGGAACAAAACCAAGCCATTGCTGTTTAGCCTGAATGCACATCAGGAAAGCGACAACGCCGGTCAGCAGGTAGCCCAGAATGCTCCAGGCAGGCTCCAATGCGCTACCGTGAATAATGACCATCGCCCAGAACACGCCGCTCAAACAGGTCAGTGTGCTGATTGCCAGGCCCTTGAGGCCACCTTGCGGACAGGCAAAATAGGCCGTGCAGCCAAGAAAGCCCGCCCAACTGATTAGCCCAAGGCTGATGGCAACCCAGCCCCATACGCCGGAGAGAATACCGGTAGTTACCGCAATGGCAAAAATGACGTTCATAATCCTGATCCGCTAAAATTAATCCGCTTAGTTTACGCGAAACCAGACCGCCATATGTGACAAAAATCACAAATAAAATGTAATTTGATATATGAAAATCACAAAAATGAGATTTTAATCACAAAAATAGCGTGTTTTTTCATCATGCAATGCGTGAATACCTGTAGCCTCATTACTGAGTTAACGCGGTAATACCGAGCGACCACCGGCCAACAACGTTAAAAAATAATCAGGATCGGCGCGGGAAGCCCACTCGCGTAACCCATATCCCCAAACCCACACACACCATGGCGCTGAGCAGGAATAGCAGGTTAACCGCCAGTTGCAGACTGGCATGGTCGATGATACTGCCAAGCAAAATGGGCACCCAGTTGGCAACATAAGCAATCACATAGAACAGTGAGATCAGGCGTGCATGGCTGGCTTTGGGTGAAATCAGGTTAACCAGTGTCGCACTGCCGACAAAGATGGCTCCGTAAGCATAACCGGCAATGACCATCCCCGCAGCGGCCAGCCCCAGCGAATGGATCTGAATGGCTTCGGCAAATACCACCACCGCTAACGCCTGTGCCAGGCAGCCAAACATTAGCGAATGCCGCGCATTAATTTGGCGGCTCAGGATCTGGCTGACCCCGGCAATCAGCAGGTAGACCGCAATCACATAGCCGAAACTGCTGCGGTTTTGCATGCCCAACAGCGTTTCCGCCACGTTGGGGCCGATCGCCAGGATGCTGGCAGCCAGCGCCCAACAGACAAACAGCGCGCTGGCACACACGAAAAACCGGCTCCCGGTCGCGCGCAGGCCCGCGGACAAGGTATTTTCCCCTGCCCCTGCCTCTGCCCCCTCAGCCAAACTGACGCTAGCTTTGACCACCACACGCGCAGGCCAGCTCAACATAATCCCCAAAGCGGCCATCGTCGCCACCGCCATGATGATCACAAATGGCATCGAGGTGGTATGAAAACCGGTCTGCAACGCTATACCGCTAAAAACAGGCCCCAATGCCAACCCGGCAGTAAAAGACAGGGTAGCAATTAGCGCCGCCTGCTTGCCACCGTCCGCAGGGCCAAAACGGACCAACGCAATATTTGCCGCACCGGTCAACGCCCCCGTGCCTACCCCGGCCAGCAAGCGAGCCATCAGCATCAGGGAAAATGAATCGGCTAGGGCAAAAAGCAATGCTCCCAGCAATACCACCAGCAGTGCCGGGACGATCATGCTGCGTAAATCTTTCACCTTGCCAGCCAGGTTGCCCACGGCGAACAGGGAAATCAGTACACCAGCGGCATAAGCCCCGTAGATCAGGGTCAAGCTGACCGACGTCAGTGCCAGTTGCTGTTGGTACAAGGGATAAAGCGGCGTTGGCGCACTGCTGTTGAGCAGTGCCGACATCAATGCCAGTGCCAGAAATAGCACAATGGCACCAGGCGAGGAGGTCGTATTGGCTCGCGCGGTTTTATCAACGGCTACACCGTCGGACATGATTTTCTCCCTAAATACGCAGGCAAATCACCTCACCCGCAAAATATCAGGCGCTCATCATAGCGTTCAGAGCAAACCGCCAAAACCACCAACAATGCAGCACTATGATGCATTGTTGCAGGTGGCCAGAGCGGCAAAATCACACCGAAGCCGTGGCTACCTTTTTCGCAGGTGTACGGCGCAAAATGGCTAACGCTCCGGAAAGGATGATCAGCACCATGCCCGCCGCGGCGATAAACGACAGGGTCTGGGCAAAAATCAGGTAGCCGAGCAGCGTGGAGAAAATGATCGTACTGTAGGAAAGAATGCCGACGGTGACCGCATTGCCACCGCCATAGGCGCGGGTCATGGTGATCTGCCCCAGGCTGCCGAATACACCGATAGCGCAGACGTACAGCAGGCTGGTCGCATCCAACGCCGCGAAGCCGACAATCGAACTCATCACCACGCCGAACAAGGTACCGACCAGCGAGAAGTAAAACACCACACGCAGTTCAGGCTCCCCGGTACGCACCAGTTTGCCGACGTTGAAATAGGCCAGCGCCGTCAGCAATCCAGACAGCAGGCCAATCAAGGTGGCGGTATATTCCCCGTTCGGTACATCTGGACGCAACAGGATCAGGATGCCCACAAAGCCCAGCAGCACCGAGAACAGCAACCTGCCGGTCAGTTGACCTCTGGCCGTGACGAAGGTGATCACCGATTGGAAAATCGGATTGGTATAGCCCAGCGTGGTTGCGGTGGCGATAGGCAGATGGATCAGCGCATAGAAGCCGCAATACATGGCCGCATTGCCAATCGCGGCGCGCTTCATGTGCAAGCCAAGATGGCGGGTACGAAAACCGATATTTTTGATTTTTATCAGCGCCGCCACGATGGCCACGTTGATCAATGAACGGTAAAAAATAATATCGAAGAAACCGACCTTGGCCGAAGCCAGTTTGATGCAGGCCCCCATCAGCGCGAAGAACACGCTGGCAGCGACCATCCATAAAGCAACCATGATTTCCCCAGAATGCAGCCCTGCCGGGCTGCAGATAATCTCTTACGCGGCGGTTTTCACCGTTGGCAATTTGCTAGCGGCACTGACCAAGAATACCAGCATTTTTGCGCAAAATGGATTGCCTGCTACAAATAAGCTTGCTCCACAACCTCACGCAGATGCATTTACTTATCGCTTCCCAGATAATAACTGTCTCTGCCGCCGCTGGCGGTCAAAATAAATCGGATGCCACCAAGGACACTGCACAATGAATTGGGATGATGCACGCTTCTTCCTGGCGGTGGCACGCTGCGGTACGTTACGCAAGGCTGCCCATGAGCTTCACGTCGATCAAGCTACCGTTGGGCGGCGGATCACCGCTTTCGAACAGGCGTTGGGTTCAAAGCTGTTTATTCGCACGCCAAAATCCTTCTCGCTTAGCCCGCTGGGTGAAGCCATGCTGGCAGAAGTGCTGGCGATGGAAAATGCGGTTCAGGCTATCGCCCGTAAAGCCAGCAGCGGCGATCAAAGCCTGGCGGGTGAAGTGCGCATCGCCACCACCGATACCTTGGCCGAGGCCTTTGTGATCCCGGCGCTGAAACGGCTGCGCGAGAAATACCCACAGATCACCATCACGCTACTGACGGCACTCAATATCTCCGACATCTCCTATCGCGGGGCAGATCTGGCTATCCGTGGTGCTCGCCCTGAATCTGATGAACTGGTCATCAAACGTCTGGCAACTATTGAGATGGGGTTATATGCCACGCAGGACTACCTGGCTCAACACGGAACGCCGAGTAAAGGCGACCATCTGCGCGGCCACGATTTGCTGATGTTCCCACGCGACCTGGTGCCGCGCCATTGGGAAAACTTCGGCGGCGAAGCGCTAAATGAGCCAAATGTGGTGCTGCAATGCAACTCACAGCTGTTACTGCGTTCGGCAACGCGCAACGGGTTGGGCATCGGCCTGCTCTCTTGCTTCCTGGCCGATAGCGATCCCGATCTGGTGCGTATCCTCCCGGAGAATCAGGACTGGGTAGATATCTGGCTGGTGTTACATCCGGATCTGCAACACGCGGCAAGAATACGCGCGGTAGTTCAAGAACTGGAAGACTCGTTTAACAGCGTCTAACCCACAAAAAACAAGGGCCGCCATTTGGCGACCCTTGTTGTCTAGCTCGAGATTAATCAGAACATCGGCTGTGCCATCTGCACCAGCGTGATCAGCGGCTGCGGGTAGATACCCAGCAACAGCACCAACGCGGCAGAGATCAGCACCACCACACCACCGGCGGTCAACGCCCAGTTGTTTGGCGTATCACGAACCAGCGTTTCCGGCGCACTGAGGAACAGGCTGACGGTCACACGCAGGTAGTAGTACAAACCGATAGCACTACCCAGCACTACGGCACCGGTCAACCACCACAGGTGAGCACTGACGCCCATCGCAATCACGAAGAACTTACCGATAAAGCCCAGCGTCATCGGGATACCGGCCAGGGACAGCATCATCACCGTCATCACCGCTGACAGGATTGGCTTGTGCCAGAACAGGCCGCGATAGGAGAACAGCGAGTCGGCGTCCGGGCCACGGTACGGGCTGGACATCAGGCTAACCACACCGAAGGCACCCAGGCTGCTGAACAGGTAACCGGCCAGATAAACCCCGGCGGTTTCCAGCGACAGCTGGTGGGTTTGCACCGCAACCAGCGCCACCAACAGATAACCCAAGTGAGCGATCGAGGAGTAACCCAGCAGTCGCTTGATGTTGGTCTGGCTGATCGCCATCAGGTTACCGAACAGGATCGAGCAGACGGCGATGATAGACAACACCATCCGCAGCGCTTCGTTGTCTGCAGCCGGTGCGTACAGGAACAGACGCATCACAACGGCGAAGATCGCAATCTTGCTGGCGGTAGCCAGGAAGGTTGAGACCGGCGCTGGCGCCCCTTGATACACATCCGGCGTCCACAGCTGGAAAGGTACCAGGGAGAGTTTGAAGCCCAGACCGACGATCATCATGCCCATGCCTGCCAGGATCAGCGGCTGATGCATCATGTTCTCCTGCATGCTCTTGCCCAGGCCTGCCAGTGACAGATCACCGGATTCGGCATACAGCAGCGCCATGCCGAACAGCAGGAAGCTAGAGGCCGCCGCAGACAGCACCATGTACTTGATGGCCGCTTCCAGCGAACGCTTCTGGCGATAGGCGTAACCTATCAGACCAAACAGCGGCAGCGAGATCAGCTCAATACCCAGGAACAGTGAAGCCAGGTGGTTGGCGCTCGCCAGCAGAATGCCACCCATGGTAGCAATCAGCACCAGCAGGTAGAACTCTTCGCGGTTATCCGGGTAACCCACCAGCCATGGATAGGCGAAGGTACAGGTTGCCAGACTAGCCAGCACCACCAACCCGGTATAGAACATCGAGTAACCGTCAACCCGCACCAGCGGGGTGACGTCCATTGGGCCTACCTGGCCAACAAAGTAGAGTGAAAGCAGCGCCAGGTTAAGACCGATCACTGTCAGGGTGGCGTTGATAAAGTGGTCGCGTCGCCACGCAATGCACAGCATCACAACCACCACCGTCAATCCGACGATCAACAGCGGTAACAGTGCGATCAGTTGTTGAGGAGTTATTGTCATGGCGAATTACGGCCTTGTTGTTGAAATTGCTGAAACTGACGGACCAAACCAGTGTTGCACGTTGCTCATCGCCGCACTTGAGGTATCGAGGATTGGCTGAGGATAAACACCCAGCAGCACCAGCAGTACCACCAACAGCAGAATGATAAACAGTTCACGTGCGGTCATGCCCGGCAACGGTTGATCAGATTTCGGGGTGCCGTAGTAGGCACGCTGCATCATGATCAACGAGTAAACCGAAGCAAACACCAGACCGAAGGTAGAAATCACGGTGATCACTGGTACAACCTGGAAGCTGCCGAACAGGATCATGAATTCACCGACGAAGTTACCGGTACCCGGCATCCCCAGGGTTGCCACCGCGAAGAACAGCGACAGCGCAGGAAGGTACTTGATACGTCCCCACAGGCCGCCCATCTGACGCATATCGCGAGTATGCAGACGTTCGTACAACTGGCCACAGATGATGAACATACCAGCGGCAGACAAGCCGTGGGCGATCATCTGGATCACTGCGCCCTGGTAAGCCAGCTGGCTACCGGTGTAGATGGCGATCAGTACGAAGCCCATATGGGAAACGGAGGTGTAGGCAATCAGACGTTTGATATCGGTCTGCGCGAACGCCATCCAGGCACCATAGAAGATACCAATCACACCCAGCCACATGGCGATAGGGGCAAACTCGGCGGACGCGTTCGGGAACAGCGGCAGGCTGAAACGCAGCAGGCCGTAGGCCGCCGTCTTCAGCAAGATCCCCGCCAGGTCGACAGAACCCGCCGTTGGTGCCTGGCTATGCGCATCCGGCAACCAGCCGTGCAATGGCACCACCGGCATTTTCACCGCAAACGCGATGAAGAAGCCCAGCATCAACAGGTATTCAACGTTGTGCGACATCGGGGTTTTCAGCAGATCTTCATAGTTGAAGGTCCACACGCCGGTCGCATTGTAGTGCACAAATACCAGGCCCATGATCGCAATCAGCATCACCAGACCGCTGGCCTGGGTATAGATGAAGAACTTGGTTGCTGCGGTGATACGGGTTTTACCATCCGATGCTTTATGACCCCACAAGGCGATCAGGAAGTACATCGGCACCAGCATCATTTCCCAGAAGAAGAAGAACAGGAACAGGTCGATAGCCAGGAACACGCCGATCACGCCGCCCAGGATCCACAACAGGTTCAGGTGGAAGAAGCCCTGATACTTCTGGATTTCACGCCAGGAACAGAGGATCGCCAGCACGCCCAGGAAACCGGTCAGCACCACCATCAGCAGTGACAGGCCGTCCAGCGCCAGGTGAATGCTGATGCCAAAGCGCGGGATCCACGGCAACATAAACTCAGACTGCCACTGCGGCACGCCCTGCGGTTTTATCAACGAATAGCCCCCCTGCAACCACAGTTGCAGAGAAAGCGCCAACGTCAGCCCCATTGCGATCAACGCTATCCAGCGCGGCGCCTTAGTACCGAAACGCTCGCACTGCCAGCACAGCAGACCGCCGATAAAGGGGATAAGAATTAGCCAAGGTAATAGCATGGCGTTTTGTGTCCCTTATATGAATAATCTAAAAAACTTGTATCGGGCCCTTGTTCGACAAGGGCCGAACCCAAAATGCGTCTGTTTAAATTATTCAGTTAAACCAAAATCAACAGAGCCAGTACCAGCACTGCACCCACACCCATAGACGCGATATACCAGCGGATCTGACCGTTCTCACTCACCGTCAGGCCACGGTTCCCCCAGCGGGAGAACAGCGCAGGCAGATTCATCAGCGAGTTCAGCGGATCGCTTTGCAGCAGCTTGGCGATGCCCAGGTATGGCTTGACGAACACTTTGTCATACAGCCAGTCGAAGCCCCAGGCATGGAACCACCAGGTCGAGAAGAAACGACCCGGAGCGCTGTTCGCGATGCTGTTTACCAGGCGACGTTGGCCCAGCCACAGCGCAGCTGCCAGCAGGATCCCGACGATAGCGACCACGCCAGAGGCGATCTCCAACGTCAGAACGCTGCCGTGTGCCAGTTCAGTGGTTTCCGGCAGTACACCCTGCAACGGCGGCACAATCATCGCGCCGACGAAGGTGGACAGCACCATCAGAACCAACAGTGGCAGGTGGTGAGTAATACCTTTGCCCGCATGCGCTTTGATTTTCTCTTCGCCGTGGAACACGATGAAGATCATGCGGAAGGTATACAGTGAGGTCATGAACGCACCAATCAGACCGGCAATCATCAGGTTGAAGTGGCCGTTCGCCATGGCGCCCGCCAGGATTTCATCCTTACTGAAGAAGCCAGCGGTGACGATAGGCAGAGCAGACAGCGCCGCGCCCCCCACCAGGAAGCATACATAGACCAGTGGAATGCTCTTGCGCAGGCCACCCATCTTGAAGATGTTCTGCTCATGATGACAGGCCAGGATCACCGAACCAGAGGACAGGAACAGCAGCGCCTTGAAGAACGCGTGAGTCATCAGGTGGAAGATGGCCGCATCCCATGCCTGCACACCCAGCGCCAGGAACATGTAGCCAATCTGGCTCATGGTGGAATAGGCAAGCACGCGTTTGATGTCGGTCTGCACCAGCGCGGCAAAGCCCGCCAGCAGCAGCGTAACGCCACCAATGATACCGACCAGATTCAGCACTTCCGGCGTCATCAGGAACAGGCCGTGCATACGAGCAATCAGGTAGACACCTGCGGTAACCATGGTTGCCGCGTGGATCAATGCAGACACCGGGGTTGGACCCGCCATCGCATCTGCCAGCCAGGTTTGCAACGGCAGCTGAGCCGATTTACCCACTGCGCCACCCAGTAACATCAGGGTTGCCCAGGTCAATGCCGTATCGCCAACCGCCAGTTTCTGCGGTGCCAGCACCATCAGTTCACGGATGTTCAGCGTACCCAGCTCGTGGTACAGGATGAACAGCGCAATGGCCAGGAACACGTCGCCCACGCGGGTAACGATGAAGGCTTTCATGGCCGCCGCGCCGTTGGCCGGATCTTTGTAGTAGAAGCCGATCAACAGGTAGCTGCACAGGCCCACGCCTTCCCAACCCAGGTACATCAGCAGCAGGTTGTCTGCCAGTACCAATATCACCATGCTGGCGATAAACAGGTTGGTGTAAGCGAAGAAGCGGGAGTAGCCCTCTTCACCACGCATGTACCAGGAAGCATACATGTGGATCAGGAAGCCAACGCCGGTGACTACCGACAGCATGGTCAGTGACAGGCCGTCCAGCACCAGGGTAACGCCGACGTTGAAGTCGCCAACGCTCATCCAGTTCCACAGGCTTTGCTCATACAGCTGCACGCCAGCGGCCCGTTGGCCCAGGAAATCAATCGCCACATACACCGTGACCAGTGCCGCCAGGCCAATCGACCCTACGCCAACGGTAGCCGCGATGTTTTCAGACCAGCGACCACGGGAAAATGCCAACAGCAGGAACCCGATCAGCGGTAGCAGAATAGTTAAATATAATAGGTTCATCCGCGCATCTCACTGACAGTGTCAATATCCAGGGTATGCCGACGACGGTAGAGCTGTAGCAGCAACGCCAGGCCGATACTGGCCTCGGCTGCCGCCAGACTGATAGCCAGGATGTACATCACCTGCCCGTCTGTCTGGCCCCAATAGCTACCCGCCACGATAAACGCCAACGCCGCAGCGTTGATCATCACTTCCAGACTGATCAGCATAAACAGCAGGTTACGGCGTAACATCAAGCCGGTCAGCCCCAGGACGAACAGGATCGCCGCCAGGATCAGCCCATGTTGAAGAGGGATCATGCTTGGTCCTCCGATTTTCTTTTCGCCATTTCGCTGCTTGCCGGGGTATTGCTGAACACTTCACCCGGTTTGTGCTCACGACCAATGTGGAAGGCAACGACCAGGCCCGCCAACAGCAGCATTGAAGCCAGCTCAACCGCCAGCACGTAAGGACCAAACAGGCTGATCCCGACCGCTTTGGCGTCCACAATCTCACCGGTGATGCCCTGATCGGACACGCTGCGGATCGCCACAATCAGCACCACCAGCAAGATCAGTGACAGCAGACCAGGACCAATCCAGACGGCAGGCTTCAGCCAGTCGCGCTCTTGCTGCTGCACCGCGTTACCGAGGTTGAGCATCATGACCACGAACACGAACAGCACCATAATGGCACCGGCGTAGACGATGATTTCCAGAGCACCTGCAAAGTAGGCACCCAGTGAGAAAAAGACTGCCGAGATCGCCAGTAAAGAGACGATCAGATACAGCAGCGCATGCACAGGATTGGTATGCGAGATGACGCGAATGGTCGCGATAATCGCAATGAACCCTGCCAGATAAAAGGCAATTTCCATGCTTGCTGGCTCCTTAAGGCAACAGACCTTTGACGTCGATCGGTTTGGCTTCGTTTTCGGCTTCGCCTTTGGCTTTGCCGTCAATCGCCATACCGGCCATCCGGTAGAAGTTATATTCCGGATATTTACCCGGCCCCGAGATCAACAGATCTTCTTTTTCGTACACCAGATCCTGGCGCTTGAACTCACCCATTTCGAAATCCGGCGTCAGCTGGATCGCGGTGGTTGGGCAAGCCTCTTCGCACAGACCGCAGAAAATGCAGCGTGAGAAGTTGATGCGGAAAAACTCCGGATACCAACGGCCATCTTTCTGCTCTGCTTTTTGCAGGGAGATACAGCCAACCGGGCAGGCAACCGCACACAGGTTACAGGCCACGCAGCGCTCTTCACCGTCCGGATCGCGCGTCAGCACGATGCGGCCACGATAGCGCGGCGGCAGGTAAACCGGTTCTTCCGGATACATCTGGGTTTCGCGTTTGGCGAAGGCGTGCAGGCCAATCATCCAAAGGCTGCGCACCTGGGTGCCGAAACCAACCACTAACTCTTTCAATGTCATGGTTTATTCACCCCTTATTGAGCGTTGTACAAAATGACCGCGGCGGTTGCCAGCAGGTTCAGCAGCGTCAACGGCAGGCAAATCTTCCAGCCGAATGACATCACCTGGTCATAACGCGGACGCGGCAACGAAGCACGGATCAGAATGAACATCACCATGAAGAAGGCCGTTTTCAGTGCGAACCAGATGAATGGCGGCAGGAATGGACCCTGCCAACCGCCGAAGAACAACGTCACAATCAGGGCGGACACGGTCACGATACCGATGTATTCCCCCACGAAGAACAGACCGAATTTCATACCGGAATATTCAATGTGGTAACCGTCGGCCAGTTCCTGCTCGGCTTCCGGCTGGTCAAATGGGTGGCGGTGACATACCGCCACACCGGCAATCGCAAAGGTAATGAAACCAAAGAATTGCGGAATGACGTTCCAGATGTGCGCCTGTGACTCAACAATCGCCTGCATGTTGAACGAGTCGGCTTGCGCCACCACGCCCAACACGGACAGGCCGAGGAACACTTCGTAGCTCAGGGTTTGTGCCGAAGCACGCATCGCGCCTAACAGCGAGTATTTGTTGTTACTGGACCAGCCGGCGAACAGCACGGCATACACCGCCAGGCCAGCCATCATCAGGAAGAACAGAATACCGATGTTGAGATCGGCCACCGACCAGGTCGGGCTGACCGGCACGATGGCAAAGGCCAACAGCAGCGAGGTAAAGGCAATCACCGGGGCCAGCGTAAAGATCATGCGGTCGGCGAAGGTCGGAACCCAGTCTTCTTTGAAGAACATTTTGATCATGTCGGCGACCAACTGCAGCGAACCGCCCCAGCCGACACGGTTTGGTCCGTAACGGTTCTGGAACAGCCCCAGCAGACGGCGTTCGCCGAAGCTCATAAACGCCCCGCAGGTGACCACGACCAACAGGATCACCACCGCTTTCAACACGGCGATCAGGATGTCGATCACCTCAGGTGTCAACCAGCTCATAGTGCCGCCTCCCGCAGATTTTCAACCTTCGCACCCACCAGTACCGGCGGGATCCCTGGCAAGCCGAGTGGCAAACCAACCTGGCCTTGGCTCAGGGTTTCACTCAGGCGTACCGGCAAACGCAAAGTTTGACCGGCACAGCTGAACTCGACCCAGGCACCGGCATTGACACCAAGCTGCGCGGCATCGGCAACGTTGATCATCACGTAGGCCTGAGGCATACGCTGCTGGATCACTTCGGAGCGCTGTGACATTTCGTCACTGCCAAACAGGTGGTAATACGGCGCAACACGCCAGCCTTCGGCTTTAAACGCCGTAGGGATAGCGGTGAAGTAACCGAGGTTGCCCTCCCCTGCTTCGATCAGGCGGATACCCGGATCGCCATGACGCAGTTTGCCACCCACTTCGGCCTGGAACTTGTTCCATGCCTGCGGTGAGTTCCAACCTGGAGCCCAGGCAAATGGGATCTGCTGACGGTCAGCCAGCGGGCTGTTGTTCCCTTCCATCGAGAAGGCGAACATGGTGTCTTTATCCTGCGGCTGACGCGGTTCATGCACGCTGATATCGGCACGCATCGCGGTGCGGCCACTGTAGCGGTGCGGTGAACGGGCCAGTTTCTGACCACGGATGCGGAAGGTCGCATCTGGTGCAGCTTCGACAATACCTTGCAACTGCGGCAATGCGCTCACGCAGGCGGCAATCACGTCATCTAGCTGAGTCCAGTCAACCTGGCGGCTGGTGTAGGTGGAGTGCAGCGAGTGCATCCAACGCCAGCTTTCCAACATCACGCTGTAGATATTTTTCTTGGCATCATCGTAATAAGCCGGGTCGTAGACCTGGAAGAAGCGCTGTGCGCGGCCTTCCTGGCTGACCAAGGTCCCATCGCTCTCTGCAAAACTGGCCGCAGACAGGATCAGGTTGGCTTTATCCATGATGGCGGTGCGCTGGTGATCGGCAACGATCAGGTTACTGACCTTGGCCAATGCGGCATCCACTTTGGCCGCCGGGGCGTGACGATAGAGATCGTTTTCCATCACGATGGCGGTATCAGCGGCACCACTTTCCAGTTGCACCAGTGCCTCGTCCAGCGAGCCACCACCAATCATCGCCAAGCCCATGCTGTTGGCAGCGGCTGCGACGAAGGTGATACCAACATTGGCACCACGACCTTTCAACGCCTTGGCAATGTTGGCCGCAGCTTCAATGATCGCTTCACTACCCGCATTGCTGCCGGTAATGATCAATGGCTTCTGCGCACCGGCCAGGGCCTGTACGATCACATCAATTTTCTTGTTCAGGTCTTCGGCCAGATCGGTCACCGCGGGAGCGGAATCATCCAGCGCGTGGGCAATGGCAAAGCCTAAACGGGCTTGATCATCCACCGGCGCACGATAGTTCCAGGCGGCGATGTCGTCCAAGCGGGTGTTATCGACGTTAGTGACGAACAGCGGGTGTTTGGCGTGCTGCCCGATGGTTTGCACCGCCGCGATCTGCCAATCGGCAACGCGGTGTGCCGCAGCCATCGCGCGGGCTTTACCTTTCACTGCCTGACGCACCGACAGCGCGATACGAGCGCCGGTTTGGGTCAAATCTTCACCCAGTACCAACACCGCGTCGTAGCTTTCGATTTCGCGCAGGTTAGGCGTATAGACGCCGCTGTTTTTCAACACGTTGAGCATCAGGTTCAGGCGCTGTTGTTCAGCCTGATTGATGCCGGTATAGAAGTTCTCGGCGCCGACCAGTTCACGCAACGCAAAGTTGCTTTCCAGGCTGGCACGCGGTGAACCGATACCGATGGTTTTGTTGGCCTGACGCAGAATATCTGCCGCACCTTGCATCGCCTGCTCGGCGTTCAGGGTGATCCAGTCGTTGCCACGCAGTTGCTGCGGCTGACGAGGGCGATCTTTCTGGTTCACATAGCCATAACCAAAGCGGCCGCGGTCACACAGGAAATAGTGGTTTACGCTGCCGTTGTAACGGTTTTCGATACGACGCAGTTCGCCATAGCGCTCACCCGGGCTGGTGTTACAGCCGATGCTGCACTGCTGGCAGATGCTCGGGGCAAACTGCATGTCCCACTTACGGTTGTAACGCTCGGAGTGGGTTTTGTCGGTGAATACGCCGGTTGGGCACACTTCTACCAGGTTACCGGAGAACTCGCTTTCCAGCGTGCCGCTTTCCGGACGACCGAAATAGACGTTGTCGTGCGCGCCGTACACACCGAAATCGGTGCCATCTGCGTAGTCTTTGTAGTAACGCACACAACGGTAGCAGGCGATGCAGCGGTTCATCTCATGCGAGATAAATGGCCCCAGTTCCTGGTTGTTATGGGTGCGCTTACTGAAGCGATATTTACGGAAGCTGTGGCCGGTCATTACTGTCATATCTTGCAGGTGACAGTTACCGCCCTCTTCACATACCGGACAGTCGTGCGGGTGGTTGGTCATCAACCACTCGACCACGCTTTCACGGAACTGTTTGGCTTCTGCGTCATCGATGGAAATAAAGGTTCCATCGGATGCCGGTGTCATACAGGACATCACCAAACGGCCACGCGTATCGTCCGCGTTTTGGTATTGCTTTACCGCACATTGGCGGCAAGCGCCGACGCTTCCAAGCGCCGGATGCCAGCAAAAGTAAGGAATATCGAGGCCGAGGGAGAGACACGCCTGCAACAGGTTGTCGGCTCCATCTACGTCGTATTCTTTGCCGTCTACATGAATCGTAGCCATAGTCAGCATGCTTCCAAGTGGCCTGCCCATAAGGCAGGCGTTAATCAAAAATTCTGGCCGTGTTTCGGGGCGCGCTCACCGCACCCAGGCAAAGCGGGATTACCAGCGTTGCTTCAACAAGTTGTTTGGCTGAATGCCGCCAACCGCCTGGAGATTGCCCAAGTACTGTGGGGAAATCCCGGCTTCAAACTCTTCACGGAAATATTTAATCGCGCTTTGCAGTGGCTCTACGGCACCTGGCGCATGGGCGCAGAAGGTTTTACCTGGGCCTAGGGAACGGCACAGCTGCTCGAGGGTTTCGATATCCCCCGGTTGGCCTTCGCCTCTTTCCAAAGCACGCAGGATCTTCACGCTCCACGGCAAGCCGTCACGGCACGGTGTACACCAGCCACAGGACTCACGGGCAAAGAACTCTTCCAGGTTACGCACCAGGGGAACCATGCCGATTTCGTGATCCACCGCCATCGCCAGCGCCGTACCTAAACGGCTGCCCGCTTTACCGATGCTTTCGAAGTCCATTGGCAGATCCAGATGGTCGGCGGTCAGGAAATCGGTACCCGCCCCGCCCGGCTGCCAGGCTTTAAATTTCAGGCCATCGCGCATGCCACCGGCGTAATCTTCCAGAATTTCACGCGCGGTAGTGCCAAACGGCAGCTCCCAGACGCCTGGGTTTTTCACCCGGCCAGAGAAGCCCATCAGTTTGGTACCAGCGTCGTTACTCTTACCGGCGGAGATCCCTTTGTACCAGTCCACACCATGTTCGAGGATGGCAGGCACGTTACACAGGGTCTCCACGTTGTTCACGCAGGTCGGTTTGCCCCATACGCCCACGGAAGCGGGGAATGGCGGCTTGGAGCGCGGGTTGGCGCGGCGGCCTTCCAGCGAGTTGATCAGCGCCGTTTCTTCACCGCAGATGTAGCGGCCAGCGCCGGTGTGGACGAACAGCTCGAAGTCAAAGCCGCTGCCCATGATATTTTTGCCCAGCAGGCCAGCTTCGGTAGCTTCCGCAATCGCACGGCGCAGATGCACTGCGGCCTCGACGTATTCGCCACGCAGGAAGATGTAACCCCGGTAGGCTTTCAGCGCGAATGCCGAAATCAGCATGCCTTCCACCAACAGGTGCGGCAGTTGCTCCATCAGCAAACGGTCTTTATAGGTGCCCGGTTCCATTTCATCGGCGTTACACAGCAGGTAACGGATGTTCATGGATTCGTCTTTCGGCATCAGGCTCCACTTCAAACCGGTGGAGAAACCTGCACCGCCACGGCCTTTCAGCCCGGCATCTTTCACCAGGGTGACGATGTCGTCGGCGGCCATGCCTTTCAGCGCTTTTTCCGCGCCCTGGTAACCGTTCTTGCTGCGATATTCATCCAGCCATACCGGCTGTTGGTCATCGCGCAGGCGCCAGGTCAGCGGATGCATTTCGGCAGTACGTTTGATATCAATCATCATTTATACCGCTCCAACAGTTCGACCGCGTTTTCTGGCGTCAGGTGAGCATGAGTATCTTCATCGATCATCATGTTCGGGCCTTTGTCGCAGTTGCCCAGACAGCAGGTCGGCAGCAGAGTGAAACGACCGTCGAAGGTAGTCTGGCCCGGCTTGATGTTGAGTTTCTTTTCCAGCGCGGCCTGAATACCCTGGTAGCCGTTGATGTGACAAACCACGCTGTCACAGTAACGGATCACGTGGCGTCCTACTGGCTGGCGGAAAATCTGGCTGTAGAACGTGGCCACGCCTTCTACGTCGCTGGCTGGGATGCCCAGCACTTCAGCGATGGCATAAATCGCTCCATCCGGAACCCAGCCACGCTGCTTCTGCACGATCTTCAGTGCTTCAATGGAGGCGGCGCGTGGATCCTCGTAATGGTGCTTTTCGTGCTCGATCGCATCACGTTCTTCCGCGCTCAGCACAAATGCATCAGCGCCGCTCTGGGGAGCGGCTGCATTGGTGGCCTCAAGCGCATCGTGACTCACGTGAGTGTCTTTAAGATCATGCATAGTTAGCGGTCCACATCTGACATTACAAAATCGATACTACCCAGATAGACGATCAGGTCAGAGACCAGGCTGCCACGGATCACCGCAGGGATTTGCTGCAGGTGAGCATAGCTTGGCGTACGGATCCTGGTGCGATAGCTCATGGTGCTGCCGTCGCTGGTCAGGTAGTAGCTGTTGATCCCTTTCGTGGCTTCAACCATCTGGAATGATTCGTTAGCTGGCATCACCGGGCCCCAGGAAACCTGCAGGAAGTGGGTGATCAGCGTTTCAATATGCTGCAGCGTGCGCTCTTTCGGCGGCGGCGTGGTCAGCGGATGATCGGCCTTGAACGGGCCTTCCGGCATGTTGTTCAGGCACTGCTCAAGAATGCGCAGGCTCTGGCGCAGCTCTTCCACTTTCAGCATCACGCGGGTGTAGCAGTCGCTGTTGCCGTCGCCGACCGGAACTTCGAAATCGAAGTTTTCATAGCCGGAGTATGGACGCCATTTACGCACGTCAAACTCAACGCCGGTAGCACGCAGGCCAGCACCGGTCACACCCCATTCCAACGCTTCTTTCGCGTTGTAAGAAGCGACACCGACAGAACGCCCTTTCAGAATGGTGTTGTGCAGTGCGGCTTTCACATAGGAGTCTAGGCGCTTCGGCATCCAGTCCAGGAAGTCACGCAGCAGGCGATCCCAGCCACGCGGCAGGTCGTGTGCCACGCCACCAATACGGAACCAGGCCGGGTGCATACGGAAACCGGTAATCGCTTCCACCAGATCGTACACTTTCTGCCGATCGGTAAAGGCGAAGAACACCGGGGTCATGGCGCCCACGTCCTGGATAAAGGTACTGATATACAGCAGGTGACTGTTGATGCGGAACAGTTCAGACAGCATCACGCGGATGGTGTTGACACGATCCGGCACCACGATCCCGGCCAGTTTTTCCACCGCCAGTACGTAAGGCATTTCGTTTACGCAGCCGCCGAGGTATTCGATACGGTCGGTATACGGGATAAAGCTGTGCCAGGACTGGCGTTCGCCCATCTTCTCTGCGCCACGGTGGTGGTAGCCCACGTCCGGCACACAGTCAACGATGTCTTCACCGTCCAGCTGCAGAATAATACGGAATGCACCGTGTGAAGACGGGTGGTTCGGGCCGAGGTTGAGGAACATGAAGTCCTCGTTCTCGGTGCCGCGCTTCATGCCCCACTCTTCCGGCTTGAACTTCAGCGATTCCATCTCCAGATCTTCTTTCTGTTTGGTCAACACAAAGGGATCGAATTCGGTAGCACGCGCCGGGTAGTCTTTACGCAGTGGATGGCCTTCCCAGGTCTGCGGCATCATGATGCGCGTCAGGTGTGGGTGGCCGTCGAAGGTAATACCGAACATTTCCCAGGTTTCGCGCTCATACCAGTTGGCATTCGGGAAAATCTTGGTTGCTGTGGGCACGTGCAGGTCTTTTTCAGACAGCGCCACTTTCAGCATGATGTCACGGTTACGTTCGACAGAAATCAGATGGTAGAAAACAGAGAAGTCCGCGGCAGGCAAGCCTTCACGGTGGGTACGAAGACGCTCGTCCATGCCATGCAGATCGAACAGCATGACGTACGGCTTCGGTTGTTTTCTCAAAAAGGTCATCACTTCCAGCAACTGCTCAACTTTAACCCATACCACGGGCATTCCGGTACGGGTGGGCTGAACAGTAAAGGCTTCCGGCCCAAAACGGTTGCGCAGTTCGCCGATCACCGGATCATCGAGATGATCGCGGGTATGCCAAGCAGGCAGAGCTTCGTGCGTCGTTAAATCTGTCATAATTTTTTTCACCACACTAAAGGGTTATTTCGCCGCAAGTTCAACTTTTCGCTGTGTTAACCAATAGCGCACTAAGATGGACGTTAAATGAACGTCTTAAATCTCGTCAGGCGACCGAAGGTTGGTTACCGCAATACGCTCGGCGTGCTTACGTTCTTTTTCTGATGGCATATTGGCGCGGTACACGCCCTGATCGCCAACGACCCACGACAGCGGGCGACGTTCTTTGCCAATGGATTCTTGCAGCAGCAGCAGTGCCTGCATGTAAGCTTCCGGGCGCGGTGGGCAGCCTGGGATATACACGTCGACCGGCAGGAATTTATCCACGCCCTGGACGACCGAGTAGATATCGTACATGCCGCCGGAGTTGGCGCAGGCGCCCATCGAGATCACCCATTTCGGCTCCAGCATTTGCTCGTACAAGCGCTGAATAACCGGGGCCATCTTGGTAAAACAGGTGCCGGCAACGACCATAAAGTCTGCCTGGCGTGGTGAGGCACGCAATACTTCCGCACCAAAACGCGCCACGTCGTGAACGGCGGTAAACGAGGTCACCATTTCCACATAACAGCACGAAAGGCCGAAGTTATACGGCCAAAGAGAGTTTTTACGCCCCCAGTTCACCATGTCATGCAAAGCATGTTCGAGTTTACCCATGTAAACCGTACGGTGAACCTGCTGCTCAAGGGGATCGCCAACGATCTCCTGTTTTTGCAGGGGATAACGGTCGTTCTCACCGTTCGGGTCTATGCGGGTGAGCGTATAGTCCATCTTAATGCCTCGCTGTTACTGCGGATGACTGTTGCTAGCGTTCTTGATGGTACCTGGCTTGCTCAAACGCTTGGAACGCGTTGGAGTCCAATCCAATGCGCCGATACGCACCAGATAAACCAGACCAGCCAATAACACCAAAATGAAAATGGCGGCTTCGATAAAGCCTACCCAACCGCTCTCACGAATCGAGACCGACCAGGCATACAGGTATAAGGCTTCAACATCGAAAATAACGAAGAACATGGCCACCAGGTAAAACTTGGCAGACAGACGCAGGCGCGCCGTACCGACCGAGTCGATCCCTGATTCATAGGGGGTGTTTTTGGAGCGAGCCTGGGCTCTCCCACCCAAGAAGAACGCACCCAGCAGCATGAAGCCGCAGAGCCCGATAGCCATGATAAGAAATACGGCGAACGCCCAGTGATGAGCGATGACTTCAATGGTTGTTGACATACTCTATGCTTACTCATCAAAAGTGGCGTCGATCGTTCTGCTCTTGTAACTGGCAGTTAGTGCACCACATCGATTTAAGGGAAGGATAAATAACCACACAAACAAGCTGCTTTTACAGAGAGTTAGGCAGTGTTTTACTGTGGGCTTTTTACTCCTTTCTATAACCTTCTGTCAACTTTGACAAAAGTATCTACACACTAATTTACATACGAAGCATTTAATTAACATATGATGCGCTTGGCTTAGGCTAAATCGTGTCAGTTGATTGCTCAACGGAAACAGATAGATATAACCCCGCAGGCACATTTCACTTTTACTATACCATTCTCTCAGGAATTCCCTGTTGTTCCACTCACTACCTAGGGGTATTTTTTTGATCCAGGACACGTTTCAGGCAGAAATCCTCAAAAAAAGTGTGGCAGTTTAACAATTTTTGTCAATTTCAGGTAAAAAAACGTCAGCGTAAAATAGCAAAATAACCCTATCAACTCCAGGTATTTACTTGTTGTTATCACTGGATAAAAAACGAGCACCCCGAAGTTATGAGGGTATCACCTGCTAGAAACCATGTAGAAATACCCACTTAGCATCGAATTTACCCTCAAAAGGCCAAAATTCTTGTTTTCCCTCTTTTTGAGCTAAAAAAAACCTCCGCCGTGGCAGAGGTTTGTAACTTTCAATATGGCTAGCTTAGGGTAAAACGCTACTCTTCGCTATCCGCCACGCTGGAACCTTCATCGATCACCGAAGATTCGCCGCCGCCGAAGTGGTAAATCTCACTGCCGTTTTGCACGGCACTGAAGATCGCCATCGCCAGTTCATTTTCGCACTTCATGTCTTTGCACAGCGCATACTGCGTATCAGGAAGATGCGGTAAACCTTCTGCCGCGCCTAGAACTCGCAGATCTGGGCTCATCATTTCGATTGGCCGCACGGTGATCCCCAAACCTGCCCGACACGCCGCGCGCACCGCAGAAAGCGTTGAGGCCACGTAGGCAATACGCCAAGGAATGCCAGCAGCTTCAAGGTGCTTGATCGCCATCGCTCGGAACGGGCTTGGCTCATCCATCACCACCAGAGGGATCGGTTCCCCCGCCTGGTAATGGTAATCTGCCGAGCAGTACCACAACGTTGGAGACGTACGCAGAATGATGTGCGGATGCCCTTCGGTATCCACGGTGGTGATGGCCAGATCCACTTCGCCATTCTTCAGCATGTCGATCATGAACGGACTACGCTTCACCCGCACATCAATCGCCAGCTTGGGATAGACCGACGTCACGCGGTTTAGCAAGAAAGGCAAAATGGTATCGGCAGTATCATCAGAAGCACCGATAGTCAGGACGCCCTTGATATTGTTGTACATCAAGGAGGCACAGGCTTCGTCGTTGAAGCGCAGGATTTTCCTGGCGTAGCCGAGAAGCTGGATACCGTGTTCGGTTAACAACTTATTGCGCCCATGACGGGCGAACAACTCTTTGCCAACCAATTGCTCTAACCGCTGCATTTGTTGACTAACTGCGGACTGAGTACGACAAACGGCAACGGCAGCCGCCGCAAACGTATTCAAATCAGCAACAGCAACAAAGGTTCTTAGCAGATCGAGGTCGAGATTAAGTATCGGACGATTTGCACTTGTCATAGTGTTTTCTTCACTTTTTAAATTCTAATTTACAAACTACCCTGGTGTATTTCTAAGACGCAGCTGAAAAGGGCATGCGCCACTTATGACAGTACCCCACTCATTAGAAGAGGGCAAAAAAATTACTTATATTTCGTTATCTGCATCGCTTTTTATCCATGATCTATCGCAACGGCTTATTGATAGTGGTGAAAGTTACGACGAAAAGTGCTTACCCTTATAAGCATTGATAATCCTATGCGGGCAAAATCCCCCCTTTCCTCCCGGTTACCTCGATCTCTGGCCGCCAGAGACCATGACAGCATTGTTGTTTTCTGTACAAAATATTAACACCCCCCTCGTATATCCAACGACTCATCGATTAGGGAATTTAATAAATTCAAGCAGTAAGTCTTTTGATTATTAAAAGACACTGACCATTACTTAAATAAAATTTAAGTTAATTACTGAAGTGGGCCTAATGTAATTCTACTTCAACTCAGTGTGGTATTGTCAGTACAGACAAGAAACCAGATTAATCCCATATTACTATTTTTAAGCGGCTTTGGCGTTTTTCTGGCGCCTGGCATGCACATTTCTACGGTTAACTGATAAAAACCCTTTACGTGACATGCACTTCCATTGGAATATAAACCTTAAATCTGCGACACATTCAGATTTAAACACTAAAAAATAGATCAATACAGACGGTTATTATCTTAAAAAGCGATTTTTGCCGATCGTTTTCACCAAAGCAATGCATAACCCTTCAAAAGCCCGGCCTCCAGGAGTACATTGGACGGATTGCGGTGTTCCACGGTAGGAACGACCCTATCTTAGCAAAAGGCTCAACTTTCTATGTCCCCCATTGAGAAATCCAGCAAACTGGACAACGTCTGTTATGACATTCGTGGTCCGGTACTCAAAGAAGCTAAACGTCTTGAAGAAGAGGGCAATAAAGTCCTCAAGCTGAACATTGGCAACCCTGCCCCGTTCGGCTTTGATGCCCCCGATGAAATTTTGGTCGACGTGATCCGCAATCTGCCAACGGCACAAGGCTACTGCGACTCCAAAGGGCTTTACTCGGCGCGCAAGGCGATCATGCAGCACTATCAGGCACGTAACATGCGTGACGTGACCGTTGAGGATATCTACATTGGCAATGGCGTTTCTGAACTGATCGTGCAATCCATGCAAGCGCTGCTGAACATCGGTGATGAAATGCTGGTGCCTGCGCCAGACTACCCGTTGTGGACCGCCGCCGTGTCGCTTTCCAGCGGTAAGGCCGTGCACTATATGTGCGACGAAGAATCTGGCTGGTTCCCGGATCTGGACGATATTCGCAGCAAAATCACCCCACGCACCCGTGGCATCGTGATCATCAACCCTAATAACCCCACCGGCGCGGTCTACAGCAAAGAACTGCTGGAACAGATCGTCGAGATCGCCCGCCAGCATGACCTGATCATCTTTGCCGACGAAATCTACGACAAGATCCTCTACGACGAGGCAGAGCATCACTCGATCGCCGCGTTGGCGCCAGATCTGCTGACCGTCACCTTTAACGGCCTGTCCAAAACCTACCGCGTTGCCGGTTTCCGTCAGGGCTGGATGGTGCTCAACGGGCCGAAGAAGCATGCCAAAGGCTATATTGAAGGGTTGGAGATGCTGGCTTCCATGCGTCTTTGCGCCAACGTGCCAATGCAGCATGCGATCCAGACGGCACTGGGCGGTTACCAGAGCATCAGCGAATTTATTCAGCCTGGTGGCCGCCTGTATGAACAACGCGACCGTACCTGGGAGCTGCTAAATGAGATCCCTGGCGTTTCCTGCGTGAAACCTCAAGGTGCGCTCTATATGTTCCCACGCATCGACGCCAAGCGCTTTAACATCCGCGACGACCAGAAGCTGGTGCTGGATCTGCTGTTGCAAGAGAAGGTGTTACTGGTACAGGGCAGCGCGTTCAACTGGCCTTACCCAGACCACGTCCGGATCGTTACGCTGCCCCGCGTGGATGAATTGGAAATGGCGGTGGGCAAACTGGGCCGCTTCCTGGAAACCTATCACCAGTAATTTTGCCGGGCGCGGTTCGCTGCGCCCCTACAATTCCGAGGGATGTCCTTAGCTCCATGGCGTATAATGCTCTCACATGCCGTTGTAGAGAGAGCACCATGAGCCAGAGCCACTTCTTTGCCCACCTGTCCCGTTTGAAACTGATTAGCCGCTGGCCGCTGATGCGCAATGTGCGTACCGAAAACGTTTCCGAACACAGCTTGCAGGTCGCCTTTGTCGCCCATGCGCTGGCCGCGATCAAAAACCGCAAGTTTAACGGCAACCTGAATGCCGAACGCGTGGCGTTGTTGGCGATGTATCACGATGCCAGCGAAGTGCTGACCGGCGATATGCCTACTCCCATCAAGTATTACAATCCGCAGATTGCCCACGAATACAAAAAAATCGAGAAGATTGCCCAGCAAAAGCTGTTGGAGATGCTGCCGGAAGAGTTACAGAACGATTTCCGCTCTATCCTGGACGAACACCATCACAGCGAGGACGAAAAGCTGATCGTGAAGCAGGCCGATGCGCTATGCGCGTATCTGAAGTGTCTGGAGGAGCTGTCGGCGGGGAATAATGAATTCAAGCTGGCTAAGGCACGCCTGGAGAAGACGTTGCAGCTGCGTCATAGCCCTGAAATGGATTATTTTATGCAGGTATTCATCCCAAGCTTCAGCCTTTCGCTGGATGAAATCAGCAGCGACTCCCCCCTGTAAGAATAGAGCCAGGTGCTTATGCACCTGGCAATCTGAGACACCTTAGCCGCAGGTCGTACTTCCGGCATTTCCACTGTGAATTCCTGCTCCACCACCGAGCGTAAATCGATACGCTGGAAGGTTTGCGTGACCAGGAAACGGTAAATTTTATCCTGTGGGCCTTGTGAGAGAGCCACTCATGTATCTCGCACAACCGGACAGCAACAACAGAGAAGCTAAAGTAAGGGTTATAAATCCATGTTTCATTTTCATGGCAACTCCAGAAGGATCGCTAAACTAAGCTAGGGCGACACGGGTCGCCGTAAAGCCTCAACGAGCTGCTGCATGAGCCGATAAAATGCCAAAACGCTTTATGGTTTCGGTGGTTAGCTACTTCATCGTATTCTCAAAAAAAGATAAAGCGCCTTTTCTTAATCCTGATATAAAACGCAAACCGTGTGCTTAAAACGCATACAACCAAGGCACCAGGATCACGCTGACAATCATCACCAGCACGGTGAACGGCACCCCAATTTTCAGAAAATCGCCAAACTTGTAGTTCCCCGGCCCCAACACCAGCGTATTGACCGGCGATGACACCGGCGTCATAAAGGCGGCGGAGGCGGCAATCGCGATAATCATGGCAAACGGATAAGGCGAAACGCCCATTTCGCGGGCCGCGGCGATAGCGATAGGGGCCATCAACACCGCCGTGGCGGTGTTAGAGATAAACAGCCCAATGGTGGCGCACAGGACAAACAGACAGGCCAGCATGACGTGCGGCCCGGCATCACCAGCAACGTCCATCAACCCACGGACGATCAGGTCTACCCCGCCCGTTTTCTGCAACGCTTGGGCAAAGGGCATCATACCGACGATCAAAATGATGCTCGGCCAATGGATCGCTTTATAGGCACTTTCCATATCGATGCAGCGAAAGCGCCCCATCAACAGGCAAGCGATCAGCGCGGCGATCGGATTCGGGATCTCGTCGGTCAGCATCATTGCCACCATCAGCGCCAGGCAGAACAACGCGTGAGGAGCCTGGGTGATAGCCGGTGCCACTTCGTCCACTTCGGCGGGCAGGTTCAAGACGATAAAATCATGGGTTTTGGCTTGTAACTGGCGGATCGCTTTCCAATCGCCGATCACCAACAGAATGTCCCCCAGGCCCAGCGGTTCATCCACCAGCTTGCCTTGCAGGGTTTCGCCATTGCGGCGGATGCCGACTACGTTGAGATCGTAACGGCTACGGAAAGCGGCATCGCGCACGCTTTTCCCCAGCAGGGCCGACTCAGGGATTAGCGATACTTCGGCCATCCCCACGTTGCGCGACTGTTCGGAGAAATATTCCCCCCGCAGCACCATGGGCTCAAGTTGTTGCTCACTACAGAACTGACGCAGATCGATATCGCAATCCGTCATGTCGATCAGCAGTACGTCCCCTTCGCGCAGTTCCGTGCTGCCAAAGGCGCTGATCATCACCCGGCGAAAACGCTTCCAGCGCTCGATGCCGATAACGTTGGCGCTGTAACGCGCGCGCAAATGTAATTCATCCAGCGAGCGGCCAATCAGTGGCGAACCGCTACGCACCGCCAAACGACGCGCCCGGCCGGTGAGCTTATAGTCGCGGATTAAATCGCGGAAAGTCCGGCGCTCCCAGGCCGACTTGGTCTTGGTGCCGCCGCTGTCGCCGAGCCAGCGGCGCGCAACCAGCATGTATCCCACGCCCAACAGCAACACCACCAGGCCAATTGGCGTAACGCCAAAGAACCCGAAACCATTGATGCCTTCACGCACCAGTTCGCTGTTGACCACCATATTCGGCGGCGTGGCAACCAGCGTCATCATGCCGCTGATCAAACCGGCGAAGCTCAACGGCATCATCAGGCGCCCTGGGGAGATTTTCATGCGTACCGCGACGCTGAGCACCACGGGAATAAAGATGGCTACCACCCCGGTTGAGCTCATAAAGGCCCCGAGTCCAGCAACGGTAAACATCAGCAACATCATCATCTTGGTTTCACTGCTGCCCGCCACTCTCACCAGCCAGTCGCCAACCTGATAGGCCACCCCGGTGCGCACCAGCCCTTCGCCAATGACGAACAGAGCGGCAATCAAAATGACGTTCGGATCGCTGAAGCCAGCCGTTGCCTCTTGCAAGCTCAAGGTTCCACTGAGCACAAACGCGATGATCACCAACAGTGCCACCACATCCATGCGCAGCTTGTTGGTGGTAAACAGCACTATGGCTATTAACAGTAAACTCAAGACCCAAAGTAATTCGCTGTTCAAAACGGCCTCATTCTGCAGTGATCCCGGCATAAGAAATTAGCATAAAAAAACCCCGACGATGCGGGGTCTAATCAAATTGAGGTAAGAATGTGCAGATTAAGCAATAAGTTCGATGACAGCACCCTGATCGGACTTGGCGATCTTGAGCTGTTCCAAGGAGGAAAGGATCAGATCCACCTGGTCCAGTTTCGGCGTGTCTACCGGTGCATTTACCGCAATCACCTGGCAACCTGCAGCCAAACCAGAAAGGATCCCGGCAGGAGCATCTTCCACCACCACACAATCCTGCGGTGCCAACCCAAGACCTTGAGCCCCTAACAGGTAGGCGTCTGGATGCGGTTTACCCTGTTTAACACGCTCACTGGTGATAAACACCTCAGGAAGCGGCACCCCACCGGCAAGGCGGCGTGCGTTAGCCACTGGCACGGAACCCGAGGTGACGATTGCCCAAGGTATCCCCAACGCATTGATCCGCTCCAGCAAGGCCAATGCACCAGGCAGAGCGTTGACGCCGTCGGTATCCTCTGCTTCCACCTGCTCAAGCCGTGTGAACTCATGCTGTAGTTCAGCCTCGGTGGCATTCGGCATAAAGTGACGCAGCGAGGTGATCGCCTGTTTTCCGTGGATAAAGTCCAGCACCTGTTGCGGGCTGATGCCATGGCGTTCTGCCCATTGCGTCCAGGCTCGCTCTACCGCCGGTAATGAATCTACTAACGTTCCATCAAGATCGAACAGAAAACCCTTACACTCCACGGGAAACCCCTCTACGTTTAATCAGGCATTGATGATTTGCGCAATCTCGACGGCGCTCAAATGATACTGGCGTGGGCAGGATAGCCAGATACTCAGCATGCGCTGGTATTTTTCCCACATTTTGGTTTGGGCGTTAAAGCCGTGGCTACCAGAATCGAAATGAGTATACCGCCCTTCCGTGTTCACCAGGAAACGCACATAGCTCAGGTAACGCGCTTCGGTTGCTGCATCAAAGCCAAGGAATGCCAGGCGACGCGCGTCCAGCCCCTGGCGATCCTTGAGGTTCTCCCAGGAAACCTGGAGCGCATGGTGCATTTCCATGATGTTGATGATGGTGCGGCACACCTCTTCGCTCATCTCACCAAAATCACGATCCAGCTCGCGCATTTGCAAACCAAAACCGCGCTCGATGATCGTCTGCAAGCGGCGGTAGCGCTCTGCATTGTCCGGATCGAGCATGGTCATCATCTTGTATTGATTCGACAAAATCAGCCGTTGGGCGTGAGTCATTTCCATTTCATTGTCCTCAGTTCTGCAAATTAACCAGAGCATCGCATGACTTCAGTATGGCGTGGAATCACAACTAAACCTTTCTTTGATTTGAACCGGGATATTGGTCAAATGTGGGGCGTGGCCAGACATGATCAGGGCACGAATTTGCGGCATAAAGCAAGCAAGGCCGGTGAGTCCCCGGCCCAGTAGCGCTTAAAGATCGTCGAGGAAGGTTTTGTCCAACTGCTTGAAGGCACGTTTCAGCACGTCCGCCAGCGCCTGGTAGGTTGGCGTCCCTTCAACGGGGGCAATCGCCTGCCCGGCTTCCGCCAGCTTGTTACGGACCTCATGGAACCATTGCAACAAGGTTGGCGGCAACGGCGTCACGGAACGTCGGCCCAACCACCACAGCCCCTGCATCGGCAGGCTACAGGCGAACAGCGCGGTGGCAATCGCCGGGCCAAGCTGACCACCGAGCGCAATCTGCCAGGTCAGGGTAAAAATCGCCAACGGGGGCATAAAGCGAACGGCAAAGCGGGTAGCGCGCGCCACGCGGTTCTCAGGGAAAAGCGGTGCCAGCCGTTTGTCTGCTGGCCAGGTTTTCATGTAATGCTGCCCGCGCTGGAATATCTGAAACCAGCTTACGGAACCGGATGGTCTGCTCGTCATTGCGCACCTCAACTTCACGTATAAAAAATAAATTATTCTTGCAAACACACTAACAAAAAAGTTGAAGCTTTAAATTTATTTTGTGTTTGTGGCGGGCTATCGGTATCCTAAGCCGGCCATGTGCCGGTAGAAGATGACAGAAGATTTGTCAACTTTTAGCCCTATCTCCCTAATCCTGCCGTTGGCGGCCATGTGGGGCTAGGAAGCGGTAAAAATCAGGATCGCTTAAACCGCAGAGAAATCATCGGTTTTTTCATCATTGTGTCCTTTGTATCACTGACATGATGTTAATCATAAATGTCAACGGCATTATGCGCTACGCTTGTTGTCTGATTGACGTTTTATTCACCACGTGTTTTTGGGTCTTCCTTAATACCAACACGAACTATAAGTAGGTACTTCCATGTCGAGTAAGCTAGTACTGGTCCTTAACTGCGGCAGTTCTTCCCTGAAATTCGCCATCATCGATGCAGCCAACGGTGAAGAATACCTCTCTGGCCTAGCCGAGTGCTTCCATCTTCCTGAAGCCCGTATCAAATGGAAAATGGATGGCGGTAAACAAGAAGCGGCCCTGGGTGCCGGCGCAGCGCACAGCGAAGCGCTGAACTTCATTGTTAATACTATTCTGGCACAAAAACCAGAGCTTTCCGCCCAGTTGACCGCTATCGGCCACCGCATCGTGCACGGCGGCGAGAAGTTCACGGCTTCTGCCGTCATCAACGACGAAGTCCTGCAGGGTATCAAAGATTCGGTACCTTTTGCACCACTGCATAACCCGGCTCACCTGATCGGTATTGCTGAAGCGTTGAAATCCTTCCCTAATCTGGCTGATAAAAACGTTGCCGTGTTTGACACCGCGTTCCATCAGACCATGCCGGAAGAGTCCTACCTGTATGCCCTGCCGTACAGCCTGTACCGCGACCATGGCGTTCGTCGCTACGGCGCACACGGCACCAGCCACTTCTACGTGACGCAAGAAGCCGCGAAGGCGCTGAACAAGCCGGTTGACGAAGTTAACATCATCACCTGCCATCTGGGCAACGGCGGTTCCGTAACCGCAGTGCGCAACGGTAAGTGTGTTGATACCTCCATGGGTCTGACCCCGCTGGAAGGCCTGGTAATGGGTACCCGCAGTGGTGACATCGATCCAGCCATCATCTTCCACCTGCACGACGCCATGGGCATGAGCGTTGACCAGATCAACAAGATGCTGACCAAAGAGTCTGGCCTGCTGGGCCTGACCGAAGTCACCAGCGACTGCCGTTACGTTGAAGACAACTATGACACCAAGGCCGATGCCAAGCGCGCCATGGACGTCTTCTGCCACCGTCTGGCCAAGTACATCGGTGCCTATAGCGCCCTGATGGAAGGCCGTCTGGATGCCGTGATCTTCACCGGTGGTATCGGTGAGAACGCCGCGATGGTACGTGAGCTGACCCTGGACAAACTGGGCCTGCTGGGCTTTGAAATCGATCATGAACGCAACCTGGCTGCCCGCTTCGGCAAATCAGGCAACATCACCAAAGACGGCAGCCGTCCGGCACTGGTGATCCCGACCAACGAAGAATTGGTCATCGCGCAAGACGCTTCCCGTCTGACCGCTTAATGCTCTCCACACCGTCAGCCCAGGCTGGCGGTGTTGTTTTGAGCCTGTCATCTTTGTCTGCGCCCCCGTTGCAGGCAGAAAACCGTGAAGAGGACTATTCTGTGTCACGTACAATTATGTTGATCCCCACAGGCACCAGCGTCGGTCTGACCAGCGTCAGCCTGGGTGTCATCCGCTCCATGGAGCAAAAAGGCGTTCGCCTGAGCGTGTTCAAACCTATTGCCCAACCGCGTACCGGCGGCGATTCCCTCGACCAGACCACCACCATCATCCGCAGCAACTCGACCATTCCGGCGGCCGAACCCCTGCGTATGAGCTACGTTGAGGGCCTGTTGAGCTCCAACCAGCAGGACGTGCTGATGGAAGAGATCGTGGCTCGTTACCACGAAAACACCAAAGACGCAGAAGTGGTGCTGATCGAAGGCTTGGTGCCTACCCGTAAGCATCAGTTCGCCAACTCGCTGAACTACGAGATCGCCAAAACGCTGAACGCAGAGATCGTCTTTGTGCTGGCACTGGGCAACGATTCTCCAGCCCAGTTGACCGAGCGCATCGAACTGGCTCGCTCCAGCTTCGGCGGCAGCAAGAACAAAAACATTACCGGCGTGATCATTAACAAGCTGAACGCTCCGGTGGACGATCAGGGCCGTACTCGCCCAGACCTGTCCGAAATCTTTGACGATTCCACCAAGGCCAGCGTAGCCAATGTCGATCCTGCACAGCTGTTCGCCAACAGCCCGCTGCCGGTGTTGGGTTGCGTACCGTGGAGCTTCGAACTGATCGCTACCCGTGCCATTGATATGGCCCGCCACCTGAAGGCGCGAGTGATCAACGAAGGCGACATCATGACCCGCCGGGTGAAATCTGTGACCTTCTGTGCGCGCAGCATTCCGCACATGCTGGAACACTTCCGCCCAGGTTCCCTGTTAGTCACTTCTGCCGACCGTCCGGACGTGCTGGTTTCAGCCTGCCTGGCCGCGATGAACGGCGTGGAAATTGGTGCCATCCTGTTGACCGGCGGCTACGAGATCGATGCCTCCATCAACAAGCTGTGTGAGCGCGCCTTTGAAACCGGCCTGCCGGTGTTCATGGTTGACACCAACACCTGGCAGACCTCGCTGAGCCTGCAAAGCTTCAACCTCGAAGTGCCTTCAGACGACCATCAGCGTATTGAGAAAGTACAGAACTACGTGGCCAGCCACATCAACGCCGAATGGATCGAGTCCCTGACCGCCACTTCTGAGCGTTCACGTCGTCTTTCTCCACCGGCGTTCCGTTATGAGCTGACCGAACTGGCGCGCAAAGCGGGTAAACGCATCGTGCTGCCGGAAGGCGACGAGCCACGCACCGTGAAAGCGGCGGCCATCTGTGCCGAACGTGGTATCGCAGAATGTGTGCTGCTGGGTAACCCGGAAGAGATCAAACGCGTTGCCGCCGCGCAGGGCGTAGAGCTGGGTAAAGGCATTGAGATCGTCGATCCGGTTGCCGTGCGTGAACTCTATGTGCCGCGTCTGGTTGAGCTGCGCAAGAGCAAGGGCATGACCGAAGTGGTCGCGCGTGAGCAGTTGGAAGACAACGTGGTTCTCGGCACCCTGATGCTGGAGAAAGGCGAAGTTGACGGCCTGGTTTCCGGTGCCGTTCACACCACCGCCAATACCATCCGCCCACCGTTGCAGTTGATCAAAACCGCACCGGGCAGCTCCCTGGTTTCTTCCGTGTTCTTCATGCTGCTGCCTGACCAGGTTCTGGTCTACGGTGACTGCGCGATCAACCCGGATCCAACCGCTGAACAGCTGTCTGAAATCGCCATTCAGTCCGCCGATTCCGCAGCCGCATTCGGTATCGAACCACGCGTAGCGATGATCTCTTACTCTACCGGTAATTCCGGTGCAGGTAGCGACGTTGAGAAAGTGCGTGAAGCGACCCGTCTGGCACAGGAAAAACGCCCGGATCTGATCATCGATGGCCCACTGCAATATGACGCAGCGATCATGGCCGACGTGGCCAAATCCAAAGCGCCTAATTCGCCAGTGGCCGGTCAGGCGACCGTGTTCATCTTCCCGGATCTGAACACCGGTAACACCACTTATAAAGCGGTGCAGCGTTCTGCTGACCTGGTCTCTATCGGGCCAATGCTGCAAGGCATGCGCAAGCCGGTGAACGACCTGTCCCGTGGTGCTCTGGTTGACGACATCGTCTATACCGTAGCCCTGACGGCGATCCAGTCGGCTCAGGCTGATGCACAGGCAGCTAAAGCCTGATGAGACAAAGGTGCCACTACGGCACCTTTAGACTCTGGTAATACCGATAACGGCCTGGTGATCATCACCGGGCCGTTTTATTTTTGGCGTCAACAAAGAGTAAGCAATGCACCTCCTGGTGTCCCTCACTCTAACCCTCTCCCACAGAAAGAGGGGACCGATCGAGTGGATCTGAAAATTCGGTGGTTCACGTTGGATGAGGGGGCGGTCGAATTTGTTGAGATTACCTATTTACTTCCAGCAGAGCACCCGCAATCAGCTCCCTCTCCCTGTGGGAGCGCCAGCAGCTCATCCGCCGCCGCCACAATATGCGCCGCCGTCAGGCCATATTCCTGCTGCAAGAACTCCTGCGTACCCACTTGCCCATAGCGGCCTTTCACTCCCACCCGCCGCATCGGTACCGGGCACTCTTCCACCAACACCTCCGCCACCGCCGAACCAAGCCCGTTATGAATGCTGTGGTTCTCGCAGGTGACGATCCTGCCGGTTTTCGCCGCAAAGGTTTTGATGATTTCACGATCGATAGGCTTGAGCGTAAACATGTCAATCACCGCCGCGCTGATGCCACGCTGTTGCAGTTCCTGCGCCGCCTGCAACGCTTCGGCGACCATAATGCCGTTGGCGATCAGCGTAATATCGCTGCCGTCACGCAGCAGATTAGCCTTGCCAATGGTGAAACGATAGCCTGCGGGATAAATACGTGTCGCCTGCTTACGGATGGTTCGCACCCAGTAGAAGCCTTGCAACTTCACCAGTTGCTGCAAAATATCCTGGAACATGCTGGCATCGGTCACCTCCAGTACCACTGAATGCGCCAGACCACGCACGATCCCCATGTCTTCAAACGACATATGCGTACCCCCGTTATGGCAGGCGCTGACCCCGGCATCGGAAGCGATCACCTTGACGTTGTTGCGCTGATAGTCCAACGACATAAACAGCTGATCGAAACAGCGGCGGCTGGCAAAAGCGGTGAAGGTGTGGACAAATGGCACTCGTCCGGTCAGTGACAAACCGGCAGCCACGCCAATCACATTAGCCTCCATGATACCGCAGTTGATGACCCGCTCTGGGTGATCCTTATGTACGCCATCCATCGCCATCGAACTCATCAGATCGGCTTCCAGTGCGATCACCGGCGTACCGGCTTCGGCCTGTTGACGGATCACGCTGGCGTACACCTTGCGCATCTCTACGGCGTCTTTTTCCAACGGCATTTCCAGGTTAAACATAGGCGGCCTCCAGCTCGGCAATGGCCTTTTCGATTTCGCTGCGAACATCTGGCGTTAAGCGCAGATGATGTGAGTTTTTCAGGTTCTCCAGATAAGCCACCCCCTGCCCCTTGAGGCTATCGAGGATCACTACCAATGGCCGTTGCTCTCCACTGCGCTCCGGCAATACGGCATCACGGATCGCCGCAATGTCATCCCCACGAACGGTTTGCACCTCAAAACCGAAGGCGCGGAATTTACCGGCCAGATCGAAAGGTTTGATCACCTCATCCAGCGAGCCGTCCAACTGCTGTTTGTTGTAATCAATAAACAGCGTCAGATTATGCAGGTTATGGTGGGCGATAAACTGGAACGCTTCCCAGCATTGGCCTTCGTTCAATTCACCGTCCCCCAGGATGCAGAATACCCGGTTGCTGCGCTTTGCCAGTTGGTGTGAAAGCGCCATACCGGCAGCGATAGAGACCCCTTGCCCGAGCGATCCGGTGGTGGCATCCACCCCACGAGTTAGCAAGCGATCTGGGTGGCTCGGCAACCGGGTGCCATTCTGGTTGAGCGTTTGCAGCTGTTCCAACGGGAAATAGCCCTTAAGCGCCAGCACGCTATATAGCGCCGGGCCTGCATGGCCCTTCGACAGCACGAAATAATCGCGCTCAGGCCAATCCGGGTCACCCGGATCGATACGCATCACTTCGCCGTACAGCACCGCCAGCGTTTCAACCACCGACATACAGCCACCATAATGGCCAAACCCCAGCCCAGTGAGCGCCTTCAGCGTTTCCAGACGAATTGCCCCGGCCAATTGCGTCAAATCAGTCACGGTGTTGCTCATAAACTTTCCTCCTTATTTTTGGCTGGGGCATCTTTGCGTTTTCCCAGGAAGTTATGCGCGACCAGCAAGCCAAAGATCGCGACGATCGCGACCATGATCATTTCTTTGGTCAGGAAGCGCGCCATATTGCCCAACACGATCCCCACCACGCCGAAGTCCGTATCGGAGAAGGTGGTGTTGGCAAAACCCAGCGCGCCCAGTACCGGCAACAACAGCACCGGCAGGAAGGTAATCAACAGACCGTTGGCAAATGCCCCCAGCATGGCACCGCGCCGCCCGCCGGTCGCATTGCCGAACACCCCGGCGGTGGCCCCGGTGAAGAAGTGCGGCACCACGCCCGGCAGGATCAGCACCATCTTCATTTGGCCGAGCAAGAACAGACCGGCCAAGCCCCCCAGGAAACTGAACAGGAAACCAATCAACACCGCATTCGGGGCATAGGGATAAACCACTGGGCAGTCCAGCGCCGGGCGGGCATTAGGGACCAGTTTTTCCGAGAAGCCGGTAAAGGCCGGGACGATCTCGGCCAGGATCAGGCGCACCCCTTGCAGAATGATGAATACCCCGGCGGCAAAAGTGATCGCCTGAATAATCGAGTACACCAGGTAGTTCTGCCCGCCACTCAATTGGCTTTCGACGTAATCCTGGCCCGCGCAGATAGCCAGGATCAGGTAGATCACGATCATGGTCATCGAGATGGAAATCGAGCTGTCACGCAGAAAGCTGAGGTTTTTAGGTAAGTTCATCTCCTCGGTGGAACGCGAGTTTTTCCCCACCTTGGAACCGATCCAGCCGGAAAGGACATAGCCCAAGGTGCCGAAATGGCCAAAGGCAATGTCGTCGTTGCCGGTAATGCGGCGCATATAGCGCTGGGCGATCGCCGGGAAGAACGCCATCACCAAGCCCAGAGTCAGCGCTCCGGTGAACACCAGCTGTACGCCCTCAAAACCGGCCACGGTGAGGATGATGCCGATCATACAGGCCATGTAGAAGGTGTGGTGTCCGGTCAGGAAGATGTATTTCAAGCGGGTAAAGCGGGCCACGATGATGTTGGCCACCATGCCAAACGCCATGATCAGCGCAGTGGAGGCACCGTATTTCTCTAATGAGATAGAGACAATGGCTTCGTTATTGGGAATAATTCCCTGAATATTGAACGCATGCTCAAACATGCCACCTAATGGATTCAGCGAGCCGACTAATACCGTCGCCCCACCGCCCAATACAATAAAGCCCAGAATGGTTTTAACCGTACCTTTGACCACGTCAGAAAAAGATTTCTTTTGTGCCAATAAACCAATCAAGGCAATCACCCCGACCAATACCGCCGGGACCTTTAATATATCAACCACAAACCTGAGCGTTTCCTGGATAAACATATCCACCTCGCCAATGGGTTAGATTAAATAATGGAGTGGGCTGCGAAGTAAGCACGCAGCTTGGCTTCAAGCTCATTAATATCAATGATATTGCTGATCACCACCAACTGGTCGGCAGGCACGCTGGCGCTAGCGGCAATATCTTTCGCCATCACGAAGATATCTGCCGCACCCGGCGTTGCCGAGGAAAGGTCAGAGTGTTCAACCTCCGCCTCAATATTCATTTTCTTCAGCACTTTCTTGATGTTCATTTCCACCATAAAGCTGCTACCTAATCCTGAGCCACAAATAGCCATGATTTTCATTATTCTTACCTGCCAAATTTTATGTGTAGGATAGCGTCACCCGATATCTATCGGATGCTGAGTATTATCAAAGGTTGCTGGTATAACCGGTTAGAGCTTAATAATTGGCGATAACATCCTCAATTTGCCGTTTGGTTTGCGCCAGGAACAGTTTCTCCATGGCTTCGCTATCAGAAAATAATTCGGCCAGTTGCGAGATCATTTCAATGTGGCTACTGCTATCCGGAGCGGAAAGCATCACCACGATGAAGACCGGATCGTTATCTTCTGACTGAAAATGCACGCCCTGCTTTATCTTCAATAGTGAAAGACCGAGCGCTTTGGCGCCCTCCTCCGGCCTGGCATGGGGCATCGCGATACCAGGTGCCAACACGAAATAGGGCCCCAGCGCCTGATGTTGGCGAAATATGGCCGTCAGGTAATCGGCGGTGATCACTCCGCGCTGTAGCAGCGGCTGAGCACTCAGCGTGACCGCCTCCTGCCAGTCGGTAACCTGATCGCACAGTTGAATGTGGTCGGCGTTCAGCCAGTCGTTGAGCACATCTCCTCCTTATGGGTTTTCCCTTGAGCCGCCAGAGTTTCCGGCCCCTAACGGAACGAAATCTGTTGGCTATGGATCGTTTGATGGCGCGTGGCCGTCATGCAATAGCCCGGCGACGGTAAAACTTTAATCAACGTGCTGGGGTTAAACCGTGACTGAACGCACAAAGATAGCGCTACCAAAGATCAATCATCCAGATCTGTGATAGCGCTATCAAAACTATCGAGGATAAAACACGGCGGCTCAGTTTTTTTATCGATCGCCAAAGGAACGGGGTAGAATGGGCCCAGAAGCGGGAACGACGAAGCCCAGAAATGGGTTTCACCCCATGAGCTCATTTATGCGTTATGCGCGCATTTCAGTCAGGATCAGCAATGTCGATCGGTAGAAAACGACGCAGTACCGGCCGGGTTACCCTGGCCGACGTGGCCCAATTGGCAGGCGTGGGCACCATGACCGTCTCGCGGGCGCTACGCACGCCCGAACAGGTTTCAGATAAGCTGAGAGAAAAAATCGAGTCGGCGGTCAGTGAGTTGGGTTACCTCCCCAACCTGGCGGCCAGTTCGTTAGCCTCGGCGTCTTCTTATACCATCGCCATGGTGGTGCCGAGTTTTTCCGAGTCCGGCTGTGCGGATATGTTTGCCGGGTTACAGCGGGTACTGCAACCGGCGGGTTACCAGATCATGTTGGCCGAGTCCCAACATCATATCGAGCGTGAAGAAACGTTGCTGGAAACTCTGCTCTCTTACAACCTGGCTGCGGCCGTGCTGTTAAGCATTGAGCATTCTGAAAGTACCCGTCAGGCATTGACCGCAGCCAATATTCCGGTGGTGGAAATTGGGGCAATCCGCACCGACCCAATCGACATCAATATCGGCATCGATTACGTCGCCGCGATGTATCAGCTCACTCAAACCGTGATCGCCAGCGGGTATCAGAATGTTGGCCTGTTGTGCGCCAATCAGGAACAGTGGATTTTCCAACAGCATCTGCAAGGCTGGCACAAAGCGCTACTGCAAAACCACATGTCCCCCCATCGGGTAATTAATGCCGCACAACCCGCCAGCTTCAGCCTCGGCGCCCAGCAATTGCCGGAGTTTTTACTGGCCTGGCCGGAGTTGGATGCCTTGGTCTGTGCGTCTGATGAACTGGCCTGTGGCGCGCTGTATGAATGCCAGCGGCGGCGGATCAAGGTGCCGGAGCAGTTGGCTATCGTGGGGTTTGGCAACAGCGAGGTCAGCCAGGTCTGTCAGCCACCGCTGACGACCATGACCGTGCCGCATAAGGAGATTGGTATCCAGGCAGGTAAGGCATTGTTGGCACGCTTGAACGATCAGCCCTGGCAGCCCGAAGGTTCGATCCCTTCGACCCTGTGCCGTCGTAGCAGCTGTTAACGATGACGATACCGGGAACCCGTCGATAAGTCGGTATTCCCGGTATCTTAACAACGCTTACCAGCTGTAGTTTATCCCGACACGGTAGCGCGTCTGGCGGTTATCGTGTTGGCTATCTTGCTTCACGTTCCCCACCTCAACATAAGGCTTCCAGTTTTTATCCCATTTGTAAGCCAGCTTGACGTTATGTTCGTAATCGGTTTTGCCGTCGTCAAAAATAACCTTGTTGCTGCTCTTATACACGTAGTTATATTCGGCCGACCAGTCCTTGTAGAAGTTATAACCTAACCAAAAATCGCCACGGTTGGTTTTCTCATCCCCCTCTGAACCTTTTGAGGTGGTACGCTTATATTCGTAGCGATATCTGCCTGCCACATAAATGTCTTTGGTAAAGTTATACTGCGCACGCAGATAAGGGCGATAGCCGTTATTATTACTGTTGGACTCTAGCGAGAACCCAGGCTGCAGGGTGATCGCATCAAACTTATGCTGATAGCTGACGACGGCCTCGGTCCCATTACTGACCTGCTCGTGGAAAGGTTTATCAGGCGTCGAGTCTGAAGAGTCCTGACGCCATTTTGCTTCCAGAGAGAATCCCAGGCCGTTATCGAAACGATGTGATACCAGCATTCTATTTTTATGGTCGCCTTTGGCTGTATCCTGCCATTCATGGCGCAAATCAAGCGACATGGCCATTGCACTAAAGTTTGCTACTGAGGCTAACACCAGAGTCAATAATTTAAATTTCATTATTACTACCCTTATCATTAATTATAGAAAAGACATCCCCACTCTAATTAAGGGGGTTATAGTGTTATTTGAAATACTTATTACTCAAAAACGGAAATAGCGAACATATGACTTAAAACAAAATTTATCTTTTTTGATGAATAAAGATTACCCAATATAAATAGCCGTACGTAATACCGCGCCACCATAAGTCTCTGACAGATGGGTGCTATGCAGGTTAGCCGACCGTTGAGCGCATGGATGCACGATACGAGCCCCCAGGGACGGGTTCACGGCATGTCGGCGTTCTGCATAACTCCCAGCTGTATCACTATAACTAACAGCTATTTAAATAAGCCTTATCTCATTGCGCGTTTCAGAATACGGTCGCCCTGGCGCTGGAAATCTGTCGCCACTTCCTGCACCGTTTTCTTACCATAATCGATATTCTGAATGGCATCCTGGAACAGCACCACGATCTGCGGGTCGTCAAAATACGGTGAAGCGCTGATGGCATGCGGCAGTGACAACGCCAGTTTCAACCCGGAAACGGCCGGATCGCTATCCTGGATAGCTCCACTTTCGCGCAACTGGCTGACGGCCACTTTGCTTAACGGTACGCCACGTTCCAGCTTCAGCGCCTCAACGCCTTCCTTGCTGTTTAACAGGAAGTTAATCAACATTGCCGCTTCTTTTGGATGTTTGCTGCTTTTACCAATCGAGAACATTTGCGACGGTTTGAAGAACAATCCGGCATCCTTGGCTCCTGGCAGCATCGGGTATGGCCCCAGTTCAAGCTTGGCCGGTGCCTTCAGGTTGTCGGAATATTTGTTGATGGTGGAGTTCCACATATAGGTTCCGCCCCACTCCCCCGCAATCCAGGGTTTCATCTCATACATATTGCTTTTGCCGAACGAGGCATAGTATTTCGATGACGGCATGACGTGGCTATCCACCATGTCTTTATACATCTGGAAGAAATCGACCCATTGCGCTTCGCTGTAAGCAAACTTTTTCTTAGACTCGTCGATAATATCGACGTTATATTTTTGGATCATATACGAGCGCAACAAGGCAAAGGTATCCTGGTGCTCTAACACCACCGGATAGTATTTCTCGCCCAGTTTTTCGTTGAAGGTTTTACCGGCAGCGAGTAATTCATCCCAGTTATTGGGATATTGCACACCCGCGTCTTTCCAGGTGACATCGTTATAATAGAAAACGCGCGCGGTCACTGAAATCGGGATGCCGTTCAGCTTGCCGTCAATCGTGGTGGTTTGCAGCTCTTTGGGATCAAATTGGGTCAGATCCAGATACTCACTCACCTTGTTCAGGTCATAGAACCCGGTGCCGGTTTTTGAAAAGATCGGCAGCCAGTTCCAGTTGGTTTGCATCACATCCGGCTCGGTGCCCCCGGCGATTTGGGTGGTCAGGCGAGAAAGGTGACCGTCCCAGCCGGTGTATTCCGATTTCACCTTGATATTCGGGTTCTGCTTCTCGAACGCTTCAATCGCTTTCAACGTAACCTGATGGCGGCCATTGCCTCCCCACCAGGACATACGTAAGTCAACCTGTTCAGCAGCGAAGGCCTGATGGGCAAATATCGCCATGGATGAAGCTACCAGAGTACGTAAGACTATTTTTTTCATTATTGACCACTCCTGTTAAAGAGAAATATTCTTTTCTGTTTTCGCATCAAAAATGTGGCATTTATCCATATCGAATTTGAAGTAAACCGGACGATGCAGCCCATTTTTCAGGATCGGTTTGACGTCATCGGAAGGAATACGGCAGGTCAGTTCAAAATCATTCACCTTCAGGTAAACAAAGAACTCATGGCCCATATTCTCGACGCGGACCAATTCCCCTTCGGAGTGGTTGCCCTCAAACGGCGACTCTGAAATCGACACAAACTCGGGCCGCACGCCAAAGAACACGTCCTGCCCGACAAAGCTGGCGACCTTATCCTGCTGATACTGGCTGAGGGTCAAGGTGTAATTACCGACGGTAAGGCCGATTTTGCCGTCCTTCTCTACCAGCTTGCTCGGCTTGATGTTCATTTCTGGCGCCCCGATAAAGCCGGCGACAAACATGTTTTTCGGGAAGTGATACAGGTTGTCTGGCGTATCCACCTGCATGATATGGCCCAGCTTCATCACGCAGATACGGTCGCCCATGGTCATGGCTTCGGTCTGATCGTGGGTAACATAGACGGTGGTCGCCGGTTTGCCGCTCTTTTTCAGCTGCTTGTGCAAATCGGAAATACGGATACGCATCGAAGCACGCAGCTTGGCATCCAGGTTAGACAACGGTTCATCAAACAGGAACACGTCTGGTTTTTTCACAATTGCGCGGCCCACGGCCACACGCTGCGCCTGCCCACCAGAGAGTTGGCGTGGCAAACGATCCAACAGCTCTTCCAGTTCCAGGATCTTGGCGGCTTCGTTAACCTGCTCTTCAATCTGCTCTTTAGGCAGCTTGCTCAGCTTCAAACCAAACGCCAGGTTGTCTTTTACCGTCATATGCGGATACAGCGCATAGTTCTGAAACACCATGGCAATACCACGGGATTTAGGGGCCAGATTATTCACCACGCGGTCGCCAATGCGCACTTCGCCGCCGCTGATGGTTTCCAGCCCTGCCAGCATCCGCAACGTGGTCGATTTGGCACAGCCGGAAGGGCCGACAATCACCATAAACTCGCCATCGGCAATGGTCAGATTGATGCCATGTACCGCCTTATAGCCGTTGCTGTACACTTTCTGCAGATTGTTAAAAATGACTTCAGCCATGATAGATCCTCAATTAACCTTTAATTCCGCTGCTGGTAACGCCCTGCACAAAGTAGCGTTGGGCCAGGAAGAACACGATGATGGACGGCAGAATAGAGATGCTTGCCATAGCCAGGATTTCGTTCCACGGCGCACCTTCTGTCACGTCGATAGACATTTTCAACGCCAGCGCAATTGGGTACTTATCGACGCTGTAGACGTAGATCAACGGGCCAATAAAGTCATTCATCGACCACATAAACTGGAACAGGGCGACGGAGATAATCGCCGGTTTCAGGATCGGCACCACCACATACCACAGCACCTGGAACGAGTTGCAACCATCAATCTGGGCCGCCTCTTCCATATCCCGTGGCACACCGCGCAGGAACTGGATCAACATAAAGACGAAGAACCCTTGGGTCGCAAATGCCAGCGGCAAATAGAGCGGCAGGTAGCTGTCCAGCATGCCCATTTCACGGAACATGATGTATTGCGGGATCAGTAACACCGTGCTCGGCAGCAACATGGTGGTGATCAGCGTGGCAAACCAGAATTTCTTCCAGGGGATCTCAAAGCGGGCAAAACCGTAGGCCACAATGGTCGAAGAGATAATGGTTAATAACACCTTGGGGATCACAAATTTAAAGGTGTTAAGCATGTAATGACCAAAGTTATATTCCGTGCCGGTTTTCCAACCGTTAACGAAACCATCCGAGGTCGCATTGTCTGGCCACAGGCCCAGGGTAGTGAAGATCTCCTGATTGGGTTTAAACGATGCCGAGAACATCCACACCAGCGGATACAGCATCAACAATCCCACCAGCAGCAGCACGACGTAACGAATAGCGGCGCTGATTTTTTCCCGGCGCAATGTGCGCTGAACTTCACGCTCAGCGATTTCCTGCGCACTGGACATGGGTAATTGGTTCTGTTGCATATCAGCCATTTTTGCCACCCTTGTCTGCCGAGTAGAAGACCCAATACTTCGATGATTTAAAGGCGATTGAGGCGAACAGGGCCACAACCAGGAACAGGATCCACGCCAATGCGGCACCGTAGCCCATATCAAAATATTTAAAGGCGGTATCGTAGATATACAGTGAGAACAGATAGGTGTAATGGGTTGGCCCGCCCCCGGTAATCACATACGGAGCCGTAAACTCCTGGAACGCCTGCGTGGTCTGCATAATAAAGTTGAAGAAAATCACCGGCGTGATCAGCGGTACCGTGACTTTCATAAACATCTGCCACTTGGAAGCACCATCAATCATGGCCGCTTCATATTGTGACTGTGGCACGTTTTGCAGCGCCGCCAGGAAGATCACCATCGCAGAGCCAAACTGCCATACACGCAGCAACGTGACCGACATTAATGCCAGTGAAGGCTCTCCCAACCAGTTGACCGGATCCATCCCAAAGACACCGATAAAGCTGTTTAGCAGCCCGTCGATGGCAAACAACGCACGCCACAGCACGGCGATAGCCACGCTGCTGCCCAGAATAGAAGGAACGTAATAGGCCGTACGGAAAAAGCCGATGCCACGCAGTTTAAAATTAAGGACAAAAGCGATACCTAACGCAAAGGCCAATTTTAACGGGATGGTCAGAAACACATATGCAAAGGTGACGCCCATCGATTTCCAAAAAAGATGGTCTTCCATCAGCATATAACGATAGTTTTCCACCCCGTTAAACACCGGGGGATTCATCAGGTCATATTCCGTAAAACTCAGCAAGAATGATGACACAAAGGGGAACGCCGTAAATATGATCAACCCTATTATATAAGGTGATATATAGGCTAACCCCAGCATTCTGTTTTCATTCATGGTTGTTACCCATAGCCATTTAAATAGAAAAAGAAATGAAATTAGTTAAGTAAAATTTAAGTAAGGTTAAACAATAGAAATGACAAGCCCGGCAGTCTGCCCAGGTTCAGCATCCTCCCTGTCGTGATAAATCGATAAATTTTTTCAGGCGTTCGCTGGCCAATTTCAGCCAATCATCAGCGGCCAATGCTCGCATTGTCACTATGCCGTCGGGTTGCTTGCTACAGTAGGATAATTCCATTTTTCGGTCTCCCAGATGATCCTGTCATCTACCAACCAACAAACTGAAACACTATTTCAAATTATTATATCTGAAATTTTTCCAACGTCATTCAGTGGATGGCAAAAGTGTGACCAAAGTAGAAACGTTGTTTTGATTTTTTTATTTAAAAACAAAAATTATCAAAACCACGCACCGAAATAAACATAATATTATGATAAATAAGGATATTTATTCTTGATGGATTTGTAACGCCAAGGATAGCAATGTTGATGAGATCGGTTAGTCAATTGTAGGTAGATAGAATCAGCGGATTTGGGCCGAGAGGGGAAGTATGAATGCCGTCATTGATAGTTACATTTGTGATTTCAGCTGGTTGGCAAGGGGGAGGATCTAACTGGAAGGGAGAAGAATAGACGGCCTTGCTACTCTATGGGCAGCAAGGCCGTGCGTTAAATCAGGCCTCTTCTTCGCCAGAGCTGGCTCTGCTATCGCGCGGCAGCGGTTTACCGTAGTCCTGACCGTTATTACGCGTTAGCCAAAGCGATAATGCCTTCAGCGAATCGGGTGTGAACTCGTCGCAGCGGGTGGTGATCTCCTCTGGCGTCAACCAGCTCACTTCAGCTACTTCTTCTTCCTGCAGAGCAAACGGACCATTGGCCACGCAGCTAAACAACGCCCCCCAAATACGGCACTGTTCCTCTTCAAAGTAGAACAGGCCATGTTCGGCAAACGGGATCCCGGCGATACCCAGTTCTTCTTCCGCCTCACGGCGGGCAGAGTCCAACACGTTTTCCCCGCTTTGTACCACTCCCCCTGCGGTGGCATCCATCCAACCCGGGTAAAAATCTTTGGTGTCAGTGCGCCGCTGCACCAGAATTTTCCCCATGCCATCATGCACCACAATATAGGTCGCACGATGACGCAGCCGTTGGGCACGCATCTGTTGACGACTGGACTGAGCAATCACTTCGTTTTGCTCGTTGACGATATCAACCCACTCGGTATCTGCAGCCTGATCCTGTTCCGCCATCCTGTAAAACCTTCTTTTTTGGGCGCGATGCATGCCGCGCACGGGTTATGCTTCAATTATTTTTGGTATGTGCCCCTGCTCTGTCAAGCCACAACCATGGCTGCCACTTTCGAGCTATCGGGTCTATAAAATTAGTGCGTTAACGCCACCTCTGCAACAACCTTGCCGTTGTGCAACTCGAGCACGCTCAAGACGTCGTCTGCCAGTATGCCATAGCTGGCTGGAAAACCCCCTTTCGGGATGCTGACCGAGCCTGGATTAAAACAGTAGATATCCCCTTGCCTTTGTGCCTGGGGCAAATGCGTATGCCCATACACCAGCACGTCTCCGTCCGTTAAAGGCGGTAATGTGTTGGGATGATAAAGGTGCCCGTGGGTTAAAAACAATCGTCTTTTGGCTAATAGCACCTGTTGGTAAGGGGCCATCATCGGGAAGGAGAGCAGCATCTGATCGACTTCACTGTCGCAATTACCGCGAACGGCAACGATCTTGTCACTAACGTGATTCAATCGTTCGGCCACCTGCGCGGGCTGATAGTTATCTGGCAAGGCGTTGCGCGGACCGTGATTCAGTAAGTCACCCAACAGTATCAACCAATCGGCCTGGCTTTGAGCAAACAATTCGAGGATTTTGTCGGTGGCGGAGAGCGAACCATGCAGGTCCGAGGCGAACATCAGCTTCATAATCTTTCCTTTAACACGGAATATGAAACCATTTTAACGTAGCTGGGGTAGACAACAAGCGGTGGGTAAAACAGGTGGCCGATATTCGGCCACCTGAAGAACATCAGGCGCGGGCCAGCAGTTCTTTGACAAACGCCACAATCTCCGGCTTTTTACCGTTGGAGAACAGGCATTCCTGGAAGCGAGGGCCGCTAACGGCGGTCTTCACCAGCTCAGGATCGATGGCACGCAGCGTATCAAGGTAGTTGTCTTTGATCACTGCCTGCTTAACCTGATTGAGGATACCGGCGTTACGAACCTGAGGTTCCTTACGTTCCACCGGATAACCTTCACCTTTACGCCCGGTAAAGGCCTTCTCAAAGATATAGCGCACGTTCAACTCTGCACCCCAGCCAAAGCCTTTGGCAAACGGCAGGGACAGCGCATTACCGTTGTTGATCTGAGCGAACAGGAAAGCATCCGCAGGATCGATACAATAGCCGCACACTACGCCAGGATGGATGTTCAATGACATCAAGGCGCCCTGCCCGGTACCGCAGCCGGTGACCACAAAGTCGACCGCTTCGGCGTTCAACAGAATGCTGGCCATAATCCCTAAATGGATATAGGTCAGATGGTGATCCTGCTCATCGCTCATACCCACGTTGAACACCGCATCATGATTGCCAGCCGCAACCGCCTGCAATTGTTCGAGAACCAGCGCATTTTTACCCGCCTGGCTGTTTTCCATCATCAGTGCAATATTCATCTTTTGCTCTCCGCAAATAAAATCAATCGGTTATTCTTTGTCTGGTTAGCGAGCCAACCAGCCGCCATCTACCGCTACGGTGTAGCCATTGATGTAATCCGAAGCCGGTGAAGCCAGGAATACCACCGGCCCCATCAGATCTTCTGGCAGGCCCCAACGGCCAGCCGGGATGCGCTCGAGGATTTCCTCACTACGAGCCTGATCGTCGCGCAGTTGGCGAGTATTGTTCGTCGCCATATAGCCAGGAGCCAACGCGTTCACGTTGATACCGTGGCTGGCCCATTCGTTGGCCAACAGACGGGTAACACCCATGACTGCGCTCTTGGACGCGGTGTAAGACGGCACACGGATGCCCCCTTGATAAGACAGCATGGAGGCGATATTGATGATCTTGCCGCCGGTGCCTTGGGCAATAAACTGGCGGGCCACCGCCTGAGACATGAAGAACACCGTCTTGATGTTCAGGTTCATCACGTCATCCCAATCTTTTTCGCTAAACTGCAGCGCATCCTGGCGGCGAATGATGCCCGCGTTATTGACCAGAATATCAATATGGCCGAATTCGGCCACCGCACGCTCTAACAGCTCAGGCAGCACTTCCAGTTTGCTCAGGTCGGCTTTCAGGCTCAGGAAACGACGCCCCAGCGCGGTAACTTTGGCGATGGTTTCTTCCGGCTCAACCACGTTAACGCCAACGATATCACAACCCGCTTGAGCCAGCCCTATGGCCATCCCCTGCCCCAGCCCGGTGTCACAACCGGTCACAATCGCCACTTTACCCTGTAATGAAAAATTATCGAGAATCATGCTCTTGTCCTTAGTACTCAGGGCATCAGCGGCCCTTGTCAAAAGTGGGGATAGCGTTGCAATCCCGCCAGTGTCCGCAGCTTGCTGCCATACAGGGGGAGCGATATTGCCCGCCCCTGTCATCATGATGGCGCAAGTCTAACGCTTATCTATGACGCGATCAATAAAATTGAAACAATGTTTTATTTTAAATGAAAGTAATTTTTGATTGTGTGATGTGTGCCGTTTTCATCAGGGCAAAAACGACGCCGCAGGTTCATCACATGCGGCGCCCCTAAGGAGGGTTATTTCACTGCTGACAACATAAAGGCATTGTTGTCGGCGATGTTTCCCACCACCGCATCGGCATATTCTCCCGGCTTGCTGCGCAGCGAGACGTTGCCGCTGAATACACCCTGCTTATCCTGCGTGGTATATGGGCCCGGGCGGAAAATGTAGTTAAACCTCTGGTTATCAATCGCCATATTGTTGGTGACTTGCAGTGCGCCAGGGTTGAAGTTGTCGGTAAACCCATCCATGCCGTTTTCAATGGCGAGGCTGTTAGTCACCTGATGGGCCACTGGCAACCCTTCTCCCCCCAGTTTGAAACCATTATTGACATTGCGCAGCGCGACGCTGTTCTCGATGATCACCTTGCCGTTCGGGCCATCCTCGATCTTGTTAAACAGATCAAAACCGTCATCCACGTTGTCATGCGAGAAGCAGGCGACTAGCCGATTCCCCTCACCCACACGCATTTTGACGGCAAAGCCATCCGCATTGATCAGGCCCGGGTCCTTGTTGGCGTATGATTCGGAATGGGTGATCAGATTGTGGCTGGCCCACAGTGGTCGATCGGCGTTAGCCGGGGAGGAAATGACAATTCCGGTATCATCCGCATGGTGTGCCACCACCCGGTCAAGGTGGTTATGGCTGCCCGTAATACGCAGGCTTTTTTCCGTTACCGTGATGCCCTGAATATCCCAATAGCTGGCTTCCAGTTCCATCCCGTGCAGCACCACTTCATCCCCAAGCGGCCGGAGCTTTTTGGCATGCTTGGCGGTGCCACTGGCTACGGCAGGTATGACAGCCAAGGGATAATCCCCCGCCGCCAGCCAAAGCGTGCCGCCCGGCGTTAATGACTGCACGGCGGTGGCAAAATCCAGCGGGTGCTGCTGGCTGCCATCATTTTCGGCTTTGCCCTGTGGCGCAGCATACAGATTAGCGGCGTCGGCATAGCGCGCTTTGCGCACCAGCAACTTGTCACTCTGAGCGTTGCCTTTTGCCGTGGTGAAACGGTAATCCAGCGCGGTTTCCGCCTTCTTCAGCGCAACCTTCACCGCCAGCATCTCTCCGGCCTGTACCTTACGCTCTGCGGCAATGACCACGCCGTCCTGGCTTAGCGACAGAGTGCCACTCTCATTGCTGCGTAGCTGGAAGACGTAATCATCCGTGGCGGATATTGGCGCAGAACCGATCTCGATCTGCAGCGGCATCGCTTTAACCGCAAACTCTTGTGCCGCCGGAAGCTGGCTTTCGCTGAGCGTCAAGCTGGCCTGGTTGACGGTAATGCGTGCGTTACGTGATGCAAAGAAGCCCACGTAGTAACCTTGCGGATCCAGTTTGGTGACGCGGTGCGGATCGTTGGTGGTTTTACTGACCCAGTTGTCGCTGCCCAGCGGGGCGTAGGCCGCGGTAAACCCCTGATCCGTGCGAGCCAGACGCAGCCGGAAGGTTGGCGTTTTCTGCAGATCTACCTCAGGTTGATAACCCTCACGTTTGATCTCGACGCCCGCATTCCCCCAGGAATTGAGCACGCCATTGCGGGAAATCAGCGTCATTTTGACCCGCTGATGATCTTTTTTATCCTGCGTCATGATGGCATTCATCACCATGTTGGATGCCGCCGGAAACTCCTCATAACCCTGCTGGACCTTCTCCAACCTTGGTTTGCCGAGGATATCGCGGATCAGCAATCCCGCCCCCTCTTGCCCGGCGGGCAGAGCCATATTTTCCGGGCCAAACTGATCGACCGTCACCTCCGCCTCCAGAACCACATTGGCATTGGCGGGAACACGCGTGTAGTAGAAGGTCAGGCCATCATGGCTATTGCCGATTTTGCCCCCCCGGCTTTCGACGTGGAATGGCATTTTCAGCGGCCCGGCCTGCACCGGCTTGCCATTGGCTATCGTCACCTGATTGGTACCCACTTTTTCCGGCAACACGTTGGTGGCAAAGTTGACATCCGTTGACTGGCCAAAAGCGATGGCCTGCCAAACCAGTTCATTAGCGGCAGGCAGCGGTGCGGCGACACCGTTATGACACACGCTGGCCAGAGCAATTAATAACGACAGAGGTACGATCTTCATTTCCCTTTCCTTGTTTTTAATAGGTAGGGATCCTCCCGCCATGTTGGCGAGAAGATCCTGTCACTGGGTTTTGGGGAGATCAGGCCCGTTAGGCCGGTTTATACACAGGGGTAGAGACTTCAGGAGTGATATTCATCTTCTGGCAGATCTTGCTGTTGCCCCAGCACTGTTCGTAGGGCAGCCCCACCAGTTTCTCGATGACCAGGCGAACGTCGGGTTTGATATCGCCGATCTTGCCGCCAGCCTTGATGCGGGCCACTTCGTACAGCACCACCTGATGGGTCTGGCGGTTTAGCGTCATCTGGCTGCTGAAGACAATCGCCATCAGCGCCAACAAGATCACGCCAGCAAAGAACACCCAGGAGATCGCAGTAATAGCGGTTTCCGGCTGAGTGTGAGACTTGGACTGGAAGCCGTAGTAACTGAGGATCGCCCCCATGGTGAAGACGATAATCGAACGCATAATCTTGCCGGAGAAGGTCATCGCCCCAGCATAGATCCCTTCGCGACGGCGGCCGGTAAAGACTTCGTCCACGTCCGCCAGGAAGGTATACACCGTCCAGGGAATGTAATACACGCCGCCGGTGCCCAGGCCAAAGATCACGGTGATGCCGATGATGGCAGCAGTGGCAATATGCGCTGGCAGGTTAAAGAAGTGCAGCAGGGAGTAGCAACAGACCGCAAACATCACGATACCGAGCGCCCAGGAATAAGGTTTACTGAAACCTTTTTTCACGCACAGACCAATAAAGATGGCGGTCGATATCAACTGTAAGATGGCATTCAGGCTGTTCAATCCGGCCAGAATGGCGGGATCGTATTGCAGCACGAAGATCACGAAATAGGTGAATACCGAGGCAAACAGCCATTCCGCGCCGAAGCCGAACAGATACATGCCCAGATGCTTGCGAAATACCCGCAGGTAGAAGGTCGATTGCATATCCCGCGCCAATGAAGCCAACGTTTTGAGCAGCGATTTCTTATGCTTAACCTCCGCTATCGCTTCATCCTTGCGCTCCCAGGAGAACAGATACAGCACGGTGATGGCAATAAACAGGATCACGCCGTAGGTGATGCCGGTATACAGAAAAGGCTGGGCCGATTCTTTACCGTAGAGCAAAATAAACTGCCCTGGGATAAACGCCGCCAGAAAGTTGGCCATCTTGCCAAAAATCGCTTTATAACCGGTCAGCTTGGAGCGCATGGCGAAATCATCGGTCATTTCGGTCGCCAGCGTCTCGTAAGGCACCATCACCGAGGTATAAATCAGTTCGAAAATAACGTAGGTGGCGAGGTAGTACCAAAAACCAAAGCCCTCAACCCACAGCAGCGGGTAAAAGACCATCAATGGCGCACCAATCAGCAAGAAGAAACGGCGCCGACCAAAGCGCTTACCGAGCCAGGTATTGCCAAAATTATCGGTCAGATAGCCCATCACCGGGTTGCTGATAGCATCGATGACGCTCGCAACCGAGAAGATGAATGACGCCTCCAGCAGCGTCAGCCCACAGAACGTGGTGTAAAAATAGAGCAGCCAGGCACCGCTGATCGCCAGCGCGCCGCTACCCAGCAGGTTCCCCCCGCCATAAGCCAGCTGATGCCCTAGCCTGACCGTTCTTCCCTTACCCAGAGCGTTAATACCATTAGTTGTCATCGTTTCTTCTCGCAAACAAAAATAATGAACTGCAATTTCATTTTTACAGGAATAACGTTTTATACTTTTAGGCGAGTTATAATGTTGTGATGAAAGTCACATAAAAAATAAGGGGATCTCATTTAACCCGCTTTAAAACGCGGGCAGCATCTGGCCGCAGTCCCAGCATCAGGGATTGCCCATACGTTATTTTTCTATAATGGCGAGCATGCAACGGCGTCATGCTGGTTGGCTATGAGCAAAACCGCGATCTGTCATCAATCGGGCAAAGCGCAACGATTTATGCGATGCAGCTCTCATAAATCACCCGTTCGGGTTGGCCTAATCCGTCACTTTGATATCATTTTTCTAAATTTATGAAACGATGTTTTATTTAATTAAAGGATCGCCTGAACAGCGGCGGTTTATCGATAAGGTTAAGGGAGGCCATCGTGGCTAAAGGTTCAATCCACCAGTTCAATTTTCATCGTACAATCGATGCCGGTACCGGCGCACAACTCACCCGCCTGACACCGCCTGAAGTGCTGTGCCATCGCAACTACTTCTACCAGAAATGTTTCACCAACGACGGCAGTAAACTGTTGTTTGCTGGCGAATTTGACGGTAACCGCAACTACTACCTGCTGGATCTGCAATTGCAACAAGCGGTGCAGTTGACCGAAGGCCCGGGCGACAACACCTTCGGTGGTTTTTTATCCCCGGACGATCGTTTCCTGTATTACGTGAAGAATGAGCGTGAGTTGCGCCGGGTAGAACTGAGCAACGGCAATGAACAAACCGTGTATCGAGTGCCTGAAGAGTGGGTTGGCTACGGTACCTGGGTTGCCAACAGTGAATGCACCAGCCTGGTGGGCATCGAAATCGATCGCCAGGATTGGCAACCTCTGACCGACTGGAAAATTTTCCACAGCTTCTTCACCAAAAACCCGCATTGCCGCCTGCTGCGTGTCGATTTGGCCAGCGGTGAATCACGCGTGATCTATGAAGACCGCATCTGGCTGGGCCACCCAATCTATCGCCCATACCATAGCGACTGCGTCGCCTTCTGCCACGAAGGGCCGCACGATCTGGTAGATGCCCGCATGTGGCTGATTAACGAAGACGGCAGCAATATGCGCAAGGTAAAAACTCATGCCCCAGGCGAAAGCTGCACCCACGAATTCTGGGTCCCGGACGGTTCGGCCCTGATGTACGTCTCTTATTTGAAAGGCCAGCAAGAGCGCAACATCTGCCGATACGATCCACAAACCGGGAAGGACGAGATCGTGATGACCATGCCAGCCTGTTCGCACCTGATGAGCAACTACGACGGCAGCCTGTTAGTGGGTGACGGTTCGGCTACGCCGGTCGATATCAAGGATTCTCAAGGCTACACCATTGAGAACGACCCGTGGCTTTACGTGTTCGACGCCAAACAAAAACGTCAGGCACGCCTGGCCGCGCATAACAGCTCATGGCGCGTGCTGAATGGCGACCGTCAGGTAACGCATCCGCACCCATCATTTACCCCGGACAACCGGCAAGTGCTCTTCACCTCCGATTTTGAGGGTGAACCTGCGCTGTATCTAGCCCGCTTGCCGGAAGATCTCTTTGCTTGATGGCACTATTTGATTGAGGAACAACCATGTTTATCTACAAACAGGATTGTGCGTTAGAAGATTTAGGGAACGGCGTGACACGCCGCATTCTCGCCCATGGCGGCACCATGATGGCGGTGGAGGTCAACTTTAGCCAAGGTGCTGTCGGCCCGTTGCACAGCCACCCGCACGAGCAACTGACCTACGTACTTTCCGGCCGCTTCAGCTTCACCATCGATGGCGTCACCAAGGAAGTGGCTGCCGGAGATACCTTGTACAAAAAGCCTGACGTGGTGCATGGCTGCGTCTGCCTGGAGGCCGGAACCTTACTGGATACCTTCACTCCACAGCGTGAAGATTTCCTGAAGTAATCTCATGTGCTCCCGGCCAGCATGCCGGGAGCATTTGACCCCCAATAAACTGTAGCAATTCCCCCCCTCCTCTTGCATAAAATTGCCCTGTTCCACTTGCCCACACCAACAATATACCTGCCGCCAAACCGACCACAGACGAGAAATATCAATAATTCATATTCCAAACAATTAAACACTCACACATACACTCAGTGAATATATATGGGTCATTCTCAGTAATTGACCAATAAGTTAAGGATTGTTCTTATCTTTTGATTTTATTGAAATAATTGGTAACTTATCGATAAAATCAATTGTTTTTGTCATATCGATCTATTTTATTGATCATTAAAAACATCTCTGCTATCCTATGTAATATAAATTTTCAATATAAATCAATGGAATGAGTAAATATCATGGCTTACTGCGAGTATGTCGGCTATTGCCCACATTGTGATATTTCCATCGAGCTGACAGGGAACGTTCCTCCCTACGTTGAGGGGGCGGGCTGCTGCTGGATGTGCAGCAAGAAACTCATCCTGATTTTCAGAAAGTCGGCAAAAAACCGTGCACGCCATCGACAAGATTGCGGCTCATCCGCCAACGCGCGTACCAGATAGGATTATTACTGATTAGGATGATCAACTATGCCTGATATTCATATCTACACGGTGAGTAATGACCGCTATTTCTCCGCCGGCTTACACGCGCTGCTTAGGCACGGTGAAACCTTGCCCCACAATAAAATAGCGTTGCATGAATTACCCTTCGAGAAAGAGACATTTGAGGCTCACACGCTGCCGAAGCTGAAAAATAGCGCCTGTGATTTTCTGATTTTGGATTGCAGTTGCGGCTTTATTAATTATTACGGCGCCTGTTCCGCGCTCTATGCCGCCCTTGAGCAGGGCACGCTGGAGGCCAGGATCATCTTGATGTATGAAAACAGCCTGTGCCTGACCAACCCGGATATGTACAACCATTTTATCACCCTGGATAAAAATGCCTGCGTAGAGGATATCTTGCTAGCGATATCCCCTCGCCAAACGGTGCAGGATGAGTTTGATGCCGAGGAAGAGGAAGCCACGAGCCGGCAGTATCTGACCGGCCGAGAGCTGATCGTTATTAACGAAATCTACAGCGGTGTACAGCCTTATGAGATCGCCAAAAAGCTCAAGCTCAGGCTAAAAACTATCAACTGTTATAAAAACCGGGCGATGAAAAAGATTTGTAGCAAAAGGCCTCAGGATTTGCATCCCTAAATACCCGCACGCCCTTGTTGCTCCCCCCTATTCGGCAAGGGCTTGGCCGATACTATTTTTGTATCAGACTTCGGTGCTGTTCCAGCTCATAATCAATAAATGCGTTAATCATCGTACGGTAAACTTTTTCAATAATGTCTTCGGGGAGTCCAACCGCAGCGGCTTCTGCCCTGACCTTATCAATGACCCTCTGAACCCTGTCAGGGGCGCGAACAGCATCCTGATCTTTTTTGAATCCGGCGGCTGCTTTCACCAACCGGCCACGTTGGGCAATGAGTGAAACAAGTTGGGAGTCGATGCCATCTATGGCCTTTCTTACGTCTTCGATAGAAGAAAAATGCATTGACGTACTCTCAGGCTAGTTCAAAAGTACAAGCTATCATAGCTATCGATGACTGTCCTACCCTTTTAAGCTTCCTATAGGGTTATGGCTGCCTTTGCCACATTCGCCTATAGAGAGGTTGAGCAAGTCACATAGGTTACGCCGTCTAACGGGAAACTGAATAAACTACCGTTCCCCAGGTAAACATAATGCCGTTCGTTACCGGCAGCGGTAAGCTCCCTCACCCAATAGTTACCCGCAAACCAACCGTTAGAGTATCGACTCATGCTGCCCCATTCATTCCATAATCTGGCATTGGCATCCCGGTTGGCCCCGGTCTGGGCTATCGGGGTTCGGTCTGTCATCTCACTATAGCTCGGCACCGCGTAGCCACCCCCTTGGGAACTGCACCAAGCGGCAGCCTCACTGACCCCCATAAGGAAGTAGCTATTATTTCTGAACCAGCGGTTGACGGTGAATTGATAGGTTAACGTTGAGCCATTGCCTGTATGCTCGGCCGTAATGGTGACCCGATTATTAGCCGATGTAGGTTCTTGAATAAATCTCACATTACCGCTGCTATCCACGCTGGCCCAGCTCTGATCGCTACTCCAGCTATAGGAACTGTTCCCGGTAGGATCCTCGCCAACCACCAACTGAAATTCCGCACCGGTAAAGCCTGTTTTAGGGAAGCCATCATCAGCCGAGAATGAGGCGCCGTTGGCCAAGATATGTGTCATCTGCACGTCAGCAAAAAACGCAACGTTAACGGTAGCAGAAACACCATTGGCGGTGGTGGCCGTGACATCACTATTGACGGCAGTGTCACTGGTCAGGGCTATTTTAACCTCACCGTTGCTGTCCGTCACGCCACTGGTCGCCAGCAGCGTTACGCCGTTGGTCGCGGTGAAGTTAACCGTTTCACCCTCAATACTGTTGCCATGGCGGTCTTCGACATAGACCAGCACATTATTATCGTCGATGCCATTGGCCAGCGCATTGTCCTGGGTGACTTCCGCATGCACAACCTCCACCGGGCCAGCAACAAACAGCGTATTGACCGACTGAGCATCATCATCAATCCTGGCCGTTACCTGAGTGTTACCGGCGATCACATTCGTCACATAAGCCGTTGCCTCGCCCTCAATTCCCGTTTGCGCACTGGCCGAGATCGCGCCCATATTATCGGCATCGAAAAGTACCGTTGCACCCACGACAGGCGTGCCATCCAGATATTGAACGGTAGCATGTACGGTGTTCACCGACAGACCATCGGCAACCGCACCCAGGGGAGACTCGGCCCATACCAGGCTGGAAAGCATCCGCTGCCACTTGATATTGATAGGGCTAGGTAGCTGAACCGGCAGTCCTTCACTTGGAATGGTAATATCGGGGTTGGTTTGAGGGGTTACGATCACGTTCAACGCACTGCCCGCCAGGATGTTACTGAGTTCCAGAGTATAACTGGGGCTGGTTGCCCCATTAATGGCAGCACCGTCCAACGTCCACTGGTAGGTCGTTCCCTGCTCCGCATCGCCATCCACATCATTGAAGGAGGATGTCACGGTAATCACCTCCCCGGCCCGCGGCTTGACGTTGTCTACCGAGAGCGTGGTGGTCGGTGGCCGTCCGTGGACTGGCTGGGTAGATTGCTGGACAGCCTGCACCACCTGGCTCATCACGACGATCAGAACCAGTAATATCCTGAATACAAAAATCTTAAAGATATTATTGCGATGCAACATCCAGCGTATCCATCATACTGATTTGTTAAACCAACTGGCCCAGGCACGCCTGAAGCATGCCTGGGCTGACTCTTTATTATTGAGCCGCAGGGTTGCTGACTACTACCTGAACTCTCAGTCTCTGGTCTGTCCGTACAGGGGTGTAGGTGCTGCTGGTTGCCCCGCTTATGTTGCTGTAAGTATTTGTGCCCTGGCCAGTTTCAAGCTGCCACTGGTAGGTCACGCCATTACAGGTCCCCCCCGCACAGGTTGCTGTCGCAGTCAGAGTAGAGTCAACCTGTGGATAGCCACCAACGTCACCGGTCACCGTCACGCCGGTGACTGTCCCACCAGCAATAACTGTCAAGGTATTGGAGGGAACCACTAAACCCACAGCCGGATCGGTAATGGCCGGGTCGGTGTGCGGAGTCACTAACACGGTTATGGCTTTGCCCAAGTCTCCGGCAACAATGGTGTAGGTATTACTGGTCGCCCCTGCAATATCTGCACCATCTGCCTGCCATTGGTAGGTCTCCGGTATCGCCGTATCACCATCCGCATCGCTGAACGCCCCTGCGGTACCGATACTCAAGGTATCGCCGATGTCGATCAAGCCGTTGCCGCTGGCATTGTCAGAAACGATGGTGCTCTGCGTCACTACCGGGGCCCGCCCTCTTACGGTGGATGTCGGGCTGGAGGTCACCGCCGACCAGGCAGAACCGACTATCAGCATACTGAGCAACATTCCCGATAGCAGAGACACCAGCCCTCTGCGTGAGCCAATCTTGTTGTTCATTGTTTTCTTTCCTCTGCTGTACTCAAAATCAATGTTTGAATCACCTTCCAGGCCAGCCTGGAATAATGATAAAACCCCGGTCTTAATGCGATACCACTCGAATAGCCCGTTTCTGTAAGTTTGCTGTCACCGTCAATGTTTCTGAGGTTGCACCAGGAATTGCGACAAAAACCCCCGAACCTGCAGATGACTCCACTTCCCACTGATAATTCATTGGTATTCCGTTACACAAGGCAATTGAACACATTGCAACGGCCAGGAGGTTATCCCCAACGACAGGATGCCCAGTCAGCTCGGTGCCGTTGCTGTATATCAACAATTTGGCCGGTGTTTCTGGCACAAAAGAGATCTCTGTACTTGCCAGGTAGTCACCAATAGAGGCGGTAACGGTGGTGACTCCGGCATTAACATTGGCTAGCTTCACCGTCACCTGCCCCTCATTATCTGTTCTGGCCGCTGGGGACAGGACCGTCGCACCATTGTCTACCTCAAACTCCACTGCGGTAGCATCGATAGGATTGCCATGGCTATCGGTTACCCTTGCTTCCACCTTATTAACATCAACGCCATTAGCGTATGCATGATCGCTAATCACCATCAGCTCAATGGTCGCAGTACCGCGATCGGCGGTGAGCACCACGTCGTGCGACTTCATCTCCACGGCAGCACCATTGACTGTAGGAACTACGGTTACCGTGCCTGCGACTGTTCCACTCAGTTTGGCACTGTACACGCCGTTATTTTCCGTTACCGCGCTCAGAGTAACCTCGGGAATACCCGTAACCTCAAAGGCCACCGTTAACCCGTTAATCGGCTGGTGATTGATATCCTGGGCAGTAAAGTCCAACGTACTGGTCTGTAAACCATCAGCAATAATTTCTGCCGGTTCTACGCTAAAAAGGGAGTTTTCCGGGCTCAGTACCTGACTACTTGCGATTAAATTAACTTTAGCTGAAGCCAGAGAGATATCATTAATGGTTGGAGCAATAATAGCCTCTCCCTGGGAGAACCCTGCCGTTAACTGATAGGTGTAGACCCCGGTGCGGTCTCGGTAACGGCACTCAACAGCGGGTTACTGATAGGCTGAGCGGCCCCCGTATTCGGTGTAAAATGCAAATCCGCAGTCAGTTGGTCCCCCACTCCCTGAACCGGCAAATTGTTAAGGTCTTTTAAATTCAAGGTAATCATGCTTTTGGCAACGCCATCAGCAGGTATTTCGGCCGGGGAAGCCTGAATGCTGGAATTGACTATGCTGACATTTTGTTGGGTGACAACGATCTGCGTGGTACTGCGGTTTGAAGCATTACCCTGATTATCATAAGCCACGGCAGCTAACGTATAATTATTATTGCCTGCCATAAATGGGGGTAATTTTATCGAAATGCTTTGTGAGGACGTTTGTACTACCATCCCCCCGGCTGCCACTAACGATGCGCTATCCCAATCGATGCGTTCAAGCCCATATTTCGCCGTCACCTGCGCATCCACTTTGATCGTTTCAAAGGCACTTCCGGTCATTTGATCCGGCAATGCCAATTGGATTAACGTCTGTTTCTGGTACTCCAGCACTATCTGGTTATTACGCTCCACCAGATCATAACGGCTACCGGCCAGCGTACGGCTTGCTGCCACCGCAGAGGGATCAATTTGCGCCTGCCAGGATTCCCCCAGACGGTAGTTCAGTTGCATACTGATGCTGCTATCGTTACGACTACCTTTACCGGCACGGTGCTCTGCTCCGATAGTGATCAGGGGGATCGGCGTATAGGTGATCCCCGCGGTGATCGCATAGGGATTTTTCTGCCGGTCATCCTTGCCAAACAATGCCACTTCGTCACCCCGGTACTGCTCAAACATCACCTTTCCGCCCAACTGAGGATAAGCGGGCAAATAAGCCTCTGCCCGCAGATCATAGCCGTTGGCAGGGCGCTCATTGTAATCGGCAAAATCCCGGGATTGATGCCAATCGGTGAGAGCCAGATAGCTGTTAGCTGACAGCTTCAGGTAATCCGTCCAGGCTTCAACCCCAAAACCGACGCGGTTGTTCTTACCCGTCATGTCACGATCATAAAAGGCGTTAACCCCATACATCCAATTGTCTTGCACAGTTCGAACGCCTGCCCCGAGATTGACGGTGTTGCGGCTGTCTTTATTTCTCATCCCTAACTGGCTAAATAAAAGCGATTTCTTGTCATCATAAAGCGGGACCAGAAGATCTACCGAGCTCCCTTCCAGGCTAAAGTCATCATTAAGATTAAGTTGAACGCGTGCCGTACCATACGAACTCAGCCAATGCTGTGCCGAATCATTGATTTCACCCACCACCATCGAACGCGCCATACCAGCCGCTGCCAACGGGGTGTTATCATCGGCTAACAGCGTGGTCCCCTTTAACAGGCCATGTGCCAGCCTCTCATTATGTTGAGGAGGGGGCACCTCTGGGGAAGCTTCTGTTTGCTGGTTTTTTAAGCGTAATGATGCTGCAGTAGGGATATCAATTTCATCGCCGCTCCCCAGTTGATTAAACGGTTTTGAGAATGAGCGAAACTGATTAACCTTTTTTAATTCATTCAGCGTAATATGCTGTTTTTTGGCAACACTATAGACTGTTTCACCTACTGACAAGGTATATGGCTCAGTTTCATACGGCGTAACAGGCTTGGTTAGAGGAGCTGGGGCAAGCATTTTTGCTATTACTGGGGCAAAGGAAAGGCTCAACGGCAATAACAGTTGCAAGATAATATTAATCCACACAACAAGAGGTTTGAATGCCACGGAGGAAAACTCCAACGGGATATCTGTTAGAGTAGTTGGGCTTTTATTCTTTCACAAATGGGAGGAGGCATTGAACAACACTATGCTGACTTCAAGCGGAGGCACGCTCCCGTCATCAGCGGTTGTTGAACCAGTCTAGCGTGGCTAACTCTGCTGGTTAGTGCCTTCATACGCCCTCTCCATCTGCGATACTCCGCATGACCAAAGCCTGGATCGAACATCACGCTATCGTATAAGCTGTAACGGTACCCTCTACATCCGCAATAGGGCCGGATTGATAAATCCCATGCGGATGCTCGCATAGCCTCAAACGAACCAACCGATCTATGCTCATCTTATCTTGATGTTTTATAAGGAGTATTATCATATGATTGATCTGTATTACGCACCGACTCCCAATGGGCACAAAATTACCCTGCTTTTGGAGGAGGTTGGTTTACCTTATCGTATCCATCGCGTAAATATCAGTGCTGGCGATCAATTCGCACCAGCGTTTCTGGCCATTTCTCCCAACAACAAAATCCCGGCCATAGTTGATCAACAACCCGTTGACGGTGGGGCACCCATCAGCCTGTTTGAATCGGGTGAGATCCTGCTCTATCTGGCAGAGAAAACCGGCAAGCTGCTCAGCAAAGGGGTTCGCGAGCGGGCAGCAACGCTACAGTGGTTATTTTGGCAGGTCGCCGGATTTGGGCCGATGCTCGGGCAAAATCATCACTTCAACCACTATGCACCGCAGCCTGTCCCCTACGCGATAGAACGCTACCAGCAGGAAACCAAACGCCTGTATGGCGTACTGGAAACCGAGTTGCAACGGCACCCTTACCTGGGCGGCGACAACTACAGCATTGCCGATATTGCGACTTATCCCTGGGTAGTGTCTCATCCGCGCCAGCGCATCGATCTGGCGGATTATCCGGCGGTACGCAACTGGTTTGAACGCATCCGCAACCGCCCGGCAACGGAACGCGCCTACAAAGTGGCAGATCAAGCCTAACGCTGCCCTCCCCCTCTCTTGCATCGTGTCGACATCGGAGAGGGGAAACCGGTGTGATCTCCCCCGCGTTGCTCTCTTTAAGCGTCTGGCTACATTATCTTTTCTTCACTTTCCGTGTATTCTGAGTACAAACAATCAGACCTCCGGAGAATCTCTGATGCCATGCCAGCAACCCGATGCCATTATCCGTATTAAAAACCTGCGGTTACGCACCTTCATCGGTATCAAGGAAGAAGAAATCAACAACCGTCAGGACGTTCTGATCAACGTGGCGATCCACTACCCGGCAGACAAGGCGCGTAACAGCGAAGACATTAGCGACGCCCTCAACTATCGCACCATCACCAAGGCGATCATCCGCCATATAGAAGACAACCGCTTCGCGCTGTTGGAAAAATTAACTCAGGATGTGCTCGACATAGTGAAACAACATCCATGGGTAACCTATGCTGAAGTAGAGATAGATAAATTGCTGGCCCTACGTTATGCCGACTCGGTTTCCATGACCATGAGTTACCGACGGGAAACCGCTTAGCACTCACCCCTACCAGGGAGGCCGACCATGAAGATCCTGATTACCGGCGCAACCGGGTTGATCGGCAGTAGCCTGACCAGGCAACTGCTGCACCTTTCGCATGAGCTCACCCTGTTGACGCGCAACGTCGCCAAGGCACGGGATAAGTTCGGCGATCGGCTCAGCTACTGGGCTTCGCTTGATGAGCAACGTTCTCTGGACGGCTTTGATGCCGTGATCAACCTGGCGGGTGAGCCAATTGCGGACAAACGCTGGAGCAAGGCGCAGAAAGAACTGCTGTGCCGCAGCCGTTGGGATTTGACCGAACGACTAGCCACGCTGATCGCCGCCAGCAATACGCCACCTTCGGTACTGATTTCCGGCTCAGCGGTCGGTTATTACGGCGATCAGGGCCAGGCGGTGGTAACGGAAGAAGAACCCCCGCACGATGAATTTACTCACCAACTGTGCCAACGCTGGGAGGCTCTGGCCCTACGGGCGCAAAGTAGCTACACGCGCGTTTGCCTGCTGCGTACCGGCGTTGTCTTGTCGCCCAAAGGGGGAGCGCTGGCGAAAATGCTACCGCCATTCCGTATGGGCTTAGGCGGGCCGATCGGCAATGGCCGCCAGTATCTGCCCTGGATCCATATCGACGATATGGTCAATGCCATCATTTACCTGTTGGACAATCCTCCGCTGCGTGGGCCCTTCAATATGGTGGCACCTTATCCGGTGCATAATGAACAGTTCACCGCCACCCTGGCCAAGGTGCTGGATCGTCCAGCATTTTTGCGTGCGCCAGCCTTTGCCATGCGGTTACTGATGGGGGAAGCGGCGGTGTTGGTATTAGGTGGGCAACGGGCGGTGCCGAGGCGGTTGGAAGAGGCGGGATTTGTTTTCCGTTTCTTTGAGCTGGAACAGGCGCTGGATGATGTGATCAATCAGCAGGCTTGACCGAGCGTTCTTTCAGGTAGCGCAGTAAACGGGTCACAGCCGTCAAACTCTTGACGATATGTGACTTGAAAGACCACATATCGCGAGACTGATGTCGAACCTCAACCGGCTCACTACGCAGGGGCGCTGCATGTCAGTAATAGTTGACCGTAAACACCACTTTGCCATTTGCTCTGCCCGGCGTAGGGTTCACAGCGGTTTGAATATAACGGACGGCCAGAGGAATACGGATTGACGGACTACCGTCTTTCGGTAGCGTCATCGATTGTTCTGTCGCGAGGTTAAACAGCGTCGGCGTTTGGCTGCTATCTCCCCAACCTAATTGTATCCCTACGCCCGTGGCTGCCCCGGCGATCGCTGAATCGATAGCCATTATGCCATTGACGGCATCCAGCACGTCGGTGATCGGCGTCAGACGTACGCCAATACTGTTATTGGTTGAAGCTGTAACGGTACTGGAACCCGTATTGAAATTTATCATCTTCGCAGGGTTGCTCTGATTATAAAAACCGTAGAATGTCGGGCAATTGGTCAGGGCAATTGAAGCATCAACCCAAGGGGTTGTGGAATTTATCGAAGTAAAATAGTCATGTATTTCGTAAGACCCCACGGTAACAGCAACATCAGGAGTAGTGCAGGTTTGTGTCAAGACGGTCAAGTTTCCTTGAAACGTGACGTGATTGAGGCGAAGAGGTAATCCTGAAATAGGGCTGGAAAAGCGTGAATTCAATATATCATCACTGGCGGTGGGAAAACTCGTTGCTTCAATCGTGTAATTTCCTGGTATCAGCGGGCCAGTCTTGATCAGTGAAACATAGCGTGTTGCACTGCTTAATGTGGCGAAACTCCCGCCGTCACCGATCTCGATTTCCTCATCACGATATCCCGGGGTGCCCACTACTGCTGCAGAGCGATTGTTGTAGCGCGATATGGCAACACCAATCCCAGGGATATTGGTATTATACACTGCTCCGGCAAATGGCCCAGAATTTAACCCACTGAGTCCAAGAGGAGCATGAACAATACTGACCGCCCAGTTATAGTAAGCTGGGGGCTGATCGATCAAACACAACATATATGCGGGGGTATTCGTCCAGGCCCCCTGATAAATAATGGTGCCGACAGGAATATCTGCGCCGACTGAAATTACCCCAGGGTTCAGTGGCACGGTCAATGATACGGTGCTTGTGCCTTGATCAAATTCACACGATTGCACAGCCCATCCACTGTGGCTCAATGTTGTTAACAATCCCCCACCGAACAAAATAGAAATCTTTTTTATCGATAACCCCATGATATTATTTTCCCTTTTCCACTAGGTCCTACCGGCCAGAAAAGTCATTGGTGAGGTCGAGCCCATTTCTGCTTTTTAGCCGTAGGCATCAGCATCGTCCACAATGCAAGCAATCACTCACCGGTTGCCCTGCACTTGCGTAACCTAGACATTAGTTATGTCTATTCTTGCCTATTGATGGATTCTGATAAGAATTAACTTTCCATTCCATTCAACCTACGCCAACAATTAAAATCATCGATTTCATAACCGGATTAACATTCAATTTACCTTGTAATTTCAAAAAGAAACCATTATTTAATAAATTATTATATTAGGCATGGAATATTATCATTACGAGCAAGTTAGCATATCTGGTATCTGATAAGATAACCTTACTGCCTCCTTGAATACTGGATGGATAATTCTTACCAAAAGAATAAATAACAACTATCCGGCTGTCGATATCATTATATAAGTAACCACTTCAATGGCAACTCATTTAAAATGACAATACCTAAAGCTTTAAAACACAAAAACCAGAATTTAAATCCAAATTTATCAAACATTGCGACATTATAATCCAGATTTAATTGAAAATCTCTTTTTTTAAATCGTATTTACTCCGTCTAATTTGTTAGCGTGATATATTTTAAATTTAATATTTACCGACAATAAATCCAAGGAAATAAAAATAACCATTAATTTCAACACATTGAACACATGACCCTATTTGAGATTTTTCTGTGCGCGGAAGGTAAAGAAATGTCATTAACAAATCACTTGCTATTTAATGTTAGCCGATAGTTAATCGATTATATATTATTTTTAACAGACATATTTCTAAGAGAAATCTTTATATTTATCTTTAATGAGATAAATAAAATTTATTTTATAACTATTTCTCGATAAATAAAACTTGGCTATATCCACGCATCAATTCCTGACAGCCCCAGATAAATAGCACGCTAAGTATATGATTTAAAAAAGGAATACTGTTCGCATCAGACAGGAGAGATAACTATCCCCTCTCTCGGTAGAGGGGATAGAAGAGAAATCCCTACTTAAGCGCCCCAGAAAGGAACTGCTGCAAACGCGCGCTCTTAGGGTTACCAAACAACTCCGCAGGCGGCCCCTGCTCTTCAATCAGCCCCTGATGCAGGAAAATAACGTGGCTGGAGACATGGCGCGCAAACTCCATTTCGTGCGTCACTACCACCATGGTTTTCCCCTCTTCTGCCAATTTCTGCATAATGCGCAGCACTTCGCCCACCAGTTCAGGATCGAGCGCCGAAGTCGGTTCGTCGAACAGCAGCACTTCCGGCTCCATTGCCAACGCCCGGGCAATAGAAACGCGTTGCTGTTGCCCGCCGGAGAGGTGCACCGGGTATTTGATTTGCGCCCGAGCATCAATGCCGACCTTATCCAGATAGCGCACCGCCCGTTCGCGCGCCTCGGCTTTGCTCAGCCCCAATACCTGGATTGGCGCCTCCATCACGTTCTCCAACACCGTCATGTGGCTCCACAGGTTGAAATGCTGGAACACCATGGTCAGGCGGGTACGCAGGAGCTGCAGCTGTTTCTTGTCAAAGACTCTAAGTTGGCCATCCTTGTCGCGCACCATGCGAATATTTTCATTATTCAGGCTGATGGTGCCTTCGCTGGGCTTTTCCAGGAAGTTGATGCAACGCAGAAAGGTACTTTTACCGGAGCCGGAAGAACCGATAATGCTAATCACATCGCCCGCATTGGCCGCCAGGGAGACCCCTTTCAGTACTTCATGGTCACCATAACGCTTGTGCAGTTCGGTGACGGCTAATTTTTGTTCAGGCATGGTGGATCCCCGTCATTCATCGATGAGTTACGTGTGCCATCCAGCGTTTTTCTGCCCTGCGGAACAGGCTGATCAACGTATAGGAGATAATCAGATACAGCACGGCCGCAATGCCAAAGGCATAAAACGGCTGGTAGGTCGCCGCGTTGATATCGCGGGCCACCTTCAACAGGTCCGGTACCGTGGCGGTAAAGGCCAGTGCGGTCGAATGCAGCATCAGAATAACTTCATTGCTGTACGCCGGTAGTGCCGAGCGCAGCGCCGAAGGCAAAATAATGCAGCGATACAGTTTAAAGCTGGAAAACCCATAGGCCCTGGCCGCTTCAATTTCCCCATGCGGCACCGAACGAATGGCCCCAGCGAAAATCTCGGTGGTATAGGCACAGGTATTCAGCGTTAGTGCCAAAATGGTGCAGTTTAATCCGCTGCGGAAAAACGCATTGAGCAGTTCGGTACCCCGCACGATTTCCAGGCTGTACATACCGGAATAAAACACCAACAGTTGTACGTACAGCGGCGTACCGCGGAAAACATAGGTGTACAGCCACACCGGGTAGCGAACCCAACGGGTGGAAGAAACCCGAGCTACCGCCATCGGGATAGCCAGCAGCCCGCCCATGACCACCGAGGAGATCAGCAGCCACAGGGTCACCGCCACACCGGTATAGCGATAGCCATCGGTCCACAGCAGTTGCTGCCAATACTGATGCAGGATATCGATCATAGTTCGGCCCTTTTGACGCCCAGTGAATAACGCCGCTCAAGCCACAGCAACACGCCGTTGGAAATCGTGGTGAACAACAGATACACCAAGCCTGCGACAATGGCATAGAAGAAAGGCTGATAGGTGCCCTTTCCTGCCAGCTGCGTGGCCTTTACCAGATCGTTGAGTCCAAGAATGGAGACCAAGGCCGTCGCCTTGAGGATCACCTGCCAGTTATTGCCGATGCCGGGTAACGCAAAGCGCATCATGGCCGGAAACAGAATGCGACGGAAAATCTGCGCGTTGGAAAAACCGAAGGCGGTAGCCGCCTCGATCTGACCACGAGGCACCGCCAGGTAGGCTCCCCGGAAGGTTTCGGTAAAATAGGCTCCGTAGATAAAGCCCAGGGTAATAATGCCCGCCCCCAGCGGATCGATATCAATCTGTGAGAAGCCAAAAAACTCCGTCACGCTGTTGAGGGCAATTTGCAGACCGTAGAAGATCAACAGCATCAACACCAGGTCCGGCACACCACGGATCAAGGTGGTGTAGGCACCAAAGATCGTGGAAATAACAGGGTTTTGCGAAAGTTTACCGCCAGCGCCGATCAAACCAATCACCACCGCCAGCAATACGGAGCTGAGGGCCAGCTCCAGCGTCACCAGAGCCCCCTCAAATATCAGTTGGGAGTAACCTTGTAGCATTTACGTCACCCTGTCGTCATTGAGCACGTCATGACACTCCAGCCAGAACAGGCCCGGAAAACCGGGCCTGTTGTCATAGAGAGTACCCGACAGGAATTAGCCGCCGTAAACGTCAAAGTCGAAGTATTTTTTCGCGAACTTATCGTAGGTGCCGTCTTTGCGCATTTCGGCAAAGGCTTTGTCCAGTGCCGCTTTCAGCTCGGTTTCATCCTTGCGCAGGCCCATACCGGTGCCGACACCAAAGAATTTATCGTCCTTCACCGACTCACCGGCAAACTCGTACTCTTTGCCTGGAGGCTGCTTCAGGAACCCTTCGCTCGCGGCAACTTCATCCTGAAATGCTGCGTCAATACGCCCGGAAGCCAGATCCGCATACACCAGATCCTGATTCTGGTAAGGCACCACGGTCACGCCTTTTGGCTGCCAGTTGGCGTTAGCAAAAGCTTCCTGGGTGGTACCCTGCAATACGCCGATGCTTTTGCCCTTCAGCGCATCGACGGTTGGCAGGATCTTGGAGCCTTTTGGTGCGATCAGGCGTGAGTTGGCCGCAAACAGCTTGTCGGTAAAGGCAATTTCCTGCTGGCGTTTTTCGGTAATGGACAGAGAAGAGATGATAGCGTCGATTTTCTTCGCTTTCAGGGAGGGGATCAGCGCATCAAAATCGCTTTCCACAAAAATACACTTGGTATTGATGCGTTTGCACAGCTCGGTGGCCAGATCGATATCGAAGCCAACCAGTTGACCCTGCGCATTTTTCGACTCAAACGGCGCATAGGTGGGATCGGTACCGATTTTCAGCGTGGAAGGTAATGCGGCGAATGCACTGCTAACCGCGCTCAAAGCCAAAACTAAAGGGAGAACTTTAACAAGCTTTTTCATAATTACCCTCAAATGGATATTTTTGCCGATGCCACTACGGGCATTACTTTCATCACACACAGGATCTGCAGTAATCATGCCACTTTGTCATTAGCGAGCGTGGGGAACGGCCACGCTCTGTTCAAAGCTCTTCCCAGAGGCAACGAACGACAAAATGAACGGCAAACTCGGGCTTCGCCATGGTTAACCTACAAGTTACTGAAACAGAGTGCATGGGGAAGCAGGATCATTATGATGCATCAATCGCACTAAATCAGTGCGATGTTGCACAAATGTATAAATTTGAGGGTGAATTAGTTAATTAACGCCTTGCCAACGCGTGAAGAGATCTTGCGGCAGTTCGATGTCAAACTGGTCGATAACCCGATTAACGGTCTGATCGATAATATCATCAACGGTTTGCGGACGATGGTAGAAGGCCGGTACCGGCGGCATAATCACCGCCCCCATCTCCGCTGCCTGGGTCATCAGCCGCAGATGGCCCAGGTGCAACGGCGTTTCACGCACGCAGAGCACCAATGGTCGACGCTCTTTGAGCACCACATCGGCGGCGCGAGTCAGCAGCCCATCGCTGTAACTGTTGACGATGCCAGATAACGTTTTGATTGAGCATGGCAAAATCACCATCCCCATGGTTTTGAACGATCCGGAGGAAATGCTGGCGGCAATATCACGCGCATCGTGCACCACATCGGCCAAGGCCTGAACGTCACGCAGGCTCAGAGAGGTCTCCAACGCCAGCGTCTGGCGTGCCGCGTTGCTCATTACCAGGTGGGTTTCCACCTCTTCTACACCACGCAGCACCTGCAATAAGCGCACGCCGTAGATAGCGCCGCTGGCGCCGGAAATACCGATAATGAGTCTTTTCATCAAGCTGGCCTTTGTCGGGAAATATGCCGTAAGGATAGCCGAATAGGGGCAGGTTTGGCAGCAAACCTTCGTAGATTCAAGGTGGGAATAAAACAATGCACCGTAACCAACGCTACGGTGCACCATTTTGGTGAGCTACGCGGGCGCGTTAGCCCTCGTTATGCATTTCCAGATTTTCTGCTTCCGTCTGGCCGCGCAACGCTTTGGCATCGTCATTACGCAGCGTTTCCAGATATTCCAGATAGCTCTGGTCAACGTCTTTGGTCACGTAGATGCCGTTAAACACCGAGCATTCGAACTGGGCAATGTCCGGGTTCTCTTCGCGTACAGCGGCGATCAGGTCATCCAGATCCTGGAAAATCAGGCCGTCGGCACCAATAATCTGGCGGATTTCGTCCACTTCACGGCCATGGGCAATCAGCTCCGTCGCGCTCGGCATATCAATACCGTACACGTTAGGGAAGCGGATCTCCGGGGCGGCGGAGGCCAGATAAACCCGTTTGGCCCCGGCGTCACGCGCCATCTCCACGATCTGCTCTGAAGTGGTACCACGCACGATGGAGTCATCAACCAGCAGCACGTTCTTATCGCGGAATTCGGCACGATTGGCGTTCAGCTTGCGGCGTACCGACTTACGGCGAGCCTGCTGGCCCGGCATGATGAAGGTGCGGCCAACATAGCGATTCTTGACGAAGCCCTGGCGATACGGCTTATCCAGAATACGGGCAATCTCCAGCGCGATATCGCAAGAGGTTTCCGGGATCGGGATCACCACGTCGATATCCAGATCTTCCCATTCGCGCGCAATCTTCTCACCCAATTTCTGCCCCATACGCACACGGGCGCTGTAGACGGAGATCTTGTCCATAAAGGAGTCAGGACGGGCAAAATAGACATACTCGAACAGGCAAGGGTTGGTTTTTGGGTTCTCAGCGCACTGGCGAGTGAACAGCTGGCCTTTTTCGGTGATATACACCGCTTCGCCCGGCGCTACGTCGCGCAGGAAGTCGAAGCCCAAGGTATCCAGCGCCACGCTCTCAGAAGCCACCATGTACTCACAGCGGCCATCTTCCAGCTCACGTTTGCCGATCACCAGTGGGCGAATGCCGTTGGGATCGCGGAACGCCACCAGACCGTGGCCAATGATCATGGCCACGCAGGCATAAGCGCCACGCAGTTGCTGATGCATCGCGGCAACGGCGGTAAAAATGTTGTCGGACTCCAGTGGATAATGCGGGAAACGGTCAAGCTCGGTGGCCAGCACGTTCAGCAGGATCTCGGAATCGGAAGTGGTGTTGACATGACGACGGCCACGTTCAAACAGCTGTTGTCGCAGTTCGTGGGCGTTGGTCAGGTTGCCGTTGTGTGCCAGCGTAATGCCGAACGGCGAGTTGACATAGAAAGGTTGAGCTTCTGAAGCGCTGGAGCTGCCAGCCGTTGGGTAACGTACATGGCCAATGCCCATGTTGCCCTGCAGGCGCAGCATATGGCGGGCTTCAAATACATCTTTCACCAGACCATTTGCCTTGCGCAGGCGGAACCCATTATGGGCATCAATAGTGACGATGCCAGCGGCATCCTGTCCACGATGCTGGAGCACCATCAATGCATCATAAATCGACTGGTTTACCGGCATAAAACCGGCGATACCGACAATACCGCACATGTTGTCTTTTCCTCTAAGCCGCTACCGCCCCGGTAATTGGGTTGGTAAGAAACTCGACGTGCTTTGCAGATAGTCAAAGAACCATCTGATGATGTAACTGAACTGGGGGATCAACTGTGACTGTTTCCAGTCCGCACTTTGCGACAGGGTGGTAAAGGTATCCAGGAAGAACAGTATCGCTGCCACGATCAACACGCCGCGCAGTGCGCCGAAACACACGCCCAGCACCCGATCGGTGCCCGATAATCCGGTTTTCTCTACCAGTGACCCAATCACATAGTTAACGATAGCGCCCACAATCAGCGTTGCAATAAACAAAATGGCAATCGCAATGCCGTTACGTACCAGCTCATCTTCAAAACGGGTGAAGTAGGCTGCAAGGTATGGGTAGAAATGGCTGGCAACAAAGAACGCACATCCCCATGTCACAAGTGACAATGCTTCGCGAACAAAACCTCGGATCAGGCTCACCAGAGCCGAAAATCCAATCAACGCTATAATGACGTAATCAATCCAGACCATGAACTATTCCAATGATGAATCGCCCCTGCATCCAATCGCGGCGAATTCTAACAGAAAAAGAAAACGTTTGCGTAGCGGATTTCCCACCACGCAACAAATAAAAAACGGCGATGTTACCCTATCGATTTCAAGCTGCAGCCAGGCGACAAGCTATCTCATCCTCAGGAGCTTACGCTTGGTAAGTGACTGGGGTGAGATAGCGCAGGTAACAACGCTGCAGCTTGAAAGACAACGGGTATTAAAATTGCTAATCGCCGCGCCTACTTAGGTCATGAGGCCTGTGAAAGGCACATTTTTAGTGGTGATTTGGCAATCCTCCTCCTTGAGCACAGTGGCCCCTCACCCTCCCCCTCTCCCACAGGGAGAGGGGATCGTCCGAGTCGCGGTTAGCTGCTGTGACACTACTCAGTTCCCTCTTGATATTTAACAAGGGTATAGGAAAAACTACTGGCTTATACCCTATGGATTTCGAGTTGCAGCTAGGCGACAAGCTACCTCATCCCCAGGAGCTTACTTTAGTAAGTGACTGGGGTGAGATAGCGCAGGTAACAACGCTGCAGCTTGAAAGACGACGGGTATATCAACGCGCGCTATACGCCTTCACCTGCCCGCTTAACCCACTGATCCCATTCAGCTCCGCCAGCGAAGCCTGCAGTTTCTGCTTCGAGGCATCTGGGCCAACGTAGATGCGGGTAATTTCCCCCTGCACCGGCGTGGAGGGCACGGTATAAGCCCGGTGCCCAGACAGGCGCAGCGAAGCGACGATCTCATTGACCTTGGCAGCATTCTTCAACGCCCCCAACTGCACCACATATGCCTGACCAGCCGGTGCCTTTTCTTCAACCGCAGGTTTGGTTTCAGGCTTCGGCTCTGGTTTCACTTCCGGTTTTGGCTCTACCTTTGGCGGTGTTGGCACCGGCTTAGGTTTCACTTCCACTGGCTTCACCTCTACCGGTTTAGGTTCCACAGGCTTAGGTTTCGTTGGCTGAACCGGTTTGGTTTCGATAGGTGGCGGAGCAACAACCGCAGACTGCTGTGGTTGAGTCGTTTGATTAGCCGCCTGCTGGGCGGAAGCCTCGGCGGCGGCCTGCTGCTGCTCAACCAAAGCACCAGCCCCCTCCGGTGGAACCGAAGGTAGCGCCTGATTGGCCGGTGGGATCACGTCGATTTCATGAGCATCCCCCGGTTTGGGCACCAACGGGATCGCCGCAAACTCATCCTCATAATGCTTTTTTTTGCCGTCAAGTAACCCCGGCAGGACAATCACCCCCAGGGCAACCAAAATCACGGTTCCAACCAGTCGATTCTGAAATTTACTTGCCACTCACACTCCCCGCCTCTCGTCTAACGCCGCCATCACGTGGGCAACAGTGTGGAAAGACCCACAGACGATCACAATATCCTGAATATCCGCGTCCTGCATAGCCTGACGCCAGGCAGTTTCGACATCGGCAAACTTGCGTGGTTCCGTTAAATACTGTGCCAGCAGCTCAACGCTGGCTCCGCGTGGGCCTTCCAGCGGCGCACAATACCACTCGTCCACCTGCTCGCTCAGGCAGGCCAGCGTACCGGCAATATCCTTGTCCGACAGCATCCCCACCACCGCGCGTACTACACCGCCATTGCGGGGAAGCTTCGCCAGTCGCCCAGCCAGATAGGCCGCAGCATGAGGGTTGTGGGCAACGTCCAGGATCAACTGCGGGTTCTGCTGCACGGTCTGAAAACGCCCTGGCAAAGCGGCCTGCTGTAGACCGGCAAAAATCGCCTTCTCGTCGATTTCCAGCGCCGAATAGTGCAGCGCAGCCAATGCCGTCGCCGCGTTCGCCAAGGGGACGTTAGGCATAGGGAGGTCGGTCAGGCGTGTGCCGCCCCCTTCCCATTGCCAGCGTTCGCCCTGTTCGCTGAACGACCAGGCTTCATCACGGCGGTACAGTTGAGCGTTGAGATCTTCCGCTACCTGCTGGATGCTATGTGGCATATCCGGCTCACCGACCACGGCGGGCTTGCCGCCACGGAATATCCCCGCCTTCTCGCGGCCGATGCTTTCACGATCGTGGCCTAGCCAGTCGGTGTGATCCAACGCAATGCTGGTCACCACGGCGACGCTTGGCTCAACGATATTGGTCGCGTCCAGACGCCCACCCAGGCCTACTTCCAGGATCACTACGTCGAGCCTGGCCTGTTTAAACAGCTGTAGCGCCGAAAGGGTGCCAAATTCGAAATAGGTCAGCGAGGTTTCCCCCCTGCCAGCTTCAATCGCGGCAAAAGAGCGGCTGTGTTCAGCCTCACTCAGCTCTTCACCCTGTATGCGCACCCGTTCAGTATAACGCACCAGATGCGGTGAACTGTAAACCCCGACCCGCAGCCCGGCAGCCAGCAAAATGGCCTCTAACGTGCGGCAGGTGGTGCCTTTGCCGTTAGTACCGGCAACGGTAAATACAGTAGGAGCAGGAGTGAGAAGGTCAAGGTGCGCCGCAACGTGTTGCACACGCTCCAGGCCGAGTTCGATCGCCTGGCTATGCAGACGTTCCAGATAGTAAAGCCACGAGCTCAATGGCGACGTGGCTTGGGGAATTTGGTGGTTTTGCATGAGTCCCATCACTGACTTTGGGTTCATAAATCCGTAAGACGCATCGCCCTGACGACGTCAAAAGCGATGCTCTTCGTTTCCCGCCGCAACTTAGCCACAAAATGGCGGCGGAACCCGGCGCAGGCTTGTACCTATACCGGGTCTTTGTCTGCTCTTCAGGCGTCGGCCTGATTTTCCTGAGCGATGACCGGCGCCGCCTCATCGAAATGCGGCTGCGGCTGGTTAGTCAGCTTGGAAAGAATGCTGGCCAGGGTCTGACGCATCACCGGACGGCGCACGATCATGTCGATGGCGCCCTTTTCAATCAGGAACTCGCTGCGCTGGAAGCCCGGCGGCAGTTTTTCACGTACGGTTTGTTCGATAACCCGTGGGCCGGCAAAGCCGATCAGCGCTTTTGGCTCGGCAATGTTGATATCGCCCAGCATCGCCAGGCTGGCGGATACGCCACCCATGGTTGGATCGGTCAGTACCGAAATATACGGCAGGCCACGCTCTTGCAGCTTGGCCAACGCGGCGCTGGTTTTCGCCATCTGCATCAGCGACATCAGCGCTTCCTGCATACGCGCACCGCCACTGGCAGAGAAGCACACCAGCGGGCAGTTATCTTCCAACGCCTGCTCAACCGCACGCACAAAGCGCGCACCGACCACGGAAGACATCGAACCACCGATAAAGGCGAATTCGAAGGAGGCCGCGACGATCGGCATGCCATACAGCGTGCCCTTCATCACCACCAGCGCGTCTTTCTCGCCGGTTGCTTTCTGTGCGGCAACCAGACGATCTTTGTACTTTTTGGAATCCTTGAACTTCAGAACGTCTTTCGGCTCCAGTTCGCTGCCCAGTTCCACTTCACTGCCTTCATCCAGCAAGGTATGCAGACGCATACGGGCTGACATGCGCATGTGGTGGTCGCACTTGGGGCAGACCTCAAGGTTACGCTCCAGTTCGGCACGGTAAAGAACCTGACCACAGCTATCGCATTTGGTCCAGACCCCTTCAGGAATGCTCACCTTACGGGTTTGCGTAACATTGCTTTTGTTGAGAATTCGTTCAATCCAGCTCATCGATGACCTTTCTGTTTGAACCTGGCAGACCCTAGTCCGCTGTTCATGCCTTAACAATCCTCCCGCAACACACCCAATGCAAAAATGCCGAGCTCAGCGCAACAGCTGCGCTACCAAGGCATTGGCTTCAGGGTCGTTCGCGGGAACAGACCATAAATGTCGCTCATTAAACCATATCGGCCCGATTGTGTGGACAAAAAACTGGTCGAACCGACGGGTTAAGCGGTGTTTTTACTGTTTTTGTTGGCGGGCAGCCGCACGTTTATGGCGCCAGATTTCAATAATGCCCGGCAGAATTGAAACCAGGATGATGCCAACAATCAACAACTTCAAGTTTTCCTGCACGATCGGCAAGTCGCCAAACAGGTAGCCAGCATAAGTGAACAGCAGCACCCAAAGTAGCGCACCAATCACGTTATAGGCAGCAAAGTGGCGATAGGACATATGCCCCATACCGGCCACGAACGGCGCAAAGGTGCGCACGATCGGCACAAATCGCGCCAGAATAATGGTTTTTCCGCCGTGTTTCTCGTAGAACTGGTGGGTTTTATCCAGATAGCTACGACGGAAAATTTTCGAGTTCGGGTTGCTGAACAGCTTTTCGCCGAACAGCCGACCAATAGTGTAGTTGACGGCATCGCCAATCACCGCCGCAATCACCATCAACGCCACCATGGTATGCACGTTGAGATCGTTGGAAGGCAACGCGGCCAGCGCACCGGCGACAAACAGCAGAGAATCCCCCGGCAGGAACGGCGTAACCACCAGCCCGGTTTCACAAAACAGGATCAGGAACAGAATACCGTAAACCCACATACCGTATTGCGCGACCAGTTCTGCCAGGTGCACATCAATATGCAAAATAAAATCAATCAGAAACTTGATGATGTCCATAAACACTCTCAATTGACCGGGTGTCTCTCTCACCCGGCGTTGGCACCAGTAAATAACGTATTAATCTGCCAGCCTGCCAGTTAATCGTCGGCTAAAAACAGCGGCCCCATCGGTGGCCGGGGTAAGGCAAACGACTCTGGATAATCAACCGCGACCAGATACAGGCCTTCAGCCCGTGCGGTGGCAGCTGCCAGGCTGCGATCTTTGAGCGCCAACAGCTCGCCCATCCAGCTTTCATCCTGATTGCCACAACCAATCTCCATCAGGCTGCCAACAATGTTGCGCACCATATGATGGACAAAGGCGTTGGCCTTTATATCTACCACGATATATTCGCCATAGCGCGAAACCTTAACGTGTTTTACGTTTCGCCACGGCGTACGTGACTGGCATTGCACCGCCCGGAATGAGGTAAAGTCGTTTTCCCCCAACAAAGCCTGCGCGGCACGATGCATGCGATCGGCGTCCAGCGGATGATAAAAGTGCGTCACCCCCTGCTGCAAAACCGCCGGGCGATAGCGGTGATTATAAATAATGTAGCGATAACGCCGCGCGGTGGCGCTGAAGCGGGCATGAAAATCGCTGCTGACCTCTTTGACCCAGCGTACCGCGATATCCGGCGGCAAATGGCTATTCACCCCCATCGTCCAGGCGGCGTCTTTACGCTGTGCGGCGGTTTCGAAATGCACCACCTGACCGGTGGCATGCACTCCGGCATCGGTTCGCCCGGCGCAGAATACGCCAATCGGCGCATCCGCCACCTTGCTTAACGCTTTTTCGAGACAAGCCTGGACGCTGGTAACCTCTTGCTGACGCTGCCAGCCGTAATAACGGCTGCCGTCATACTCAATCCCCAGCGCAATTTTCAGCATTGGCTGGGTTGGCAACTCCACCTCGGACATCAGTACATCTGCTCCTGCAACAGCCGTTCAGCGGTTTCGATCGCCATCAACGCGCCGCCAAAGCGCACGTTATCGGCCACCGACCAGAACTGCAGCATCTCGGGGATACCATAATCATTGCGCAGACAGCCAATGCTCAGCATATCGCTGCCGGAGGCTTCGGTAACCTGAGTTGGATAATCGTCTTCTTCGCTCAGTTGGATATCTTCAGCTTGCTCCAGCTCGTGGCGAGCTTCTTCTGCCGCGATTGGGCGCAGCGCTTCCAGATGCACCACTTGTGCGTGGCCGTAGAAGACCGGCGACTGAACGCAGCTCACCGAAATCGGCAGCCCTTCATCCTGCAACACTTTACGCACCTGATCGACGATCAGACGCTCTTCGCGCACGCTGCCCTGCTCATCGGTCATCAATGGCAGCAGGTTAAACGCCAACTGCTTGGCAAACACGCCCGGCTCTGCGGGGATACCGTTCAGCAGACGCGCGCTCTGACCGGCCAGATCGTCCACCGCGACCTTACCGCGTGCCGATACCGACATCATGGTGGTGACGTGCAAGCGAGAAAGCCCGGCCTGCTCAGTCAGCGGCTTAATCGCCGTCAACAGTTGGCTCACCATGCTGTCGGCCACCGCCACGATATTGCGGTTGCGGTAATCCGCCAGCACCTGCGGGTTAACGCCAGGCACCACCAACGGCACGTCCGGCTCCAAGGCAAAATAGCCGCTGGTGTCGATCACCAGGCAGCCCATGTTGCCCGCATCATCAGCGTAACGGGCCGCAGCTTCGCTACCGGCAACAAAAAACGCCAGTTGCGCCTGCGACCAGTCGAATTCTTCTACGTTTTCCACTAGCAAGGATTTGCCGTTGAAACGCACCGTCGCACCAGCACTGCGCTCGCTGGCTAAAGGAAAGAGTTCACCCACCGGGAACTGGCGTTCCTGTAGCAATTCCAGCAACGCTTCACCTACTGCGCCAGTGGCACCGAGCACAGCGATATTCCAGCCGTCAGACATTGGGTTTCTCCAGAGTATTTGATTCAAATGCAAACGGGCGATGCAGTCACCGCCCGATAAACTTTACCGCCAATTGCCTTAAGGCAACCTTATGCTCGCCCTGTTACAGAACGCCGAAGCCCAGTTTGTGCAGCAGTTCCGCACTGGCGCTGTCATTACACTGCACCCGCAGTGAAGACCACTCTCGGCGTTCCTGATAATGCTTGCGTAGTCGATCGAACTCACCCGGCAGCCCGGCAACTTGCCGCAGCGGCGCATCATCGCGGCGCACATCATACACCAAGTGCATCAATCGTTTTAACTTGCCTTCGTCCAGCGGCCCATTGAGACGGATTTCGCTGAACTCTGGCACCGGCAGCAGCGAGGCCAGCTCAATAGCTTGCGGCTGCCCAAGATGCTGAGCAAAGGCTTCAAACACCTGCGTGGTGCCGCGCGCTTTACCTTCCAGCGTGTAACCGGCGATATGGGCGGTACCGATATCCACCCGATCCAGCAACGGCACGCTGAGATCCGGCTCCGGCTCCCACACGTCCAGTACCGTACTCAATCGCTTACCCCGCTCTAACACGTTAAGCAACGCGGCATTATGTACCACGGCACCCCGGCAGGCGTTGATCAGAATGCGATCGTCGGGCAAAGCATCCAGCAGATCCGCGTTGGCCAGATGCAGCGATTTATACGGGCCAGTCTTGTTCAACGGGGTATGGAACGTCAGCACGTCGGCCTCTGCCACCAGCTTTTCCAACGGCCAGAATTCGCCGCTGTCCCCACGATCGGCGCGTGGTGGATCGCACAACAGAGTACGCACGCCCAAGGCTTTCAGGCGAGCATCCAACCGAGAGCCAACGTTACCCACCCCCACGATCCCAACGGTTTTATCGCGCAAAGAGAAGCCATCGCGCTCCGCCAACAGCATTAATGACGAAAGCACATACTCCACCACCGCAATGGCATTACAACCAGGGGCAGCCGAGAAACCAATCCCTGCCTGCTGCAACCACGCCTCGTCCACATGGTCGGTCCCCGCCGTCGCGGTGCCAACAAAACCGATCTTGGTGCCAGCCAACAGCTCCTGATTCACTTTGGTCACCGAGCGAACCATCAAGGCGTCGGCTCCGGCCAGCGCATCGGTTGGGATCGGGCGGCCAGGCACGGCCTGTACTTCCCCCAAGCGGCTAAATAGATCCACCGCATAGGGCATATTTTCATCAACCAGTATCTTCACGTCACTCTCCGACGGGTATAGGTAAGCAGTAACTACAAAATAGTGTGCCACCGAATGGCTTGGAAACCCAAGCTTGTTATGCCCGGTGAAATAACGATGTTTTTCTTCTAAGCTTTATTGAGTTCTTTCCGATAATTATCACGCAAGGAGGCGAACCCTCGCGTTAGCGACCGGCTAACGGGCAGAAACAAATCGAAAATCAAGGGCGTTAACCATGAAAAAAGCGACACTTGTTCTGGCGATCGTTGCAACACTCACAGCCGTTGGTAGTGCCCAGGCTGAAAACGTGACTTCACAAGCATTGGCCACCTGGCCTGCGATAGCGGTGAAAGACTCCGCCAGCCAATTGGTCGTTACGCCCATTGGCAGCCTTTATTTCCAATATGCTGAGGGCGTCAAGCGCTTCAACAGCCAGCAAGGCGCGTTCGACGTGGCTCTCGAAGGCGAAGGAACCGCGATTAAACTGACCGCCAAACTGGTTTCCAATACCCTGACTCAGTTAGGCACTTCCGGTTCTACCCTGGAAGTGGGGGTTAAACACCACGGCGCTGCGATAACAAAAACCGCTCAAACCATCCTGATTGATACTTCTGCCGGTAGGTCAGGCGGTAACCTGAGTAAACTTGCCAACGCCGACAAGCAGCCTGGCCGCCAGGGTGCTCAAGACCACTTCGATTTCACTATCATCGGCGCGACGGCTGATGGCACGACCCCAGTGACCGACTTCAGCACCTTGCCAGCGGGTACCTGGAGTGGTGATGTGAACGTTCGGTTCGACGTAACCTGGGCCAGTTGATGTCGTGTTGGGATTGTCATGCCCGGCGGAAACGTTCTGGCGTGGTGCCGGCGATCTGCTGGAACATCACAATAAACGCGGAAGCCGAGCTGTAGCCCACATCCAGCGCCACATCCTGCACGGTTTTCCCCTGTTCGAGCAGTGAGAGCGCATGTAAAAAGCGCAGGCGCTGCCGCCACTCGCTAAACGACATGCCCAGTTCCTGCTGGCAACGGCGCGAAAGCGTCCGTTCAGTGGTATACACCTTGCTGGCCCACACCGCCAATGAGGTGTTATCCGCCGGGCAACGTTCCAACGCCTGTAACACTGGCCCCAAAAACTTGTCTTGCGAGGTCGGCAGATAGGTCTGTTGGACCGGGGAAATCCGCAGTTGGTCGATCAGCACCCGGCAAAGACGCAGATCCTCCTCGCTAGTGGGCTCCAGCATTTTGCGCCCCAGACAATCTTCAACAATGGCGCTGAACACCGGCGAGACGTTGATCAAACAGGCCTCTTCTGGCAATCCGGCGCACAAGGATTTGGCGATATTGATGGTGCGGAACAGTACCGGTTTGCGGTTATGGCTGGAATGTTCCATCCCCGGCGGCAACCAGACGGCAAACTCCGGCGGGGCCAAAAAGCGCTGCCCGGCAATATTCAGTGCGATCACCCCGGTTTTGACGCAAATCAGCTGCCCCCAGTCGTGGCTGTGCGGCAGATATTCAGTATCTGCATTGGTTTCTTCGCAGCGGAAAAACAGCGTGCGCGGAGCAGCAACGTCTGCGGTGGGATAATTACGGGTTTCGGCCATGATGAAGTTGTCTTGATTTCGCGAAATGCTGTCTGATTTTGACTATATATAATAAACCGGACACGGGTAGACTAGCCAGCATGTTATTCGTTGTTGAGAATTATTATCATGAACGTGCTCTTTCCCCTGCTGGCGGTGCTGATCTGGTCGATTAACGCCGTAGTCAGTAAAGTATCGGCAACCGCCATCGATCCGGCGGCCATCTCCTTCTATCGCTGGGCATTGGCGCTGATCGTGCTCACCCCTTTCGTGCTACCAGGAGCGATCCGCAATTGGCCAGCCATTCGCGCCAACTGGTGGAAACTAATGATCCTAGGCCTGCTGGGGATGGTGCTCTATCAAAGCCTGGCCTATTACGCCGCACATAGCGTCAGCGCGCTATTTATGGGCATCCTCAACTCCCTGATCCCACTGCTGACTGTGTTAATCGGCATCTTTGTCCTACGCGTTGCCCCCACCGTGGGTATCGCACTGGGTAGCATCCTGTCTCTGGGCGGGCTGGTGTGGCTGGTTAGCGCGGGGCAACCGGGTCTGCTGCTGCAACACGGCATCGGCAAAGGCGAGCTGATGATGTTCGCCGCTTCGGCCTCCTACGCCCTATACGGCGTGTTGACCAAACGCTGGGCGATCCCATTACCCAACTGGCAGTCGCTGTATGTGCAGATTGTGTTTGGCGTGGTACTGCTGTTGCCGAACTTCCTGATGGCACAGGATGTACAGCTTACCAGCCAGAACATCCCACTGGTGCTGTTTGCCGGTATCCCTGCTTCGATTGCCGCGCCGTTCCTGTGGATCCAAGGGGTGATGCGCCTGGGAGCGAATAAGGCGTCGATCTTTATGAACCTGGCACCGGTGTTCACCGCGATAATTGCGGTTCTGTTCCTGCATGAACAGTTGCATAGCTACCATCTGATTGGTGGCGGTGTCGCTCTGCTGGGGGTGATCCTGTCACAGCGCCTGCGCACGCCGTTAGGGCGTAGAAAAAGCAACGTAACACCGTAATCACCGGCCCCTCACCTTAACCCTCTCCCACAGGAGGACCGATCGAGTTCGCTTGAAAGTGCTGTGATCAATCATGGGCATTAGTTGACTCATCTGGGATGGAGGGGCGCTCAAATTTTGCTGAGATGATCTTCTTTCTCCCAACAGAATAAGGGCTAACAGCTCCCTCTCCCTGTGGGAGAGGGTTGGGGTGAGGGGGAAATACGCCCCCTTTCACCCCAACAGCTTAAAGCGTATCCGAACCAACAGACCGCCTAGCGCGTCAGAACTCAGCAGTTCCGGGCGGGTGCCGTGATAAGCGGTAATATCTTTAACCAATGCCAGTCCCAACCCAGCCCCAGGCTGATCGCCTACGTTATCCAAACGACGAAACGGTTGCAGCGCAGCGACCGTCTGATCCTGAGCAATGCCTGGCCCGCTGTCTTCTATCTCTAACAGTCCCTGCCCATCCACCATCAATAAACGGGCGGTCACAATCCCCTTGGCTGGCGTGTATTTCAGTGCGTTATCCAACAGGTTGGCGCAAAGCTCCGCCAACAGCAACGCCTCACCGCCCACCCAACACACTCCCGCTCCTTCGTAGCCAAGATCGATCTGCTTGCTGCGGGCCTGCGGCAGCCGCGAAAAACAGGCGTCACGTAACACCTGCGCTAGATTAACCGGCAGCAACTTACGCTCGGCCTGATGCTCGTGCGCCTTCAGCCGCGAGAGGTATAGCAAGCGATCGGTCAACGCGACGGTACTGTCCAGAGTGGCGCTCATCCCTTCCAGACTCTCACGCCATTGCTCGGGCCGTTCGCTGGCCAATGCCACTCCTACCTGGGTTTTCAAAACCGTGAGCGGCGTACGTAGCTGGTGGGAGGCATCGGCACTAAAACGTTCCTGACGCGCCACCATCAATCGCAGCCGCTCAATATAACGGTTGAATGCCAACAGCAGCGGCTGCATTTCCGACCAGGGCAACACCATCGGCAAAGGCGTCAGCTCCCCCGGTTCGCGCCGCAGCATCATGCTGGACAGCTTGCGCAACGGTTGCAGCAGCTTTTTCAACAGGATGTAAGCCAGAATGAGCGTCAATACCACCACTGTCCCCTGGCTGAGCAGCGCCGCCAGCAACATCTGCCGTGCCAGATAGCGCCGCGACTCCAGCGTTTCCGCCACCAGAATGGTCGCCATCCCCATAACCCCGCCCTCATTCACCGGCTGGAACAGCGCCGCCACGCGGATTGGCTGTCCGCGATAGTGCGCATCGTAAAAATGCACCAGAGCCGGATAGAGGTTGGAACGAGGAATATAGGGCGGCATCTTGGGCAAATCGTTATAGCCCGAAATATTCCGCCCCTCGGGGGATATCACCTGATAGTACAGCCGGTCGTTCATATTGCGCTCGAAGCTGTCCAGCACCACATAGGGCACATCCACCTCCAGGCGCTGATTGCGCACCACCAGCCTCTCCGCCACCGTGCGGGCCGACGCCAATAAGGTACGATCGTAGGCCAGCGTCGCCGCACTCATCGCGCTGAAATAGTGGGTGTAGATTGAGATCCCACCCAATGCCAGCAACGGCAAACCAAAGAACAGCAGCAACTGATAGAACAACGAACGCGGTGCTTTAAACCACCTCATCGCACAGCTCCAGGCTGTAGCCCAGACCCCGCAACGTCACGATCGCCACGTTGCTCCCCTGGAGTTTTTTACGTACGCGATGAACGTAAAGTTCGATGCTTTCGGGATTAGCTTCGTCAGAGAGCGTAAACACCTGCTCAAACAGTTGCTGCTTGGCGACCGGACGGCCACGGCGATGCATCAAGGTGGTCAGCACCGCCAGCTCACGGGGAGTTAACGACAGGGGTTTTTCTGCCAGCAAGAAGTAGCCCTCGTCGTGATAGGTCAGCAAACCGTATTGCAACGCCTGTTGCGTCACACCAACGCTGCGGCGCAGCAATGCCCGGATGCGAGCCTCTAATTCATCCAGTTCAAAGGGCTTGGTGAGGTAGTCGTCAGCCCCAAGATTCAGCCCTTTAACCCGATCGGCCACCTCGGTACGGGCCGTCAATAGCAATACTGGCAGAGTCTGCCCACGCTTACGCAGCCGCGCCAACAGATCCAGGCCATTGAGCCGGGGCAGTGCGACATCCAGTACCACCAACGCATAGCTCTCGTGCAATAACAGATGGTCTGCCGCCACGCCGTCTATCGCCACATCCACCGCAAACCCAAGGCCGGTAAGGGCTTTCTGCAACCAATGAGCCAGTTCGGGGTGATCTTCCACTAACAAGAGACGCATATCACATCCTGTAAACTTTCCCGGTCGCTGAAAGGTAAATGAAAGGTTTATGTTTTAACAATTTGGCAACCCCGTGTCAGCGGGGATTCTCACAAACTGAAACAAAACCGATGGGGAAACGTCATGAAAACAATAATTACCCGTACGCTTACCGCCACTGTTCTGCTGTTCGCGGCCAACCAGGCGTTCGCCGTGGAAGCGCCAAAACGCACCGAATGTATCGCCCCAGCCAAACCCGGCGGAGGCTTCGATCTCACCTGCAAACTGATTCAGGTCTCCTTGCAAGAAACCAAGGCTATCGATAAGCCGATGCGCGTCACCTATATGCCCGGCGGCGTGGGAGCCGTTGCCTATAACGCCATCGTTGCCCAGAGGCCAGCCGAATTTGGCACCGTGGTAGCGTTCTCTGGCGGTTCCCTGCTGAACCTGTCACAAGGCAAGTTTGGCCGCTACAACGTGGATGATGTTAAGTGGCTGGCGGCAGTGGGTACCGATTACGGCATGATCGCCGTACGTGCCGATTCGCCTTACAAGACGCTGAAAGACTTGATGACAGCCTTCCAAAAAGACCCGAACAGCGTGGTATTTGGTGCTGGAGCCTCCATTGGCAGCCAGGACTGGATGAAAACCGCCCTGCTGGCCCGTGAAGTTGGCGTAGATCCCCACAAGATGCGCTATGTGGCGTTTGAAGGGGGCGGCGAGCCGGTGACCGCGCTGCTGGGTAATCACATTCAGGCGGTCTCCGGCGATTTGAGCGAGATGGTGCCTTACCTGAAGGGAGATAAGCTTCGTGTGCTGGCGGTGTATGCCGAAGAGCGCCTGCCGGGAGAGCTGGCAAACGTCCCTACAGCCAAGGAGCAGGGGTTCAATCTGGTGTGGCCGATCATCCGCGGTTTCTACCTTGGTCCAAAGGTCAGCGAGGCCGAGTATCAATGGTGGATCGACACCTTCAAAACCATGACAGCAACCGAGGAGTTCAAACAACAGCGCGATCTACGCGGCCTGTTTGAATTCAACCTGACCGGCAAAGAATTGGATACCTACGTGAAAAATCAGGTTACCCAGTATCGTGAACAGGCCAAAGCGTTCGGGCTGGCCAAATAACCGGGGGGATTGGCATGAGCGATCGTATTTTTGCTGCTCTGTGGCTACTGCTGTGCGGCGGCGGCCTGTTTCTCGGTTGGGGCATCCAGAGCGAATACAGCTACGAACCTTTGGGGCCACGCCCCTTCCCTTTGGCCATCCTGAGCCTGATGGCCCTGTGTGCCGCCTTGCTGCTGTTGCGTCGGCCACAGTTAGTCGAGTGGCCACATAAAAACGTGCTGCAACGCCTGCTGGTGCTGGTAATCACACTGGTGCTGTACGCCTGGGGATTCGAGTGGCTCGGTTTCCCACTGGCAACGGCTCTGCTGACTTTCAGCATTGGCCTGCTGTTCCAGGCCAGCATCAAAGCCGCGTTGATTTCAGGTGCCGTAATGGGCGTTTCTCTGTTCTACGCCTTTGATTATTTACTGGATGTCACACTGCCACTCGGCGTTTGGCTGAGCTAACGGGAGCGATAATGGAAACCTGGATGTATTTATCACAAGGGTTCGAAGTGGCGTTGCTGCCCCAGAACCTGATGATTGCCCTGATCGGCTGCTTCGTGGGCACCATCGTCGGACTGTTGCCGGGCCTTGGCCCGATCAACGGCGTGGCGATCCTCTTACCACTGGCTTTCGCTTTGAAGCTGCCCGCCGAATCGGCCTTGATCCTGCTGGCCACCGTGTATATCGGCTGTGAATACGGGGGGAGGATCTCTTCGATCCTGCTCAACGTCCCGGGGGATGCTGCCGCAATCATGACCGCGCTGGATGGCTACCCTATGGCCCAACAGGGCCGTGCAGGAGTTGCCCTGTCGATCTCCGCTGTCAGCTCTTTCACCGGCTCGCTGGTCGCCATTATCGGCATTATTCTGTTCGCCCCGATGCTGGCCCGCTGGTCGCTGGCGTTTGGCCCGGCGGAATACTTTGCCCTGATGGTCTTTGCCATTGCCTGCCTTGGCAGCATGATGAGCCAGAATCCGTTGAAATCCCTGCTGGCGGCACTGATTGGTCTGGGGCTGGCCACTGTGGGGGTGGATGCCAATACCGGCGTATATCGTTTCACTTTCGACAGCGTGCACCTCTCCGACGGCATTCAGTTTATTGTGGTGGTGATCGGGCTGTTCTCGGTCAGCGAGATTTTGCTGATGCTGGAAAGCACCAGCACGGGCCAGAAGCTGATCCGCAAAACCGGCCGTATGCTGTTTAACCGTAAAGAGGCCGCCGAGTGCGTTGGCCCTACCCTGAGATCCTCCTTTGTCGGTTTCTTCGTCGGTATTCTGCCCGGTGCCGGAGCGACCATTGCCAGTGCGCTAACCTATATGACCGAGAAACGCATCAGCGGTAACAGTGAGTCATTCGGTAAAGGGGATATTCGTGGCGTCGCCGCGCCGGAGGCCGCCAATAACGCTTCCGCCTGCGGTTCGTTTATCCCGATGCTGACCCTGGGCGTACCGGGCTCAGGCACTACGGCGGTCATGATGGGCGCACTGACGCTGTATAACATCACCCCTGGCCCGGCAATGTTCACCGAACAGCCGGATATCGTTTGGGGGCTGATCGCCGCGCTGCTGATCGCCAACGTCATGCTGTTGATCATGAACATCCCGTTGATTGGCCTGTTCACCCGTATGCTGACCGTGCCTCTGTGGTTCCTGGTACCGGCGATCGCCGCCGTTTCCGCCGTTGGGGTCTATGCGGTGCACAGCACCACCTTCGATTTACTGCTAATGGTGGGGCTAGGCGTGTTTGGCTATATCCTGCGCAAAATGCACTTCCCGATGTCGCCGCTGATCCTGGGATTTGTGCTGGGGGAAATGCTGGAGCAAAACCTGCGCCGGGCGTTGTCTATTAGCAATGGGAACTTTGACATTCTGTGGAGCAGTGCCATCGCCCAATGCCTGTTGGTGCTGGCCGTCGTGGTGTTGGTGTTACCCCCACTGCTGCGCAAACTCCGCAAGCACCGCCGTATCACTGGGGAAGCGACGGAAGTCGAGTAACGCAAAAAGGGCGCTGCACATGCAGCGCCCCGATGTTGTGAGCCGGTTGAAAATCGGGCGGGTTAAACCGCCCGACTTATTATTGGCGTATAACCTCAACAGCTTGCTCCAACGCCGTAATATCATCGCTGGCCAACAAAGGCTGGATGTTGGCGAACGCCTCGGCGGGCAAATCGTAAATCTGCAACGCGAGTAAACGCTCGATTGTCTCCGCAGAGAACCGCCGTTTAATCATCCGGGCCGGATTACCGCCAACGATAGCGTAGGGCTCGACATCCGCAGTCACCACGCTACCGGCGGCAACTATCGCCCCTTCGCCAATCGTCACACCAGGCATCAGCATGGCCCGCATCCCGATCCAGCAGCCATCGCCAAGGCTGGTATCACCTTTAGGCAAATAAGACGCCTGGATGGTTTCCATAAAGGGATACAGGCTCAGCCAATCAATACGATGGGTATGATTGCCGCCCATCAGGATCACCGCTTCGGCACCAATACAGACATAATCGCCAATGTGCAGCCTGTCTAGTTGCCCCAGGGGCTCCCACTGCTGGCTGACCGCATCGCCATGCAAATAGCGCACCACGGAACGTTCAAAGCTGTCATCCCAGCAATGGCTGTAATAACTGTGGGTTCCCTTGATCAGGATATTGGGGTTGGTTACCGTCTGGTGGAGTAATTCTACTTGTGACCAGTGTTTCTCAGTCATGGCTTCTTCTCTTAATTTATTGCAAGAGCCACGGAACGTAATGTCAGTGGCAGCGTTTTCCGTTCATAAAACACTGCCCAATCAAGCGATAAGCGCTCGTTTTAACCTTGGATTAATGATCATTTTCTGTTTGCACCCTGTTGTTTCGCGGTCAATGGTAACAAACTGGCGCAGAAAACCAAGCCTACTTGGCTTTTCTGAGCATCAACACCCCGCCCATCACCAACGCGCTCCCCAGTAGCTGCAACTGGTTCATGTTTTCCCCCAACAGGAAATAGGCAATGACCGCGGTAAATACCAGCTCCAGCGACAGGATCAGGTTAGCCACCGCCAGCGGCAGGGTTTTCAGGCTGATATTATACAGGCCAAACCCCAGCAGCGTTGGCCCGGCGGCCAGCGTGAGCAGCAACAGCCAGCCGCTCCACTGAATGCCTTGAACGCCTTGGGACAGAAACCACAGGTCCCCCGCCATACCTTGAAATGCCGCCAAGGGGAAAAACGTCAGCAAGGTGTTGAACAACCACTGGTACACGGCGGAAAAACCGAATACGTACAGGATGGTATTCCACACCGGGTAGCGCCGCTCGCTGGCGATACGCCCGCCGAGGGTATACAAGGTATAACCAATGCCGGACAGCATGCCGACCATCAGCCCCAACAGATCAAACCGGCTGTTGCCCATGCTGTCGCCGTTGCTGACCAGGAAGCAGCCGCCCAGGCTGACCACAATCACCAACAACTCGCGCAGGCTGAGGCGTTCGTTGTACATCATCCAGCCCAGGAATACGGTAAAACCGACCGAGCAGTAGGTCAAAATAGTCGCCACCGAGGCACCATTGAGCGCTACCGACAACGTCCATAAGCTGTTAAACAGCGCCAACAGCAAACCGTAGCCAGCGTAGAACGACACCTGCTCACGGCGCAGATAGGCCCATTGCGGTTTGAACAGCAGCAATAACGGTAACAACACCAGGGCCACCAGGGCCGCACGCCAGAAGGCCAGCACAAACGTCGGTAGATGGTAATACTCGGTCAGCGCGCGGATGATGATGGCGGTGAAGGCCAGCAGCATTGCACTGATTATGGCGATCACGTAACCCTGGTTGGTTCCCCGCAGGATCCCACCACTGACCACAACTGGTTCTGCTACAACACCCGACGGTAACGACATAACACCCTCAAAATTCCACCGCTTAATCATCTGGTGCAGATTTTAACGCGGCCAGATTTTGCCACCATAGCCACTTTGCCACGATGTTATGCAGGCCACTTTTATCGGTGCCAAGCCTTGTTACTATGGGATATAGTGAAAATAGACTTATATGACCGGGCCAATTTCATGCATATTCCACTGGATCGTCAGCAGGATATTCCGCTGTATCTTCAGATCGAAGAAGCGCTGCGTCGCGCCATTCTTGGCGGCACCTTTGCCGATGGCGATAAATTGCCGTCAACGCGCAGCCTGGCCGCCGAGCTTTCGGTCAGCCGCCTGACGGTGGAAAGTGCCTACGCCGAACTGACGGCCAAAGGATTGTTACAACAGCGGCGTGGCAGCGGTGCCTATGTCCGCCACCTGCAACCGGCCCCCATGCAGCAACGGCCAGCATCCAGCGAGCTATTCCCTGCGGATCGTTTCACCACCACGACATCGCGTCTGGACGGTTATCCAGATATTCCTTTGCCGGAGCACATCGTCAACTTTGCCGCAGGCGTCGGTAGCCCCAAGGTGTTCCCGCTTGAGGCGTTTCGCAAGATCCTGCTGTCGATCCTCAGCCGTCATGCAGAAGAGGCCTTCAGCTATGGCGATTATTGTGGTTACTATCCGCTGCGTGACACGCTGAGCCGGATCCTGACCGCGCAAGGTATCCCCACCCGGGCCGAACAGGTGCTGATCACCAACGGCTCGCAACACGCCATCAGCCTGATTTTCCAGACGCTATTACGCCCAGGGGATACGGTGATTGTCGAGGAACCTACCTATGCAGAAGCTCTGGGATTGCTGCGCCTGCATCAGATCAACATTGTCCCAGTGCCCAGCGATCGTCATGGCATGTGCGTTGAGCAATTACCGGAACTGATCGCCCGGCATCAGCCCAAAATGATCTACACCATCCCCAATTTCAATAACCCCACCGGGCGCTGTATGAGCGAAGCCCGCCGCAGCCGCTTGCTGGCGTTGGCCCAGCAGGCCGGGATAGTGATCCTGGAAGACGATTTTGTTGGCGATCTACGTTACAACGGTAAAAGCCTGCCGTCACTGCGCGCCATGGCTCCCGCTGGCACGGTGATTTATGTCAGTACCTTCTCCAAAATGCTGCTGCCCAGTATGCGCATCGGTTATCTGGTGGCGGACAGCGAACAGTATCTGCAATTCTCGCGGCTCAAGCACGTCGACAGCTTTACCAGCTCTAACCTGATCCAGCGCGCACTGGACGCCTTTGTCACCGTTGGCAGCTACGACAAGCAGTTGCGCCGGGCGGGAAGGATATACCGCCAGCACCGTGATGCTATGGTGGCTGCATTAAGCGAGCACCTGCCACCGGGCTGTCGGTTTGAAATTCCAGCGGGAGGGCTGTTTATCTGGCTGGAACTGCCACCTGCCGTAAGCACCACAACGTTGATGCCAATAGCCTGGCAACAGGGGGTCACCTTTGCCCGTGGCGAATGCTTTTATGTTGAGGAACAGCACGGCGCACATGGCCTGCGATTGAATTTTGCCGCCAATACGCCGGAGCTGATTACCGAAGGGATCGCCCGGCTTTGCCGGGCGATTGTTGAGGTTATGGGGAATTAAACGCTGGCCCACCAGAGCCGCAGTTTCATACCCCAATAGCTGGTCCAGCCGGTGGTGCTCTGCACTACCTTGCCTTGAGAGATCACCACGATGGTCGGCGTTACGCCAATCTGCCACTGCGCCGATAGCTTGCCCTGCTCATCGTTAACCACCGGCAGTTGCAACTTTTTAGCCGCCAACCACTGTTCAACCTGCTGGTCATTGCCCGAACGCAACGCCACGGTCATCACGTTACCGCCGTTTGCCACCAGCTTGGCCACGTAAGGCGTGGTAAAGCGGCAAACCCCGCACCAACTGGCCCAGAAATAGACCAACAAAGGTTTATCCTGGCTGAGTTGCGCCAATGACACCGGCTCTCCGTCCAAGGTTTCCAACATGTGTTGGTCAAAGGTCAAGGGAGCCTGCGGGGCCCGCCACCAGTCCATGGCGAACGTCACGCCCAGCACGAGCAACAGCAAAATCAGCAGTTCGCGCGTCCAGCGCCGCAACCTAGCCATTTTTTACCTTCGCCAATTGCTGCTTCACTAACGCTTCCAGATCCTCATAAGACACCGCGCCCGGCAGCATCTGATCGCCAATCAGGGTGGCAGGCGTTCCCTGCACGCCAAACTGTTCCGCCAACTGCATATTGGTGCGCAGCGAGGTCATACTCTGCTCGCTGGGGGCAACCGGCTTAACGCCAGTTTTCTCTTGCGCTGCGGCGATGCTGGCATTGTCATGAAAGCCTTTTTTCGCCATCAGGCGCTGATGCAACGACCAGAACTGTTCAGGATGCTGCTCCCAAGCCGTCAACGCCACTCGTGATGAGGCGATCGAGCTTTCCCCTTTGAACGGCAGCAGTTTCACCACCAGCGCCACATCGGGATATTTGTTGACGATCTTCTCCAACATCGGATCAAACTGCTTACAGTACGGGCAGTTGTAATCGGTGAAAGCCACCAGCGTCAGCTTGGCATTCTTGGGCCCCAATCTTGGGCTGGCAGGATCGTCGAACAGGATTTTGCTATTTTGCTCAATCGCCTGGCCGAGTTGCTGGCCGTTGGTTTGCTGCTGCCAGGCGTTAACCGCTTCCGCCAGAATATCCGGGTTAGAGACCAGCGTTTCGCGGATCAGCTCTTTGATCCGCACTTCCTGCTCGGCGGTGAAAGGTGCCGCAGCCCAGACCGGGGTGACAATCAGCAGCAGTAACATCAGGAACTTGTTCATTATTGGTTTCCTTTGGCAGTAGACAGGGCTTGCAGAACGGCTTCGCGGGTGAGCAGCGGTGACAGCACTTCGCCGTCTGGCGAGCCGGGGCCATAGATTTGGTTAAAGGGAACGGCAACGCTGCCGCGCTGTTGCAGGAAGGTCGAGATGCTTTCAGACGGGCGGCTCCAATCACCGCGCAACGCCACCACATCCTCGGCGCTGAGTGCTTTTTGCACCTCGTCGCGCAGCAATACGTTGTATTTATTAGCCTTGCAGGTTACGCACCAGTCGGCAGTCACGTCGACAAACACCCGCTTGTTGTCGGCCAACGCCTGCACAATCGCCTGCTCAGAAAGCGGTTGCCAGGCGATGTTGTCGTGTAACGGCTGTCGCCATTGGCTGGCCGTCAACGATCCCACCAGCAATGCCAAACCGCCTACCACCAGGACGCTTGCCGCCGCGATCCCCGCTGACCGGGCACCTAACCGTTGCCACACCGCCAGCAATAAACCGAGCAGCAAGATGGCACCGACAATCAGAGTCGGTCTCACGCCGATATGGTTGGTCATCAGGCTAAGCAGCCAGAGCGAAGACACCAGCATCAGTAGACCTAGTACCAGCCTCATCCCATTCATCCAGCGGCCAGGGCGCGGCAGGCGTAACGCCAAGGTAGGCCATGCGGCAATCAGCAACCAGGGCAGGCTCATACCAATTCCCAAAGCCACAAACATACCCCAAAGCACCGGCAACGGGGCCGCCAATGCAAAGGCGACTGCCGTTCCCAGGAAAGGTGCCGAGCAAGGCGTTGCCAGCAGCGTGGCAAACGCTCCTTGCCAGAAATGACCGCTCAAGCCACGCCCGTTATGAGTGGCCAGCTTGGTATTCAACGAGGAAGAGAGTTGCAGGTGGAACAGGCCGAACAAATTGGCGCTGAACAGCAGCGTCACCAGCACCATAAAACCGATAAACCACGGGTTTTGGAATTGGATCCCCCAGCCCAGCGCGTGATTGCTCAGGCGCAGCAGCGTCATCAACAAGGCCAGCGCCATGAAGGACACCACGATCCCCAAGGAAGAGGCCAGAAATTGCCAACGCACGCTACGCCGATCGCGCTGTTCAACCTGCAAGATGGAGCCTAGCTTCATCCCCAGTACCGGCAGCACACAAGGCATCAGGTTAAGAATGAAACCGCCCGCTAACGCCATCAACACCGCTTGCCACAAGGGGAAAGCTGCGGTGGAGGGTAAAACAAGCGGCCCGCCAATGGTCAGCGTAGCCTCCTGAGCGATCCCACCATCGCTGATAACCAGCCGCAACTGTTTACCGCGCAGATCCGGAGCTGCATCTCCCCAACCATCACTTACGGGAACTCGCGCTTGCAGGCTCTCGCCATCACTGCTGACCGTTGGCTTGCCCAAATCGGTCTCCGCCACCGTATCAAAGAACAGCTCAGGCTGCTGCCAACCCGCAGTGCGTTCAGCGCTAATCTGCAACTCACCGTTGCGATAACCGGCACGCAGGCTGTCCACCAGCCCGCTGGCAATCGGCACCTGCCCCATCGCCTGAGCAAAGTCGTGATTGAACTTTGGATCAGCCGGAGCGGTGAGATCCAGTTTGAACGGATAATCGGTCAAGATGCAGACATTGCTGCAGGTGGATAAGGTAAGCCTTCCCGCCAGTTGCTGTGGCACAGCCCCCTTTAACACGATGGGCAGAGTTACCTGCTGCTGATAGCCCTGCGTCGAGATCCCTGCCACGTCAAAGCGCTGCGGCGTTGGCCAGAACCAGGTTGCCGGTGGTGGGTTGCCCTGCCAGGTGATTGCTGGCGCAATGCCCCCTTCCCCTGGTGAGCGCCAGTAGGTTTTCCATCCTTTTTCTAGCTCGACAGCAAGCAGCACACGGGTTTCATCCCCGTTGCTGGTGTCGGCACGCAGCCTGACTTGCGCATGATCGTTCTGCGGGCTTTGCAGCCAGCCGCTATCCGCTGCCTGTGTCGCAGGTAGCCAAAGCACTAACAGGCAAGCCAACGCCAGCCTGATGATATTCCACATAGTTGTTCTCCATAAATAAATTAGTCACTCGGTTTGGCGAGGGATTAACTCATTCACGGAACACGCATAATCGCAGATGGACCCTGAGGGTGGTGGGGGAAATAACGCGTACGGGAGGGTACGGCAGGCGTGGAGCGATGATAGGAGCCAGCAGGACCAGCAACATCCCCAGGCCAAACAGCACGTTTTCAAACATCACCGGTGCAGAGGCCAACAACGACTTGGCACTCAGCTCACAGGGAGTCGTGGTGGTGGCCTCTTCATCACCGCTGGCCGAGGATTGGCTAACGCTGACAGTGGGCAGGCCGAGGGCCAGTTGCAAGGTATGCAAGCCCGCCATGCGCTGGGTGAGGCACGTCAGTACCACCAGGCAAGCCAGGGTTAAAAAACATTTTGCAATCCGCTGCCGATTTATCATCACGCCCTCAATGCCGTATCTGCGCCTATCTTAGCGGCGCAAATAGGATAAGCAACGATTGGCCTGTAAAGAAATGTCTGGCGGCGGTATTGATGGCACGAAATTACAGGTATCATAAGCGATTAAGCCTGTGCTTTTCGCCGGGTATGTCGACTTTATACACTGCGAAGGACTGGTGATATGCAACCATTAAGTGGACCTGGCGCTCCTGGCGCAGCCGATCACCCTCCGACCGCAGGCAAAAAACCCCCTGCCGACGATCAACCGCTCTCCCCGGCCCAACGCACCCAGTTGGAAAAACTGATCGTCAAGATCATGGCCCTCAGCCCGGCCAAATCCGCCGAGATCTGGGCCACGCTGCGTCATGAATTAGGGGCGGACAACCACAGCGAACTGTTGGCGCGCCATTTCCAACCGGCAGAGCAGCTACTGCAAAACCGCCTTGCCGTGGCACAACAGAGCCATGCCAGCCGCCAACTGCTGCAACAGCTCACCGAACTGTTGCCACAAGGCAATAACCGCCAGGCGGTCAGCGACTTTATCCGCCAGCAGTTTGGGCATACGGTGTTAAGCCAGTTGAGCCACCCACAGCTCCAGCAAGTGTTGAATCTGCTGCAAACCGGCGAACTGACAATCCCTCACCCGCAACAAACGGCCACCAGCGATCGTTCGCTGCTGCCTGCGGAACATCAGCACTTGCAGCTGCAGGTCACCAAGCTCAGCGCGGCCACCGGTGAGACAACGGCCAAACTCTGGCAGGCACTGTTCGATCTGGTCGGGGTAAAAATCAACGATCCGTTGCCCGCACGCCACTTCCAACTGCTCAGTCAGTTCATGCAGGTGAAATTGGCGCTCAGCCCACAAACGGCGCCGACGCTGCAAAACCTGCTGGCGGTATTGAAACAGCCAGCAGACCAGCAGGAGCAGCAACAGCTCAATGACTATTGCCAGAGCCGCTTTAACGGCAACCTGAATACGCCGTTGACCCACGCGCAGCTAAACGACGTGATCCAGCAGTTGTTTACCCGCCGTCTGGACAAGGCTGGCCACGCTCCGTCGTTACACAGTGACGTTCAACAGCCGCAACCATTGCTTAACCCGCTAATCGCCGCCCTGCCGCAGCCTTTACAGTCGGTGTTCAGTAAGCCTTTGGCGCTGGTTGTCGGCGTTATCGTATTGGCATTGGTCGTTTGGGCGCTGTTTTAACAGCCGCACTCCGGCGCTTTATCCCGCCCCTGCATTGTCCCCTGCTCAACACCGATGGCCACCGGATGGCCATCGCGTAGCCAGAAATCCAGCCCGCCAATCAGCTCTTTGACCCGAAAACCGAGCTTGGCCAACTTGTATGCCCCCTGGGTGGAACCGTTACAGCCGATACCGTCGCAGTAGGTGACATAGACCTTGTCACGATCGAGAGATGAGGTGCTGCTTTCATCCATTAAGCGGTGGGGAAAGCTCAGCGCTCCAGGAATATGCCCGGCGGAGTAAAGCACGCTGGCACGGGTATCGATCACCACAATCTCGCTGACGCCATTGCGCAAATCTTCCGCCACATCCGCCGAGTCGGCGTAAAAGCTGAGCTTAGCCGCCAGATAATCCAGGCTTTGTGCTACCGCTGTCGGGGGAAAAGCCAATACCAGTGAAGAGACGTTCATAGTGCAACTCCAGTGCCTTAAGGTTGATGACAATAGTGCCTGATTTTGGTCTTATGGTTGAGACCCATTTTTCCAAGGTAATAAGACCGATTATGTCTCAGGTATTGCTGACGCTATTTCAACAGGCGGATAACGCTAAGGGCACGCTACGTGAGCGAGTGTGTAATACGCTACGCACGGCGATCCATAGCGGCACGTTAAGCGCGGGCCAGCGGCTACCTTCCTCGCGGGTTCTGGCGGCCGATCTGGGCGTCTCACGGGTTACCGCCGAAGCCGCCTATGCGCAGCTGGAAGCCGAGGGATATCTACATCGTCGGGTGGGCCAAGGCACCTCTGTCGCTATCCAGATCGCCAAGCCTGCGCCAATACGCAAATCCAGCGGCCAACTGCGGCTTTCACAGCGCGGTTTGGCGATTGTGCAAACCGGGGGCTGCCGCGATCCACAGCAGCCACTGCCGTTTGCTGCCGGTTCACCGGATCTGCGCGCCTTCCCACTGAAGCTGTGGCAACAGCTCACGGCCCAACGGTTAAGGCTACAAGGGGAAAAACTGCTGCGTTATGGCGATCCCCATGGCTACTTGCCGCTGCGTGAAGCCATTGCCGGTTACGTCAGCCAAACCCGCGGCGTGAACTGCGACGCGGAACAGGTGATCGTACTGACCAGTTCCCAACAGGCATTGCAGTTGATTGCCACCTTGCTGATCGATAACGGAGATGTGGTGTGGGTCGAGGAGCCTGGTTACAACGGGGCCAAGAACGCATTTACCAGCGCGGGAGCTAATTTGGTACCGGTGGCAGTGGATGAGGCAGGGCTGCAGCCAGACGGTTCGTTACCTCCCCCTCGCCTGATCTATCTGACGCCTTCGCATCAGTACCCCACCGGCGTGGCACTCAGCCTGGAACGGCGATTGGCCCTATTGGAACAGGCGCGGCAATCGCAAAGTTGGATTATTGAGGATGACTACGACAGCGAGTTTCACTATGACGGCCAACCAATGCCCGCCATGCAGGGTCTGGATCGCCACGGCACGGTGCTGTATGTCGGCACTTTCTCCAAAGCGCTGTTCCCTTCGCTACGGCTAGCCTATCTGATTGTGCCCCCCGCGCTGGTGACGGCGTTTACCACCGCACGTTCGGTCTATGACGGCCATTGCGCTCAGTTGGCGCAGGCCGTCACGGCAGAGTTTATTCTGCAAGGGCATTTTGCTGCCCACATCCGCTACATGCGCCAACTCTATCGCAGCCGCCGTGATTGGCTACTGACGCAGTTAGCACAGCACCTGGGGCATTTTGCCACGCCACAGCACGCGGGCGGCGGGCTACAGCTCGGCGTTTGGCTACCGAGGGGCCAAGAGGCAGAACTGACCCGACAGGCGCAACAGCTAGGCGTCATTACCCCCGGCCTGTCCACGCAGTATCAGAACGCCAGCTCCAGACGCGACGGCTGGTTATTGGGGTTCTCTGCCCTCACACCAGGGGAGATAACCTTGGCCGTGGAACGGTTGCGGCGAATTAACCCAGTAACAGCCAACCTACCAGAGTAGCCCAAGCCAGGAAGGGGATCGAATAGTAATGGAACCGCAACCAGATCTGGCGTTCCCCCGCCATCCGCAGGGCGATCAGGTTCGCCAGAGATCCGATCGCCAGGCCAAATCCCCCGGCGTTTACCGCATAGGCCACCAAGGCGCTGGACGGCACATAGTTCAGCAACAAAATGGTCGCCGGAACGTTGCTGATCACTTGGGATAAGGCGATCCCCAACGCATACACGCTGCCATCCGCCAGCGAGGCAATCTGGTCAAACTGCGGCTGCAGTGCTGGCAGTTGGGTCAGCAAGCCAATATTGATAAACATGGCGAGAAATACGAAGATCAGGCTCCAGTCGATCTGCAGCAGCACCTGGCGAGCCAACAGCAGAAAACCGGCAAACACCAGTAACATGCCATACAACGGCACGTCCAAATCCAGGCAGATCAGAAAGGCCACATATAGCGCAACACTGGCCAGTAACAGGCGCATTTGATAAGGATAGGGTTGGGTGTTCGGGGCCTTAACAATTTTCCGCGCCGGGAAACTGAACCAGGTGACCACCAGCAGGCTCAGCATCATGATAATGCCGAAAGGTGCCATGCGCCCGATAAACTCCATAAAGGTCAGCGAAGACTTGCTCCACAGCAAAATATTTTGCGGATTGCCAATCGGCGTCAGCAACGACCCGGCGTTAACCGCCAGTGCCTGGAAGATGATCAGGCGGCTTATCGGCAGTGAAGAGAGCTTTTTCAGCGTAATGGTCAACGGGATCACGATAAACAGCGCCACATCGTTGGTGAGAAACGACGACAGCACCGCAGCGGCACACACCAGAAACAGTGCCAGTGAGCGTTCACTTTGCAGGGTGTTCACGATCTGGCGGCCGATAAAATCGAAATAGCCGCTAACCTCAACGCCTTTGGTCAGCAGCATCAACCCCAGCAGGGTCATAATGGTGCGCCAATCGATAAAGCCAGAGAGTGCCCTCAGCGGCTGTGGCCCAATGGCGTACAGCAGCATCCCCATCAGCAGCAACGCATGCAGGAAGCGGTCATGCAAAAATGGCCTCAACAAACTGGTCACCGCATTTGAACTCATGGATTTACTCTTATTTTTCAAGCGAAGACTGGAAAACGACGTTAGCCGAAGCTCTTGAATTACGCCAGTAAAAAAGCACGTTGCCCTTTCCATTTATCGTATTTTGTTTTATACCCGTCGTCTTTCCCTGCTTTTAGGATTTTCTATGGCCAATTCCATTGCCAAAAGGCTGCTGCTCAGCGTGGCGCTGATGCTGCTAGCCGCCTGTAACGATGCCAACACCCGTCCCCAGATCGACATCGAAGGCAAAACCATGGGGACGTTCTATAGCGTCAAGGTCAGCGGCACTGTCACCGAGAGCAAACAACAATTGCAGCAGGAGATCGATGCGCTGCTGGAACAAGCCAACGACGATATTTCCACTTACCGCCCCGATTCGGTGTTATCCCGCTTCAACCAGAACACCACTGCCGAGCCGCAGCCCATCCCCCGTGGAATGGCCGATATCATCCTCACCGCTCAGCGCATTGGCCGTGATACCGGGGGCGCGATGGATATCACCGTCGGCCCGTTGGTTAACCTGTGGGGTTTCGGCCCAGATAAACGGGCCGTCAAAGTCCCCAGCCAGCAGCAGATTGATGCAGCCCGCCAGCATATTGGCCTACAGCATCTGAAATTACTCAGCGACAGCCGGGGTGAATGGCTACAAAAAGATCTGCCGGAAATGTATGTCGATCTCTCTACGCTGGGCGAAGGTTACGGGGTGGATCAGTTGGTCCAGTTAATGGCGCGCAAAGGCATCACCAACTATCTGGTCTCGGTGGGCGGAGCCGTTTCATCACGCGGCGTGAATGGCCAGAACAAGCCTTGGAGGGTGGCAATCCAAAAGCCCACCGACCGGGAAAATGCGGTACAGGCGCTGGTGGATTTGCAAGGCTACGGCATCAGCACTGCGGGGAGTTACCGCAACTATTTCGAGCAGGACGGTCAGCGCTATTCCCATGTGATCGATCCCGTCACCGGGCAGCCTATCACCCATAAGCTGGTTTCCGTCACGGTGATTGCCCCTACGGCGTTGGAAGCCGATGGTTGGGATACCGGGTTGATGGTGCTGGGCACGGAAAAAGCACTGAAACTGGCCGAAGAGAAAGGACTGGCGGTGTATCTGATCAGCAAAACCGATGACGGTTTCAGCGCGGTGATGACGCCGCAGTTTAAGGCTTTTTTGGTGCAGTAAAGAGTTTTGGCTCACGTGTTGTCCCCTCCCCCTAACCCTCTCCCACAGGGAGAGGGAACCGTTCGAGTTCGCTATTCGTTACAGCAACTTACCTGACCATGGCACTAAATCAACTGCCTTTTACCCAGCTAACAGATTGATCACGGCACCTTGCCACAACACCGTGCCAGCTCCCTCTCCCTGTGGGAGAGGGTTAGGGTGAGGGGCCGATTACTCCACTTTCTCACCAGGTTTTTCATCCTTGCGGTGCAGCAGCGAATACACCGCCGGGATCACCAGCATCGATAGCAATGGCGCACTCACCATACCGCCAATCATCGGTGCGGCAATCCGCTGCATCACCTCTGAGCCAGCACCGCCGCCCCACATAATCGGTAGTAAACCAGCCATAATGGTCGCCACCGTCATTACCTTCGGCCTGACGCGCAACACCGCCCCTTCGCTAATCGCCGCCATCAGTTGCTGATGACTCAACGGCTGGCCGGGCTGACGATGTTTCGCCAACGCCTGATTAAGGTACAGCACCATAATCACACCAAACTCCGCCGCCACCCCGGCAAGCGCAATAAAGCCCACCGCCCCCGCCACCGACAGGTTGTAATCGAGCAGATACAGCAGCCAGACCCCACCTATCAGCGCAAACGGCAGCGTCGCCATGATCAGCAGCGCGTCGCTCACGCTGTTGAAGGTGACAAACAGCAGCACAAAGATGATCGCCAGCGTTACCGGCAGCACAATCTTCAACTGAGCGCTGGCGCGTTCCAGATACTCAAACTGCCCGGACCAACTGAGGGAAACCCCGGCTGGCAGCTTCACCTGCTGTGCCACCACCTGCTGCATCTCTTCCACCGCCGATTTCAAATCGCGCCCGCGCAGATCGACATAGATCCAATCGGAAAGCCGGGCATTCTCGCTTTTCAGCATTGGTGGCCCCTCGGTGATGCGAATATCCGCCAGTTCTGCCAAAGGTACTTGCCCACCGGTCGCCGTCACCACCGGCAATTCACGCAGCTTTTGCAGCGAATCACGGATCTCCCTTGGGTAACGGACGTTGATCGGATAACGTGCGCGACCTTCAATGGTTTCAGCGATGTTTTCCCCACCCACCAGCGTAGCAACCACCGATTGCAGCTCTTTCACCGAAACGCCGTAACGCGCCGCACGCTGGCGATCGATATCGATATCCACATAGCGCCCTCCAGCCAGGCGTTCCGCCAGCGCGGAAGTCACACCAGGAACCTGCTTCACCACCTGCTCAATCTGGCTGGCCGCCTGCTCAATATCGGCAATATTGCTGCCGTTGACCTTGATGCCTACCGGGCTTTTGATGCCGGTCGCCAGCATATCCAGACGGTTACGGATCGGCGGCACCCAGACGTTGGCAATGCCGGGCACCTTGACCACGCTGTCCAGTTCAGCCACCAGCTTGTCCATCGTCATACCGGGCCACCACTGGTCGCGGGGCTTAAAGCGAATGGTGGTTTCCAACATGGTTAGTGGAGCCGGATCGGTTGCCGTCTCCGCCCGCCCGGCCTTGCCAAAGACCGTGTCCACTTCCGGCACGGTTTTGATCAACCTGTCGGTCAATTGCAGCAGCCGTGCCGCCTCACGGGCCGATATCCCCGGCAGGGTCGAAGGCATATACAGCAGATCCCCTTCGTCCAATGGTGGCATAAACTCGCTGCCCAGGCGGCTGAGTGGGAATAAGGTTAGCACCAACAGCAGAGCGGAAATCCCCAGGGTGGTTTTAGGCCGCGCCAGCACCGCCGCCAGCAACGGCTGATACATGCGGATCAAGGCGCGATTGATCGGATTGGCATGTTCGTCCGGAATGCGGCCCCGGATAAAATAGCCCATCAGCACCGGTACCAGCGTGATACCCAGTCCGGCGGATACCGCCATTGCATAGGTTTTGGTGAACGCCAATGGCGCAAACATCCGCCCTTCCTGCGCCTGTAGCGAAAACACCGGGATAAACGACAGGGTGATGATCAACAGACTACAGAACAGCGCCGGGCCAACCTCCACCGCCGCCTGCTCTGAGATGTGCCAGTAATCTTTTGAGGTGGGCTGCTGGCCGGGATGGCGTTGCCGCCACTGCTCCAGCACTTTGTGCATGTTTTCGATCATCACAATCGCCGCATCCACCATCGCGCCGATGGCAATGGCGATCCCCCCCAGCGACATGATGTTGGCATTAACGCCCTGGTAATGCATCACCACAAAGGCACCCAGGATCCCCAGCGGCAGAGTCACCATCGCCACCAGTGCCGAACGGAAGTGGGACAGGAATAAAGCGCACACCACCGCGACCACCAGGAACTCTTCCAACAGCTTGAATGACAGCGTATCGATCGCGTTTTCGATCAGTTGCGATCGATCATAAACCGGCACGATCTCCACGCCCGGCGGCAGGGTGTGCTGAAGCTGTTGCAGCTTGGCCTTCAGCGCATTAATGGTTTCCAGCGCATTCTTACCATAGCGCATCACCACAATACCGCCCGCCACTTCACCTTCACCGTTGAGTTCTGCCACGCCACGGCGGATTTCCGGCCCCTCACGTAATTCTGCCACTTGTGACAACAGGATCGGCACACCGTCACGGGCGGTGATCACCACGTTATTAAAGTCGGCCAGTTTTTTCAGGTAGCCGGAAGTGCGTACCATATACTCAGCCTCCCCCATCTCCAGCAGCGCGCCGCCGCCTTCCTGGTTGGCATCCTGAATGGCGCTCACCACCTGCTGATGGGTAATATTCAGCGCCCGCATACTTTGCGGATTTAATATCACCTGATATTGCCGCACCATGCCGCCAACGCTGGCCACTTCCGCGACGTTAGGCACGGTTTTCAGTTCGAACTTGAGCGTCCAGTCCTGCAAAGCACGCAGATCTGCCAGGCTGTGTTTACCGGTACGATCGACCAGCGCATACTCATAAACCCAACCAACGCCGGTAGCATCCGGCCCCAGCGCCACTTTGACCTGCGGCGGCAACGAGGACTGCACCTGGCTGAGTGACTCCAACACCCGCGAACGCGCCCAGTAAGGATCGGTACCGTCTTCAAACAGAATGTAGACGTAGGCATCGCCGAACATCGAGAAGCCCCGCACCGTGCTGGCTCCTGGCACCGTCAGCATGGTGGTGGTCAGCGGGTAGGTCACCTGATCTTCAATCACCTGCGGCGCTTTGCCCGGATAGGTCGCCCGGACGATCACCTGCACGTCAGAGAGATCGGGCAGCGCATCCAGCGGTGCCTTCTGCAACGCCCATACGCCCCACCCGGCCAGCAGTATCGAAGCCAGTAATACCAACAGGCGATTGCGTATCGACCAGCGGATCACGGAGGCGATCATTGGTGGCCCCCTTGCGGCATGATCTGGCTAATGTGCGAGCCGTTTTCATCCACGCTAAAGTGGAACATCACCTTGCTGCCGATACCAATCCCGGTGGGTAAGCCACCCGCAGGCAGGGTGAAATCCATGGTCATCGCGGGCCATTGCAACTCTGCGACCGGATCGTGCGACAGCGTGACGGTATCATTATCCACCGCCTCTACCACACCTAGCGTCTGATACTGTTTTACCCCCTCCTGCGCGGCCATTTGTGGCAAGGCGCTGCGCATGCTGGCTTCGGAATCAATCAGGAACTGGCCCGAGGTGACCACCTGTTGCCCAGCTTGCAGACCCTGTTTAATTTCTACCCAGCCGTCCTGTGCCAGGCCGGCGACCACGTCAACCGGAGCAAAGTGGCCGTTCCCTTCCGCCACCAGCACCCGGTTGCGATCGCCACTGCCGATCAGCGCCTCCTGCGGGATAGCCAGCACTGGCTTGGCTCCGGCGTTTTGGGCCAGTTGCACCTGCAAATACATGCCCGGTTTCAGGCGCTGTTGGGGATTTTTCAGCACGATACGCGCTTTAAAGGTACGGGTAAGCGGATCGACGTTAGGCAGCAGCTCGCTAACCTCCCCGGTAAAGCGTTCACCCGGCCAACTGGCGGAACTGGCTGCCACTGCATCGCCAACCTGTAACAGCCCGGCCTGCGCCTGCGGGTAATCAATCACCATCCACACCGGATCGAGACTGGCCAGCTCAAACAGTCCCTGTGTCGCGGTGACCTGCATCCCTTCCCGTGCGTCCAGCTTGTTGATAAACCCACTCTCCGGGGCGGTAATAGTAATGCGGGTCTGAGGTTGGCCACTGCGTTCAACCTGGCGAATGATGGCTTCAGGCATAAACTGCAATGCCAGACGCTGGCGGGCGGCAGAGGTCAGTGCGCTATCGCCCAGTTTGCGGATCGCCAGGTATTCCTGCTGTGCAGCACTCCAATCCGGGATCCATAGCTGTGCTAACGCTTGCCCTTTTTTTACCTGCTGCTGGCTGGCACGCACATAGAGTTTGTCTATCAGCCCGTTGGCCCGGGCGGCAATGACCTGAACGCCGCGCTCATCGGTGGCAACGCTGCCATAGGCATCAAGCTGCAAATTCAATTCACGCAGTTGTGCTGCCGTTGTACGGACGCCCAGATTCTGCTGCTGGCGGGCGCTGATAGTGACACCACGATCATCCTGCTGCTCATCGGCATAGCGCGGCACCAGTTCCATATCCATAAACGGCGATTTGCCCGGCTTATCAAAACGCTGGCCTGGCACCATCGGATCGTACCAGTACAGCACCTGCCGTTCGGCACCGCCGCTGGCGGGTTGCGCCGCGGTTTTTTCCCCGGCAAGCCAATAGCCGCCCATAGCACCGCCCAATAGGGCGGCTAACAGCGTCAGGCTAAAACGCATTTTCATGACTTTGCCTCCTGCACGGTGAGATAACGGATGGCGGCCCACAGCTGAGCCAATTCACGCGCGGCCTTACCGGCGCTAAGACGGCTGTCGAGCAAGGCCCGGCGCGCCTCCAACACCGAGGAGAGATCGCTTTTGCCACTGCGGTATTGCGCCAGTTGCAGTGCCACACGCTGTTGCTGCAGCGGGATCGCCTGCTGTTGCTGACGCTGCCATTGCGCCTGCGCGGCCTGATACTGCGCCAGCAGGGTATCTAGCTGGGCCTGATGATCGCGGATCAATAATGTCAGTTGGTCGTTGGCTTCCATCGAGCGGGAAACGTCAGCGGCATAGTCCTTATCCTGACGCTGTGAGCGGAACAGGGGCAGATCGACGGTAAACATCACACCCGCCATATCCTCATAGCCATCGGCCCGTTTGCCATACGACACCTCTATCCCAACGTCCGGAATGGCGGCCACCTCGGACTGTGCCGATCGAGCCTTGGCCACATCGGCCTCACGGCTCGCCTGCACTACCTCCGGGTGCTGTTTGATCGCTTGTCTTAACAGGTTGCTCTCGGCGGGCAGGCGCTCGAAGCGTGGCAACGGGCCACCGATCCCCTCAACCTGCTGCCCGGTCAACTGGGTCAAGCGCGCCTGGGCGATGGTGACGTCACGCTGCGCCTCACTAAGCCGATCCTGCATCGCCAACAGCGTCAAACGAGCATCGATAACGTTAGCGGCGGGCGAACTGCCACTGGCTACTCCGGCATGTTGCGCGGCGATCTGACGCTCACTCTCCTTGAGCAAGGCCGTAGCATCCTTCAGCGTCTGCTGGCTCAACGCCAACTCCAACCAGGCTTGTGCCGTCTGCTGCTGCAAGCGGGCGCGGATCGTCGCACTGCTGGCTTCGGTTTTATTGGCCTCGGCCCGTAGGGTGTCCGCCTTACGTTGGCGTTTGGTGCTGCTGACATAATCCTGCATGATGCCAACCCGCTCCATGGTCATCCCGTCACGGGTCAAGCGCCGGGCGCTACTGCCTTGTACCGGCACGTTTTCAATGCCGAATTTCAGCTTGGGATCGGGCAGTTCCATCGCCGAATCCGCCATGTTTTGCAACGCATTCACCTGATGCTGGTTGGCCGAAAGCTCGGCGGAATAGCGCTCCGCCGCCGCCAACGATTGCTCCAACGTCAGGCCGGTTGCCTGCGCACTCGCCGTCCAACAGGCGAGCAGCAGCCAGCCCACCCGCAATGGGTGAGAAAGTAGTCTGGACATGGTGCCCCCGTTAGTCTTGGCTGGCGCTGATGGCGGTCAGCTGATAGCCGCCGTCAACCTGACGGAAGCTGAACTCCACCGCAGTCCCGGCAACCAAGGCAGGCAACGGCGGTTGGGGCTGAAGGAAATTCATGGTCATCGGCGGCCAGTTCAAGGCAGGGATGGCAGGATGGGCGAGCGACACTTTCTGCTCACCCCAGGCCTTAACGGTCCCTTTAGAGTGATAGACGGCGGCGTCTTGGCTGGCATGTTGGTGATGTTGCATCTCCGCGGCGGAGACAAATGAAGAGAACATCAGAGAGATGAAAACGGCAGTGATCAGATTACGCATAACGATAGCTCCATAAAATAGACAAAAACAACTCAGGTCGCCGTGCTGGACGGCAAAGCGGTTGGTTTGGCTATTCACGGAAGCGGCAGAAGACGATCTCTGCCGGTGGGCCTGCTATCGGAGGGGTTTGCCAATCGAGGCGTAAGAACTGTGCCTGGGGCTGAGGAGCGGCAACCAACAGCTCACTGCTGGCAGGTATTACTGCCGCCAGGGCAAGATTACCGTGGTCTTGCTGGGCCGAATCTGGAACGCAGTGCTTTTCACACACCGGCCCTTCAGCCTGCATCATCTCATTTGCTAGCGGATCGGCGGCCTGCATATGCATCGTATGCTGCGCGGCTGGCGCAACGGTGGTGAGTTGCAGGTCACAGTGATGGCTGGCGATCGCCAGTTGGCTGTTGAGCAGTAGCCAGCAGACGGCCAATAGCCATGCTGCGGCCCGCTTCTTGGCGAAGCGCAACCGATGCATAGATATTGAGATGGACGCCAAAGCCGACATGCAAAAATTCCAGATGAAGAAACTGCGCTGAGTATATCGGCAGAAAACCGCCGCAGGAACGGAATTTACACCCGCTGACAAAGCCAACTCGGAACAATCCTGCAAACTGGAAATGCTTTGATTTCAGTCAACTACGCATCTTAAAAATCCCGCTAATCATAGCAAAAAACCGGCTTTCGCCGGTTTGCATATTAATTTAGCCCTAAGGTCCACTGGGCTATTTTGAAGTAGATGATCAAGCCGGTGCCGTCTATCAGCGTGGTGATAAACGGGGCGGAGACTACGGCAGGATCCACACCGAAGCGTTTCAGTGCCATTGGGATCACGGAAGAGACAATCGCGGCCCACAGCGTAATACAAACCAGGGTCAAGCTCACGATGAGCGTAATCTCATAGCCGATCCCCATCATCCAACCACGGAACGCGCCAGCACAGGCCAACGTTAACGCGATCATGATCGAGGTCGTCATTTCCTTGCGTAGCACGCGCCCCACATCGCGCATGCGGACCTCTCCCAAGGCCATAGCCCGCACAATGGTGGAGGTGATTTGCGTGCCGCTGTTACCACCTGTACCCACCAATAGTGGGATAAAGAAGGCCAGGGCAATCGCCGCTTCCAATGACTCTTCAAAATGCTGAATAACCGTGCTGGTATAAGCCTCGGCGACGAACAGCAACAGCAGCCACACGCTACGTTTTTTCCACAGTTCGAAGGAGGTCATTTCAAGGTAAGGCTTATCCAGCGGCAGGCTTGCCCCTTGCATATGGGCATCCTCGGTGTTTTCATCCTCGATAATTTGGGCTATTTCGCGCTCGGTTAAGCAGCCAACCAAACGGCCATTATCGACCACCGCCACAATATCTAAATTATTATTGTCCACCAGTTTAGCGATATGTTCACGTTCGTCCGTGGGTTTTACATGGAAGAAGGTGGTCTCCATCATATCCTTGATACGCTCGCCATTATGTTCTTCCTGCAATAAGCGTTTAACAGAAAGTACACCCACCAGTTTGGTGCCGTCTTCAATAAAGATTTGTGCGGGAATATCATCGTTGGACAGTTGATTAACGAATATTTTCCTGGCTTCGCCAACGTAAAGATCTTGATGCAGAACAAAGACTTTTTTGTTCATATAACGCGCGATGGCGTCGTCTTCAAAGTTGGCGTTTTGGTAAAGGTCTTGCAATACAACATGTGACATTCTAGATACTCCCGATTGAAAGATGGAGTCTCATAGAGGCGACAAGACAGGACAGCGAAAGCCGATCCCCACGTCTTGGGTTTAGCACTATACAACGTATCCCCAGGGGGAAGTTACCTTAGCAATGCCTTGATTCGGCTAATGCTTGTTTTACCCTTGGTGGCCTCTCTCGATGCCATTAGAGCGGTAACTTGTGTTCGTATAGGAGCCTCGCCATAACGAGATCGTAAAGCTAGATAAAGCGTGGGCATTATGACTGGTTTGGTTATTCGTATCGGGAAAAGGGGTATTTTGTTGAGGTGTTATTTATTATTCGGGCCAAAAAATAACCGGATTAATTTATTATCCTTTCAGGCTACGGCTAAATTAAACGAAAAACCACCCGCTGTTTAAGTTATCTGCTGTCATTTTTTTGATCTGCGAAATCTTAATTCGTACTGATGTAGGGTATAGCTTTAAAAACGCAAAAAAAATCGGGCACTTATTACGGTGCCCGATTGATAATATGATGCCCTGCGCTTACTTCTGCAGTTTACGCATTACCAGCGTGGCGTTGGTGCCGCCGAAACCGAAGCTGTTGGACATGACCGTGGTCAGCTCACGCTTGGTTGGCTCGGTCACGATGTTCATGCCAGCCGCCTTCTCATCGAGGTTATCGATGTTGATGCTTGGCGCAATGAAGCCGTGCTCGACCATCAGCAGGCTATAAATCGCTTCCTGCACGCCCGCCGCACCCAGTGAGTGGCCGGTCATGGCTTTGGTTGAAGAAATAGCCGGGGTGTTATCGCCAAAGACTTCACGGATCGCGCCCAGTTCTTTCACGTCGCCGACCGGCGTAGAGGTGCCGTGTACGTTCATGTAGTCGATTGGGGTGTCTACGCCCTGCATTGCCATCTTCATGCAACGCACCGCGCCTTCACCCGATGGAGCCACCATGTCGGCACCGTCTGAAGTGGCACCGTAACCGATGATTTCCGCATAGATATGTGCGCCGCGAGCCAGAGCATGTTCCAACTCCTCAACCACGACCATGCCGCCGCCGCCTGCGATAACGAAACCGTCACGCGCTGCGTCATAGGTACGGGAAGCTTTTTCTGGCGTGTCGTTATAGCTGGTAGACAGCGCGCCCATAGCGTCGAATTCGCAGGCCATTTCCCAGCACAGCTCTTCACCACCGCCAGCAAAGACGACGTCTTGTTTACCCAGTTGGATCAGCTCAACGGCGTGGCCGATACAGTGTGCTGAAGTTGCGCAGGCAGAGCTGATGGAGTAGTTCACGCCGCGAATTTTGAATGGGGTTGCCAGGCAGGCAGAAACGCCTGATGCCATCGCCTTGGTCACCATGTATGGGCCAACGCCACGCAGGCCTTTGGCGCGCATACCGTCAGAACCCGCCACCTGGTTACGTGGAGAACCACCACCGGAACCGACCACCAGACCGGTGCGATCGTTGGAAACCTGATCGGCTGCCAGGCCGGAATCTTGAATCGCTTGTTCCATGGAGAGATAGGCGTAAACCGACGCGTCGCTCATAAAGCGCATCACTTTACGGTCAATCAGACCGGTAGTGTCGAGTTTAACATCACCCCATACGTGACTACGCATGCCGAAATCTTTCAGCTCCTGAGAGAAGGTGATCCCAGAGCGGCCTTCCTGCAGACTTGCCAGGACCTCCTGCTGGTTGTTACCAATGCTGGAGACGATTCCCAAGCCAGTAATCACTGCACGTTTCATTCAAGTACCTCTTCCACAATTTACATTCGGGATTTTGCATCGCACTTTAGCGTACAGATGTACGCCGAACAAGTCCGATCAGAATAATTTTGCATTATCTTTACCCAGTTTGCACCTCGAGGCTACCCCCGTTAAAATCGCTTTATCCCTTGAATTACGAGCAACCTACCGTGAGCAATGCCCCCATCCAAACCGCAGCGTTAAGCTGGAATGAACAAGGTACACCTGTTTCGAAACAGTTTGATGACGTCTATTTTTCCAACCAGGATGGGCTGGAGGAAACCCGCTACGTCTTTCTGGGGGGCAACCGGTTGCCACAACGCTTCAGCGATCACCCACGCTCATTGTTTATTGTGGCAGAAACCGGCTTCGGTACCGGGCTGAATTTTCTGACTCTGTGGCAGGCCTTTGCCCATTTTCGGCAAGAGACACCAGCAGCAAGTTTGCAGCGCCTGCATTTTATCAGCTTTGAGAAATACCCGCTGCAGTTGGACGATCTGGCGGCAGCCCATGCCCAATGGCCAGAACTGGCCCCCTTTGCCGATGAACTTCGAGCCCAGTGGCCTTTGCCGCTGCCAGGGTGCCACCGCCTGCTGCTTGCCGAAGGGCAGATCACGCTCGATTTATGGTTCGGTGACGTCAATACCCTGTTGCCACACTTTGACGCCAGTATGAACGATCAAATTGACGCCTGGTTCCTGGATGGCTTTGCGCCGTCCAAAAACCCTGATATGTGGAGCGAACCGCTGTTTGCCACCATGGCGCGTTTTGCCCGCCCAGGCAGCAGCTTTGCCACCTTCACTGCCGCAGGGTTTGTCCGCCGTGGATTGCAGCAGGCCGGGTTTGAGGTCAGCAAACGCAAAGGCTTTGGCCAGAAACGCGAGATGCTCACCGGCCAGCTCCCCGCCGACACCCCGGCAAGCGTCAATCCAAGCCCGTGGTTCCTGCGCCCGGCAGCGGAGAATACCGACGATGTCGCCATTATTGGCGGCGGCGTAGCCAGTGCGCTCACCGCATTGGCCTTATTGCGCCGTGGGGCCAGGGTTACCTTGTATTGCGCCGATGCGCAGCCCGCAGAGGGAGCATCCGGCAATCGCCAAGGGGCGCTGTACCCATTGCTGAATGGCCGGGGCGATGCGTTGGAAAACTTCTTCTCCGCCGCCTTCCCCTTTGCCCGCCGCCTGTATGACGCCCTGCTGCAACAGCAGGTTGAGTTCGATCACCAGTGGTGTGGCGTCAGCCAATTGGCCTATGACGAGAAAAGCGCGGGGAAGATCGCCAAGATCCTGGCCGTTGCCTGGCCGCATACTCTGGCACAACAGGCCGATCGCGCTACGCTTAGCGCCCTGTGTGGGATCGATACGGGGTTTGGTGGCATTCACTATTCGCTCGGGGGCTGGCTGTGCCCTGCTGACCTGACACGTGCCGCGATTGCCCTGGCCCAACGGCAGGGATTGGTTTGCCACTATCTGCATACGCTTTCCGATCTGAACCGCAATGATGAGGGTTGGCAGCTGCATTTTGCTGGGGGTGAAACTCACCAACATGCGACGGTGATCCTGGCTAACGGGCACCAACTCACCACTCTGGCACCTAGCGCCGCACTACCGGCATATGCGGTGCGCGGCCAGGTTTCACATATTCCCACTACGCCAATCTTAAGTGAGCTAAAACAGGTACTGTGTTACGACGGTTATCTGACGCCGGTGAATCCTGACAATCAGCAGCACTGCATTGGTGCCAGCTACCAGCGCGGTGAATCAAACACTGAATATAGCCAGGCAGAGCAAGAAGAGAACCGCGATCGCCTGCTGCGCTGTCTGCCAGAACAGAACTGGACGCAAGAGGTGGATATCAGTGGCCAGCAAGCACGCTGTGGCGTACGCAGCGCTACGCGAGACCATATGCCGATGGTCGGTGCCGTGCCAGACTATCAAACCACTCTGGCGCTGTATGGCGATTTACAGCTGCAACGCCAGCGCGGTGAAGCAATTGCCGATGCGCCAATGTACCCAGGGTTGTTTATGATCGGAGCCTTAGGCTCACGCGGCCTGTGCTCGGCGCCGTTGGCCGCGGAGATTTTAGCGGCTCAGCTGTTTGGCGAACCCTTACCGGGGGATAGCGAGATGTTGGCAGCGTTAAACCCAAACCGCATGTGGGTCAGGAAGCTACTGAAGGGACGCGAGGTATAGTTCATTTGAGGGGCCAGCGTAATGCTGTCCCCTTTAAAGCAATTACTCAGTCGGCAACGCTGTCTGATACAGGTTTTCCCACATGCCCAGCACCAGTATCTGATCCGGCGGGGAAAGCTCCCCGGCCTTGATGGCCTTGTCCAGGCTGTTCTGCACCCGCACCTTGAGCTGCTCGGCGCTGTGTTCGGCATGTTCTTCCGATTCCGCCACCGCCAAAGTCAGATGACCGCGCAGGTAGCCACCGGCAAACAGTTCATCATCGCTGGCGTGCTCTACCATGTCATCAATCAGCGCCAGAATGCGCGCTTCAAATTCTGCGATCATCAAATTTCCTCGTTAACAAACAGACTCTGGCCTCAGAGATCTTCCGGGTAGGGAAAATGCTCGGCCGCCAGCGGAGGCGTATTGTAAAACGATTGCAGCGCCTGAATAAAGCGCGCAGGTCGTGTGGGTATTCCCCGTTCCAGCAATTCCAGCACTCGGGTACGGACTTTACGCTGAAAACCGATGCGATCCGGCTCGCAATCTCCACTGAGATTGTCGCAGCTGACGTTGAACGGGAAACCGGCCGCCACGCAGAACATCCACTCCAGCGCCTGCGGATTAATCTCGACCGCCTCGAATTCACTCTGCGTCTGGGCATCGCGCCCATCCGGGCAATACCAGTAACCGAAGTCCACCAGCTTGCGGCGTTCTGCTCCGGCGATGCACCAATGGGAGATTTCATGCATGCCGCTGGCATAGTAGCCGTGTGCAAAGACGATGCGATTATAAGGCAGCTCATCATCGGCAGGCAGATAGATAGGCTCATCGTCGCCTTTGACCAGGCGGGTATTGAACTCATCGCTAAAACACTGATTAAAGATTTCAATCAGTTGCGGATACTGGTGTGTGTTTGGCATAAAAAACTCAAATAACCACAAAATTAAGGAGGCCATTATAGCCGATATCTCTCAGTTTGCCGCCCCTTTGAAATGTTAAAAATGCAACGCCAACCACTGCTGGATTTCCGCACCGTGATTGTCGTACAGCAGTTTGCAGCTCATGATCAGAGACACTATCACGATCATCGGCCGGATCAGCTTCTGGCCCTTGGTCAGCACCATGTGCGCCCCAAGACGGGCTCCGAACACCTGCCCTACCAGCATCACCAGACCAATGCTCCAGATCACTTGCCCGCCGATAATAAACAGCACCAGGCTGCCCAGATTGGAGGTGAAGTTCAGCACCTTGGCATGGGCGGTCGCCTTGGCCAGGTTAAAACCGCACAGCGTCACATAGGCCAAAGCATAGAACGAACCGGCTCCCGGCCCGAAGAAACCGTCGTAGAACCCTACGCAGCCCCCAGCTACCAGGCCAAAGGGTAACGCCCCCAGCCGACGCTGGCGATCGTTTTCCCCCAACCGTGGCGTCAGCAAGAAATAGACGCCGATACCGATCACCAACAGCGGTAGCATCTGGCGCAGTATATCGGCACGCATGTGCTGCACCAGGATCGCGCCGATCACTGATCCCACCAGCGTCAGGAAGATGGTCAGCTTCTGGGTATTAAGATCGACAGCGCGACGGCGGACAAAGTACAGGCTGGCGGAAAACGATCCCCCAACCGACTGCAATTTATTGGTCGCCAGTGCCTGCGTTGGCGGTACGCCAACGGCCAGCAGAGCCGGTACGGTCAACAGCCCACCACCACCGGCGATCGAATCGATAAATCCGGCGAACATTGCTACCAAAAACAGAATCCCGAGCAATTCGGGACCTAATACCAGCCCATCCATAAGTCGTCTGCCTGCAAAAGTGGAGCCACTTTGTTTGCCGCACACACTACGCCTTAAAACCCAAAAAATAAACGCCCCATTCGAGGCGTTTTTTTCCAGGCTATCAGCGGTTGGCGAAGTGGCTATCCAGCAGCGCCTGACAGGTTGGCGGCAGCGGTGGTGGCTCCTTCTTGACCGGATTGGCATTCGGCTGATGCGGTTTGAACCAGCTGGCCAACTCGGCACCACAGCCATCGCCCACCGGCGGCGCATCCTGATCCAGACACTCCAGGCTACCCGCCGGGCAACGCAAGCGTACGTGCATATGCGCACGATGCCCAAACCAAGGCCGAACCTTATGCAACCAACCGCGATCGGCACCGGCATCCTGGCAAAGACGCTGTTTGATCGCCGGGTTAACGAAGATCCGCGTCACTTCGCTGTCCTGCGCCGCCATCTTGATCAAGGATTCGATTTGCGGCTGCCACTGGCGATCCACTACTTGCTTACCGTCGCCAGAGACCAGATCGATCGGCTGCGGTTTCAACAGTTGCTGAGCGCTCCAACGTTGGCGCGGCAACTGCAACCAGATGTCCACGTCCAAACCGGATTGGTGGCTGGCATGGCCGCTGCTGAAGCGCCCACCGGCCGGCATTGCCATATCGCCGATCAACACCGTGCCCAGTGCTTTCTGGTTGGCCTGGCTGCTCAGGCGCTGAATAAACGCCAGCAGGTCAGGATGGCCGAAGTAACGCCGCTGGTCGGTACGCATCACCTGATAATCCGGTGAGTTAAGCGGCAACGGATGCGCCCCGATGATACAACCATTGGCGAAACCGCCAACGGCCTGTGCAGTACCACTGACCGGGTGGTCAATCTTTTGCCATGGCGTTAACGCCAAGGCAGAGCTGGAAGCGATCAACGCAGCGAAGCCCAGCAGCCATTTTTTCATCGTAGTCCCTTACCAGCGTGGTACGTCGGAAATCACATCACCGTTTTGCGCACGCTGGCGCAGCAGATGATCCATCAGCACGATAGCCATCATCGCTTCGGCGATCGGCACCGCACGGATCCCGACGCACGGATCGTGGCGGCCACGGGTGACCATTTCCACCGCTTCACCCTGACGGTTGATCGTACGGCCCGGCACCATGATGCTGGAGGTCGGCTTCAGCGCCAGATGGGCAATCACCGGCTGACCGCTGCTGATACCACCAAGAATGCCGCCAGCGTGGTTGCTCTGGAAACCTTCAGGGGTGATTTCATCGCGGTTTTCGCTGCCACGCTTGGTGACCACGGCAAAACCGTCGCCGATTTCCACGCCTTTGACCGCATTGATGCTCATCAGCGCATGCGCCAAGTCGGCATCCAGACGATCGAACACCGGCTCGCCCAGCCCTACCGGGACGTTTTCCGCCACTACGGTCACTTTGGCACCGATGGAGTCACCCTCTTTTTTCAGCGCGCGCATCAGTTCGTCCAGGGCTTCCAGCTTGTCCGGATCCGGGCAGAAGAACGGGTTCTGTTCAACCTGATCCCAATCTTTCAGCTCGCAGCTCACATCGCCAATCTGCGCCAGATAGCCGCGCACCTGTACGCCAAACTTCTGCGCCAGATATTTTTTGGCGATGGCACCGGCGGCAACGCGCATCGCGGTTTCACGCGCCGAAGAACGGCCACCGCCGCGATAATCACGCACGCCGTACTTCTGTTCGTAGGTGTAATCGGCATGACCAGGGCGGAACACATCTTTGATCGCGCCGTAGTCTTGCGAGCGCTGATCGGTGTTTTCGATCATCAGACCGATGCTGGTGCCAGTGGTGACGCCTTCAAAAACCCCGGAGAGGATACGCACCTGATCCGGCTCGCGGCGCTGGGTGGTATAGCGCGAAGTGCCGGGGCGGCGACGATCGAGATCGTGCTGCAAATCAGCTTCTGTCAGCGGAATACCTGGCGGCACACCGTCTACGATACATCCCAGCGCCACACCGTGAGATTCACCAAATGTGGTGACGCGGAAAAACTGCCCAATACTGTTCCCTGCCATCACGGCTCCTTACCGTTGGTTGTCATCCCGTTCGCGTGCAAACGGGGCATACAGGCCCGCACTATGGCGAGCCCAGGTTGTTGGTTAGCTGCGGTAGAGGCTGAAATGATCTTTGCAGTCAATCAGCTGCTGTTTCGTCAGCATGAAGACGCCGTCCCCGCCGTTATCAAACTCCAGCCAGGTGAACGGAATATCCGGATATTGTTCCATCAGATGTACCATGCTGTTGCCCACTTCACAAATCAGCACGCCGTCATCGCTCAGGAAGTCTGGCGCACAGGCCAGAATGCGGCGCACCAGTTTCAGGCCGTCGCTGCCAGCAGCCAGGCCCAGTTCCGGCTCAAAGCGGAACTCTTGCGGCAGATCGGACATATCTTCCGCATCGACATACGGCGGGTTGGTGACGATCAGATCGTATTGGATCGCAGGGACGTCACGGAACAGATCGGAGCGGATCGGGATCACCTGATGTTCCACGCCGTGCGCCTGAATATTACGCTCGGTCACGGCCAGCACGTCGGTAGAGATATCTACCGCATCCACTTCCGCTTCCGGGAAGGCATAGCCACAGGCGATAGCGATACAGCCACTGCCGGTGCACATATCCAGGATATGGCGTGGCGGATGGGGGATCAGCGCGCTGAAACGATCGTTGATCAGCTCACCAATCGGTGAACGCGGTACCAGCACGCGCTCATCGACATAGAACTCCAGGTCGCAGAACCAGGCTTTATTGGTCAGGTAAGCAACCGGGATGCGCTCGTTGACACGGCGGATCACTCGCTCAACGATGCGGTGACGCTCGCTGGAGGTCAAACGCGCAGTGCGCATATCTTCAGGAATATCCAACGGCAGGAACAGGCTGGGCAAGACCAATTGCACGGCTTCGTCCCACGGGTTATCGGTTCCGTGGCCATAGTAGATATTGGCGGCGTTGAAACGGCTTACGGCCCAGCGCAGCATATCCTGAATGGTGTGCAGTTCATTCACTGCTTCTTCGACGAAAATTTTGTCCAATTTGCCCTCCGGCAGGCACGATGATTCATGATTTAGCCCCGTAGTTTGCCATGAAGCCTGCGACAAATCAGCAGCAATAGCAGCGTAGCAGCATTCTGGTTGGCATTCAGTGCCAGTTTTGCGTCGACAGAAACCTTCGAGCAGGTAAACTAGCGCGATAAATGATAGGCGACGAGCGAATAATGAAGAATAAGCCCCCTCTGAGCAAAGATGAATTATTGCTCTTTAGAGAGTCGGTAGCTGGAGCAAAGAAGCTGCCGCAGGACACCATCGTCCACCCAAAACCTAAAATGAAAACCAAACAGATCGCGCCGCAGCGCCTGTTGCAAGAGCAGGTGGATGCCAGCTTTTACTTTTCCGATGAGTTTCAGCCGCAGTTGGAAGATGAAGGCCCAACGCGCTATGTGCGTCCCGGCTACAGCCACTATGAGTTGAAGAAACTGCGCCGCGGGGATTACGTGCCGGATCTGTTCCTGGATTTGCATGGCTTGACACAGATGCAGGCCAAGCAGGAACTCGGGGCGATGATCGCCGCCTGCAAGCGTGAGCACGTGCATTGTGCCTGCGTGATGCACGGCCACGGCAAACACATCCTCAAGCAGCAAACGCCGCTTTGGTTGGCGCAACATCCGGACGTGCTGGCGTTCCACCAGGCCCCCAAAGAATGGGGGGGTAACGCAGCAATACTGCTGTTGATCGAACTAGCAGAATAGCGATATAAAATGGCACTTAGCAGTGCCAAATAATCCGCAGTGACGGTTCCAAGCAGGGGGCCATGAGTTGAGAACGATCTTGACGAAATAGCCCCTACCCATCCTGGCAAAAACTTAAGCTTTCTGCCCAATACCACACCCCCTTAAATACACCAAACGCTTTTAATCTTGAATTTCAAATAAAACATTTGTTTTAAATATACTTAAAACAAAAATCATTGATGTGATTTAAAATTCACGAGAAAGATCCTGTATTAACGCCAAAAAGTAGACAGGGGAAATATTGTCAGTAGAATGCGCATTTTGTTAAACGCAGATAAAGCGTATACATTGTCATCCGCAGTTAATAGCTACTACGAATAGCCACATGGCAAATATAGCAACTTGAGCTAATCAAATAATAGCATATACCTCCTGCACAACTTGGGGATGTTCCCTCATGGTTGACAGAAATGAAGTCGGTTGCAAAACCTTTTTCCACCAGTTCGGCTACCCATATTGATAGCCTTTGCATTTCAAATATTATAGGAAATAATATTATGACCCTAAAAAACAAACAGAAACCGTTTTTTGCCAAACTTTCGCCAATTTGTTTCTTTAGCCTGCTGGCCTTACAAGGAGTAACCGTTGCCCAAGCCGCTATCGTTTCCGCCCCAGGTGGCCCATCGCTCGGTGCCAGCTCCATCAAGGGTGGTACGGTTATCGACATTAATAAGCCCGGCAGAGGGGGCGTATCTCACAATATCTATAACCAGTTTGACGTAGACCGTGGTGGAGTGGTGCTAAATAACAGCGCACAAAATTCAACGACCCAGGTGGCGGGTGCCATTAACGGCAACAATAATTTAGCCAACGGTGCCGCCAACGTTATCCTCAATGAAGTCAACTCCGCTAAAGCCAGCCAACTCAACGGTCTGATTGAGGTCGCAGGCCAAAATGCACAGGTTATTATTGCCAACCCATCGGGGATTACCTGCAACGGCTGCGGTTTTATCAACGCCAATCGTGCGACCTTGACCACGGGCAAGACCTCGGTGGCTAATGGCCGCGTCCTCGATTACGTTGTCAACAAAGGTAAAATTACCATTACTGGCGATGGCTTGCAGAGTTCCAGCGCCAACTATACCGATTTAATTGCCCACACCGTTGCCATTAACGCTGACGTGCAGGCCCAGGATCTACGGGTCACTTATGGCCAAAACCGCGTTAATGTCGACAACACCAAAGCCACCCTGCTCTCTGCTGCTCGTCAGTCTGGCATAGGCCTTGACGTTTCCAACCTGGGCGGCATGTACGCCAACAAAATTACGCTGATCGGTACCGGGAATGGCGTGGGCGTGAACAACGCTGGCACCCTCGCCGCTTCCGTTGGCGATGTGACCATGAACATGAATGGTTCACTCACCAATAAGGGGACTATTTCTGCCCAAAAGGATATCAGGGTGGTATTAACCCCTAGTAACAACAATACATACGTAATAAACAGCCCAGGTGGTTATCTTGAAGCTGGCAGTGATATTGACATCAAAAGCTCTTACGTGAGAAACATCAAGGGGACCATGGTGGCCGATGGCAATATCAACATCGACAGTTCCGCCGCCTTATCTTCAAATGTAGGGGTCGATAATGATAGTGGTGAACTCAGCGCTGGAAAGGGTATCACAATTAACACCAAAGGAGCCTCAATCAAGAACAGCAGCGGTATCATCAGTGCCGTGGACGATGTCACCCTGGACGCCAAGTATGGTGTGAATAACTACGTGGGTAGAATTGTATCAGATGTTGGTGGCGTGACTGTTAATACCGCTAACACTCTCTTCAACGACAGAGGGATTATTGAGGCCAACTGCTGCGTAACTCTGAATGCCTACAAGATAAGCAGTCAATATGGCCTCATCCAAACCAAGGATGACGTAGTTATTAACGTATCCTCAGAGCTGAATAACACCCAGGGTGAAATTCTGGCAGAAGGCAACATCGCTATAAAAGCGTCAGAGATTAAAAATAACTCAGGTAAAATCATGGCTCAGGAAGCCTTGAATATCGAAGCCGCCCGGCTGGTTAATAGTGCTTATCACAATCCAACCCAAGAATACGGTATATTCAGCGGTGGTGACATGAGCCTAAACTTGAGCTCATCACTCAATAATGAGTATGGTGTCATCGCTTCTCAGGGTGATATCACCATTACCCCTAACTATCTCATAGCCAATAAGCATGGGCATATTGGGAGCGATAAAAACATCACGCTGACTGCGGCCAGCATTGGCAATCACAATGGCAATATGATTGCTGGCGAAAATCTGGTGGTTAATGCCTCACGTTTAGATAACGGCTCATCGGCCAGCACCGCTGGAAACATTGAGGCCGGTGATACTTTAGAGATCAACATGAAGCGCGGCCCACTTTCCGGTGGTCAGCAGGTCGATGGCAGCTTCTATAATCAAGGGACCTTGGCTGGCAAAAACAAGATAAAGATCGATACGGACGGGAAATTCGGCAATTACGGCAAAATGATTTCGGACAACACTGTAGAAATCCATACCAAGTACTAATCCAGAGCCAATACTGAGGCGATAAATACCCCTATCACGTCTATTAGCCTCGCGAGATAGGTAATAACAAGCTGATAGCCATGTTATCAATGGCTATCAGCTGTTTTTCACTCCTGCCTATCTTCACACTGCAACCGATTAAAGAAAAATCATATTAATAAGGAAGTTAACATGCGTTTTCGCTCTCCCAATGCTTGGCTATTGCTTATTCTCACTCCACTGGTTCAGGCAGCGGAAAATGGCCAATTTATTGAGCAGCAAATGAGCCACCAGCAGGAACAGGAAAAAGCACGCTATAACCAATTGGAAACCGTAGGAAAAGACGTGCGCTCCGCTGGTAACGTTGGACTAAGCACCCACATTGACTTTCCCGAAGAACAACCCTGCTTTACCATTCAACAGGTTGAACTGAATAAGGACGACAAGATCCCTCATTGGATACCCTTGCGCAAACTGACAGAACAGGCACAAGGCCGCTGTTTGGGGATCCAGGGGGTGAAAACACTCGCGACTGCCTTACAAAATGGCCTGATTGGACATGGCTATATCACTACCAGGGTAATGATCCCACAGCAAAATTTGACGCAAGGGCTTCTCACTCTGGATATCCTGCCAGGCACCATTGGCAACGTCAGGCTAACCGATGACAGCGATAAGTACGTCAACTTGCACACCACATTTCCTGGCAGCCAAGGGGATCTGCTGGATCTGCGTGCGATTGAGCAGGGGTTGGAAAACATGCAACGCATTCCTGATGTTGTTGCCAACATTTCACTCCACCCAGGCAGTAAGGCGGGTGAATCCGACCTGGAAATAACGCGTGAACAACCCTCATTCTGGCGTTTGGGCGGTTGGCTGGATGACTCAGGCAGTAAACAAACCGGCCGCTATCAAAGCGGTATGGCTTTATATATTGATAACCCGACCTCGATGAACGATCTGTTCTACGTTTCTGCCGGTCGTGATTTGCAGTTCCAATCGAGCCGTCATTCTAATAATGGCTCGTTGTACTACTCGGTGCCCTACGGCTTCTGGTCATTGGACTTATATGCTGGCCGCAGCGAATATGTACAAAATATCCATGGCATCTATACCGATTTTTCCTACCGCGGCAAGTATCGCAACCTTAGCTTAAAAGTTAATCGCCTGTTGTATCGTAACGCGAGCCAAAAAAACACGCTCAGCTTTCAAGTCCTCAAGCGTAACTCGCATTTTTATCTGAACGATACGGAGCTGCAGTTACAACAGCGTAATATGGCCAACTGGAGCATTGAGTTCAATCACCGCCACTACGTCGGCCAGTCCATTGTCGATGCCATGTTGAGCTATCAGCGTGATACCGCCTGGTTTGGTGCCGAAAGACCGGTGGACAGCGCTCCGTCAAGCCGTATCGTCAACCTGGATATCAGCACCTATACGCCATTTACCGTGCAAGATCTCTCAATGAGTTATCAATCCCGCTTTCGCCAGCAATACAGTCCGGATCGCCTGACCACTCAGGATCAATTCAGTATCGGTAACCGCTGGACCGTACGTGGTTTTGACGGTGAAATGAATATGATGGCCAACAAGGGCTACTCCCTGCGCAATGACCTGAACCTGAACCTGCCAAAACTGGGGCAGCAATTATACCTGGGTATGGATTATGGCCGGGTGAAAGGAGACGGTAGTCACGACTTTGCCGATGGCCACCTGCTTGGTAGCGTTGCCGGTGTTCGAGGAAAGGTAAAAGCGGTCGGTTATGACGCCTTCGTTGGGGTGCCGCTCTCCAAGCCTGATAATTTCACCACCAGCCCGGTCAACCTCGGCTTTACGTTACAGTGGCAATTTTGAAGACGTTAATGACAAAGGGCGATGTTTATCATCGCCCTTTGATGGTGAGAACAAGCTCAGACCTTGGCCATCACCTGTGACGGGCTGACCTGCCATTCAAACTTGCCGACGCTGCCATCCTCAGACAGCTCGACATTAGCAATGGCGGAAGTCGCAAACATTGGCGGGCATTCTCCAGGGCACAGCTCGGCCACCAGATAACCCACCAGCGGTAGATGGGAAACCACTAACACCGCACCGATGCCCTCTTTTGCCAGCGCCTGTAAATAACAGCTCACCAGCCCAGCGTCGCCCCCAGGAGTCAGCTCCGGCAGCACTTCTTCACCTTCCGGCAGCGTTAACGCTTCGCGTACCGTTTCCAGCGTCTGCTCGGCCCGCAAATAGGGGCTGACCAGCACTCGTTCAATATCCACAGACTTGGTATTCAACCAGGCCGCCATCTGACGTGACTCATCACGGCCACAAACGGTAAGAGGCCTTACCGAATCGCTGGCTGCATCGAGTGCCGCCTCTCCGTGACGCATAATCAAAACTTGCATATTGCACCGCTGTTGTTGACAAAATAACGCTATACAGAAACGCCGAGCGTGCTGTATCGCCGAGTTGCACTCAAGAACACAGGCCTGCTTCAAACGATAACGCGCCGTCTCTCTATGGCGGCCGGGCATTTTGCCTGAAAGTTCGCGTAAAGAAAACGCTGTTTTTTACAACATTTGCGCCCTTACACAAATTCATCGCTGACATAACAACCAATTCAACGGGTTAAATTTTAACCTTGTTGCTATGAAATTTTGGTAGCGCTGAGTGAGCCACCCACCAAAACGCTACGTTACCCCTCCCCAATCTCCCTGTACAGCTTCCGGGATTGCCCTAATTGCAAGGAGTGATGGCGATCACAGTGCGGCCCTGATCAAACTGTAGCGCAAACCGGGCCGCCATGCTGGTTAACTGCCTTGCGGATAGAAGCGTTCCCCCTGCTCAGCCATGCGCTGCAGGCGTTCACAAGGAGCAAAATATTCACCGTACTGCTGTTGCAGATAACGCAGGGTTTTTACCACTTTCTCCGCGCCTAGCTCATCCATATAGCGGAACGGGCCGCCAAGGAACGGCGGGAAACCAATGCCAAACACCGCGCCGATATCACCGTCGCGTGCGCTGCGGACCACGCCCTCATCCAGGCAACGCGCCGCCTCGTTGAGCATCATCATCACACACCGTTGGGCGATCACCGCATGTTGAATATGCGCCTTGGCGGTGATACCCAGCAGTGGATAGATGCTGCTGTCTGCGCTCTTGTGCTTCTGGCGTGACCTACTACCCTCAGCCGGGTACAGATAAAAACCACGGCCATTTTTGCGCCCTTTGCGGCCATCCTTCAGCACCGCGTCGAACGCCGCTGGAGCCGCAAAGCGTGGCCCCAGTTCCGCCGTCAGGATCGGGATAATCTTGGTGCCGACATCGATACCCACTTCATCCAACAGCATGATGGGGCCCACCGGGAAACCAAAATCGACCAAAGCCTTATCCACCGATTCGATCGGTTCGCCTTCCAGCAGGCAACGCGCCGCCTCATTAATATAAGGGGCGAGAATACGGTTCACGTAAAAACCAGCGCGATCGGCGACCACGATCGCCGTTTTCCCCTGCTTGTGGGCCAGGGCAACGGTAGTGGCAATGGTTTGTTCGCTGGTAGTGGCATGTGGGATCACTTCGACCAACGGCATTTTATCCACCGGGCTAAAGTAGTGCAGACCAATAACCTGCTGCGGCCTGGCCGCCTGCGCCGCGATTTGGCCTATCGGCAATGATGAGGTGTTGGAGGCAAATACAGTATGCGGCGCGGCATACTGTTCAATATCGGCCACCATCTGCTGCTTGAGCGCGATATCTTCAAATACCGCCTCTACCACGATGTCGACCCGCTCAAAACCGCTGTAATCGGTGCTACCTGAAATCAGCATCATCTGTTTCTGACGCTCTGCCGGACGCATGCGTTTGCTGCGTACCCGCTTGCCCAACAGATCCCAAGTGTATTTCAACGCATGGTTGATCCCCTGCTCATTCACGTCTTTAATGCGCACCGGTAGCCCACCACGAGTCGCCGTGACGCAGGCGATACCGCCGCCCATCAAACCACCGCCAAGTACACCGACGCGCTGTAATTCATGGGGCTGAGCATCCCCGCCGCGCTCTTTTTTCAACGCCGTAGAGGCAAAAAACAGGCTGCGTAATGCGGCAGACTGTGGCGACATCGCCAGCTCACCAAAGGCACGCGCTTCCGCTTCATAGCCGCTGGCACTGCCCTGATCCAGACCGGTGCGCACCACCTTAATAATACGCTCCGCTGCCGGGTAGTTACCGTGAGTTTTCTCCAGGGTCTTCTTGCGCACGATGCTGAACAGCAGGCTTCTGCCCAACGGACCGTTGAGCAGGCGTTCCTGCCACGGTAACGCACGGCGCGATTTCCACCCCTGTTTTACACGCTCGATAGCGGTTTGCAGCAGAATGGATTGCGGTACGGCCTCATCCACCAGGCCCATACGCAGCGCCTGACGCGCGCGAACGTGTCTGCCCGTCAGCATCATATCCAACGCTTTGCTGGCACCAATCAGGCGGGGTAAGCGCTGGGTGCCACCAGAGCCAGGCAGCAAACCCAACTGGACTTCCGGCAGGCCGAGCGCCGTTTTGTCATCCAGCGAGCAGACGCGGCTATGGCAGGCCAAAGCCAACTCCAGCCCGCCCCCAAGGCAAGCACCATGAATGGCGGCAACCACCGGCACCGGGAACGCGGCAATCTGTGCCAGCGTGCTCTGCCCCTTCTTCGCCAGCGTTTGTGCCTCTTGGGCCGTATGGCACGCGGCGATCATGGTGATATCTGCACCGGCAATAAAGGAATCTGGCTTGCCGGACAGGATCACCAAGCCTTCCAAGGTGGCAAGCTGCTGTGCCTTGAGCAGCACGTCGTTGATCTGCTCAACAAACTCCGCCTTCAGCGTATTGACCTTCTCCCCCGGCACATCGATGGTGATCACGCCAATATTGTCCGGGCGCAAGGTCAGATGAAATGCCGAAGGCTTGGCACGCTGTTCGTGCAATGCGTTTTCGAAACTCATTTGTCCACCTCCACGATCATCGCCGCACCTAATCCCCCAGCCGCACAAGCGGTGGCCAGCCCCAGACCGCCACCGCGCCGTTTAAGCTCGTGCAGCGTCTGGGTGATCATGCGTGCGCCAGTAGCGGCAAACGGGTGGCCGTAAGCGATGGAGCCGCCCAACACGTTGAATTTTTCCATATCCACCTCACCGATCGCCTGCTCACGCCCCAGCTTCTGTTGGGCAAACTCGGTGCTGGCGAACATTTTCAGGTTGGCCAGCGTTTGCGCCGCAAAAGCTTCGTGCATATCGATCAGGGTCAGGTCAGCCAGGGTAATACCGGCACGATCCAGCGCCAACGGGGTGGCATAGGAAGGACCGAGCAACATATCCTCCCAGACATCAATGGCGGCAAAGGCGAAGCTGCAAAGGTAGCCTAGAGGCTCCAGGCCAAGTTCTTTCGCACGGGACTCGCTCATCATCAGCACCGCTGCCGCACCATCGGTCAGTGGCGTACTGTTGGCGGCAGTGACGGTACCGTGGCGGCGATCGAATGCCGGTTTCAAACGGGCATAAGACTCCAGGCTGGAATCTTTGCGGACGTTGTTATCTTCGGCCAGCGGGGTTTTATACGGCGGCACGTAGGCGGTCATCACTTCATCGCGCAACAGCCCCTGCTCCCAGGCTTTGGCGGCCAGTTGATGCGAGCGGTGTGCCAAGGCATCCTGCTGCTCGCGAGTAATGCCGTGGGTTTTCGCCATTTGCTCGGCGGTATCCCCCATGCGCAGGCCGGTAGAGTATTCCGCCACGGCGGGCGGTACCGGCATCAGATCGCGGAACTTAAGTTTACTGAACAGTTTCAAACGCTGCGATAACGTGCGGGCCTTGTTGACGTCCACCAGCGTGCGGGCAAGCGCCTTGCTAACACCAATCGGCAGCACGGAGGAAGAATCCGCCCCACCGGCAATGCCAACACTGATGCTGCCAGCCATGATACTTTCCGCCACGTTGGCAATCGCCTGGAAGCTGGTGGCACAGGCACGTGAAACGCTATAGGCATCGGTGTGCACACTCATGCCGGTGCCAAGCACAATTTCCCGCGCAATGTTAGGCGCTTCAGGCATTTGCACCACCTGGCCAAATACCAGTTGCTCAATCAGGGCGGGATCGATGCCGCTACGCGCCAGCAGCTCGCTCACCGCAGTCTTGCCAAGATCGACCGCAGGTATACCGTGATAAGCGGTAGCCTGCTTGGCGAAAGGGGTACGCAGCCCTTGAACAATGGCGATACGGTCGCCGAGACGGGTAACCAGCGGCAATGCCTTACTCATAAACGCTCCTGAAGAGAGGCCGTCAACACAACGGACAAAAAGAGGTCTGACCTGATGAGGTCATTGTTAACCAAATGTTTACATTTGGCAAACCGGCAGAAGTGAAAACTGAGAGCGGGAGCAACTTTCTGGTAGGGGGTAAAGCGGTGCGGATACCAGCAGGGGCGGATATTACGCCCCTACGGGATCGGGTCGGGATTAACGCAGGCCGAGCTGGAAGATCATGGTTTCTGCCTGGCAGGAGAAGGTGAAATCCACATCCAATTGCACGCCGCCGTCAACCGGTTTAATGCTACTGCTGATGTCACAAGGATCGGACTCCACGCCGCGCGCCTTTTCAGTCAGTGCTGCCAGCGTTTGCTCTGCATCTTGCTGATTGGCAAACACTCGGCTGTAGGAAGCGGTGCAATCGGTGTTATCCATCACGGTTCCGACATCGACACAGCAGCAGGCCGCAGTTTCCTGAGCGTTACATTTATTGATTGCATCTGACATAGTTGAAATCTCCTCACGGGCCGCAGTTACGCTCGCCCAAATAGCCATTTATGATCTGGCGCAAATAAACAAAATTCTGTGTTCATTTTACTCCTCGGGCTTGCCAATCACTAGCCTTACTTTTTGTAAGCATTTTAAGTGACGGAAATCACATAACTAAATCGCCCTGCGGTAAAAAAACATAAGAGTTTTGTTATGTGCAGGTCATTTTTTGTTATGTGGATCTCTTTTCTGATATCAATTTGGAAATATTTCAAAAACAAACTTGCAACATCTTAACAGGTCGGACCTATAATTCAGCCACTGGTCTGATTTGTCAGATTGATAACGGACCCTACAATCGCGCGCTCCATGTTACTTTGTGTAACATTGTTTAAATAATAAACACATAAAATGAGGTTTTGGTCATGAGCCAGAAAAACCTATTCACTAAATCAGCTCTCGCAGCTGCAGTGGCAATTATTTCTTCGAACGTGTATGCCGCAGGATTCCAGCTGAACGAATTTTCGGCGGCTGGTTTAGGGCGAGCCTATTCTGGCGAAGGCGCAATGGCGGATACCGCTGCCTCGGCAAGTCGTAACCCGGCAACCATGATGATGTTTGACCGCCCTTCTCTCACTGCGGGCGCCGTTTTTATTGACCCAGACGTTAACATTACCGGCACCTCACCTTCAGGCCGCAGCCTGGATGCGAAGAACATTGCCCCGACCGCCTGGGTACCCAACCTGCACTACATTCAACCGCTGAATGACCAATGGGCCGTCGGCGCTTCCGTGACCAGTAACTATGGCCTGGCTACCGAATACAACGAAGGCTACACCGCTGGCTCCGTCGGCGGGACTACAGACCTGACCACCGCCAATATCAACCTGAGCGCCGCTTACCGTCTGAACCAACACTTCAGCTTCGGTCTGGGCTTTGATGCGGTGTATGCCAAAGCCAAAATCGATCGCTACGCCGGTGATTTACCGCTGTTGATCGCAGGTTCAGGACAACTGCCTCCGGCGCTGGCTGGCCAGGTAGCTCAAATCCCTGCTGATACCCAGATTTCTCATCTGGAAGGCAATAAATGGGGCTATGGCTGGAACGCAGGCGTGCTGTATGAAGTGGATGAAAACAACCGCTACGGCTTTACCTACCGTTCTGAAGTGAAAATCGACTTTGACGGTGACTACAGAAGCAGCCTGCCTTCAGCCTTTAATCCTCTGCTCGGAAAACTCGGCCTGCCAATGGGAACAGACGGCAACAACGTCCCAGGTTCTCTGACCCTGAATCTGCCAGAAATGTGGGAAGTTTCCGGGTATAACAAAGTGGCACCGCAGTGGGCGATCCACTACAGCATGGCCTACACCAGCTGGAGCCAGTTCCAGGAGCTGAAAGCGACCGACAGCAACGGCAACACCCTGTTCCAGAAGCATGAAGGCTTCCGTGACGCTTACCGTATCGCGCTGGGTACTACCTACTTCTACGACGATAACTGGACCTTCCGTGGCGGTATCGCCTTCGACGATAGCCCGGTCCCAGCACAAAACCGCTCTATTTCGATTCCGGATCAGGATCGCGCCTGGATCAGCGCCGGTACCACTTACGCGTTCAATAAAGACGCTTCTGTCGACGTCGGTGTGTCCTACATGCACGGCCAGAAAGTCACCATCAAAGAAGGCCCATACACCTTCGAATCGAAGGGTTCAGCCTGGTTGTACGGTGCTGGCTTCAACTACCGTTTCTAATCTGTTTTCCTAAACAGAAACGTAAAAACGGCGGGATTACCCCGCCGTTTTCTATTGTGTTAACCCCATCCAGCCTTAACTCAGGAAAGGTTTACCGCCGTGATACTGTGCTCCGTTGACGGTGCATACGACTCCGGTTTTTGTTCCGCAATCTCTTCCTGCACGACAACAGCGTCAGGCTCCGCCAACGGAGCAAGTGGCTGTGCCTGCGGTAAAGCAGCGGTCAACGCCTGCAATGAACCGCCGCTGATACCGATTTCCTGTAGCAGGGAATCGATAACCGGGGCGTGCGTGCGATAGGCAAGAGCGGCAGACATCGCCTGCTCGGCCAAGTTGCCGCCACCGACCGAAGCCGCCGTCGCACCTGCGGCACCGCCAGAACGGTTCAACCCATCAACCTGGAGGATCTTGATGCTGTCGATGGCCTTCATCGGCTCAACGGACTTCTCGATGATCGCTGGCAGTGCCTGCAGCAGCGCCAGTTTGAACTTCAGGCTGGTCTGATCGCTGGAAAGCATGTTGACCGCTTCGTTCAACGCGCGCTGGGTTTCCGCCTCTGCCAAGCCTTTCTTACGCGCGGCCTCAGCCAGTTCGATGATGGCAGCGGCCTGCAGTTCAGCGGCCTCTTTCTCCGCACGGGCTTTCAGCGTCAGTTGCATCGCTTCGGTTTCCGCCCCTTGACGGGCTTCGATCAGAGCGACCTGTTTGGCACGATCGGCTTCAGCGGTTTGGCGCGTGGTTTCCACGTTTTGCTCCGCTTTCACCGCTTCGGTCAACGCGTCATTGGCGCGCGCCTGAGCCTGGGACTGCTGCTCAGACTTGGCAGCAATGGCGATGGCCTTATCCTGTTCGGCGATTTCCGTCACTTTTTTCTGCTCGATGGCGGCCATTTCGGTGACTTTATTCTGCTCGATCTCTTTAACACGGATTTCACGGTCGGCCTCTACCTTACGGGTCCGTACCGCCTGCTCACGCTCGATTTCCGCCTCCTGAATCTGGCGCTCGGCGGAGATACGGCTCTGTTCGGCCTCGCGGCGGCGTTCCGCTTCAAAGGTGGCGATCCGGGAGCTTTGCTCTGCGCTGCGGGTCTTGACCTGCTGCTCCTGCTCAAGCGACATGAAGGCTTCCTGCTGCTCGATCTCCAGCTTGCGTGACATGGCATCGCGGTTTTTCTCGCGTACTGCGACCTCCACGTCTTGCTCAACTTCGTTACGCTCGCGGCGACGGCGTTCGGTTTCCTGCGTCAGCTTGGTCAGACCTTCGGCATCGAAGGCGTTGTTAGGGTCGAAATACTCTTTCGAGGTCTGGTTAAAGTTGGTCAGCGACACGCTTTCCAGCTCCAGGCCGTTTTTCGCCAGATCTTCAGATACCGTGCTCTGCACGCCTTGCACGAAGTTTTCGCGCGTATCTTGCAGATCTTGCATGGTCATCTGAGCTGCGGTGGAGCGTAAGGCGTCGACAAACTTGTCTTCCACCAGTTGGCGCAGATCTTCCGGTGACAGCGTACGCTGGCCCAAAGTCTGTGCTGCGGTGGAGATCCCTTCAATGGTCGGTTGCACGCGGACAAAAAATGCCACTACCACGTCCACACGCATTCTGTCCTTGGTGATCAGGCTGTCGTGCATGGCACGGCTGACCTCCAGCTTCAGGGTCTTCATGTTGATTTCAACAATCTCATGAAACACCGGCAGGGAGATGGCACCACCGCTCAGCACGACCTTGAGACCGCCCAGACCGGTACGTACCAACGACTGTTCCGCCGAGGCACGGCGATACAGGCGTGAAAAAATCAGTCCAATAATCAGGAGGACAACAAAGATGCCACCCGCAATCGAACCCCAAAACGTAAGACCATCACTAATTATCACTAGGGCTACCTCTCCATCAGTATTATCAAAATAATTCCGTTAAAACCGCGTTCACAGCAGATCCGGCCAAGGATTGGCACTGCCGCTGAAGCGGGACCCGGAGATGCGCGCCGTCACCAACACCTTGGCTCCACGCACAAAGGCGACGTCCGCCTCATCCGGTTCGATCAAAATGTAATGGGTACGCCCGTGCTCATCCGTCAACCTGGCTTCTGCCGGGGAGCCAGCCGTGGCCGTTGCGCCGGTCATAATTGCCATGCGGCCGATAAAGCTGTCCGTGGAAACGGCGCTGCTTTCGTCACGTGGCAAGTAGCGAGCAATGCCGCGGCCACACCAGCGCACGCTGAATACAGCGACAATAAAGGCAACGATCACCGCCAGCCACACCGGTAGTTCACCGCCTGCCAACCATTGCAGTATCAGGCCACTCAGTGAAAAACCGCCGAGAAACAGCACGATGATGACCAGCAGCGGCAAGCGCCCGATATGCAGCCAGCTCAGACCCTGGGCGAAAACGTTCTCACCCAGAGTAATATCCGGATGGGAGTCTATAGCCGCGTCGAAATGGCTGGAAAGGGAAGCACCGAGAAACACCGCCAGCGTTTCCAGCACGCCGATAAACAGCAGCAGGAGCAGGGCGATCAAGAAAGGGGCATTACCTGAAGAAAGTAGGTCCATATTGGCGTTCTCCGTGCGCATCAAAGCGAAAATATCGCGGCAACAGAAAACAGGCAGGAAAGAGGGTACAAAACGCGGTAAAAGGTGATGCTGCAATCCGCTATAAACGCTCCTTGTTCCACACAAGCCGGTTCCCAAGCCACGGGCTCTGCCTTCCATGTAACCAGCGGCAGTCGCCTGGCGCAGATTTTAGCATTTACTGCCCCGCCATCCCAGAAAATCATCAATAAAAATGATTATCATTTACATAAATAAAAAAGGATCCCTAGACTTCCGGGATCCTTTTTCAAACGCTATTCACCACAGGATAAGTTGAAAAAAACCTAATCCTTAGTTGGCAGAGTCGATCTCGTCCAGATCGCCCTGGATAGCCTTGGCATTCGGATTTTCCTGCGGCTTGAGCACCCCGCCATTCGCCAGGAAGTCATGCCGTTGGAAATAGGCGTCACGCACCATCACATAAGGATCGGAAGAGTTGCGCAGCAACCCATCGGAATCCAGCAATTGAGCACGGGTTTCAACCCCTTCCACTACCCATTTACCCGCCGACATCCAGAAGGTGAGATAACTCAGCACCGGATAAACGCTATCTGCCCAGTCGCCACCGTCTTCACGGATAGTGAAGCTGCCATAGACCGGTAAGTGGACATACGGGCCGTAACCTACGCCGTAGTTCCCCAAGGTGCCACCGAAGCGGCGTGGTTCTTCACGCGCCAGTTTCGGGTTAGCCATACTGGCCACGTCGATCAACCCGCCCATCCCCAACAGGGTGTTGAGGAAGAAACGGTTAAAGTGCTTCATGCCCTGATAAGGGTTACCACGCAGAAATTCGTTCACCATGCTGGCTGGCTCTTCCAGGTTGGAAGTAAAGTTGCTCAAGCCATTACGCGCAGGCGTCGGGACGTAATCGCGCCATACCACCGCGACCGGGCGCAGCACGTAGGGATCCATCACGTTATAGTTGAAGTTAAACATCGCCCGGTTAAACCCTTCAAGAGGGTCGGAACGCCCTTGCGGATCGTCACCAGGCGAGCTGGCACAGCCTACCAATAACACCGTTGCGAAAGCCAGCCCAGTCAGGCGAAAGTTCATATTTATCTCCATGAAAACCCTTGGATTCTTTTTATCAGGGAACCTGTTTATCAATCTGAACGCTGACCTGCTCCTTGCCGCTATAGGCTTGCAGCGTACTATCGCCAAACCAGTCGCCCGCCTGCGGCGTTGCCAGACCATCCTGTGACAGCCTGACATGCACCTTCACCTTCTGCTGAGCCGAAAGCAGACGCTCAGGCATCATGGCGTTGCTGTCATCCAATGTGAATGATAGCGGGAAACGACTAAGTGGCAATTGCTTGACCGCTACCGGCACCGGGTTGGTTCCGTCGGTAACCGAAACGATCAGCGTTCCTTGTTGTGGTAATGTTTTTGCCGCCTCTGGCGACAGCGTGACAGTGACGGAGAGTTTAACAGTTTCTGCGCCCACCTGAACTTTTGCTTGCTCAATGCTGCGCTTTATCACTGCAACACGCTGGTCATCGGCTGGTAACAGTTTCAACATTACCTGCCAGGCACCGATCGCCTGTTGGTAATCGCCCTGTTCAAAGGAGTTGAACGCCAGCAGGCTCAGTACGCGCACGTTGGTGTGATCTTCTGCCACCATGGTGCGCAGCATCGCGGTGGCCTGCTTGTTGTCTTCCGGATCGCCAGAGCGCGTCAGCACTTCGGCATAGCCCAGGCGCACGTCCATATTGCTCGGATCCAGGCTGTAAGCATGAGCAAAGGCCTGGGTCGCGGTGGTGGCATTATTCAACGCCATCCCGACACGGCCAAGCATCATCCAGTCGTTCAGATTCCTGTCATCGTCCTGCAATGAGGTGCGTAAACCCAAGCCAAGACGGGCGATCTCCTCCATGCTCAGCGGTTGGGCACGCTCATTGGCCACCCGCGCACGCAGTTCCGGCATTTGGGATTCTACCTGATGCCAGGCCGTAACCTGAGCCAAACCGCCAGTTTTCAGATAAAAGCCAACCGATACCACCACCAGCACCATCACGCCAGGCACTAAAGCCCAACGATTGATAGGCCGTGCAGGCTGTTCATCCGGTTGCCCAGGAATATCGTTCAGCAAGTTCTGTTGCAGCTCTTTGACCAGTTCAGGGCGTTCCGTAACCACCCCTTGATCTTCATCTTGCGCCAGCTCGTCAAGGCGATCCTGGTAGAACGCCTTGTTGAACGTATCGCGGCTGGCCGCCGTACTTTCTTTGCCTTGGCGCATCGCAGGCACGACCAGCAACGCGCTCGCACCGACCAACAGCACTATAATTATCAGCCAAAAAGCCATTAGGGTTTCTTCCTGTCAGTCTCTTTCAACAACGCCGCAAGACGCTGCTGCTCCTGCTCGGAGAATTCCTCGTTGACTACGCCCACCCGACGTTGACGGGTCCGCAGAATCACCACCGCCCCACCAATCAGCACAAACAGCAGCGGCCCGACCCACAAGATCAAGGTTGCTGGCGTCACCGGGGGTTCATAGGTCACAAAATTACCGTAGCGCGCCACCATATAGTCGATGACCTGCTGCTTGTCTTGCCCCTGCATCATCAGCTCATACACCTTGGTGCGCATATCTGCCGCGATGATGGCGTTGGAATCGGCAATGCTGTTGTTCTGGCATTTAGGGCAGCGCAGTTGTTCTGTCAACTCGCGGTATTGCTGCTCCTGCTCCACCGAATTGAATTTGTAGGTGTCAATGGCCGCAGCGGCACTCCAGCTCAGCAATGCCGCCACCAGTAAGGTTATCAGCCTCATGCGTCGCCCCCATATTTACGGTACAGCGGTAACACTTCCTGCTGCCAGACACGCTCGTTCATGTCCCCGGCGTGGCGATAGCGGATTATGCCTTCACCGTCGATCAGGAAGGTCTCCGGTGCGCCATACACGCCGAGATCCAGCCCCAGCATGCCGTCGCCGTCGTACAGGCTCAGCGCATAAGGGTTACCCAACTGATTGAGCCACGCCACCGCCTTCTGGCGATCGTCTTTATAGTTTAGCCCCACTACGCGGATGCCTTTGGCCGCCAGAGTATTCAGATACTCGTGCTCCGCCCGGCAAGTAGGGCACCAGGTCGCCCACACGTTCAGCAATATCGGTTTGCCAGTGCGCAGCACCGCCTGATCGAAGGTTTTACCCGGATGATCCAAGGATTCAAGCTTGAAGGTCGGCACCGGTTTACCAATCAGCGCAGACTCCAGCATGGTGGGATCTTCCCCACCGGCGTTACGCGTCAGCTGTACCAACAAGGCCACCACTAACAGCAGGAACAGGATTAACGGAATAAATAACAGTTTGCGGTTCATGCCTGCTCCCCTTGTTTGGCTTCACGTTTGAGTTTTTTGCTCATGCGATAGCGCGGATCGAGAATACACAACACGCCGCCAAGCGCCATAAACACCCCACCGAACCAGATCCAGCGGACAAAAGGTTTGTAGTAAAGCCGCACGGCCCAGGAGCCATCGTCTAACTCTTCACCTAACGCGGCGTACAGATCGCGCGTCAGGCCACCGTCGATGGCGGCCTCCGTCATCATGCTGCGCGCCACGCTGTAGTAGCGTTTTTCCGCATGCAGGGTGGCTTCGGCCTTACCGTTGCGGGTGACATCGATAATCCCGACGCCGCCGGTGTAGTTTGAACCGCGGATATCGTGAACGTCGCGGAAGATGAAGCGATAGTCGTGAATTTCCACGCTATCACCGGCCTTCATACGGACATCACGCTCAACGCTGTAGTTTTGGCTGAAAGCGATCCCGATCACCGTGACCGCCACGCCAAGATGGCCTAACACCATGCCCCAATGGCTACGGGAAAGGTGCCTGAGCCCCTGCCAGAAACCGTGGCGATGGGTGGCTCGCTCATGCAGCTCCATCAGGGTCAGCAAAATCACCCAGATGGCCATGATCAGTCCGACCACCGTCATGCCGACAATACTGTCTTGCAGCAGCCAAGGCAGCAGAATTGACAACACCAGCGTGATCACCAGCGCCACACCCAGGCGACGCCAGAGCTTGGTGGGTTCGTCACGACGCCAGCGCACCAACGGCCCGATGCCCAGCAACAGCGCCAGCGGTGCCATCAGCCAGGTAAACATGGTGTTGAAGAAGGGCTCGCCGATGGAAATACTGCCCAACCCCAACTGTTTATGCACCAACGGCAACAAGGTCCCCAACAACACCACCAGCATGGCGGCGATCAGCAAGACGTTATTGCCCAGCAGGAAGGTTTCCCGCGAGAAGGTTTCATGCTGCACCCGGCTACGCACCTGCCCGCCCTTCACGGCATACAGCAACAGCGAGCCGCCAATCACGATCACCAAATAAGCGAGGATAAACATCCCACGCGCCGGATCGGAGGCAAAGGAGTGAACGGAAACCAGCACGCCGGAACGCACCAGGAAGGTGCCCAACAGACACAGGGAGAAGGCCGTGATCGCCAGCAGCACCGTCCAAGCTTTGAAAGTCCCGCGCTTTTCGGTGACCGCCAGCGAGTGCATCAAGGCCGTACCGGCCAGCCATGGCATAAAGGAAGCGTTTTCTACCGGGTCCCAGAACCACCAGCCGCCCCAGCCCAGCTCATAGTAAGCCCACGCTGACCCCAACACGATGCCCATGGTCAGGAAGACCCAGGCCGCCGTAGTCCACGGACGCGACCAACGAGCCCAGGCCGTATCGAGCCGCCCGGCCATCAGTGAGGCAATCGCGAAGGCAAAGGCCACCGAGAAACCCACGTAGCCCATATACAGCAACGGCGGGTGGAAGATCAGCCCGATATCCTGCAACAGCGGGTTAAGGTCACCCCCGTCGATCGGGAAACTCGGCAAGGTGCGGGTAAACGGGTTGGAGGTCATAATGATGAACAGCAAGAACCCGGCGGTGATCATCCCCATCACCGATAACACACGCGCCACGGCATCCTGCGGCATCGCACGGCTGCACATGGCAACCGCCAGTGACCAGCAACTCAGCAACAACACCCACAACAGCAGGGAACCTTCGTGCGCTCCCCACGTTGCCGCAATGCGGTAATACACCGGTAGCTTGGTGTTGGAGTTGGCTGCTACATAGGAGACGGTAAAGTCATTGGTAATAAACGCATACACCAGGCAGGCAAATGCCAGGGCGATAGCGATAAACATGCCATAGGTTAACGGGCGGGCTACCGCCATCATGCGCGTATCCTGACGCGCCGCTCCCCATTGCGGATAAATGCTCAGCAGCAACGAAATCGCCAACGCCAGGCACAGCAGAAAACTTCCAAGTTCCGGCATCATGACTTGTTGCCCCCGTCCGGCGAATTGCTATAGGTAGCGGCCGGGCTTTTATGATTCTCTTTCATGGCATCCGCGACTTCTGGTGGCGTATATTTTTCATCGTGTTTGGCCAATACTTCGCGCGCATTGACCACGTTACCTTCCCCCAGCACGCCTTGTGCCACTACGCCCTGCCCCTCACGGAACAGATCCGGCAAAATCCCGTTGTAGGTTACTTCGATGGCCCCGCGGGCGTCATATACCTTGAAGCTCACCTGCAGGCTTTGCTGATCGCGTTTGACCGAGCCAGGCATCACCATGCCACCGATACGCAGGCGCTGGCCCACCTCCGGCTTTTCATGCTTTTCGCCCTTGCCTTGCAGGATCTCGCTCGGGGTGTAGAACAGGTCGATATTGGAGCGCAAGGCATACAGCATCAGCGTGGCGGTAAGCGCGACGCCAATCAGTACGACAATGACCAGATAGAGGCGGCTTTTACGACGTGGATTCACTGTGATTTCTCCCGCGAGTTAACAGACTGCGGTGTGGCCGCTGCTTGCTTTGACTGTTGTGACTGGCGGATACGCCGTTCACGTGACGCTTGGCGGCTGACTTCGGCCAGTAGCTGCTTGCGCTGCCACAGGGTGTGGACCAATAGCCCCAGCAGGGAAAGCAGGGTTGCGGCCACGGCCAACCAAACGTAAAACGCGTAGCCGCCCATGGCGAAAAACGCCTGCCAGGAACTGAATGCAGCATTCATGACTGACGCTCCTTGTTAACCAACTCGGCGACCCAAGGGCGCTGACGTTCCTGGAAAAGGATCAGGTTGCGCAAGCGCATCAAGGTCAGCGTAATAAAGAACAACAGGTAACCGAAGATCGCCCAACGCAGCGGGTAACGCATGCTTGGCGCAATGCTCTGCTGCATATTGGTTGAGCCCTGGTGGAGGGTATTCCACCATTCGACCGAGAAGTGAATAATCGGAATGTTGATCACCCCCACCAGCACCAGAATACCGGCGGCTCGCCCGGCCAGGCGGCGATCGTCGAAAGCGTTATACAGCGCAATGATACCCATATAAAGGAACAGCAATACCAGCTCTGAGGTCAGGCGTGCGTCCCACACCCACCAGGTGCCCCACATCGGTTTACCCCAGGCAGATCCGGTGACCAATGCAATAAAGGTGAACACCGCGCCGACCGGAGCCATGGCCGCGACCACGGTATCGGACATTTTCATCTGCCAGACCAGGCCGATAAACGCCGCTATCGCCATCGAGCCATAAATGCCCATCGACCAGATGGCCGCCGGAACATGAATGTACATGATACGGAAGCTGTCACCCTGTTGATAATCTTTAGGTGCGAAACCGAAGCCCCACACCCAGCCGACCAGCAGACAGATGGCGCCCGCTATCCCCAACCAGGGGACAAAGCGGCCACAGACATGGTACAGCCGTTCCGGCTTGGCAAATTGATGTAACCATTTCCACATTGTCGTCATTGCTCACGGTAAGAAATCATTCGGTAGCCGCTCCCTGATGGCAGAACGGCGAAAGTCTTGCGCACGGAAAAGCTCTTAGAGGCATTCATCCGCGATTAAATTTCCAGCTAGTGTACGCTTACACGCAACGCAGCTGCGGTGGCAAAAGGCGCCAGCGTGATGCTGCCCGCCAGCATCGCACCCAGGATGGCCAGGTAACCGTCAATCGGCATCCCCATCGAGGCGGCATCTATCGCCGCGGTAGCGAAAATCAGTACCGGAATATACAGCGGCAACACCAGCAAACTCAGCAGCACGCCGCCTTTGCGTAGCCCCACCGTCAACGCCACACCGATAGCACCAATCAGGCTCAACGTTGGGGTGCCCAGCAGCAGAGTCAGCGCCATCGCCATCCAGGTATTCACATCCAGCGACAGCAGCAGCGCCACCAGCGGCGACAGGATCAACAACGGCAACCCAGTCACAACCCAGTGAGCACACACTTTGCCTAACACCGTCATTGGCAGCTGCGTTGGCAATAACAATAACTGTTCCAATGAGCCATCCAGGTAGTCATCACGGAACAATCGCTCCAGTGAAAGCAACGAGGCTAACAGCGCCGCTACCCAGATAATCCCCGGCGCAATACGCGCCAGCAATTGCGGTTCTGGCCCAACGCCCAGCGGAAACAGCGTGATCACGATCAGGAAGAACCACAGCGGGTTGACGATCTCGGAGCCTTTACGAAAGGCAATTTTCAGTTCCCGCCGCAGTATGATAAAGAACATCAGGCGATCTCCGCGCTGGTCTGTGTCAGGCGAATTTTCCTTACCGCCTGCCGTGTTCCGGTTAAATCTTGATGCGTCGTTAGCAGCACCATACCGCCCTGTTGTGCATGTTGCTCAAACAGCGCGGTCAGCTCCAACACGCCCTGCTTGTCTATGGCCGTCAAAGGTTCATCCAGGATCCACAGAGGGCATTTGCTGAGCCAGAGCCGTGCCAGCGCCACCCGCCGCTGCTGCCCGGCGGAAAGCTGCGCCACCGGTAAATCCTCGTACCCCACCAAGCCTACCTGCTCCAACGCCTGCCAGATGGCCTGACGATCGGATGCCTGGCTAACGGCCTGGTAAAACTGCAAATTCTCAAACGGGGTCAGCATGGATTTAATCCCCGGCTGATGCCCCAGAAACAGCAGATCCAGATGATATTGCTCACGCCGATGACGCGTATTTTCGCCCTGCCACAGCACTTCACCCGCGTCTGGCTGCGCCAACCCGGCCAAAATGCGCAGCAAGCTGGTTTTGCCAGCCCCATTAGGGCCTTCCACCTGAATAATGTCCCCCGGACTCACCAAAAAACTCAACCTGTCAAACAGAGTACGTTCATCTCGTACACAACTAAGATTTCTGGCTTCCAGCATGGAGGACTCATATTTTTCTTTGGGATAGCGAATCATAGCATAAGCCACAGTGCGCTCGAAGCCCGCAGCCTGGCTTGGATGTACTCCATTAGAGGTAATATTGCGCATCAGATCAAAATTGCGTAGAAAAAAACAGCAACGTTAAAATTTCGTTACTTTTTAATCATTTTCCCGGCGCACTTTCCTTCGCCTCATCAGCAACTACGCTTAGTTATCAGCCAATAGGAGAATGACCATTGAGCGTAAAACCAGATCGTCAAGCCAACAGCGATAAAAGCAGCGTCAAGGTCGAAAGCGAAGAGCACGATCGGGGCAAATCCACCATTGAGGTCGATGAGCAAAAACTGCCCTCGCGCGCCGCTGCCGTACATGAACAAATCCGCATGGAGGGGGAAAAAGAACTGGAGCGTGACTGGCTGGCGCTATTGCTGTCAGCCTTGGCGGCTGGCTTGTCGATGGGGGCTTCCCTGGCAGCAAAAGGGATTTTTCACGCACGGCTACCGGACGACCCAAGCCGGTTTTTTATCGAGAACATCGGCTATACCTTCGGTTTTATCATAGTCATCATGGCTCGCCAGCAGTTGTTTACTGAAAACACCGTCACTGCGGTGTTGCCCATCATGCATAAACCGACGCCTAAAAACTTCGTCATTCTGTTCCGCCTATGGGGGATAGTGCTGTTGGGGAATCTGCTCGGCACCGGCCTGGCCGCGCTGGCGTTTATCTATATGCCTATTTTTGATGAGAATACCCGTGCGGCCTTCACCAGCTTGTCACAGGAAATCATGCATAACACCCCGGGAGAGATGTTTGCCAACGGCATCCTGGCGGGTTGGATCATCGCCACGATGGTGTGGATGTTCCCTTCGGCCAGAGCCGCCAAGATCTGGGTGATCGTGCTGATGACCTACCTGGTGGCGATTTGCGATCTTACCCATATCGTGGTTGGTTCCGTCGAGATCCTGTACCTGGTGTTTAGCGGCGCACTCCCCTGGCAGGAATTCTTCTACCCGTTCGCCATCCCGACGTTGGCGGGCAATATCATCGGCGGCAGCTTTATCTTCGCCCTGATCAGCCATGCGCAGATCCGCAACGATATGAGTGACAAGGCCAAGGCCGAACGGCTAAAGGCTCAACGGGAGAATCAACCCAGGAAGGAACACACGGATAAATCAGACCGCGAATAAAACTTCTCCAACCCGTTCGCGGCACATTAAAAGGTGGATAATCGGGAAAATGGGGCATAACGGGAGAAAACCGATTATATTTCAGGCAATCAGACCAATAGCCCCTTAAACCCAAGCGCAAAAATAGGTATACTGCGCCCGCCGTGTCCCCTTAGTTAAATGGATATAACGAGCCCCTCCTAAGGGCTAGTTGCAGGTTCGATTCCTGCAGGGGACACCATGTTGATGCCAACAAATCTCCCCCACACGAACAAAGCTCAGTCACAGTACAACCAAAAGACAAACATACTGTCTGCTCATAGATTCGGCAATCCGTTATCCAGCATGCAATACCATCTCATCATCCCGACCAACGTTCCCTTCTTGCGAAGCACATCGCAAAGTATCGTATTTAAATCGCATTTTTGTTGAGATAACCGCAATTAAATCTTATTATCTAATCGACCAGTTAGGATAGCGCTCCTTAACAAAATGAGGAAATGATGGTTACGGTTCAATGGACGAAGAAAGCACTCAAGCAGTTGCTGTCAATCGACACCAGGTACCGCAAAGCCATCAGTGAGAAGGTTAACCAACTTGAAAATCTTCCCGCCGTAAAGCTCGACATCAGGAAGCTCCACGCAACTGATAACCAGTTCCGGCTTAGGGTTGGAGACTATAGGGTAATCTTCGAAATCACTGACGGTGAACCGGTCATCTATGAGATTGCAGCAGTTAAGCGTAGGTCATCGAAAACGTACTAAGGCGGGAAAACCCGCCCTTTCCTCATGTAGCTATCTAAAGTAAAAACAGGAGTAACCGAAAATGGCAGTGCAAATTATCCGCAACGATAAAGGCGAACCACAGTATGCCGTGGTGCCCTACAGCGAATATGAAAAACTTATTAACGCAAAAAATGATTGGGAAGATGTGCCCTACACTGCCTCAAAATCCGATGATGTGACCGTGCCTAACGCGATCGTCAAGATCATGATTGACCAGGAAGTTTCTCTTCTGGCGGCCTGGCGGGTCTATCGGGACCTGTCTCAATATGATGTGGCCGAAAAACTCGGCACAACCCAATCCACCGTTTCACAATGGGAGGCATCAGGCCGTCCTCAGAAGCGTACCCGTGAAAAACTAGCGGCGCTGTATGATTGCTCCCCCGAGCAGTTGATCCCCTAATCTTGCTCAGTGTAGGGATGCGGCAATGCTCGACCCTTTAGATAAACAATGGGTTAACTCAGGCCGAACATATTCGGCCCTTACAAATCAGCACCCATGCTGGCGCTGAGGACAGGGTATAATGTGTGACCGGCGCCCGCTACCTAGCACAACCTCATACGTTAAGGGTATAATCCAAGGCATTATTTAATCGGTTTCGGAAACGAACATGGCAAAGCTAACATTACAAGAGCAGCTGCTTAAAGCTGGATTGGTCAACAGTAAAAAACTGGCGAAAGTGGAAAGAACGGCGAAAAAATCGCGGGTTCAGGCTCGTGAGGCAAGAGAGGCCGTGGAAGAAAACAAAAAAGCACAGATTGAACGTGATAAGCAGTTGAATGAGCAGCAAAAACAGGCCGCTTTAGCTAAAGAGTATAAAGCGCAGGTAAAGCAGCTCATTGAAATGAATCGGATCGTTATTTCACATGGTGATATTGGTTATAACTTCACAGATAACAATTTAATTAAAAAAATATATGTGGATAAAACAACCCAATCTCAATTGATTAGTGGCCGCCTTGCTATTGCTCGGTTGATTACCGATAAGAACCCTGATGGCGAATACGCGATTATACCCGCGATCGTGGCCGATAAAATTGCGCAGCGTGATGCGAGCAGTATTGTATTAAATGCCGAACTAAGCAAAGAGGCTAAAGATGAAGAAGATCCGTATGCCGATTTTGTCGTGCCTGACGATCTGATGTGGTAAACAAACTGTCCAGAGGCTTACCGCGCCAGCCCACAAGCAACAACGCCCCTTGAGCTCAACCGCAGGGGCATTACGACCTACCTTTTCATCCTGCTAAGTAAATCACGCAAAATCGTATTTACATGAAAAAGCCCCGAAAACGGGGCCTTGGGGTGAATTCAAGCTGGCTGGCTCTGCTTTTTGTAGATAGAACGGTAATGATTGAGCCGTTCGAAGAAGTTATCGCTCTGTTCACGCGACATATTACCCGCCACGCCGTTAGCATCGACTTCACGTCCCTGAAACTCCAAGAATGCCACCGTAGAAGCGAGAAAATCCATGTTGCTGGTGTTTTTGGCATAGACATAGCACTTTTCCAAAGTTTCCATGCTCTCCTCCTCAACGTTTTACAGTAAAGTTGACGTGCCACAAGCAGGATGACAATCGCTCGTTAAATGTGCTGCACCTCTAAGAATACTCGCAAAAGCTAAAAAATATACGCCATACGTGCTGTGTGATTAAAAAACGAGCAAGGATCGCAAAAATACCTAGCGCGGCAAGGGCGACTGCGCAGCTTGCAAGACTTGGTCTGCCGTCACCACAGAGCCAAAATCGTCAAGCACCGAGTAAAACACCTTCATGCCAGCATTCACCGGGCCTTTAGCCGCCGTTAAGGCAAAATCAGCCTGCCCTTTTGGGCTTACCATACCGTTTTCCGGCACCAAGATAGCGACTGCCTGCTGCTTATCGCGGCCCACCGTCATTTCTAGTAATGTCTGGTGAAAAGGCGTGGGGTTGCTGACCACCAACACGGGGTTGCCACCCTGTTTTGCCAGGCTAAAGCGCAGTTGCTCCTGAACATTAGTCGTGTTCACTGTCTGCAATGACCGTGGCCGGTAGAATAATTTGATCCGGGTTCTGAACGCCATCTGCATCTGGCTGGCCGTATTGCTGGCCACTTTCGGCGGGATCTCCAACACGTTAAGCCAAAACACCGACTCACGATCGCTCGGCAGCGTGTGTTCTGCCCCGGTAAACAACACTCTCAGACGCTGTGCCCGCTTCCCGTCCAGGCGCAAGATTGGCGGCGCTACGGTAAACGGCGTGGCGATTTTCTCCGGTTCCGCCTCACTATCACCATTGTCCACCCAGACTTGCAGCAACACCGCAGAGCGACCCTCGTTGGTCACGCGCAGCGTCGCTTCCTTATCCTTGCCGTTGACAATCAGGCGCGTGGCTCCCAGATATATCTCGGCGTGGCTCAGTGGGATAAAAAAGGCCATCACCGTAATCAATAGCCAACGGCCAAGCCTGCGATATTGTGGCGTGAAACCATACATAGCTGCCATTCTCACCCTACTTGTAATTGAGCGTAAAAGTGATTGCGGTGTTGGCCGTACCTGCGGTTACCGTATTACCCACCTGGAACAAGCCGGCCTGCATAGGAACCCGATAGTTGGCCTTGGCCGAACTATCATAGTTATCCAGTAGATAAATAGTGCCAAACGTCACCGGAAGGTTGTTGCCACGCAGTAACTGGATCCCGACACCACCAGCGCTTGAGGTGGCATTCGGTGCCACTACGCCATTGGCGGCATCCAGCACCTGGGTCGTGGCTGCAAAGCTGTAACCAATGCTGGCCAAGCCAGCCGGGCATTGGTTGAACGCCAGCTCAAAGGCTTTACGCCCAGCCACCGAACCCACGCCGTTGAACTGACCGACGCTGGCCTCCGGCAGATCGACATTCACATTCGGTGTGGTGCAAGTGCCGCCACTAGCGATCGTTCCGCCGCTTTTGAACTGAGCAATCATGTAAGTGAGATCGCCGGGCGCAGCAATGCCGTTATACGTCTGCAAATGCCGCAGATAAATTGGATCGAACAGGGGAATTGCGCCAGCGGTCAGGCCGGTGGTTGTTTTCACAAACCGCACCTGGGCATCAACGCCCAGATAGAAACGGTTACCGCTGTAGTTGACGGTAATGGACTCAGGATGGGTCTGCTGCCCGGCAGTGCTGACGGTCAGCGGCTGCCAGTTGGTCGTTTTACCATTCAGGGTATAACGCCAACGGACGATATACCCCAGGCCGGCTTTTACCGTGGTGTTATACAGCATGTAAGTTTGCCCATCGACCACGATGGTATTGCGCGTGGTATAAGGCGGGTAACCCTGAACGCTAAACTGCACCGGCTGCTGGTAGGCGCTATTGGGGGTGCAGTTCCAGGCGGTGGAGTTGTAAGAGTTGATCCAAGGCCCCAGCACATCCCCCACGGCGCTGTCTTTGCCAATCTCAATGGTGGCCGTATCGAAAAACTGATAATAACCACTGTTACGCGCGCAGCTGATTGCAAGCCCTTCGGCACTGGCCGCTCCGCCGTAGCCAAAAATCAGCAATAAGCCAAGAAGCAAGCGCTTACCCCGCAGCCGGAATCCCGCACCAAGCCACAGCGTGAAAAAACGGGTCAAAATCAGTGGTTGCTTCATTGGCATATTACCTCCAGGCGGCGATAGTCCGATTCATCCCCAGGCGATACGGCGGGCAACTGATAGTTAAACCGGCAACGTTCTCCGGCCCCTTCCCCCCATTTCACCTCTAACTGGCCTTTAGGGTTGCTGACCCGCAGTAAGCCTTCACCAACCTGACCGATGTACCCCACGCTGCGCTGTTGTTCGTCGGACACGTTTGCGCCAAAGGGCAACGGATTACCAGCAACGTCTCGGGCCGTCACCAGGATCAAGTAGCCGCTTTCGGTCTCATAACGTAACAGCCCGACGGCACCGGCGGTAGGCGCGATCTTCTGGCTGGTGTATTTCAGCTCCACATCACTGGAAAGCCCTTTCGGATCCAACTCCACGGTATTCTGGCGGTAAGGGCTGAGGTAAGGGACCACCGCCTTCCCGCTGTTATCCAGGCGCAGACCGCTGTAGTTGGTGATCCTGGCCCCCTTGGCGTTTTCTGCCTCGACGATCGCCGACGTTTCCCCCAGCATCGGTGTAAACACCACTCCACCGCTATAAGCAACCAGGCCACCGGACATATTGGCACCATATTGTTGATAACCTTGGCCTGCGGAAACGCTGCCCCCAACGAAGGCATAAGGCGCGGCCCATGAGCCGTTGACGCCGCCGCTAACGCTGTTGCTACCATTTTTAGCATAGTCGTAGTTGGTAAAGGCGCTGTAGTTATACTGCCGGTCCTCTCCCAGGCTACCGGAAAGCGAGTTCTGCAACCCCTGGCGATCCTTTTGCTGGGTATAGCTGCTGGTCAGGTTAGGCGCACGCGAGCTGGAGCCCAATGGGATCGACAGGGTCAGCATGGCTTTATTATCCCAGTTTCCGGTTGCCAGGTTGCGTGTCCGTGCGAAGTTAACCCCATAATTCAGCTTGTTATAGTGATTGTTGTAGCTAAGCTGATATTCGCGGTCAGTCTGGTCATGATCCCAATAATCCTGCACGTTGGCATTCAACGCGACCGTCCCAAAACCCTCCGGCAACGACTGGCTGGCGTTGATCTGGAAACGATTACGTCGTTTCCAACTGTTATAGTCAGCAAAGCCGCTATCGTTACTGTCGCGATCGCGCAGCAACATGGCGTCATCCACGTTGTAATACCCAGAGCTGGAATAGCGGTAGCTGGCCAGCGTGATGTTGGTATCCACCACCGGCAAAATTTTCGCATAGGTGAGCCGTACGCTCTGCCCCTGCTCGTTAGGACGGTTATCAAACTGCGTTTGTGCCTGGGTAATATCCGCCGAGAGCGCACCAAAATCGGTATTGAATGCCAGACCGCCCGAGGCGGCCGCATAGCCATCGGCACCGATCACGCCGGTATAACCCGTCAGCAGGTTAGTGAAACCATGCCTCAAGGTGCCCACCGCAATGGCAGGTTCCTCGCTCACCGAATTATTGCGATATTTCCCCGCCATCAGTGAATAGTGGGTTACACCTGGCCGCAGCAGTTCGGCTATCGAAGCATAGGTGACGGTAAAGCTGCGTTCGGTGCCGTCGGCTTCGGTCACCGTGACCAGCAGATCGCCGCCGCTGCCGGTAGGATACAGATCGTCAATAACAAACGGCCCCGGCGGTACCGTGGTTTCATAAATCTGGCTGCCACGCTGGCTTACACGCACCAGCGCATTGGTATTGGCGATACCACGCACTACCGGGGCAAAGCCACGTTGGGAATCGCTGTACATACGATCGTCCGAGCTGATCTGAGCGCCAATGAACCCAATGCTGTCAAAGACTTGGCCGTCGGTAGTCGATTGTCCCAGCACCATCCGGCTACGCCAGCCAACCAAAGGCCGCTCAAGATAGGTTTCATTGCTTTGATAGCGAAAACCCTCGTCATCATTCCAATTGGCCGACGCCCGGTAACGCAAACGCCACACGTCCCAGTTCAATCCGCCACGCAACCCCAAAAACTGGGTGGTTTGAGCAGATGAGTCGGAATGATCAGCACGGTAGGCGTTGTAGTCATATTGCAGGGTAGCCGCCGTGATGCCGTTATCCCACAGCTCAGGGCTGACATAACCACGGGCTTCATGCTGCAGCAAAGACTGCGGTGCACGCACATCCAACCGTTGGCCACCGCTATCAAAATTGCCCTCCACGCCAGGCACCAGTTCACCCAGCGCAATACACTGTTCCCCTTGCTGCAAGCGTGACAACACCGCCTTGTCCAGTTTATCCAAGGCAATGTCGAACAGGCTTAACAGTTTCAGATCGTAGCAAGGCTGAGCGATGCTGCTTTGCGGCGAAGCCAGGGAAAAGTTGACGTCCTGCCGCCCTTTCCATTGGTCGTTAAGATAGAGATCGATGCGGTGAATGCCGGGAGCAACCGGGTTACCGCTGGAGAACTGGCTGACATCGACGGACGAACGCAGAAAAGACTCGTTGAACTCAATAGCCTCGGTTTCATCCGCATAAGCCAACGCCAAGGGAACCAGTAAAATGGCTCCCGCAATGTAAATCTGGTTGAGAAAAGAGGGTCGCCAATCAAGACTTACCACTGCCCGCCAACGTCCGCTCATTTTTGTTATCCCCACCGAAATCATCAATCAGGCTGTAAAACGCTTTTAAGCCTGCTGACGGTGCCGATTTCATTCCTTGAATTTTCATCACCAACTCGCCAAAGGGGGCCACCATCCTTTCCTGCGTTTTCCCCAGATCGCCCAGCACTGGCGCGCCTTTGGCGCTGCGAATCTCAATCTGGCGGAAAGTAAGGTAATAAGGCGATGGGTTCTTGGCGACGATTTCGTAACCCGCAGCCCCTTTGCGTAAGCTCAGATCCAGTTTTTCGTAAGCCTGAGCCGGGGTCATTGGCAGGTTATCCGGCCGATAGAACAGTTTGATGCGGGTACGGAAAGAGAACTGCATCAGGTTGTCGCCCGCGGCTATTTTTTGGGAAGCCTTGGGTGGTATTTCCAACACATTAAGCCAGAACAGAGATTCACGGTTACCCGGCAATCCTCCGCCGGTACGTGCAATGCGCAACGCCTGCCCTTTGCCCGGATCGATACGGGCGACCGGTGGCGTCAGGGTAAAAGGCACCTTGACGGTGTCAGGTTTGGATTTGACATCACCGTTATCGATCCAGGACTGGATCAACACCGGGCTGGTCCCTTGGTTACGCAGTTGGGTAATCGCTTCACCGCTGTTTTCGTTATAAATAATGCGGGTGGCGTTGATGATCACACCAGCATCAGCGGCAACTGTCCATGTCAGCGCCAAGCCAAGGGCGGAAACGGTAAATAGAGTTCTTAACATGGCGCTGTCCTCTGAAAGGGATGAGGTTGCCCCCATCCCACGGCTGGATGTCTTACAGGTAGATGATGGTGTAATCCACCTGGGTATTAACCGTACCTGGCGTGACCGTCCCGTTCGCATAGTATTGCGCGTAATAATTCATTACGCCGCCACCGGAGCTGATATCAACGGCCAAATCGCCTTGGCTATGTGCATTACCCGCCATGATGCTGCCCAGATTGGCGTTCAACAGCTGAACCTGAACGTTGGTCGCCGTACCCGATGCCGAGTTGTTCAGGCGACCGGTGCTCTGTTCAACATAAGCACCTGCTTCAAAGAAGGTGCTGGCAGTATTAAGTGTAGCCCCCGCACAGTTGGTCAGTGCGATACTGAAAGGTGTTGCCCCTGCTGTTGCCCCAACGGCTGGCAGCGCAGAGATGGAAATAGTCGGCAAAGTGACCGTGGCGTCTTTAGACTGGTTGTTAACCGAAATATCGCAGGTAGTGTCAGTAATGGTACCGTTGATGGTAATGGTGCCATCGGCTGCCAGGGCTGAGCCTGCAAAAGTCATACCGATAACAGCGGCCAGCAGGGTAGTTTTGGTGTTGTAAAATTTCATAATGATCCTAATCCGTTACAAGATAACTGTAGTTAACCAAGCACATTGCCGATTGGTGCGCCCGAGAATCTTTACTGTCATCGGTCCGTTATTTACCATCCTGCCGTACTTGTTTGTTTCCACCGTTCTGCGATTACTCCGCAGGTTCCGTGGTGAGCGTCACCAGTCAGTTACTTAAGAAAAATCCTAACCACCCGTTGACGAGAAAAATCTTAACCCACAGTCGGCACAAAAGAATCATTAACTATTAACTTGGAATTATTTAGGTTTAAAATCTAAATTTAATATTTTTTACAGCCTATTTAATGCACAAAACTCTGCATGATCTCTTGGTTAAGCACAAAAAACTTGTTTGTTTTATGTTCAAAACATACAAAATTTAAACAATTTGGTGGGGAATCACCCACCCCACCCAAAAACAAGACTACTGTTGCGATGATCAGGCCTATTCTTTTACTTAGCCTTACTGTAACAACGGCAAACTGTCGTTCTCTAGCCCTGAGCAAAACTCTATTTTGTGCTCACGTACGATGGTGCAGCGAACAAAAAACAGGCGGTTCACGCCAGAAATAAAAGAGCGAACCTGGTTGCTACGTACCACCAGTAGATATTCATCTGCCCGGCATTCGGCTTTTCGTTGCTCCACATAGGACAACATGTCCTTATTGAGGCTGGAACTGGGGACACCAGACTGCGTGGATGTCGACATAAATACCTTGCAACTCCCAGCCTTGCCAAGAAATACCTCCTGTCTGGCAAGCGAATTGGTGGCGTACATCGTAGATGCGATCCCCAGTACAAAAATCAAACCAGCAACCGTAGCGATCAGGCCCCAACCAAGACGTTTTTTGTTAGCTGGAGTGGCAATCTCTACGCTTGTCGGCAGATCGGGCTCACCCTCCCCCCCGGAAGCTGGAGCAACATCATCGTCAGTCTCAGCTTCGGCTTCCAGCCCCCTCTCGACTGGCAAATAGGCCTCATCACCCACTGTCTGTGCAGGGACTAACGGGGTAAAATGCCCATCGTCTTCCTGGCTGATTTCAACCTGGATCTCGCGGCGCAACATAAACCCTATCTTCGGCACGGTAACAATCACTTCATCATCGATCCCCATCACCTTAAGCACCCGGCGCAACTTGCTCACGCATTGATTAAGGTTGTTATTGCTGGAGATCATGCCGTAGTCGTCCCACACCTTTTTGAAAATCACCTCCCGTTCCACGGGTTTGCCATAGTTGGCGATCAGTAATAGCAAAAGACGTTTAGCAGGATTGGAAATAGAAGTGGGCTCGTCGGAAAAGTCGCTTGGACCCAACGTTCCGCTATCACCATCAAACAGCACACGATCGTTAAATCTGTATTTCATGTTAATCCGGACCATCATTGGGCTTATAGGATAATTCTGGCATAAGTTCCTAATAAAACATCAGTCACCGTTCAAAAAAGATACGGTGCAACAGTGCTCTCAGCTTGACGGCCTAAGCAGTGATTTTCCTCGCGCTTTAAGAACGCCAATCTCTGGCATTGTTGTCGCCAACCGGTCACAATGCGGCTCACTTCCCCCCAAGCAGGAAATATGATGCCTTGCCACTATCCCGCCCAATACGCCTTCGATAGCGAAAGCGATGCCTGGCAAATTACCCTACGCGATTTCCCCGAGCAGCAGGCAGCCTGCTACAAACGTGAGGACGTCGAGCTGGAGGCCCAGGAAAGCCTGCTGACGGCTATCGCCATTGAAATGGAAGAAGGGCGCCCGGTGCCTGCGGCCTCCGCATTGCAAAGCGGTGACATTGCCCTGCATTTGCCAGTGCTGGTGAAATTAAAGCTGGAACTGCATAACCACATGTTGAGCAGCAACACCTCAAAAGCGCTGCTGGCCCGCCAGATGGGGTTTAACGGCGCACAGATCGATCGGTTGCTGGATGTGGCCTATGCCTCGAAGGTTGAGGCCCTTGAGCAAGCCCTGTTTCTTCTAGGCTACGAAGTGCATACCACGGTAGTGGCGATCCGCCAGCCCTCAGAATAAATAGTTTGCCCAGAGAGTAAATTTTTACCGTTTTGCGCCGATAGGGTTATTAAACAACCACCGATTGCAAAGTGAAGGCTAAAAATGGAACTCAACCGTCGTCATGTCTGGGCCGCTATCCTGCTTTCTTGTCTGGTCTTCTGGGCTATCCTGATCGCTAGCGTCAGTGCTGTGGCCTGATGCCTTGTAACAAACTGTTACTTCAGGCATTTATCAACCACCACACCGCATAGGGGTGCTGTATTCTGTGCCCGTGTTAACTCCTTGACAGGGTAAAAAACCGGCAAAAAGTGTGATCAAAAACACAGTATTGAAATGGGTAGGATTTTGGGAGTACATTAGCGCCGATCCTGTTGTGATTCCTGGTTAACCTCAAGGAACTTGAATCGCAACGACCGGTAAATCGTAGCTCAGGACGTTGTTCCTTCTGATTGAAGAACCCGCCACCCGCTGCTGATTTGCCACAAAATACTCAGACAACAATCGGGATCGTTGGTTTGCGAGGACTCCACAAGGAGTTGTTACGTGAAATACTTTTTGATGGGCGTTTCATTCATGCTGGTTGCATGGGTAGGAACCTTCATGCTGATGGTTGCTTAACCGCAATCTCACCAGGTATATAGATAAAGGGGCGCTTATGCGCCCCTTTGTTGTTTCTGCACCGCGAGCTATTTGCCGGGCATCATCCGGCGCATGGTGTCATCACCCCGCACATAGTGATGATAAATCGCGGCCAAGGCATGGATGCCGATGATGAAATACCCCGTGTTTGCCAAGGTTTCGTGCACCATTTTCAGCGTGCGGCGTATGCCCGCATCGGGCGTGACCCACTGTGGCACCTGCCAGCCCAGCAGCATCCACTGTTTGCCATCATAGGCCAACGTCAAGAAGCCCAATATCGGTAACGATAAAAACAGCAGATACAGCACCCAATGGAGAATTTTCGCCCCTAGCGCCTGTAAACCCGGCAAAGCCGGAGTGATCGGCGGCGTCGGATGCCGGTGGCGTAGCCCAAGGCGGATAAACATCAGCACAAACACCGACAGGCCAAAGTTAAAGTGCAGATCCTTCACCAATGCCGCGCTTTCATCCGGCACTGAGTCCTTCAGAAGTATGGCGCTGTAAGTCAGGATCACCATCACCAGCGTCAGCCAGTGTAGGAGGATTTGTGATTTTGCAAAGCGAACGCTCATAGAGACTCCGACTAATACGGTATTAGCAGAGCATAGCGGATAACAACTGAAGAGAACCTTAAGCCGAAGAAAAATCAGGATTGTGGGCACTTAACACGCCCCTCACCCTAACCCTCTCCCACAGGGAGAGGGAACCGTTCGGGCGTGTTCGAAATTGTGGTGACTTACCTTAGATGAGAGACAATCGAGCTTGCTGAGATTATCGCTTTACTTCCAAACTGCCAGCTCCCACAGGGAACCGTTCGGGCGTGTTTGAAATTGTAGTGACTTACCTTGGATGAGAGGCAATCGAGCTTGCTGAGATTATCGCTTTACTTCCAAACGAGCAGGGACTGCCAGCACCCTCTCCCTGTGGGAGAGGGTTGGGGTGAGGGGTAACAGCGAACGCCGAGTCTCAAGCAACAACGCGATGCTATTTGGTCGCAGGCTTGATTAACCCATCGGCACGGAACATCGCCTTGATACCACGCACCGCCTGGCGGATACGATCCTGGTTTTCAATCAAGGCAAAACGCACATGGGTATCACCGTAATCGCCAAAGCCGATCCCTGGAGATACACACACTTTAGCCTCCGCCAACAGACGCTTGGCGAACTCCAGCGACCCCAGATGCGCATAAGGCTCAGGAATTTTTGCCCACACATACATCGAGGCTTTCGGGTTCTCTACCATCCAGCCGGCTTCGTGCAGCCCTTTCACCAGCACGTTACGGCGCTGGCGATACTGCTCGGCAATGTCCAACACACACTGCTGATCGCCTTCCAGTGCGGCAATAGCGGCCACCTGCAACGGCGTAAAGGTGCCGTAGTCGTGGTAGCTTTTAATGCGTGCCAATGCGCTAACCAGCTCAGAGTTACCCACCATAAAGCCAATCCGCCAGCCGGCCATATTATAGCTTTTCGACAGGGTGAAGAATTCTACCGCAATGTCTTTGGCTCCTGGTACCTGCATGATCGAAGGCGCTTTCCAGCCGTCATAGACGATATCGGCGTAGGCCAGATCGTGGATCACCAGCACGTCATACTGCTTCGCCAGCGCCACTACCCGCTCAAAGAAATCCAGTTCTACACACTGCGCCGTCGGGTTGGACGGGAAGCCCAGGATCATCATTTTTGGCCGCGGAATGGTTTCACGAATGGCGCGCTCCAGCTCACCAAAGAAATCCACGCCGTCCACCAGCGGCACGGAACGCACCTGCGCACCGGCGATCACCGCGCCATAAATATGGATCGGGTAACTTGGATTCGGCACCAGCACCGTATCCCCGTGATCGAGCGTTGCCAACATCAGATGCGCCAGCCCCTCTTTCGAGCCGATGGTCACAATGGCTTCGCTCTCAGGATCAATATCGACCTGATAGCGTTCTTGGTACCAGTGCGAAATAGCACGGCGTAGGCGCGGAATACCGCGTGAGGTTGAGTAGCCATGCGTATCGTCACGCTGGGCTACGGTGCAGAGTTTCTCTACGATATGCGGCGGCGTCGGGCCGTCCGGGTTACCCATGCTGAAATCGATAATATCTTCCCCGCGACGGCGCGCGGCCATCTTCAGTTCAGAGGTGATATTAAATACATAAGGGGGCAGGCGTTCGATGCGCGTGAAACGGCGCGGGTTGTTATCAGACATAGCTACCTCGAAGAGACGTTAGCGCCCGGACCATCCGAGCGACGCTGGCCACAGAATGGCCGAACATCGAACATAACTCAGCCTTGTCAGGCTGTCGAGCCCCCCGCATAACAATTTTTTTACCGTTTGGCAGCCGCAAACTCCGTCGCCAGCAACCCCAACCGCCAGTCATTACACCACCGGTCCGCCAGGCGGAAATTGTCACGCAACGTCCCTTCCAGTTGAAAACCGCAGCTCTCCAACAGACCCCGTGAGGCTAAATTCCCCTCTGTCACCGTGGCATACACTTTGTGAAACCCGCAGGCATTGAAGGCAAAGTCCAAGATCACGGGCAGCGACTCTTTGCCATAACCTTTCCCTTGCCCTTCCGGCAGGCTGCCAAAACCCACTTCGGCCTGCTGGCAAGGGGACCACTCAGGGCGAAACCCGGTCATTCCCACCGCTTGACCGCTGTTTTTTTCTCTCATCACCAGACACAACCAGCGATCGCAATGCTTATCCCATGCGGGCAAGCGTGCTTCGAAACGTTCACGGATCTCGTGTTCCGGCAGCGGATCGGCAATGTAACGGATCACCTGGGGATCCTGGAACAGACGTAGGAATAACGGCCAGTCATCTGCCGTTAGTGATGTCAGCAGCAAGCGCGGTGTTTCCAATTTCATCAGGTAAATCTCCGAAAAACGAAAAAGAGGAAGTTACGAATGAAAGATATCCCTTTATTTTCCCCTATTAAACCCAGATAATCATTAACCAGGTTACCACAAAACAGCAACTTTATAACGCTACCCTACCACCACCATCCTCGCCCACCGGCGGGCCAAGGAGAACACCATGGCTTCATTACTCATCGATGATATTCCTGCCGCAATAAAAAGCGTCAAGCAGCAGTTACGCCAGGCTTTACCCAACTATCGCGAAGTCTTCCTGGAACTGGAAGGCAATATTCGCCAGCAGGTGGAGCAAATCCGTCAGGAACTGGCCAACGGCCAAGACCCGGTGCCGCAGGTGGACGCCGAAGATATCCTGCAACAACGCGTTACCGAACAACAAATTGCCCTGATTAAACAGCGCGGCGTGTGCGCTATTCGGGGCGTATTCCCACGCAGCAAAGCCGAGGCCTGGAACCAGGAGATCGGCGATTATCTCGAACGCAATAATTTCGTCGAGCGGCTAAAAAATGCCGCCGAAGATAACTACTTTGGCAAACTGGCTGCCAGTAAGCCACAGATCTATGGCATTTACTGGTCAAAGCCTCAGGTCGAGGCTCGTCAAGATCAGCGCATGCATGCGGTGCAGGTGTTCCTCAACAGCCTGTGGGCAACCGAAAGCAACGGTAAACAGCACTTTGACCCAACGCGTGTTGCTACCTATGCCGACCGTACCCGCCGCCGCCCACCAAACTCCTCTTCGTTGGGCCTTTCCCCGCATGTGGATAGCGGCACCATCGAACGCTGGCTGGATGAGAATTTCCGCTATGTCTATCGTCACGTGTTCTCCGGCAACTGGCAGCAATACGATCCCTTTGCCGCCGATGGCCGCACCGAAGTGCGCGAGATCGCCTCACCGGCAGTTTGTTCCATGTTCCGCACCTTCCAGGGCTGGACAGCACTGACACCGCAACGCACCCACGCCGGAACGCTGAACGTGGTACCGATCGCCAACGCCATGGCCTATATCCTGCTGCGTGCCCTGCAAGATGATGTGGCGGATGACGATCTGTGCGGTGCCGCCCCGGGCCGGGCGCTATCTATCTCGGAACAATGGCATCCCCTTTTATTAAGTGGGTTATCCCCTATTCCCGATCTAGAGCCGGGAGATACGGTATTCTGGCACTGTGACGTGATCCATTCGGTAGAAAACGAGCATAACGGCGAGTTCGACAGCAACGTGATGTACATCGCCGCCGCGCCGGGCTGCGAGAAGAACGATGCCTATCTGCAACGGCAGTTGCCCAGCTTCCTGTCCGGCAAAAGCCCGGTGGATTTTGCTGCGGATGATTTCGAAGTGGATTTCATTGGCCGCGCCACCGTTGAGCTGCTGACGCCGCTAGGCAAGGCGCAATTGGGTATCAAATAGCCCTGATGAGCGCGGTGTGCTCCGGCCACCGCGGTCATTGCCTCGCTGTGATATACTGTGGTCTCCCGTTCGTCGCAGTGAGCCGCCGTTGTGCACCCTGTTTTTGAAATGTTGTTAGCGGTCTTCGATCGTGCCGCCCTGATGTTGATCTGCCTGTTTTTCCTCACCCGCACCCGGCTGTTTCGCCAGCTGTTGCAAAAGGAAGATCATACTCCGCTGGAACTGGCCGCAGTCACGGCCATCTTCTCTCTGTTCGCCCTGTTCAGTACCTATTCTGGCATCAACGTCGAAGGCTCTCTGGTTAACGTGCGTGTGATTGCCATTATGGCCGGGGGGATCCTGTTTGGCCCCTGGGTCGGCATCATTACCGGCATTATCGCCGGATTGCACCGCTATCTGATCGATATCGACGGTATCACCTCGGTTCCCTGCCTGATCACCAGCATTATTGCCGGGATCGGCGCTGGTTATATCAACCTGAAAGTGAAGAAAGGCCAGCGCTGGCGTGCCGGGATCTTGGGAGGCATGCTGTGCGAATCACTCACCATGCTGCTGATCGTTGCCTGGGCCAAACCCACCGAACTCGGGCTGGATATCGTGTCTAAAATTGCCCTGCCGATGATCCTCGGCACGGTGTGTATCGGCCTGATCGTGCTGCTGGTGCAAAGCGTCGAAGACGAAAAAGAGGTGATTGCGGCGCGGCAGGCCAAGCTGGCGCTGGATATCGCCCGTAAAACGCTGCCCTATTTCCGTAATATCAATAGCGAATCGCTGACTACCATTTGCGAAATTATCCGCCACGATATCAATGCTGATGCGGTCGCCATCACCGATACCCAACATGTGCTGGCCTACGTTGGCGTGGGAGCAGAGCACTACCCACTCGGGCGCGCAGGGCTGAGCAGAGTCACGCTGGAAAGCATCCAGCAGGGCAAAATCATCATCAAAAACAACCTCGAGAACCAGACCGCACCGCAGATCCATTCCCAACTGGTGATCCCGCTGTGGGAAAAGGGTGAGGTGACCGGGGCGCTGAAAATTTACTACTGCCATGCCCATCAGATCACCAATACGCTGAAGGTGATGGCGGTTGGTCTGTCGCAGATTATCTCCACCCAGATGGAAGTCTCGCGCATCGAGCATCTGCGCCAAATGGCGGACAAGGCCGAAATGCGCGCGCTACAAAGCAAAATCAATCCGCATTTCCTGTTTAATGCGCTAAACGCTATCTCGTCGTCAATCCGGCTAAATCAGGATACCGCCCGCCAGTTAATCATCAACCTATCACGTTACCTGCGCTACAACCTGGAACTGAACGACGAACTGATCGATATCCGTAAGGAACTGCATCAGATCCAGGACTATATCGCCATCGAGCAGGCGCGCTTCGGCAGTAAGCTGACGGTGATTTATGACATCGATGATGATATTGCCGTGCGCATCCCCAGCCTACTGATCCAGCCACTGGTGGAAAATGCCATCGTGCACGGTATTCAACCCTGTAAAGGGAAAGGCGTGGTGGTGATCGCGGTGAAAGATCGGGGCGATCGCGTCCAGATTTCGGTGAAAGATACTGGCAACGGCATCGATCCACGGGTGATCGAGCGCGTGGCGCGCAATGAAATGCCAGGCCACAATATCGGCCTGCTTAACGTACACCACCGTGTTTCCCTGCTGTACGGCGAAGGATTGCGCATACGGCGGCTGGAGCCGGGAACGGAAATCGCCTTCTATGTCACCAAAAACGGTAATAAACTGCAGAGCGAAAACAGCCCACAACCTGCCGGGGAACAACTATGAAAGCCATCATTGTTGAAGATGAGTTTCTCGCCCAGCAAGAGCTGACTTATCTGATTAATAAACACAGCAATATCACCATCGAAGCCACCTTTGAAGACGGCTTGGACGTGCTGAAATACCTGCAAACTCATCAGGTCGATGCCATTTTCCTCGATATCAATATTCCGTCGTTAGACGGAGTTTTGCTGGCGCAGAACATCAGCAAGTTTGCGCATCGTCCGTCGATCGTGTTTATCACCGCCTATAAAGAGCATGCGGTGGAGGCGTTTGAGATCGAGGCGTTCGACTACATCCTCAAGCCGTATCATGAAGCGCGTATCATCACCATGCTGCAAAAGCTGGAGGCATTGCATAACCGACCGGCGCAGACGCCGGAGCCTAGCGCACCGGCGAACCGTACCAACCACAGCATTAACCTGATCAAAGACGAGCGCATCATCGTCACGGACATCAACGACATCTACTACGCCGCCGCCGATGAGAAAGTCACTCGGGTATATACCCGGCGCGAAGAGTTTGTGATGCCGATGAATATCACCGAGTTTTACCAACGGCTACCGGAAGAGTTTTTCTTCCGCTGCCACCGTTCGTATTGCGTCAATCTATCCAAGATCCGGGAAATCGTTCCGTGGTTTAACAACACCTATATTCTGCGGCTGAGCGATCTGGATTTTGAAGTCCCGGTCAGCCGCAGCAAGGTCAAGGCGTTCCGCCAACTGATGCGCCTGTAATTACCAACGCGGGCCTCGGGGACCGCGCTCTCGCTGATAATAACCCGGCGGTGGCGGAGGTGGCATCCGATGATAACGCGGCCCATCCCGCCATTGACGTGGTGGTGGCCCGTAGTAGATCACCCGTGGCGGCGGGCCATAGTGTTCACGTGGGCCATAATATTCGCGTGGACGATGTTGGTACCACCAGCGTGGTTCACGCCAGCGATAACCATCCCAGTAATGGCCACGGTCATCACGATCGCCAATATGCACCGACATTCCAGGCACGTTGATGCCGACAGAAATATCCGCATGGCTCACCGCAGGCAGTGACAGCGGCAGCAACGCAGCCAATAACAACAGCACTTTTTTCATTGGGTAACTCCCAGAGAACAGAACCTGTCCATTTCCCCATCACAGTAGTTCCGCTCCGGTACGTTCTCCATAGGACGAAAGCCCAATTACGCCTTTCAGACATATCCTTCACAATTACCACACAGTCTGCCACGGCGGTTTGGCCATCTTTCTGACATATCTTTGATGTAGATCACGCCCGGCAGGCCGCATTCCAGCGGCTTTTTGGCCCTTATTCGGCAACTCATGCAGCGATAACGGCATTTCATTCCTCGGCAGCGGCAGTTCATTCCCGATCCGCCATGGGCAACGATCGCCCCCTTTATAATAAGCCCATACCGCAGGGCTCTGGTTGCCTTGCTAATTTTGCCAATAGGCAACGCCAATACAGGAAGGAGACCGGCCATGAACAGCAAACCGGCAAATCGCAGCTTAATCGTTCTCGGCACCATCATCTGCCAGATGGGCCTCGGCACTATCTATACCTGGAGCCTGTTCAACCAGCCGCTGGTAGACAAGTTCCACTGGGGCCTCGGCGATGTCGCTACCACCTTCTCGATCACCAGTTTCTTCCTGGCCTTCGCAACGCTGTTCGCCGGCAAACTTCAAGAACGTTTCGGTATCCGTAATCTGACGCTGGTCTCCGGTGTGCTGGTCGGCCTGGGGTTGATTGCCAGCGCCCACGTGCAATCGCTGGATATGATTTATCTGTTAGCGGGCGTGGTGGTGGGTTTTGCGGTGGGTATCGCTTACATCTCTACGCTATCCAACCTGATCAAATGGTTCCCAGACAACAAGGGGCTGATTTCCGGCATCTCCGTCGGGGCGTTCGGTAGTGGCAGCCTGTTGTTCAAATACGTTAACGCCGCCCTGATTAGCGGTGCCGGTGTCTCTGCCGCCTTCTTCTACTGGGGCGTGATCGTGATGGCGCTGATTGTGCTGGGCTCCATGCTGCTCAAAGAACCGGTGCAGGTTAACCAACAGGCTAACCACGGCACGCTGGGCAACGATTACACCGTGCGCCAGATGCTGGCCAGCAAAGAGGCCTACATGCTGTTCGTGATTTTCTTCGCAGCCTGTATGAGTGGCCTGTATCTGATTGGTATCGTTAAAGACATGGGCGTACAGCTGGCTGGAATGGATTTGGCCACCGCCGCCAACACCGTTTCCGCCGTGGCAATCTTCAATACCGCAGGCCGCATCATTCTGGGCACCCTGTCCGATAAAGTAGGCCGTATGCGCGTCATCAGCTTCACCATGCTGGTCACTATTCTGGCGATTGCCGCACTGAGCTTCGTGACGCTGAGCCATACGTTGTTCTTTATCTGCGTCGGTGCGGTCGCTTTCTGCTTCGGTGGCAACATTACCGTCTTCCCGGCGATTGTCGGTGACTTCTTCGGCCTGAAAAACCACAGCAAAAACTACGGCATCATTTATCAGGGCTTTGGTCTAGGCGCGCTGGCAGGGTCGTTTGTTGCCAACCACTTCGGCGGCTTCCACGCGACCTTTATGGTAATGGGTGTGCTGTCGGTCATTTCACTGCTGATCACCCTGTTTATCAAAGCGCCGAAAGCGGTTGAGCAGGAAGAAGAGTCTCACGCAGAGCCGGTATTGGCTAAGGCCAACGGCTAATCAACCCGTCGTCTTTGGTCGGCAAAAAAAGGGGCGCTGCCAAACGGGTAGCGCCCCTTTTTTATTGGCTGATTACAGGTGTATCCCCAGTGTCTGGCGTAGATGGGCACCGGCTCCCAGCAGCCCCGGTTGGGAATGGGTGATCATAAAGACTGGAATTTCACGTACATAGTCTTTAAAGCGGCCCTTGTCTTCAAAGGCGGCGCGGAACCCGGAGGCCTTGAAGAACTCCATAAAGCGCGGCACGATGCCCCCGGCAATATACACCCCGCCAAACGTCCCCAGGTTCAACGCCAGGTTGCCGCCAAACCGCCCCATAATCACGCAAAACAGTGACAGAGCACGGCGACAATCGGTACAGTTGTCCGCCAGCGCACGCTCGGTGATGTCTTTTGGCTCCAGCTTCTCGGGTAGCCGCTTGTCTGCCTTAACGATGGCACGGTACAGATTCACCAGCCCAGGGCCAGACAGCACACGCTCCGCAGAGACGTGCCCTACTTCGCCACGCAGTACCTCGAGGATGATGTCCTCTTCTTCGCTGTTCGGTGCAAAATCTACGTGGCCGCCCTCACCCGGCAGGCTCACCCAGCGGCGGTTAACATGCACCAGATGCGCTACCCCCAGGCCAGTACCCGCACCGTAAACGGCAATCGGTTTATCTTTTTGCGCTTTGCCACCGCCAAACTGCAACACGTCATCTTCGGACAGCATCGGGATAGCCATCGAAACCGCGGTAAAATCGTTAATTACTTCCAGGTGCTTTAAGCCCAGGCTCTCTTTCATCGCTTTGATGGAGAAGGCCCAGGTGTGATTGGTCATGGCGACCCAATCCTCCGTTACCGGGCAGGCGATGGCAATACAGGCGTCCTGAACCTCCAGTTGCAGCTCGGCCAGGTATTGGCGGATCACCGCTTCCAGGCTATCGAACTCCAGACCAGAATAGGTTTTCGCCTGGGCGATCTCGCCTGTCTCGACAGTGCACAGCGCCAGGCGGGCATTGGTGCCGCCAACATCACCTACGAGGGCATAGGTCATCGGTGTTTCTCCCTAAAATGAATAATACGAAATTGGGTACACTGTAAAATCACGCCGCCCAAACAACAATCGGCATTCTGCGGCCCGCTGCGCAATAGCGATCTCGATCACAAAAATCGTTTCAGCCAGCACAGTTTTCACCGATTTATACCGGCGGTTACAGATTGGCGCAAAAAACGTGAGATGAATGCGATGGCGTGCGGCTACCATTAGCGAAATCGCTCCGTTGGAGCTATATACTATGCAAAACATTTCTCTGGGGCCTGGCGATTCTGCTGGCTTTACTCTCTGTTTTCCCTGCCAATCAGGGACGTAACAACAAGGGATCCCGCATGCTGCATCCGCGTGCCAATGCTATGTTGGCCTTCGCCCTGCCCGCGATCGTTATCGGTTCTGCCTCCAGCCTGATCCTCATCTTGCTGATGGAAAGTGCCAGCGTGCTACAGAATTTGCTGTGGGCTCGCCTCCCGGAGCTGCTCAATATCGATAGCCATTCCCCCTGGTGGACCATCGGTATTCTCACGCTGACCGGTATAGCCATTGGGTTGATCATACGTTTCGTACCGGGCCATGCCGGGCCAGATCCGGCTACCGAATCACTGATCGGCATGCCTTTGCCGCTATCCGCCGTGCCGGGGTTGGCGTTAGCTTTGATGATCGGCCTAGCAGGCGGCGTCAGTTTGGGGCCGGAAAACCCGATCACCGCCATCAATATTGCCCTGGTGGTCGCACTCGGGGCCAGACTATTACCCAAAGTGCCCAAGATGGACTGGATCATCCTCGCCGCCGCGGGCACGATTGGCGCGATGTTTGGTACACCGGTTGCCGCCGCCCTGATTTTCTCGCAAACGCTGGGGGGGAATAGCGAAGTCCCTCTGTGGGATCGGCTGTTTGCCCCGCTGATGGCCGCTGCCGCAGGGGCCGTCACTACCCAGATGTTCTTTACCCCGAACTTTGCCCTACAGCTTGATGCTTACGATGTGACCCGGCTACGCGATATCTTCAGCGGATCGGTGGTCGCGCTGATTGCTATTGCCCTGGGGATGGTGGCGATCTGGTGCTTCCCACGCATGCACCACATGTTCCATTCGCTGAAAAATCCGGTATTGATGCTCGGGCTAGGTGGTCTGTTGCTGGGGATCCTTGGGGTGATTGGCGGAGATGTCACCCTGTTCAAAGGGTTGGATGAGATGAAACTGTTGGTGGTCGACGGCAGTTTCACCACCAGCCAATTGTTGGTGATCACCCTGACCAAGCTGGCCGCCCTGGTGGTAGCTGCCGCCAGTGGCTTCCGCGGCGGGCGTATTTTCCCGGCGGTATTTATCGGTGTCGCACTGGGGTTGATGTTGCATCAACATGTCCCGGCGGTTCCGGCAGCAATCACCGTCTCCTGTGCCATTATGGGGTTGGTGCTGGTGGTGACTCGCGACGGCTGGCTGAGCCTGTTTATGGCCGTGGCGGTAGTGCCAGAGCTGCACCTGTTACCGATACTCTGTATTGTGATGTTGCCCGCGTGGCTGGTGCTGGCGGGCAAACCTTTGATGCTGGTAGTAAAAAACCAGCCTCCGCATAAAGACTAGGCCAGAGCATACTCAGCAGCGGCGTGCGCATGAATGGCCGTAGTGTCGAACACCGGCACCGCGGCATCTTGTGCGCCAACCAACAGGCCGATCTCGGTGCAGCCAAAGATGATCCCCTCGGCGCCCTGCTGTTCCAGCTTGGCAATAATCCGGCGATATTCATCGCGTGAGGTATCAACGATCTTGCCCAGGCACAGCTCTTCATAAATGATGCGGTGTACGATATCGCGATCGGCAGCATCCGGCGTGACCACTTCGATAGCAAATTTATCCTGCAAACGCCCACGGTAAAAATCCTGCTCCATGGTAAAGCGCGTACCGAGTAAGCCGATACGGTGAATATTTTGCTGCCGTACCTGCAATGCCGTGGCATCGGCAATATGGATCAGTGGCAGACCGCTGGCCTGTTCCACCGCATCCGCCACCTTATGCATAGTGTTGGTACAGATCACGATGGCTTCGGCACCGGCAGCACGCAGCGAAGCGGCGGCCCCTGCGAGCAAACGACCAGCGCCTTCCCAATCACCTTGGTGTTGCAGGCGTTCCACCTCATGAAAATCCACGCTGTAGAGCACGATTTTGGCTGAATGCAGGCCACCAAGCCGCTGTTTCACCTGCTCGTTGATCATTCGGTAATAGGGGATGGTGGATTCCCAACTCATCCCGCCCAATAATCCCAACACTTTCATTCGGTTCTCCTTGGTTTTGACTCACTATCAACCAGACATTACCCGAGAACGACCTGACTGACGAAGCAATTATTTGCTGCGCGAACTGCTAACCCGAGCCTGACGCGGCTCGAACCAACGCTGGCGCAGGGTATCGTAGAGCCAGTTGTACGCCATGGTATAGGGCAGGAAGAACAGGAAGAAACCAATCTCCAACACAAAGGCCTGCCACAACGAAATATTGAGCATAAACGCGGCTATCGGCAGACCAATCAGCACAAACCCGGCTTCAAAGCCAAAGGCGTGGCCAATACGCACTTTCAGCGTTCTGACCACTCGACTCACCGGCCACAGCCGATCAAAGATCGAGTTATAAACGATGTTCCACAGCATGGCGACGGTAGATAACATGATCGCCAGCGCCCCTACCTGCGCCATCGAGCGGTTAAGCAGCCATGAACCCAAAGGGGCACAGATCATCACGGCGATAGCTTCGAACCCCACGGCGTGAACGATACGTTCAACCAACGACTTGTTTTGCAACTGCATACTTCACCTGCTTTATGAACATTATTGAAAAAGTCAGGTGATTATCATCGTTTTTTTGCGTAGATTAAAAATAGGTTCCATCGATAAAGTAGATACATCATGCGCTATTCCCCAGAAGCCCTACTGGCCTTTGTTGAGGCCGCCGCGTTAGGCTCGTTTTCTGCTGCCGCACGTAGGCTGCGCAAAAGCCAATCCACCATCAGCACCGCCATTGCCAATCTGGAGGCAGATCTTGGGCTAACGCTATTCGATCGCCAGGCCCGCCAACCAGTATTGACAGAGGCCGGCCGCAAGGTGCTGGGCCACGTGCAGGAAATTCTCGCGGCCAGCGAACGGCTCGATGCGCTGAGCATCCGCTTGGGGGACAATATCGAACCACGGCTGACCATCGTTTTTTCCGATACCTATCAACCCAATCATCACGATAACCTGCTGAAACATTTCGAGCGGCGTTATCAGGATATTGAGCTGGAGTGTATGATCGCCGAAGGGGAGGATGTGCTGGATCTGCTACAGACTGGCCGCGCTCACCTGGGAATGCTGGCGGTTCAACCCACCTATCCCCCCGAGATTGCCGTCTCCAGACTGCCAGAACAGACTGAAATGGGGCTATTTGTCGCTCATGACCATCCGCTGACCCGTCTCCCGGCCCTGACGCAGGCCCACCTTGCCAGCAGCCGCCAACTTTACCTGAACACCTATACCAGCAACAACGCGACTAAACCGCGCGGGCGAACCTGGTCGGCGCCCAGTTATCTGATGCTGTTGGAGATGGCGGAACAAGGGGCAGGTTGGGCGATATTGCCGCACTGGCTGGTCAAACAGTACGGGCAGCAACGTCTGACAGAGCTGAAAATGCGTGGCTGGCCGCAAACTATCTCGGTCGACGCCGTATGGTCCAAGCTTACCCCGCCGGGGCCGGCGGGGCTGTGGTTATTGGATCGCCTGCTGGAAAATGCCAACGATCAAGCCGCCGCATTACGCGATTGAATGGCCCGTGACACGCTATCGAGCAGTTCGGGAAAATCCATTTTCGGCAGCACCACCTCGATAAACGCCAGTTGCTCGCAACCACCGACCTCTCCAAGCGCCGCACGCAACTGCTCAGGCTCGGTGACGCGCAGGCACTTCATCTGATGATCGAGCGATAAAGCCTGCGGTAACCACGTCCAGTTCCATTGCGCGATATCGTTATAGCGCTGTTCCGGCCCATGGATGGCTCGCTCGATAGTGTAACCGTCATTATTCAGCAGCAAGATCACCGGCTTTTGCCCATCGCGCAACATACTCCCCAACTCCTGCACGGTAAGCTGAGCGGCCCCATCGCCAATCAGCAACACCACCCGACGATGAGGCTCGGCAGTCTGCGCGCCAAACGCCGCCGGTAAGGTATAGCCGATCGACCCCCATAAGGACTGTACGATAAACCGGCAACCCTGCGGCAGCGTCAACGACGCCGCGCCAAAACAGGCGGTGCCCTGCTCCGCAATCAGGATATCTCCCGGCAGCAAGAAGTCTTGGATCTGCTGCCAGAAACCATGTTGATCCAGACCGCTGGCACTGGAACCTGGCAACGCTGGCCGTTTGATCGACGGCAACGTCCATTGGCTGGCTAACGATAACGTCAGTTGGTGTAAGGCCTTCACAGCGTCCCGCATCGGGACCTGGCTGAATACCTGCTGCCCAACCCTTGCCTCGAACGGCTGAATATCTATGCATTTATCCACGGGCAGGTTATGACTAAAACCGGCGGTGATGGCGTCGGTGAAACGCAACCCGACGTTAATCACCACATCGGCCCCCTCAATCTGCTGCTTGACTTGCGGATCGCTCGCGGCTGCGGCATAGGTTCCGGTGAAGCAGGCATGGGTTTCATCCAACACGCTTTTGCCTAACAGCAATGTGGAATGGGGAATATTGACCTCATTCATCCATTGTTCCAGCACCGGTTCGGCACCAAAGCGTTCTGCCAGGAAATCGGCCAGCAGAGAAACCTTCTGCGCTGCCTGCAGTTTTTCTCGTGCGGCGGCGATAAATGCCTGTAAGGAAACGTCGGACAGATTGGGCTGGCGTAACACTAAAGGTGCCGGGCGCGAAGCCAACGGAGCTTCAGCAACGTCACTTGGCAACAGCAGGTACACCGGGCGGCGCTCATAAAGTGCGGTGGTCAACAGGCGATCGATTTCCGCTTCCGCATTGCTGGCCGTCAGGCTGGCCTGGGCGATGGTGACCTCTTTCGCCATGCGGGCAAAATGACCGAAATCTCCATCCCCCAACGAATGGTGCAACAAATCCCCGGCACGCTGGGCTCGCAAAGCCGGGGCGCCAACAATGTGGATCACCGGCAGGTATTCGGCATAGCTACCGGCAATGCCGTTTATCGCACTTAATTCACCCACGCCAAAGGTGGTCAGCAGTGCCGCAGCTGGCTTGCAGCGGGCATAACCATCGGCAGCATAGGCGGCATTTAGCTCGTTGGCGCAGCCGACCCAGGTTATCTGCTGATGATCAATAACGTGATCGAGAAACTGCAGGTTGTAATCTCCCGGTACGCCGAAAAAGTGGCGAATGCCAATCTGGGCTAACCGATCGAGAAGGTAATCTGCCACCGTATAGCTCTTGCTCATGATCATCACCTAGGTAACGGGAGAATGGTTAGTATTAAGTATTAAAGATGCTGCCGAATTTTCGAACTTTATCGGCAAGAAGCACTGGAAACCTCACTTTACATCTGCGCACTAATGGCATGCAGTTGAGATCATCCATAAGCAATTTGAATAAATGGCGGACAATTAGCGTGATCTGGCACTCTGACAACCCAGATGTAAGCGCATACACTGAATATCATTTCCCGCCGTCGATGAGGATTTTATGGTTTATCAAGCTGAGCCTGCCCGCTACCAGAATATGGAATATCGCCGCTGTGGCCGCAGCGGGCTGCAACTGCCAGCCGTTTCACTCGGTATGTGGCACAACTTTGGTGATAGCTCGCTGTATGACAATGCGCGCAGTCTGGTACATCGTGCCTTCGATCTTGGCATTACCCACTTCGATCTGGCCAATAACTACGGGCCACCGCCGGGTTCTGCCGAGGAGAATTTCGGCCGCATTTTGCATCAGGATCTCCAGCCTTATCGCGATGAGCTGATTATCTCTTCCAAGGCGGGCTACACCATGTGGCCTGGCCCCTATGGTGACTGGGGATCAAAGAAATACCTGGTCGCCAGCCTGAACCAGAGCCTGCAACGCATGCGGCTCGACTATGTGGATATCTTCTACCATCACCGCCCTGACCCAGATACGCCGCTGGAAGAAACCATGGCGGCGCTGGATTTGATAGTCCGCCAGGGGAAAGCGCTGTATGTCGGGTTATCGAATTACCCGGCCGAACGGGCGCGGCAGGCATTTGCCATACTGCAACAGCTTGGTACTCCTTGCGTGATCCACCAGCCGAAGTACTCGATGTTTGAACGCTGGGTCGAACCCGAGTTGCTGGATACGCTGGAAGAGCATGGCGTGGGGTCTATCGCCTTCTCACCACTGGCCGGAGGCATGCTGACCGATCGCTATCTGCAAGGCATTCCGCCTGATTCCCGCGCAGCCAGCGGCAGCCGCTCGCTCACTCCCGAGCAGATTACCGAAGCGAAACTGCAAAAGGTTCGCCAACTGAACGCGCTGGCAGAACAGCGTGGCCAAAAGCTTTCGCAGATGGCGCTGGCCTGGGTATTGCGTAACGATCGGGTCACTTCCGTTTTGATCGGTGCTAGCAAAGTCAGCCAGATTGAAGATGCGGTCGGTATGCTGGCCAACCGTAAGTTCAGCGCAGAAGAGATCGCCAAGATTGAGCAGATCCTGATGTAATCGCTTACAAACCGCCGGTAGGTTATCGGCGGTTTTTTCACCTTTCCTCTCAGATAACTCCCAATCCCCGGTATTCCCCATGGCTTTCAGAATTTCCCCAAAGGCGCGGTCGCTCCACGGCGATAGCATCCCTCGGATAAATACCTCATGGATTTTACGCATCGCGTTAAAGAACGAGGGATAACAACCGTTTTGCATGGCCAAAACCTATACCGATGAACGTGCTTCATTATCGGTACCCGGCCAAGGGAGCTTAAATGTTCAAACCTCTGTTTACCGCTGCCATTCTGGTGGCGCTTTTCATGCCCACCGCCCATGCTAGCAGCATCAATATTGATTTGCTGCCGGGGGTCTCACTGCAGATTGGTGACCAGGACAAACGGGGCAATTACTGGGACGGTTACGACTGGCGTGATCGCGATTGGTGGCATGGTCATCAGGGGCGTGATTTAGGGGAGCGCAACCGCCGGGGCTACTATTGGGATGGCTATCGCTGGCGTGACCGCGATTACTGGCACAAAAATTATTACTATCATGATGGCCGCTACCGCAAGGCCGATAAATACTATTACAAAAAGTATAAAAAACAGCATCATAAGAACAAGCATCATCACAAAAACCATCATCACGATCATGATGATTGACCCATCACCCCACCCCCTCCCTAGGAGAGGGAGCCGATCGGCATCAGGTACAGAAGTCAGTCTGTAGCACGTTCATCCCCTCGCCATGAGTGAGGGTTAGGGTTAGGGCGAGAGGAACTACCCTAAATCAGGTTGCTGAGCAGCAAATAACCGTTGAGCCCAACCACAACCAACACAATCAGCTTACCGAGATTCTGAATCAGACGACCGTTGACCATATCCCCCATCAGTTCACGGTTGCCGGTAAACGCCAGCAGCGGCACCAACGCCAGGGCGATACCAAAGCTCAGCAGTACCTGGCTCAAAACCAGAATACGCGTCGCATCCATCCCCATCATGATGACAATAAACGATGGCATCATGGTGACCACCCGCCGCACCCAGATAGGAATATAGAAACGGACAAAGCCCTGCATCACCACCTGCCCCGCCAAGGTCCCTACCACCGTAGAAGAGAGACCTGCGGCAACCAGGCTCAGGCCAAAAATGGTGGCCGCCGCATTGCCGAGCAGCGGCTGCAACGTCAGGTAGGCTTGGTCAAGATCGGTAATGCCGCTGTGGCCGTTGAAATGGAATGCGGCAGCGGCGGTGGCCATCATCGCCAGGTTAACAAAACCGGCAATGGTCATGGCGATCGCCACGTCCAGCTTGGTGGCTGAATAACGTTCTGCTTTAGAGTCTTTACCGGCGGTCTGCGTCAGAGAAGAGTGCAAATAAATCACATGCGGCATGATGGTTGCCCCTAACACCCCTGCAGCAAGAAACACCGCGTCACCATTCGGCAAATCAGGGATCGCCATCCCTCTAAGCAACCCACTCAGCTGCGGCTGAGAAAATACCAGTTCCACGATATAGGCCATTGCCACAAACAGCAGCAGGCCGCCTATCACCAGCTCCAGTGGCTTTTGCCCGCGTTTTTGCAGCATCAGGATCAGGAAGGTGGCAATGCCGGTGAGGACAGCCCCCTGCAACAGCGTTACCCCCAGCAGCAGTTTGAAACCGATCGCGGCACCGATAAACTCAGCCAAGTCAGTGGCCATCGCGATAATCTCCGCCTGCACCCAATAGGCCCAGACGGCCGGGCGCGGGAAGCGATCGCGGATATGTTCGGCAAGGTTTTTACCGGTAGCGATGCCGAGTTTGGCAGACAGCAGTTGGATCAGCATCGCCATGACGTTGGCCCATACCACCACCCACAGCAGCGTGTAGCCAAAAGAAGCGCCAGCTTGAATATTAGTGGCAAAATTACCGGGGTCGATATAGCCGATGGCGGCGATAAAGGCAGGCCCCATCAGAGAAAGTTTGATCTTTCTGGACGGGCGGCTGGAGGAATTGTTAACCGCGCGACTGTTCAGCATAGCGAAAACCCTTACTAATTTAGCTCACCTTCATCTTTACCCAAGTGATAATGATTATCAAGTGCATTTGCAGCGATAATGGTTATCTCTGCGATAGCCAAAAACGAAGGTTTTATCGAACAGATCGCATGAAATCCTAGCGTTTCCATCTACTCTAGATCACAGGGTTCAGAGCAGATCACGCTTGATAATAAAAGTAGCACAAAAATGCCACGTACACGCATCTTTATTAACATCTTGATCTTTGGTGCTTTGCCGTCATAGATTAGGACTATCTCCACTATGATTTTCCATATTTGCTATGAATGTCTCGTTTTTAAACTTGGCGTTACATAAAATGACAACCGAAATTCAGCCTGCCTCAAATTTGGAGCAAACATGTCCCATATTGCGCACTTTGCGTTAGCGTTGGTGGTGGTTGCGATCCTGGCCCTGTTAGTGTGCCGCGATCGTAAAAACATCCGCATCCGCTATGTTATTCAGTTGTTGGTTATTGAAGTGTTACTGGCCTATTTCTTCCTGAACTCGGAAGCAGGTTTAGGCTTTGTAAAAGGCTTTGCAGCAATGTTCGACAAGTTGCTCGGGTTTGCGGGGCAAGGGACTGATTTTGTGTTCGGCGGGATGGGTGATAAAGGTCTGGCCTTCTTCTTCCTGAAGGTGCTGTGCCCAATCGTGTTCATCTCTGCCCTGATCGGTATTCTGCAATACATCAAAGTGCTGCCGTTTATCATCCGCATCATCGGGACCGTGCTGTCTAAAGTGAACGGTATGGGCAAACTGGAATCCTTCAACGCCGTAAGTTCGTTGATTCTGGGCCAATCTGAGAACTTCATTGCTTATAAAGATGTGCTGGGCAAGATGTCAGAAAAACGTATGTACACCATGGCTGCTACCGCGATGTCGACAGTTTCCATGTCCATCGTTGGTGCGTACATGACCATGCTGGATGCCAAGTATGTAGTGGCGGCGCTGGTACTGAACATGTTCAGCACCTTTATCGTCCTCTCACTGGTCAACCCTTATGACACCAGTAAAGAAGAAGAGCTGCACCTCGGCAATCTGCACGAAGGCCAAAGCTTCTTTGAAATGCTGGGTGAATACATTCTGGCAGGCTTCAAGGTGGCGATTATCGTTGCCGCGATGCTGATTGGCTTTATCGCCCTGATTGCCGCGCTTAACGGCCTGTTCAGCGCCATCTTCGGCCTGAGCTTCCAGGAAATCCTGGGCTATTTCTTCTATCCATTTGCCTGGGTCCTTGGCGTGCCTAAGCACGAAGCGTTGCAGGTTGGCAGCATCATGGCCACCAAGCTGGTTTCCAACGAATTCGTCGCCATGATGGAACTGCAGAAAATCGGTGCTGAGCTGTCCCCACGCAGCATGGGTATTCTGTCCGTGTTCCTGGTGTCCTTCGCCAACTTCTCTTCTATCGGTATCGTAGCCGGTGCGATTAAAGGGTTGAACGAACATCAAGGCAACGTGGTTTCACGCTTCGGCCTGAAGCTGGTTTACGGCTCAACTCTGGTTAGCCTGCTGTCAGCGGCCATCACAGGCCTGGTTCTGGGCTAACAGCTTTAGAATCGACAAGTTCTAGTCTTAAGACGCCCGATGAAGTTTATCGGGCGTTTTTTATTGGAAGACTCTCCGCCTTGACGCGTGTGGCTCATATAAAAATACTGGAATTTCATTGATATATGCTGTGTAATGGGTTTTGCCCGATTGCTGTTGATGATCCTGATAACTTCCTGAGATAAAAATGGATACATTGCATAAACCTACCGAGCGCGTCTTGCTGATACTGGAAACTCTGGCGAACGAAGAGGGAATGACTCTCTCCGCGTTAGCGACTAAAACCGGTATTTCCAAAGGGACGATATTCCCAATCCTAAAATCTCTCCTATCGCGCAAGTATATCAATCATAACGGAAAAACCGGGTTATATACGCTGGGTGTTTCCTGCGCAGTCTTGGCCAGTGCCACCTTCGAAAAGGAGTATTGGCTCAGGATGATCAACGCAGAAATGCGCAACGTAGTGATTGAATGCAATGAAGTTTGTCAGATGGGGGTGCTGGATGGAGCCCATGTGCTTTACATCGATAAAATTCAGGGTGAGCAGACCGTTCAACTGGTCTCTAAAATAGGTACCAGGCTGCCAGCCATTTTTTCCGCGCTAGGGAAGGCAATGCTATCCCAATGCACGGATGAAGAGATTATGGCGCTTTATCCGAATGGATTTTCCCCTGTAACTTCACGCAGCGTACAGAGCTCGCAGAAATTACGTGAGCAACTCAATGAAGTCGCTGCCAAAGGCTATGCTATGGACGACAGAGAAATTAACGAAGATACGGTGTGTTTTGCCGTACCGCTGTTGCAAAAAGGGCGAATATTGGCGGCTATCAGCGTCTCGCTACCTTACTTTAGAGCCACTCAGGAAAAGAATGAGCAGGTTTTAGCGTCCCTACTCTTGGCACGGAAAAAAATAGAAAATACCTTGGACAAATTACCTGAGATAAGCAACTTCTGAGTTATCCCGAGCGATCTCCTCATCAAAAGCGTCATGAAACTTGTGATGCTGCACACAATATAAGCATTTAAACATCCATAAAATCGCCATACCTTCGCTTAAAACAAGATTATCCAATTGATTTTTAATACAAAAATAACAAACCCTGATTAATTGACTTCTCTTTAGTCACATGCTTTTCTATATCTCATTCGTTAATCAGAACAATGTTTGTATATACGAACAAGTGGGAGACATATGAAAAGCAGCTACCTTACCCCTGTAGTTACGGTGTTTGACGATCTTGGACGGCTTGATCCTGAGCAGAACCTACGTCTGTACGATTACATCAAAGGCTATGTATCTGGGTTTGTTGTGATGGGCAGCACCGGCGAATTTTTCTCGTTGAATATGAAGCTCTCTAAACAGCTCATTCAGTTAGCATCGGAGTTTGAGCGTGGCTGCATGAAAGCTTACGCCGGAGCGAGCAGAATGGATATTGCTGAAGCCGTAGAGCTTGCCAATTACGCCGAGGAGTGTGGCCTAGACGGCGTAATGATCATCAGCCCCTATTACTTCCGGCTTTCTGATGAAAGTATTTACGCCTTTTACAGTGAGATAGCCCGTCAGACAACGGCTAAGATATTCATTTATAATTTCCCCGATCGCACCGGATACTCGGTAACTCCTGAGGTTTGCCTAAGATTGGCCGACCGTTATCCCAATATTGTGGGCCTTAAGGATACGGTCCCAGATACCGCACACACTGCTCAGGTTATCAATAAAGTCAAGGCAGAGATCCCTCATTTTGAAGTCTATGCTGGCTATGATAATAACTTTGCCCACAATGTGTTATCAGGTGGTAACGGGTGTATTGGCGGACTTTCCAATATCTGCCCGGAGGTTTTCCAAGCCTGGATGGCCGCATTTGAGCACAACGACCTCGAATCGGTGGCCATGTATCAAAGAAAAGTCGATGGCTTGATGGATATTTATAACGTCAACGATCCCTTCATTGCGACCTTCAAGAAAACGCTGCAACTCCGTGGCGTTATTGACTCGGTATATTGCACTCGCCCATTCAATGGACTGCAAGACAAACAGACGGAAGAAGTTTTGAAAATCCTATCCCGAGCCAATATTAGCCTACAACGTTAATCCCATTACGGAGGATTTATGAATACGCTTGCTGCTTATGATAATCCTGAACTGAACTCTGCGATTAAAAAGTCGTGGAAACGCTTAGTTCCATTAATGTTTATTCTGTATTTTATTGCATTTCTTGATCGGGTAAACGTGGGGTTTGCCAAGGAGGCGATGCAGGTGGATATCGGCCTGTCAAACTCCGCATTTGCTCTAGGGGCTGGCATATTCTTTGCAGCCTATGCCCTGTTTGGTATTCCCGCCAACCTGATCCTGAATAAGATTGGGGCGCAAAAATGGTTAAGCATCACGACTGCATTCTGGGGCGTGCTTTCTGCGCTGACGGGCCTGGTTCAAACTGAAACACAGTTTATCGTTTTGCGTTTTTTATTGGGCCTGGGGGAAGCGGGTTTCTATCCCGGCATCTTATTACTGGCTTCTATTTACTTCCCTAATAAGGTGAGAGCTTCGGTTGTAGGTATTTTTGTGCTTGGCGTTCCTCTAGCTCTGACGCTAGGTTCTCCTCTCTCTGGTGCCTTGTTGGAAATGCACGGTTTCCTGGGAAAACCGGGTTGGTTCTGGATGTTCTTTATTGAGGGGCTGCCGGCATTATTCATGGGGATCTTTGCCTGGTTTTATCTGGATGACTCACCGGCAAAAGCACGCTTTCTCACCGCCAGCGAAAAGAAAGCCCTCATGGATCAATTGACTCTGGAGCAACAGCAAACCGAAACCAGCAACGTGAGAACGGCGCTTAAAAGTATCAAAGTGTGGCATCTGGCACTGATCTACGGCACGATCCAAATTAGTGTCTACGGCCTGATGTTCTTCTTGCCTTCACAAGTGGCTACGTTGATGGGGTCTACCTTAGGGTTTAAGGAGTCGCTGGTTGCGGCCATTCCCTGGGCCTGTTCAGCAGTAGGTGTTTATTATATTCCACGCCTTTCAGACAAAATGCCTACCCGACGTGTCAGTATTTCAGTCGGCTGTATGGTGGCTGCAGCCATTGGTTTAGCGGTGTCCGCCTATGCGGGGCCGGTCCTGGCGATAGCCGCATTATCTCTTTCAGCCATTGGTTTCCTCTCGGTGCAACCCATTTTCTGGACCTTCCCACCGCAGATCGTATCGGGCTCAGCATTGGCTGCCTGTATCGGTTTTTGTACCACCATGGGGGCCTTCTGCAGCTTCCTGGCACCATTGATCCGCGTCGAAGTGGATAAATGGTTTAACAGCGATACAGCGGGGCTGTTGGCATTGTCGTTAATCACGGTGTGTTGTGCGTTATTGATCGCCGGTCTGGCAAAAAGAAAAAACATTGACGCGGTTGCACTGCAACACCATTAACCCCTGATTAATTACCCATAAACGGTCACCAAATAACGAAGGATAATCGAATGCAGACCATCTTGAAAATTGACCCTACAGATAATCTTATTGTTGCCCTGAAGGATTTAAAAAAAGGCCAGCGGGTAAATTGGGATCATCAAGAATATATTTTAAACAGCGATGTTAAAGCCAAGCATAAATTTGCGACTCAAGACGTTGCCGTAGGTGACCTCGTTTCCCTGTATGGCGTCCCGGTCGGCAAAGCTACTAAGCCAATTGCAAAAGGGGAGGCTGTTACTACCGACAATATCAGCCATTATGCAGCACCGGTCACTCTGGAGGATGAAACGACATACCATTTCGAAAACCCAGATATTTCAGCCTGGCAGAACCTCACGTTTCGCGGCATCGTGCGTGACGATGGTCGGGTCGGTACGGCGAATTATTGGTTGGTGATACCGCTGGTATTTTGTGAAAACCGCAACGTTCAAAAAGTCACTGATGCAATGAATGAAGCATTAGGCTACAGCAATAATAACCTGAAGAACTTTGCCCATCAGATTGCTTCTGGTAGCGCTCATTCTCCGGAAGTTTCGCGGCCATTCCCCCATTTGGACGGAGTCAGATGTATTACCGTGACCTCTGGTTGTGGCGGTGCCACCTCAGACAGTATGACCATGTGCGAGGTATTGGCTGCCTATGCAGATCACCCTAATGTAATGGGGGTGACCGTGTTTGCATTAGGCTGTGAAAAGGCACGGATTGTCGATTTTCAGCAGGCACTTAAGCAGCGCAATCCGGCGTTCAGCAAACCCACTATCTACTTCAAGCAGCAAGAATGGAGCAGCGAAGAGAAAATGATGCAGGATGCGTTAACCTCTACCTACCATCTCATCCGGGATGCGCCAATAGTGGAACGGATGGATGTTCCACTCTCCAGCCTGAAGATCGGTGTTAAATGTGGGGCCTCTGACGGTTTCTCAGGGATAAGTGCCAACCCGGCCATGGGAGTGGTATCCGACCGGTTGATTGCCCTCGGTGGAGCTTCAGGGTTGGCAGAATTCCCGGAATTGTGCGGTGCAGAAGGCGATATTGTCAGACGCTGCGTCAGTCTGCCGCTGAAAGAGAAATTTCTTTCATTGATGCAACGCTACGAGGCCGTGGCCAACTTCTTTGATACGTCGATTGCGGATAACCCCAGTCCTGGCAATATTACCGATGGCTTGATCACGGATGCGATTAAATCTGCGGGAGCGGCCAAGAAAGGAGGCCGGGCACCGATCAGTGCGGTATGTGATTATGCAGAGCCCATGCCGGATGTTGGGCTTTCACTGGTCTGCACTCCCGGGAACGATGTCGATGCGGTTACCGGGCTCGTAGCCGCAGGATGTAACGTCGTAATTTTCTCCACTGGGCTCGGAACGCCTACCGGTAACCCGATTGTGCCAGTATTAAAAATCTCGACCAATTCAGCGATTGCAGCAAGGATGCCTGACATCATTGATTATGACTGTGGCGGCGTTATTGAAGGTCAGTCATTATCTTCGATTGCCGATGGCCTTTTTACCAAGGTTATCGAAGCCGCCAGCGGCACCTACAAGGTGAAGGCCGAACGGTTGGAACAGTATGATTTTATGTTGTGGAAACGTTCACTGGATCTCTAGCCGAGCTTCTGTGAACAGCAAAAAGCCGACCCAAGGGTCGGCTTTTTAAATGGTGGTGGAGCTAGACGGGATCGAACCGTCGACCTCTTGCATGCCATGCAAGCGCTCTCCCAGCTGAGCTATAGCCCCACAAAAGTGGTACGCATTAACCGTGCGTTACGGTATTCTCCAACCTTCCTGAGATAAAAGGTTGGTGGAGCTAGACGGGATCGAACCGTCGACCTCTTGCATGCCATGCAAGCGCTCTCCCAGCTGAGCTATAGCCCCAATCCACAATCACGAAATCCTGTGAACGGGGCGCATGATATGAAACCCCAGAAACCCTGTCAACGGCTAAATTGAATTCCTCGATCAAGCGCTGAAAAAGCCGCCAAATCAGCGCGTTTAATACTAAAAAACCGCCGCTTTGGGCACAAAATAAACCGGCAAGAAAAAAGCCCCACGAATCACTTCGCAGGGCTTTGTCGGTTTAGCTGGCAACTAACGGTCAGGCTTGCGCTTCACGCTCGGCAATATAAGCCAACGCCTGATCAATACGCTTGAGGGAGCGAGCCTGGCCGATAGCATGTACGGTAACGTCCATGCCCGGTGACTGGCCAGCGCCAGTGACCGCGACACGCAATGGCATCCCTACTTTGCCCATACCCACGCCCAGTTCGTCTGCGGTGCCCTGAATGGCGTCGTGCACGTTCTCTGGCGTCCAGTTGGTAATAGCGGCCAGTTTAGCGCGCACGGCCTCCAGCGGCTGGCGTGCGACCGGACGCAGGTGTTTCTTCGCCGCATCGGCGTCAAACTCGCTGAAGTCCTGGTAGAAGTAATGGCAAGACTCCGCCATCTCCTTGAGGGTTTTACAACGCTCGCCCAGCAGTTTGACCAGATCTTTCAGTTCCGGACCGTTGCGGGTTTCAATCCCCTGCTGCTCAACATGCCATGCCAGATACACCGCCACTTCTTCCGCTGGCATATGGTTAATGTAGTGATGGTTTAACCACTGCAGCTTTTCGGTGTTGAAGGCGCTGGCGGATTTGTTGATCGCATCCAGGGTAAAGAACTCTTTCATCTCGTCGATAGAGAAAATTTCCTGATCGCCATGGGACCAACCCAGACGCACCAGATAGTTCAACAATGCCTGCGGCAGGTAGCCGTCATCACGGTATTGCATCACGCCAACGGCACCGTGGCGTTTAGACAGTTTTTTACCGTCATCACCCAGGATCATCGACACGTGAGCATATTCAGGCACCGGAGCGCCCAGCGCTTTCAGGATGTTAATTTGGCGCGGGGTGTTGTTGATATGGTCTTCACCACGGATCACATGGGTGATTTCCATATCCCAGTCATCGATCACTACGCAGAAGTTATAGGTTGGCGCACCGTCGGTACGGCGAATGATCAGATCGTCCAGCTCCTGGTTGCTGAACTCGATCGGGCCACGGATTTTATCGTCGAAGATGACCGAGCCTTCCTGCGGGTTACGGAAACGCACAACGTGTGGCTCGTCATCTGTGTGGCTGCACTGGCTATCGCGGCAATGGCCGTCATAGCGTGGCTTCTCGCCGTTTTCCATTTGCTTCTCGCGCAGCGCTTCCAGGCGTTCTTTCGAGCAATAGCATTTATAGGCCGTTCCCTGTTGCAGCATTTCATCAATCACCGCGTTGTAGCGATCGAAACGCTTGGTCTGGAAGTACGGACCCTCATCCCAATCCAGGTTCAACCAGTTCATGCCATCCATAATTGCGTCGATAGCCTCCTGGGTTGAACGTTCGAGATCGGTATCTTCGATACGCAATACAAACTCACCGCCGAAATGGCGGCTGAACAACCAGGAATAGAGCGCAGTACGGGCGCCGCCGACGTGCAGATAGCCGGTCGGGCTTGGGGCGAAACGGGTTTTGATTTTCATTGGGTTCACTGCCTTATTACGCAACGCGTGTCAGCGGAGTGCCGACGATTGCTCGGAATGTAAAATAGTGGGCGACATTCTACCACTCCATGCTAATTCCTCAACGCCGACACGCTATCGGCCGCTACGCTTTGCGGCCCACTACGCATGATACTGTGCAAAGAATCGTCCTGGTCGGCGATAAATATCGCATCCTGTCTAAATTTGCGGCGAACGATTGAAATCATTTTAAAAACCGTTGACTCACTTTCAACTATCCCTATAATGCGACTCCAACAAGACGGGGTGATTAGCTCAGTTGGTAGAGCATCTCCTTTACACGGAGGGGGTCGGCGGTTCGAGCCCGTCATCACCCACCATCTTGTTAACGCAGTAAGAAATGAGAACAATGAGGGTGATTAGCTCAGTTGGTAGAGCATCTCCTTTACACGGAGGGGGTCGGCGGTTCGAGCCCGTCATCACCCACCATCATTCTCTCATTTGGTAGTATCTGGAAGTCCTGAAGTGGGTGATTAGCTCAGTTGGTAGAGCATCTCCTTTACACGGAGGGGGTCGGCGGTTCGAGCCCGTCATCACCCACCATTTCAGTTTCAGACAGCAGTAAACCACATTCGTGGGTCGTTAGCTCAGTTGGTAGAGCAGTTGACTTTTAATCAATTGGTCGCAGGTTCGAATCCTGCACGACCCACCATCATTTAGAAAAAGGCGCCTTTAGGCGCCTTTTTCGCATATGCGCGCCACACTATCGTACCGTCACCCTCACCACATACGCAAAGAAGGGTCGTGTGGGTGAGGACCTGCGTTCAGGTTCGAGTCTCGCTTGCGAGACAACGGCGGCGGCCGGTCATCCTGCCAGACCCACCACCATTTAGAAAAAGGCGCCTTTAGGCGCCTTTTTCGCATATGCGCGCCACACAAGAGTACCGTCTCCCTCAGCACATACGCAAAGAAGGGGCGTGTGGGTGAGAACCTGCGTTCAGGTTCGAGTCTCGCTTGCGAGACAACGGCAGCGGCCGGTCATCCTGCCAGACCCACCGTACAGGTGCCTAATGTTCGCCCCCTACTTCTTTTGACCTACCCGGCAACCGCCTCCTCAGCCAACGGTGATATCTCCCTCACCCTAACCCTCTCCCCAAGGAGAGGGAACAGTCTGTGCCACCGGTTATTCCGCCATTAACCTAGCCGCCGCAAAGAAATAAATATTTTAAAGGCAATTAGTTACTAACCATCAACAACAAAAAGGGAGCCCAACTCGGCTCCCTACGGTTTTAACGCATTGGCAATAACTCAAGCCGCCAACGTCGCCCCACCATCGATCACAATATCCTGCATCGTGATATGGCTAGCCCGATCAGATGCCAGGAACAGAATCGCATCGGCAATCTCCTGCGGTTGGGCAATCTTGCCCAATGGGATACCCAACTTAAACTGGTCGGGGAACCCCTTGATCATATTGCTTTCGCCGTGTTCGTCCTGCCACATCCCGCGTAGCATCGGGGTATTGGTCGAACCGGGGGAAACCAGGTTACTGCGCACGCCATAAGGTGCCATTTCCAGCCCTACGGTTTGACACAGGCTGCGCATAGCGGCCTTGGAGGCGCAGTAAGCCGCCATGCCAACACGTGGTACATGGGCCGCGTTAGAAGCAATGCTCACGATGGCCCCCTGCTTCTGGCGGCGGAACACCGGCAAGGTATGACGGAACAGGTTAAAGGCACCACCCGCGTTCACCGCCATGCAGGCCAGCCAGTCCGCATTACTGGTTTCATCGGTCAGCCCCATGCGCAGAACGCCAGCCCCATTGACCAGCACGTCCAACCGTTCATGTTCCGCCAATAAACGCTGGCAAACGCTATCTACCATAGCGGCATCAGTGATATCCAGCACCTCGGTGCGGAACGGATAGTCCAGATCGCCAAAATGCAGATCGAAGCCGATAACCTCGGCCCCACTCTGTGCAAATGCCAATGCGGTTTGATAACCAATCCCCGCCCCGGCACCGGTCACCCAAACGCGTTTACCGCTAAACTCCTGTTCTCTAGCCATCAGGATCTCCTCTCGGAAAGCAACGCCCACCAGCTATCGATCGTGGGTGATTTGGCCAGCGCGATAAAATCGATATCTTCACGAATTTTACGCCAGCGGGTTGCCAACTCCATGATACGTACCGAGTCCAGACCGTAATCGATCAGGTTTTCATCATTGCCGATCTCTTCGCTATCTTCATCAAGCAACGGGATAATCTGCTGGCGCAGCGCATCGATGCTGGCAATACCGGGTAACAGATCTGCGGTGGTCACCACGCGGCCACAGCGCCCGGCGGTGTAACGCAGGGCCATCAGGTGTTCCTCACGGGAGAAGTCCGCCAGGCCGTCGGCCACCATAAACGGTTTGATGTTACGCATAAAGGCGTCGATAGCCGTGGTCATGCAGCCAATGTGCGCGTAGACGCCGCAGATAATCAGTTGGTCGCGCCCGCTTTCTTGCAGGATCTCTTGCAATGGCGAACGGTGGAACGCGCTGTAACGCCATTTAACCAGCACCGTATCGTCAGCATCCGGTGCCAATTCGCTGACCACCGCCTGCTGCTCAGGGTGCTTGTTCAGCCCCGGTCCCCACATATCATTCAGCAAGGCACGGTCTTCATCACTTTGCTGATTAGGCTGCGCGGTATAAAACACCGGGATACCCTGCTGCTTGCAGTAGCGACGCAGAGCGGCGATGTTCTCGACCACCTGTTTGATCAACGGGCTATCTTCGCCCCAGAAATTAAGGAAATATTGCTGCATGTCGTGGATCAGCAATGCCGCGCGCTGTGGCTCGAAGGCCCAGTTAACCTTGTTAACCGGCAGCTCGCTCGGCGTTGGCAACGCATAATCGTTAAGTTTAGGGATCGCCATGACTTATTCTCCTTTGGCCTGAGCCAGTTGTTGCGTTTCCAGGCGTTCACGCAGCAGTTTTTTATCGACTTTGCCGACCGGGGTTAACGGTAGTGACTCCACCTGAATAAAGCGGTCGGGCAATTTAAATTCGGCCACGCCCTGCTCACGCAGATGGCGGCGCAGCACCACGGGTTTGACTGCCTCGTGCGCGATGACGAAGGCACAGCTTTTTTCACCCATCAGATCGTCCGGCATCGACACCAGCGCGGCGTTAATCACCGCCGTGTGGCGCAATAAGAGGTTTTCAATTTCTTCTGCGGCAATCTTTTCGCCCCCCCGGTTGATTTGGTCTTTCTGCCGCCCTTGTACCTGCACATAACCGTCCGCCGTCAGGCTGATCAAATCGCCGGAACAGTAGAAACCGTTCTCGTCAAAGGCTTCGGCATTATGCTCAGGGCTTTGGTAATAACCGCGGAAGGTGTATGGCCCACGCGTCATCAGGCGGCCCGTTTCCCCTACCGGTAGCGGATTACCTTGTTCATCTGCCACCCACAGCTCGTCGTCCGGGCACATTGGCGTGCCTTGGGTGGTGAGAATGTGTTGGTCGTCGTCATCCAGCAATGTGTAGTTCACCAGCCCTTCGGCCATGCCAAACACCTGCTGCAACTGGCAGCCGATCTCGTTGCGTATGCGGGCCGCCAGGGTTTCCCCCAATTTGGCTCCGCCAACCTGCAGCAGCGCCAGGCTGGCTAACGGCTGATTGCTGCCCCACTCTTCGATCGCCTGTAGCCACAGGGTAACGGCAGGCGGCACCAGCGCGGTGACCGTGATCTGATGCTGTTCGATCAGTTTGAAACATTGTGCAGCCGCGGGATCGCTGGCAAATACCACCAGCCCGGCACCGTAAAACACCCCCAACACGCCCGGAGAACTCATTGGGTAGTTGTGGGCCACCGGCAACGCACATAGATAGCGGGTAGCACTGTCAAAGCGGCAAATCTCCACGCTGCGGCAGATGCTGTAGTAATAATCGTTATGAGTGCGCGGGATCAGCTTCGGCGTACCGGTGCTGCCACCGGAAAGCTGGAAAAACGCCACCCGATCGGCGGCCGTTGGCGTCGGTTCAAAAGCACCGAGTTCCTCTTCCAGCCAAGCGGCCAACGCCTGTTCACCTTCGGCCTGATTACGCAGCCCAACCACCCGTAGCGAAGGATGCTGTTCTCTGAACGTATCCAGGAACTGATCCTGAGCGAACAGGGCGTGATCGCGATCGGCAATCAGCAGCGCAGGCTTGATTTGGCTGGCATAGGCGTTCAGTTCGCTACGTTGATGGCTGAACAGGGCATTCACCGGCACCACGCCGATTTTTAACAGAGCAAAGAACACCACATAGAATTCAACCACGTTGCCAAGTTGAACCAACGCGGTATCGCCCGATTGCAGTCCGCGTCTTAACAAGGCGGCACCTAGACGGTCGGAAAGCTGTTCCAGTTGGCGGTAGCTTAAGCTGCGTTGTGGGTCGATCATGGCAACGGCGTCATTGTTGGCCTGACGGGACAAAATGTCGGTCAATGGCCGATCGATCCAATAGCCGCGTTCGCGGTAACGGCGCGCGAACTCTTCAGGCCAGGGGGTAAAAGCAATAGTCATGGAGGACTCTCTATCCTTGATTAAGACCGAACGCACGCAGAATGGTGCTGAGTTTGGTGCCAGTTTCGTGCCATTCGGACTGCGGGGAAGAGTCCTGCACGATGCCCGCACCGGCAAACAGGCGTACCTGATTACCCTTGACGGTGCCGCAACGGATGGTGACGACCCATTCTCCGTTGCCCTCGGCGTCACACCAGCCGACGATGCCGCCAAACAGCTGCCGGTCAAACGGCTCAAGCTGTTCGATGAGATCGCGCGCTGCCACCGTTGGAGTACCGCATAATGCTGGCGTCGGGTGCAGCAGACAGGCCAGCGACAGAGCATTCTCTGCCCGATCGGCCACTTCACCGTCGATTGGCGTCGAAAGATGCCACAACGTGGTGGTACTGAGCAGTTCGGGGGTTGCGGGAATATGCAAATGACTGCAACGCCCAGCCAAGACCTGACGCATGCCTTCGGTCACGATCTGGTGCTCATAACGGTCTTTGCCTGAAACCAACAACTGTTCGCTGACGGCCCGATCCCGCTGCGGATCGCTTTCGCGCCGCGCCGAACCCGCCAGCGGATTGGAATGGAACTGGTCGCCAAATTTACGCAGCAGCAGCTCCGGGCTGGCTCCCACCAATGCCCCCTCTGCCAGCGGCACGTGAAAATGGAAGCCGTGCGGATTCTGGGCAATGATGCGTGCCATCAACGCTGCGTGGTCTACCGGCTTGCTGGTTTCAATGTCCAACAGGCGGGCGAGTACCACCTTATCCAATCGATCACCGCTAGTTGCCTGTACGGCATCGCTAACCATCTGCATAAACTGCGGCTGCGCTGGCAATTCAGTTTGGCGGACAATGTCAGGGATCGATCCGGCAGCAGGCGCCAAACTGGCCTGCAGGGCTTCACGATCGAACCATTGTGTCTGTTGTGGGATAAACAGTGACGAGGGTTGACGAGTATCGAAAGGGATTGCGCCGCACAGCAGCGGATCCTTGATGCCTGCCTTGCGGGCTTGCGCAAAAGCCTGCTGTATCGCCTGCTGGAATTGACCCTGCAGGTCATCGCCATCAACCGCTGGCAAGGTGATGCGGGCAAAGCATCCCTGGGTGCTCAGACTGCGAAAAGGCGAGGTAAAAAAGAAACCTGAAGTCGGGGATATTGTGGCGACCTGTGCCAGATCTACACCCTGTTGCAGGTCCTTTTGCGCAGCGCCCTTAACGGCTACGTCCATAGGTACTTCCTCTTGTTTCATTAACAATAACCAATATAATAATGATTATCATTTGTATTGCATCCGCGATAAAGTACCTGCCAGAACTTACCATGTCAATAAACGTAACCTCTTCTGCTAACCCACATTAACAGTTAAACTTGGCGGTTTCTGACCAATGAATGATAATCATTCGAATTAAAAGGATGTCACCGATGTCAATTCCCCTACGGCTCAGCCTGGCGCTGTTTGGCCTGCTGGCATTGAGCGTAGCCCAGGCCGAGACTCAAGCCTGGCCGCGCAGTATCGAAACCTCGCACGGCGTTATCACCCTTAACCACCCCCCACAGCGCATCGTTTCCACCAGCGTGACGGTTACCGGGACACTGCTGGCGATAGACGCTCCGGTGATCGCCAGCGGAGCCACCAGCCCAAACAATAGGCTGTCGGATCGGCAGGGCTTTTTCCACCAGTGGGGAGAGATTGCGGCCAAACGTGGAGTGAAGCGGCTATATATTGGTGAACCCAACGCCGAGGCGATCGCCGGTGAGGCACCTGACCTGATTGTAATGTCCGCTACCGGAGCCGATTCTGCGGTGCGCCTGTACGATCAACTGTCGGCCATCGCTCCGGTACTGGTGGTGAACTACGACGATAAAAGCTGGCAGGAACTGGCCAACATCCTCGGCGTAGCGACCGGCCATGAAGCACAAGCGGAGAAGATCGTCAGCGAGTTTGATCGCCGTGAGAAAACGCTGAAACAGCAGATGACATTGCCACCACAGCCCATAACGGCACTGGTGTTTCGCAGCGATGGCAAGAATGCCAACCTGTGGACCGCCGACTCATCACAAGGGCAACTGCTGCAACAGCTAGGCTTTACCCTGGCCACCTTGCCGCCCAAACTCAACGCCAGCACCAGCCAAGGGGCGCGGAAAGACATCGTCCAACTCGGCGGTGAAAACCTGGCAGAAGGCTTGAATGGCCAAACGCTGCTGTTATTCGCCAATGACGAAAGCGACGTGCAGCGGCTGATGAGCAACAGTTTCCTGGCCCATCTGCCCGCGGTGGAGAACAAGCGGGTTTATGCCCTGGGGAACGACACCTTCCGGCTGGATTATTACAGCGCCAGCAACTTGCTGACGCGTCTGGAAAAGCTGTTTATTTCTCCGTAGTCGCAGTGGCGGGTTGGAGTTTATCGCTCTGCCCGCCCATGCTCACGTTGCGCAGGCCACGCATGGCAAACGCCAGCACCACAGCCAGCAGCGCCGCACCGAAACCGAAGCTGGTCGAACTCATCGCTGGCAGCATAAATGCCCCCATCGCGCCGAGCAGCAAAGCACCAAGCGCATCCCCTACTACGTTCTGCGCAGTCCACAGGCCGTTAATCCGGCCCAGAAACGCGTCCGGCGTCAGGTTCTGTATCAGGCCATATTGCAGCAGCGAGTTCAGTGCGCTGAGGTAGCCAAACACCACCAGGCACAACAACGCCATGCCGTACCAAGGCATCAGGCCAAACAGCCCCACGGCCACGAAAGCCGCTATCGCCGTTATCAACATCATCCAGCCTGGCCGTGCCATCTGAGCCACCCGGCCACTGGTAAATGCGCCAATCGCCGCCCCTAATGGCACCGCCGCATACATGATCCCCAAACTCTGGGTGGTAACCTGCCACATGCCCGAGATAGCTGGATATAACACGCGCACCGTACTGGCCATGGTCATCAACGCACCAATCAGCGCTACCATGCCAATCACCTTGTTCTGGAACAGGAAGGTGAAGCCGCCGATCAATGCCCGCAGCGGGTGTTCACGGGGCTGCGGCGGAGGTGGTAACTGGGGCAGTTTTAATAGCGGGATCAGAGTGATCAACGTCCCCAAGGCCGCCAGTGCATAGTTCCAACTGATACCCGCCCCGGCGATCACCAGCCCGCCGATAGCGGGAGACAGGATCGACCCAAAGCGCACGGTCAGCATGCTGATGGCCCCGGCCTGTACGATATTCTCACGGCCAACGATGGCCGGTGTCGCCGCCAGCAACGCCGTCACGCCTACCGCACCAAAAAATCCGTCCCACACCGCGAGAAGATAAATGGCCGTCAATGAAGGTGCAGGCAACGCAGCATTGAGGCACAGCCCCAGAAAACCCACACCGCAGGTTGAGCGCGCAAACAGGATCAGGCGACGGCGTTCATAACGATCGGCCAACACGCCCCCCATCAGTAAACCGGCAAACATTCCGCTGCCCGCCAGGGTCACCGACAACCCGACCAACAAGGTTGAGCCGGTTAACGCCTGGATCTGCACCGGAATGGCGATCGCCATCAGGCCCAATGCCAGGATCGAAATAAAACGGGCGCAGAATACGGCACGAAAAGCGGGGTTGGTCCTAAGCAGGCTAAAATCGAGCAAAATAGAGGGTTTATTCATTTTGTTATCACCACAACTTATATCCTTGATCTTCCACAAACAACGACACGATATTCGATAGGCTCAGCGCTAGTGCTGGTCAGGCTGCCATGCTACCATAGATAAATACAATCAATAATGATAATAGATATCATTGATATTCAGTTAACAATGGGCTGTCATGTTCCGGCTTACACCTAATTGCTCTCCTCCGCTTCCTGACCGCAGGGGCATTCTGTTTCTGGGGTTATCCCACTCCTTCTGGCAGCGCCTGTTTGGCCTGCTGTGCGCCTTTGCCGTGCTGCTGTTGGTAATGATGCTCAGCCTATCGCTAGGGGCTAAATCCATTCCTTTCAGTAACGTCGTTGCCGCTCTGAGTGGCCAATGCAATGGCGCAGACTGCGTCATCATTACTGAAGCACGTCTGCCACGCACGCTGATCGGCGTATTAGCTGGCATCGCGCTTGGGCTGGCTGGCGCACTGATGCAAACCCTCACCCGCAACCCGCTGGCAGACCCTGGTATCTTGGGGGTTAACTCCGGGGCCGGTTTCGCCGTGGTGTTGGGCATTACCTTCTTTGGTGCGGCCAATGTCAGCCAATATCTTTGGTTCGCCTTTGCCGGTGCGCTGTTTGCCTCGCTGTTGGTGGCGCTGGTAGGCGCAATGGGCGGCAGCCGCGTTAATCCTGTGCGCCTGACGCTGGCCGGGGTGGCGCTGGCCGCTGTGCTGGAAGGGATGACCACCGGCATCGCTCTGCTCAATCCTCTGGTGTTCGATCAGCTGCGTTTTTGGCAGGCTGGCACACTGGACATTCAGAATATGGCGGTGGTACGTGCCGTAGCATTGCCAATCCTGCTGGGCACGCTGATCACCCTGTGGCTTAGCAAGGCGTTGAACAGCTTGAGCATGGGGAGTGAGCTTGCAGCGGCGCTCGGCACCGGAATTATTCGCACCCAACTGCTTGGCCTGTTGGCTATTACGCTGCTGTGTGGCGGAGCTACCGCCGCCGTTGGCCCTATCGCCTTTGTCGGGCTGATGATGCCCCACATTGCCCGGCGGCTGGCGGGGTCAGAACTCAACTGGATGCTGCCCTGGACGCTGGTTTTAACGCCAATCCTGCTACTGAGCGCTGATTTACTGGGGCGCTTTCTGGTCGCGGGGGAACTGCGGGTCTCCATCGTACTTTCCCTGATCGGCGCGCCGATGTTGATTATGTTGGTGCGCCAGCGCCGTATGTTCCGGCGGGGAGGATAAGATGAGCCTGTTGGTTTCCCGCCAGATCCTCGCCAAAAAGCCGTTTCGGCTGGCGCGTCCTTTAGCAACTGCCCTGCTGTTGTTATTCGCCTGCCTTGCGCTGGCGGTTTATGCCCTCGGTTCTGGTACCTTGCAGCTCAGCGCTGCGCAGGTGATCGACGCGTTACGCGGAGAAGGCCCGGCCAATCTTGCGGTGATCGTCACCCAGTGGCGTTTGCCACGTGTGGCCATGGCTTTACTGTTGGGGGCAGCGCTCGGCCTCAGCGGTGCGATTTTCCAGTCACTATTGCGTAACCCGCTCGGCAGCCCTGACGTGATTGGTTTCAATACGGGAGCCTATAGCGGCGTACTGGTCGCCATCGTGCTGTTTAACAGCAGCGTTATCGGCATTACCTCTGGGGCGTTGGCGGGTGGCCTGCTTACCGCCGGGGTGGTTTATCTGTTGGCCTGGAGCAACGGGGTAGAAACCTTCCGCCTGATTATTGTCGGGATTGCCGTTCGTGCCCTGCTGCTGGCCGCCAATACCTGGATGATCATCAGCGCCTCATTGGAAGCGTCCATGACAGCTGGGCTATGGTATGCCGGATCCCTCAACGGCATCACCTGGGCGAAAAGCCTGCCGGTGCTGGCGGTGCTGCTGCTGGCGTTACTGGTATTGCTGACGTTGACAAGGCGTATGCGGTTGCTGGAAATGGGGGATGACACCGCCTGCGCACTCGGCGTTGGGGTTGAACGCTCCCGGCTGTTGTTGTTGTTGGTCGGCGTGATACTAACCGCTGCCGCCACCGCCGTGGCCGGGCCGATTTCCTTTATTGCCCTGGTCGCCCCGCAAATTGCCCGCCGCCTGTGCGCCAACCAGCATGTCTTACTGCTCACCGCGCTGACCGGTGCCCTATTATTGCTGGCGGCCGATGTGGCAGCGCAGCGCCTGTTTATGCCTTATCAGTTGCCGGTCGGCGTCTTGACCGTCAGCATAGGTGGCATCTATCTGATTTGGTTACTTATCCGTGAGTCACGAAAAAAATGAATGCTGAAACCCCGTTAACCGCACCGCTGCGTGCCGAAAACCTGACGCTGAGCTACGACAAGAAAATCGTCGCACGCGATCTTTCAGTGTCTATTCCTCACGGCGAACTGACGGTCATTATCGGGCCAAACGCCTGTGGTAAATCCACGCTGCTGCGCACCCTCAGCCGCCTGATGCAACCGCAGGAGGGTTCAGTATGGCTGAACGGCCGACAAATCCGCGAATATCCCACCAAGGAAGTCGCACGCCAACTGGGCCTGTTACCGCAAAGCTCAATTGCCCCAGGTGATATCACGGTGTTCGATCTGGTTGCCCGTGGCCGCTACCCTCATCAGAGCCTGTTCAGCCGCTGGCGCGAAGAAGATCAGCAGGCAGTGGAACAGGCCATGCGCTCAACCGGCGTGGCACAGTTGGCCGATCAACCCGTCGATACCCTTTCCGGTGGCCAACGCCAGCGGGTGTGGATCGCCATGGTGTTGGCCCAGCAAACACCGCTGCTGCTGCTGGATGAACCGACCACCTGGCTGGACATCACTCACCAAATCGATCTGTTGGAGCTGTTGCGCCAGTTGAACCGGGTGAATCATTATACGCTGGTAGTGGTGCTGCACGATCTCAACCATGCCTGCCGCTATGCCACCCATCTGATCGCCATGCGCGACGGCAAAGTAGTGGCCGAGGGCGCGCCAAAAGACATTGTTACGCCGGAATTGATCGAGGAGGTTTACGGGTTGAAGTGCGTGATCATCGACGATCCGGTTTCGCATACGCCGCTGGTGGTGCCATTGGGGAAATAGCGGCCAGCAAACTCACGATGAAAATCAGGCCATCGGCCGATAGCCGATGGCTCTACTGACAGATCCTCACCGTGAGCGCGAGAGGCCTCTAACTAACTTTGGCCGTCCAAGGTTGAAAAGCCTTTACGCAGACAGCCACAGCCGTGCTCCATTTACTTGGCAGGCGCGACATCCAATACCGTTACGTTATAGACCATGGTCGATCCCGGTAAGATATCAGGGGGCAGACCTTTATCGCCGTAAGCCAAGCTTGGCGGGACAACCATCGTGATACTGCCGTGATTTTGCAGCTTCGAGATCGCCGTTCTGAATATCGGTGGATAGCTGCTCAGTAACTGGGTGACCGAAGTGCCTGCCGCCTGCATATCCTTGACGACTTTACCGTTGATCAGGCTCTCTTTGACCGCCACGCTGATCATGTTATTTGCGCCAATAGCCCCCTTTCCGGTCTTATCGATCCGGTAAAAGTAGCCTAAAGCCTCTTTTTTCACCTGTTTTTGCTTGGCAAACTGCTCGATGTAACGTGCGCCTGCCTTTTCGGTGTCCAACTTTTGCTGCTGTGCATTACGTTGTACCAACTTTTCACTGGCATCCAACGCCTTGTCGATCTGCTCAGGTTGCAGCTTGAGTTTGCCCGCGAAGGTATCTTGCACCCCCGCCAGCGCCAGACGGCTGTCCACTTCAACCCCCTGAGCCGCCCGCTGTTTGAGCAAGGCCAACATGTCTTCTGCCAGGGAACTGCCGATGGCATAATCACGGATCTCAAGCTCTGACTTCGGCTCTATGATTTCTCGTGGCTGTGTAGCCAACTGTTGCTGCAGCCGGCTGTTTTCCGCCTGTTGCTGTTCGTTGGCGACTTTCAGCATCGTCAGTTGGTTGTGCAGGCTTTCATCCAGCGCAAGCTGCAAGATGGGTTTAGCTTCAGTTTTCGTCGATAACTCGGCTAATGCCTTTTTCGCTTGCTCGGCCTGTTGACGGCTGTCGTTCAACTCTGCCTGCAACGCCTTGTTTTCCTCGCTATTATCGGTGTGTGCTTTGGCCAGGGCAGCCAACTGCTTCTGCAACGCCGAGCTCTGTTGGCGGCTTTGGTCCAGCGCCTGCTGTAGCCTACCGTTTTCGTTGGAGTTCTCACCTTTCGCCGTCGCCGCAGCCACCATATCCTGCTGCATCTGCTCCGTCGCCTGCAGATTCTCCTGCAGGGTCTTTTTCAACTGGCTAACCTCGGCGCGAGCATCTGCATCCTGCTGTGCTGCCTGACGCAGTTGCTGCAGCTCTTGGTCACGTTGAGCAAGGGCAGCATTTAACTGTTTGATTTGCGCTTGCAGGGGCGCTGACTCGCGGGTCTTGGTATTGGTATTGGTGGAGGGTTTACTCACTTTCCTTTCTGCGGGAGGGCTGATCTCATTCAGTTGTGAAGGGCTCAGCAACAACAACGCCGGAGCCTCACTCTCTTGGCTAGTGATCGCTTCCAAGGCCTGGATGGTGCTGGCCCTGTCATCCTTGAGTTGCTCAGCACCCAATGCGCATCCCACTGGCAACGTCAGGCTCAAGGCTAAACCATACTTTAACCCCAACTTCATTTCACGCTCTCCATTTTGCGGATCAGTCCGTTAAGCAAGTCCTGCCCGATCTGTGCACACAGCTGATTGGTTTTATATTTATACAGTGCGTCTACCGTATTTTTGGTCAATGCATTCACATCACCGCGTACCCCGCTGTAAAACGAGGCGTTGGCCAGCAGGCTGTCAAAATTGGCCTTCCTGACTGCATAGGTCCGAGGACTAACGGTTTGCAACGCGGCAAGATCGCTCTGACACCTGCTTATAGGCGTCGGTTCTGGCGGGGATGGCGGAGTTTCAACGACAACAGGCGTAGGCTCCGCAGTTGGTGTGACAAACGAGGTGACCGGGCGTTCATTCGCGCAGCCAGCCATCAGCAGGACATTGCCGATGATCAGACAGGCAAGCAGTGGCTGCCGGTATCCACGGGTTTTCTGAAGCTGTTTCAAATTTTATTCCTTCCTGACTGGATAATGTCCGTCACCGCTGCCCGTGCGCACGCGGATCGCCTCCATTGGCGGGCAATATTGCTATTGCCCGGTTGGGATGATAAGACAGGTCATACTTGGTGGCAACAGCAACAGGGCAAGTGCCGCGTTAGATCTCCTGCCACTTATCGCAGACACTCCGCCAGGAAATGTTTTTCAGCGAGAACGGCTCACTGTCGTTTTTAACCTGCTGTTTGCACATGGCATTACAGTTACAATGCCCGCAACACCCGGTTTAACAAGGGGCCCAACACCTTGAACGAAGCCGGTGAAACGATATCCACATGCGCACAATCCAGCTCAAACACCTGCAACGCATCGACATATTCCGCCCAGGTCTGCTGCACATCCATGCCTGCTTGCAAGGTGCGCTTGGCCACGAATAGCGTCGCCTGCCCCTGGAAATGCGCCGTATGGGTGTGTGACAACAACCTGACCGAATCCGCGTAGTTGGCTTCGATATTGTCAAACATCGCGACCCGCGCCTCGCCCAACGCCGGATCGAGCGTATCTTCTGATACCGCCAGGAACTGCTCACGCTCGCGCTGCACTTCTTTAAGCACGTTGTCGTCCAGCATCACATCCCAGTTCTGGGTTTCCGGCGGATAGGTATCCAGCAAGCCAAGGAAAGCAACCTCCTCCCCACGCGCCTGCAAACGAGCTGCGATACCTTGAGCCAACGTTCCCCCCAGGGAATAACCGATAAAGTGATACGGGCCGTGTGGCTGTACCTGTAATACCGTGGCCAGATGCGCATCGCAGACCTGATCCATATCCTCACCCAGCGCCAATGGGCCATCCGGGCGTGGAGACTGGATACCCACCAACGACCAATGCTGATCGATATAACGCGGCAGCACACTGAACTGCCAGGAGAAACCTGAAGCCGGGTGCAGGCAGAACAGCGTTGGACCCTCGGTAACGCGCAGCGGCAGCACGCTGTCAAAACCGCACTGGTCGGCCTCTTCCTGCGTTCGTTCTTCCGCCAGTAGCTGAGCCAGTTGTTCCACTTTCGAAGCGACCATCACCTGGCCAACCGACACCGCTTTACCCAGATCGCGCCGCAACTCGGCGGCCAGGCGCATCGCCAGCAATGAATGCCCACCCAGGGCAAAGAAATCGTCATCGGCAAATACCTGCTCGCGCTGAAGCAAACGAGCGAAAACGGCAGCAATCTCGCTTTCCAACCCGGGTTGCGGCTCACGCCCGGCCTTTCCACCCCCTGTTTGCGGCTGTGGCAAGGCTTTGCGATCGAGCTTGCCGTTAGCACTCAGCGGCAACTCAGCCATTTCAACCAGGGCGATCGGCACCATATGTGGCGGTAAGCGATCGGCTAGCGCGGCACGTAGGGCTTCGCTATCCAGTTGTACGCCGGGCTGTGGGACCAGGTAACCCACCAGTTGCCGGGCATCACCGCCCATCGTATCGACAACCGTGCCCTTCAATACCAAGGCATGAGCCACCGCCTGACGTACGCCCGGCAATGACAGCAAGGCGTGGTCGATCTCACTGAGTTCTATCCGCTGGCCGCGAATTTTCAGCTGATCGTCACTGCGCCCCAGATATTCTACCGCGCCGTCTGGCAGCCAACGGGCAACATCACCGGTACGATACATCCGGCCACCGTTGCCCTGCGGATCGGCGACAAAGCGGCTAGCGGTAAGATCCGGCCTGGCCAGATAACCATGAGCCAGTTGCACGCCGGTCAGATAAAGATCGCCTGCTACACCCGGCGGCACTGGGCGTAAGCGCGCGTCAAGAATGCGTAAACCGGTATTCCACACTGGCAGACCAATAGGGACGTTAGCGCCGGTGACAACAGCGAGGGCGTCACCAAAGGCCGGATGCCAGGTCACATCCACCGCCGCCTCGGTCGGGCCGTAAAGGTTATGCAACGGCACCTGAGTGCGGCTCTGCCACAAGCGGCACAACTCTGCCGGTAATGCTTCACCGCTACAGAACACCTGACGCAGTGGCTGGCAATGGGCGATGGCGGTTGTGCTGTCCAGCGCACCGACGAATGCCGCCAGCATCGAAGGAACAAAGTGCATGGTAGTGACTTTATGCCGATCGATCAGCGTTTGCAGTTGTTGAGGATCGCGGTGCGCCTCCGGCGGTGCCATCACTAACTGCGCGCCCACTATCAATGGCCAGAAGAATTCCCACACCGAGACGTCAAAGCTGCACGGCGTTTTTTGCAGCACCACATCATCTGCCGCCAGCGGGTACTGGTGCTGCATCCACAGTAAACGGTTAACGATGGCCTGATGCCCAACCAGCACGCCCTTTGGCCGCCCGGTTGAGCCGGATGTGAAGATGATATAGGCCGGATGATGCGGCGTCGGGCCTTGGATCGCACGCGGTGCAGCGGCGGTGGCTACCAGTGGCGCATCGTATAACAGCACTTCCCCTTGCCCCACAAAACGCGCCTGTTGGGAGGCATCGGTGATAATCAGACGTGGGGCTGCGTCTTCCAGCATCATGCTGAGGCGCTCATCTGGATAGCCGGTATCCAGTGGCAAATAGGCCGCTCCCGCTCCCACAATCGCCATTAACGCCAGCGACAGGAAGACAGAACGCGGCAATGCCACGGCCACGATGTCGCCCGGTTGCACACCCTGATCCACCAAACGCTGGGCCAGAGCGATTACCTGTTCGCGAGTTTCGCGGTAGTTAAACCGGTAGTGCTCATCTGCCAGCGCCGGGGCATTCGGGGTTTTATTCGCCTGCTCGGCCAGCAGACCACTGAGAGTCTGGGCTGCCACCGGATAAGCGGTGTCGTTCACCTTGGCCAGCAGCGCGTGATCTTTTTCACTCAGCAAATCGGCTTCGCTCACCGGCAATGTCGGTTGGGCCGCAAACTGCCGTAGCAGCAGCGGCAAGCGCTGTAAGTGCTCCGTCAATTCGGCCAACTGATAACGCTCGGCATTGGCCAATAGCTCAATCTTCAGTGTGCCAGCTTCGTCGATAAACAAGGCGATTTCCAAATCACGCACCGGACCAGAAGCCAGATCGTGAGTGATCCCTTTGATACCAGCAAAATCGAGCTGGTAGTCGAACATCTTGAAGTTGAAGACGGTGCCATACAGCGGCTGGCTGTCGCCAATACGCCCCAGATCGCGCTGTACCTGTTCGGCATCATAGCGCTGATGGCGGCGGGCAAACTTCAGTTCACGGCTGATTTGCGCGGCGATCTCGGCAAGCGTAGCCTGCGGCGCGACGTGCATCTCCACCGGCAGCACGTTAATCACTGGCCCGGTGGCACAAAGCGCAGCCGAACCCATGCGGCGCATAAAAATAAACCCGGCGCTGTAGCGGGTTTGGCCTGTCAGACGAGCCACCCACACGGCCACCAGCGCCATCGCCATATCGGCAGCGCTGAGCTGTTGTTGCTGGCCTACGCTGACCAGTGGTGCAAGATCCTGCGCGGCACAGAACTGTGCCAAGCGGTGAATACGCGTCGAGGGTGCCTGCCCGGCCAACGGTTGCGGGCATAGGGTGGCTGGCGTGGGCAACTGCCGTGCCTTGTTCAACCAAAAATCGGCATCACGCTGATAACCAGGGGATTGCTGGTATTGCTGATATTCCGCCACCACATCGCTAAAAGGCGTGAACGGCGTCGGTTCAGGCTGCTCGTGATGACATAGGCGGGTATAAATATTGGCGATACGGCGAGCAATAGCGGTAAAGCTGAAGCCATCGACCACCAGATGATGGTATCGCTGATACCAAAACCAGCGATCGTCGGCCAGACGCATCAGGATATGGCGATACAGCGGTTTGCCACTGCTCACTCGTAATTCGGCACCAAGGTCGATCTGCATCAATGCATGGGCCGCCGCCTCTGCATCCGCAGAGTCGCTTAAATCAATCCATTCCGGCGCTGCCAACGGCATCGTGGCGTCGTAATACTGCATTGGCACACCATCACGCTCGACGAAACGCAGCCGTAAGGTATCCACTTCAGCCAGACCCAGTGAGATCGCCTGTAGCAGATGGTCTTTGTCCAACGGGCCATTCAGCTCGATATAGTGGGCGACCGCATAAGCATTGCCGTACGGTGAAATTTGATCGGCAACCCAAATACCGGGTTGCGCGGCCACCAATGGCAACTCAACGGTCACCTGTTGCCCGGTGGGTAAAATAGAGGTTTCTGACACGACGTTCGCTCCTGTTGTCGGTTCTTGCTGCTGCGTCTCCATCACGCCTTACGCAGTGATGCGGGCCGCATATCCTGCCAATTCTGTTCTAGCCAGTTGACGCAGTGCTCCCGGGATGCCGGGCCAAAAACGCTGACCCAACCGGCCGGTATGACGCTGAAATCCGGCCACAGGCTGTAAAGCAGTTCTTCATTACGCAGGACGTAGCAAATTTGCTGCTCGTCATCGAACGGGTTTAAGGTTTCCATTACTTGCTCCTTAAGCGTGAAGAGGGTTGGCGGACGGCTTCAATTCGGCACGGCGGTTAGCCAACTCCGACCAATGCGCCTGCAGACCATCGAGTAAGCCACCACGCCAACACAGCGCATCGTGCCCGCCCTCTACCAGCCGATATTGCACCTGATGCCCGGTTTCACTTAGCAGGGCCGCCATACGGTCATTCACCCGGTGGACCAGCTTTTCATGTGCCCCGGCCTCTAAAAATACCTTCAGCTTGCCGCGCGCACCCAACTGCCCGTCTTCTACCTGGCGGATCAACCAGCAGGCATCCTCGGGCACGGTGGGCAATTGCAACATATCGCGGCGTGGCCACCAGAAAGAGCCCGACTGGCTGATGGTGGCACCAAAATATTCCGGCCAGCGCAGGCCAGCATAGAGCGCCCCCAAGCCACCAAAGCTCTGCCCTGCAACTACGGTGTTGGCAGCCTCACGGCTGTGCGGTGCCCAGTCGGCCAATTGCGGTAATAACTCTTCCTGTAGGGCCAACCAAAATTCATCGTTGCAGGTCAGTTCCCGTGCGCGGTGTTGCTGGTCGATCACATCGATCAGCAGGTAGACCGCCTCTGGCAGTTGGCCAGTACGCGTCAGTTGCATCAGCGGATCCCAGACAGGCATCTGATTGGCCCAGAATTGGCCATCCAGCAAAATAGCCAATGGCCGCGCCGCCGGGTTACTTTCACCGGTGGAGTAGATCCAGACGTGGCGGGAGGTTCCCAATCGCTGGCTATGCCAGGTATGCCGATGCAGTTTGGCTGGAGGTGCAGGCGTACAGCGGCCGCTGGTTACTGCATAGTTGTCAAAGTCCCGCCAGGCCGGTTGTTGGGGAGCCTGTGGCATATGCAGGCCGGAAAGCGTGTGCCCCCCGACGCCAGGCCAGGCGCGGTAAGGATTAAGCAGATCGTGAGTTGCGTTGGCAAACACCTGGTGCCACCAGTGGCGAATAGAAAGCATGTTGGCGTGGGAATTGTCCCCCTGCGGTTCGAACGGACGATCCTCCATGCAGGGGATAAAACAGTAGCTGCCGCGCCAGTCGCCTTGCAGCTCGGTTTGCCAATACCAGACGTCCGACCCAGTGAGGCGTTGCAGGCTCTGAGGAGGAGAAGCTTGATGATGATCGGTGAGGCAATTGATATGGATCCAGACTCGTTGATAAGCCGAGGTCAGTTCACCGCCCTGAGGGTCGCGCCACAAGAACGTCACCTTCCATCGCCCATTATCCTGCGGTTCCACCAAGGGGGTGCCACGCCGTGCGATATCCAGCCACCAACCGTGGCTCCCTGCATACTTGCTCGCCAATAACGTACTGCTTGCTGGTTGTTGTTCAGTTTTCAAAACGCCCACTCATTGTGTTGTTGGCAAGGCACGCCGTGCGACTCACCGGTTCCCAAATGCCAAACGGCATAAGGAATACTATTGATAATTATTTGCATTTGCAATAGTGTATAGAGGCTCGAAATAGAGCGGGCATTCTTCAACAGGGATGGATGCCGAATTATTGAGCGGGATCTTGCTGCCAGTCAGCCTGGCCTCTGGGTTTCGTTACTATTTTCGACTACACAATAAAACTACAACAAACCGTTCCGTTACCGGTTGTCACACAGCGCCGCATCAGGAAAGGTTGTTAGGTAGGAACCTCAAAATGAATCGGAAGTTATCTCGTTATTCTTTAGCCACACTCATCGGGTTAGGATTGGGCACGTCTGCATTTTCCGTTACGGTCAATGCCGAGCAAACGGCCACCCCCTCAGACAGCGCCGCGCTGGCTGAGAAAAGCAAAAAAGAATCCGCCTCTGAAGATGTCATCGTCGTCACCGCCGCCAAACAAAACCTTCAAGCTCCCGGCGTTTCCACCATCACTGCCGAAGAAATCAAAAGACGCCCTCCCGCTCGTGATATCAATGAGCTGATCCGTACCATGCCGGGGGTCAACCTGACCGGTAACTCCACCAGCGGCCAGCGGGGCAACAACCGCCAACTCGATATTCGTGGTATGGGGCCAGAAAATACCCTGATCCTGATCGACGGCAAACCGGCCAGCAGCCGTAACTCGGTGCGCCAAGGCTGGCGCGGTGAGCGTGATACCCGTGGCGATACCGCCTGGGTGCCGCCAGAGATGATCGAGCGTATCGAAGTGCTGCGTGGCCCAGCGGCTGCCCGCTACGGTAACGGCGCGGCAGGTGGCGTGGTCAACATCATCACCAAAAAAGCTGGCCAGGACCTGCACGGTACACTAAACGGTTATTTCAACGTACCGCAGCATAAGGATGAAGGCGCCACCAAGCGTACCGATTTCAGCCTTTCCGGCCCGTTAAGCGATCAGTTGAGCTTCCGTCTGTTCGGTGGCTACAGCAAAACGCAGGCCGACGCCTGGGATATCAACCAGGGGCATCAGTCCGAACGTACCGGCACCTATGCCAATACTCTGCCTGCCGGTCGTGAAGGGGTGGTCGACAAAAATATCGATGCCTTGCTGAGCTGGGAATTCGCCCACCTGCAGACCTTGGATTTCCAATATGCCTATGGCCGCCAGGGTAACCTGTACGCCGGGGATACCCAGAACACCAACACCAATGCACTGGTGCAGAGCAACTACGGTAAAGAAACCAACCGAATCTACCGTGAAACTTATGCACTTAACTACCGCGGAGCCTGGGATAACGGTGTTAGCACCAACAATTACGCTCAATTTGAGCGCACGCGCAATACCCGTTTAGCCGAAGGGTTGGCCGGGGGCACCGAAGGGATCTTTGCCAACGACAGCTACAACACTATCCGGCTGGACAACTTCCTGGCCCACAGTGAAGTCAGCATTCCGTTCGATATGTGGGTGCCGCAAACCGCTACGCTGGGTACCGAGTGGAACCAGCAGAAGATGAAAGATCCTTCTTCAAATACCCAATCGCTGACCGAAGGTGGCCTCATTCCAGGCCTCGATGCCACCAACCGCAGCCCGTATTCTTCGGCCAGAATCTTCTCGCTGTTTGCCGAAAACAACGCCGAGCTGACAGACACCACCATGCTGACCCCGGGCCTGCGTTTCGATCATCATTCCGAAGCCGGTAATAACTGGAGCCCGTCGCTTAATCTGTCACAAGAAATGGGGGATATGTTCACCCTGAAAATGGGGATCGCCCGTGCCTACAAAGCACCTAACCTGTTCCAGAGCAACGGCAACTATGTGCTTTATAGCCGTGGGCAAGGCTGTGCCGCCAGCGGCGGGGCCTGCTACCTGATCGGTAACGACGACCTCAAAGCGGAGAACAGCATCAACAAAGAGATCGGCCTGGAATTCCACCATGAAGATTGGTTGGCTGGCATCACCTACTTCCGCAACGATTACCGCAACAAGATCGAAGCCGGTTATGCTCCGACGGGCACCACCAGCAACGGAAAAACCGATCTCTATCGCTGGGAAAACGTGCCGAAAGCGGTAATTCAGGGTCTGGAAGGTACCTTAAATATCCCGGTTAGCGAAACGGTAGCCTGGAACAACAACGCTACCTACATGATTGAAAACAAGAATAAGACTACCGGTGATTACCTGTCGATTATTCCTGAGTTCACCATCAACTCTACCCTGAGTTGGCAAGCCACGCAGGATCTGTCGCTGCAAAGCACCATGACCTGGTATGGCCGTCAGAAGCCGAAAAAGTACAACTACAAGGGTGAGCCGGTGACAGGCTCAGAGAAACGTGAGGTAAGCCCTTATACTGTATTTGGTCTGAGCAGCACCTATGCGGTGACCAAGAACGTTAGCGTAACCGGTGGGATTGACAACCTGTTCGATAAACGTCAGTTCCGCGCAGGTAACGCGCAGACCACGGGTAACGCCGTCACCAATTCCTATATGTACGGTGCCGGAGCGGCAACCTTTAACGAACCGGGTCGGACTTACTTTATGAGCCTGAACACCCAGTTCTGATCATGGCTTTGACCTAACCTCAACCGGCTTGATCTCGGGCGCAGCATGCAGCGCCCCTACAAATTGGAGCCGGTGGGTTTATCAGCAATCTCAGCGCGGCTTATGCCGCGCTTTTTTTTGCCATTATCGCCATCACGTTGCCGCCCGTTTCGGGTTACAGTAGCGGAAACAAACGAGCATTGATGGCACTATTGATGGTACTACAGCAACAAATTATTGATTGGTTAAGCCAAGACAGCGAACGTATGCAGGTATTAGCCACCGCCCGGCGGCTCGGGCTGAACGATTGGTGCCTGGGTGCGGGCTTCGTGCGTAATCTGGTGTGGGACCGGCTGCATGGTTTTACAGCCAACACGCCACTTAACGATATCGATGTGATCCATTTCGACTCGCGCCATAGCGATGCCGAGCGCGACCAGATGCTGGAATCGCGCCTGTTGGAATGGTCGGCACAACCCTGGTCGGTAAAGAATCAGGCGCGTATGCACCTGCGTAGTCACCGCGCGCCCTATCGCGACAGCGAAGACGCCATCAGTTATTGGACGGAGATCGAAACCGCCGTGGGTGCCAGATTGCAGGCCGACGGCAGCATCCAGCTCGTCGCCCCTTTTGGCCTACAGGCGCTGTTCAACCACAGCATCACCTTCAACCCCAAGAGCAACAACCTGGCCGCTTTCGAACAGCGCGTAGTGGAGAAACAGTGGCTCAAACTCTGGCCACAGCTAAAGCTGACGCCAAGGTAAAGTTTTGCCGCGATTTGCCGATACCTCTGACAAGCTACCTGGGAGGATCGCATGTCGACCAACATTACCATGATTGTGCCCATCAAGAACCCGATTGCCGGAGTCCGCGAGGTGTTCACCGCCACGGGTAAAGGCGGGGCTGCACTGATGTCGGCACCGGTTAACAATGCCCCTGAAGGGGAGAAAGCCAAGAAAACCGATAATGATGCGCCAGTGACCCCAAAAGATAGCAGCGCGGCGTCACGTATTGCAGCGCTGTATAAGCAGATCCAGAACCTGCAGCAAAAGCTGATCGAACTGAAAGACTCGGGTGGCGACACTCAAGAGATCGAACAGCAAAAACAGCTGATCATGAGCCAGATTGAAATGCTCCAGGCTGAGATCGCGCGCATTCAGAAACAAGAAATGGAAAAACAGCAGCAAGAGCAGATGGCCAAGGCCATGAGCGGTGATGGCGTCAACCGCCCGACCGACGCCAACGCCGTGGACGTTTATATCTAGACGATAAAGGGCGCAACATGGCGTTACGCCCATCGACTCAGCTTTTTTTCAGGGGTTTGATCAGGTGATCCAACCCTTCAATTTTAATCGCCAACGTCATTTCCATCAGCATTCCCAGCCTGCCGTTGGGGAATTCGCCCTTACGGGCGAACCACAGCAGATACTCTTCCGGCAGGTCGATCAGCACCCTGCCCTGGTATTTGCCAAAAGGCATCACGGTGTTGGCGATTTCAATCAGGTTCTCTTTTTCCATCAGGCCCCCAGCAGGCGGATCATCTCCGCCTCGTCGATCACCTCGATCCCCAGTTCCTGTGCCTTGACCAGCTTGGAGCCGGCGGCCTCACCGGCGATCACCAGATCGGTTTTCTTGGATACGCTGCCGCTGACCTTGGCCCCCAGCGCCGTCAGCCGATCTTTGGCTTCATCGCGGGAAAGCTGGCTGAGAGAACCGGTCAGCACCACGGTTTTACCGGCAAACGGGCTGTCGATCTCTTCGGCAACTACTACCACCGGCGCTGGCCAGTTAATGCCGATTTCCGGGCTGATCAGCTCGGCGATCACCTGTTGGTTATGGGCTTCAGCAAAGAAGTTCACCACGTGGCTGGCCACCACCTCGCCCACATCCGGTACCTGTTTTAACGCGTCCAGATCCGCCTCTCGCAGCTTCTCCAACGAGCCAAAATGCGCCGCCAGACCGGCTGCCGTGGCCTCTCCTACCTCACGAATACCCAACGCATACAGGAAGCGCGCAAAGGTGGTCTGTTTGGCGGTGGTCAAGGCATTGACCAGATTCTGCGCCGATTTTGGCCCCATGCGATCCAGCCCGTTGAGAATACCGGCGGAAAGACGGAACAGGTCGGCTGGCGTTTTAACATATTCTTTATCGACCAGTTGTTCGATGATTTTATCGCCCATGCCGTCAACGTCCATCGCCCGGCGGGAAACGAAGTGCTTCAGCGCCTCTTTACGCTGGGCACCGCAGATCAGCCCGCCAGTACAGCGCGCAATGGCTTCACCTTCCACTCGTTCCACATCGGAACCGCACACCGGGCAATGCAGTGGAAATACCACTTCACGCGCGTCCTGCGGGCGGCGATCTTCGATCACCCCGACCACTTTCGGGATCACATCCCCGGCGCGGCGTACGATCACCGTGTCGCCGATGCGCAGGCCAAGGCGTTCGATTTCATCGGCATTATGCAGCGTGGCATTGCTGACTATCACCCCGGCCACCAATACTGGCTCAAGGCGTGCGACCGGCGTAATCGCACCGGTACGCCCGACCTGGAACTCTACTTCCCGCACCACGGTGATCTGCTCTTGAGCCGGGAATTTGAACGCCGTTGCCCAACGCGGTGCGCGAGCAACAAAGCCCAGAGATTCTTGCAGATCGATATCGTCGATCTTCACCACCACGCCATCGATATCAAAGCCAAGATTGATACGGTCCTGCTCTACCTGGCGGTAAAACGCCAGCACCTCATCGCTACCGGTGCAGAGCTTAACGCGATCGCTCACCGGCAAGCCCCAGGCTTTGAACTGCATCAGGCGTTGCCAATGGCTGCGTGGCAATTCGCCTCCTTCCAGCAGGCCAACGCCGTAGCAGAAGAAGGTCAGTGGGCGCTTGGCCGTGATACGCGGATCAAGCTGACGCAGCGAGCCCGCCGCCGCATTACGCGGGTTGGCGAAGATTTTACCGTCTTTGCGGCGCGCCTCTTCGTTCATCTGCTCAAAGCCGGCATGCGGCATAAAGACTTCGCCACGCACTTCTACCCGGCGCGGAATATTGTCGCCGGTCAGGCGTAGCGGGATGGCGCGGATAGTGCGCACATTAGAGGTGATATTTTCCCCGGTGGTGCCATCACCACGCGTGGAGGCACGCACCAGCTCGCCATCTTCATACAACAGGCTGACGGCTAGCCCGTCCAGCTTCAGCTCACAGCAGAAGGTCAGCGGCTCGCTGCTTTTCAGGCGATCCTGCACACGCTTGTAAAACGCCAGATAGCTCTCTTCATCAAAGACGTTGTCCAACGACAGCATCGGCACTTCATGGCGCACCTGATCAAACGCCGCCAAGGGAGCGGCCCCGACGCGCTGAGTCGGCGAATCGGCGGTGATCAGCTCAGGATGGGCCTCTTCCAGCTCACGCAGCTCACGCATCAGGCGATCGTATTCCGCATCCGGGATCTCCGGCGCATCGAGTACGTGATACTGATATTCGTGATGGCGCAATGAGGTGCGTAGTTGATTGATTGTTTCGTTAATCGATGCCATGGCTCACCATCAAAGATAAAAAACCCCCGGCTGGCGGGGGTTCTGGATTACGGATTATGCAGTGCACTGGCAACCGGTCAGGCGTTGTTTTCCAACACTTCGCGGATGCGTGCTTTGTAGGTTTCCAGCTTTTGCGGGGTCATCATGCGGCGCTCGTCGTCGAGCACCACGCCACCCACATCGTCGGCAATACGTTGTGCCGATTGCAGCATCAGCTTGAAGTTCTGATTGGCGTCGCCGTAAGACGGCACCATCATAAACATTGATACGCCCGGCGTGGAGAAATCGGACATCATTTCCGGATCGAATGACCCAGGCTTGACCATATTGGCCAGGCTGAACAGCACGGGACCACTGCCTGCCGGGCTGATATGGCGATGGAAGATACCCATTTCACCAAATTGGAAGCCCGCCTGCAGTACGCTCTGCAGCAACACTTCCCCCCCGATCACACCGCCTTGATGGGCTGCAACGTGCAGCACCAATACGGTTTCCTGCAGTTTTGCCGGTTTCAACGGTTCGGGCGCAGGCTGCGATTCACGCACAGGCTCTGCATGATGGAAAGCAGGCTCTGGCGCAGGAGTGGTAGCCGGAGGCTTATCGTCAACGCGCGGCTCACGACGCACAACAGGTTGCTGCGGCTCTTCGTCCTCATCCTGGGCATAGTTATCCAGCAGGATGTCATCATAATCCGGCCGCTGGGAGAGCGGCGCGGGCTGGGCTGGCCGAGACGCAGGTTGAGCTGGCCTTGGTGCAATCACCGGCTCTTCGCGTGCGACATCGATATGGCCCATTGATGGCTCATCCTCAACTTCAGCGCGAGTGGCACGGATACGTACCTCTCCCACGCTTTCGGCAGGATCATCAAGTGGAGTAGGTTCACGCTCGTTTTTCGAGCGTTTGGCTGGGCGATCGCGAAAAAGGGACGAGCGTTCCTTACGGCTGGTCCAAAGACCATGTAATAACAACGCTATTATGGCGATCGCGCCAACAACGATTAATATCAGACGCAAATCCTGCATCATTGCTATCTCTGTTGTTCCAAGACATTGCCACCGCGGCAAACATTCACTCTTTAACTCTATTTGCCCACAGGCACAAGTGCAAGTCCGTGCTGAACTTTATGCCAATAAAGATGATTATTCGGCATTTTTTTGCTGTTTTTTCAGCCAGTGCGGCTCTAGCCAGTGGAAAATCAACTCTATATGATAGCTTAGCCTGTTTAGCCAAAGAGAAAATCTTAAGATATGTCCTATGTGCCTCCCCCTGTTGGATCCACCAACGGCTTCCATTATTTTGCCCAAGGATGGCGTCTGATTTCGCGCCCGGGTATTAAACGCTATGTCGTCCTACCGTTGCTGGTGAACGTGCTGCTGATGGGCTCTGCCTTCTGGTGGCTGTTCAGCCAACTGGGCGACTGGATCCCGAGCATGATGAGCCATGTGCCAAGCTGGCTACAGTGGCTAAGTTATTTACTCTGGCCGATGGCGGTCATTTCCGTGCTGTTGGTGTTCAGTTACCTGTTCAGCACCATCACCAACCTGATCGCCGCCCCGTTTTGCGGACTGTTGGCAGAACAGCTCGAAGGCAGCCTGACCGGCAAACCGTTGCCGGATACCGGTATGCTCGGCGTGGTCAAAGATCTGCCGCGCATCATGTCCCGTGAATGGCGCAAGCTGATGTATTACCTGCCGCGCGCGCTGGGCCTGCTGTTGCTCTACTTTATACCGGGCATTGGCCAAACGTTGGCACCGGTGCTGTGGTTCCTGTTCAGCGCCTGGATGTTGGCCATTCAATACTGCGATTATCCGTTTGATAACCACAAGGTCAGCTTCGCCGAGATGCGCCAGGCGTTGCGCCAGCACAAAACCGATAACCTGCAGTTTGGCGCGTTGGTCAGCCTGTTCACCATGATCCCCATCCTCAATCTGGTGATCCTGCCGGTGGCGGTTTGCGGTGCCACGGCGATGTGGGTAGACCGTTATCGTGCACAATTTGTTCGTCACTAACGGCTTTATTTGAGGGCGCTTCTTGCGCCCTTGCTATTGTGATTAAAACTTATTCTCTAATAACATATCGATATACCAATTCTTTACTTCCCTGCCGAGACCGTTAGCGTATGCTTTCGATGTTCCCTACATTTCATAGAGTTATAAGGACGGGCCATGAGCAAGATTTACCAAGACAACTCATTAACAATCGGCCATACGCCGCTGGTTCGTCTGAACCGTATCGGCAACGGACGCATTCTCGCCAAGGTTGAATCTCGCAACCCGAGCTTCAGCGTCAAATGCCGCATCGGTGCCAATATGATTTGGGATGCCGAAAAACGCGGCATTCTGAGCGCAGGCAAAGAGCTGGTGGAGCCAACCAGCGGCAACACCGGTATCGCCCTGGCGTTTGTCGCCGCGGCGCGGGGTTACAAGCTCACGCTGACCATGCCGGAAACCATGAGCATCGAACGTCGTAAGCTGCTCAAGGCGCTGGGTGCCAATCTGGTGCTGACCGAAGGTGCCAAAGGCATGAAAGGGGCGATCGCCAAGGCCGAAGAGATTGTGGCCACCGATCCGAACCGCTACATCCTGCTGCAACAGTTCAGCAACCCGGCCAACCCGGAAATCCACGAACAAACCACCGGCCCGGAAATCTGGGAAGATACCGATGGCGAAGTCGATGTCTTTATCGCGGGCGTCGGCACTGGCGGTACACTGACCGGCGTCAGCCGCTTTATCAAGAACACCAAGGGCAAGGCTATCACCACAGTGGCGGTTGAACCAACCGACTCACCGGTCATCAGCCAAGCGTTGGCAGGCCAAGAAATCAAACCTGGTCCGCATAAAATCCAGGGCATCGGTGCCGGTTTCATTCCTGGCAACCTGGATCTGAACCTGGTTGACCGCGTCGAGCAGATCACCAACGACGAAGCCATCAGCATGGCACGCCGCCTGATGGAAGAAGAAGGCATCCTGGCCGGGATTTCTTCCGGTGCCGCCGTGGCGGCCGCCGTCAAACTTTCCGAAGAAGCCGACTTTACCGACAAGACAATTGTGGTTATTCTGCCTTCTTCAGGTGAGCGCTACTTGAGCACCGCTTTGTTTGCCGATCTGTTCACCGAGCAGGAACTGCAGCAATAGCGCAAACAGTGCACAAATAGCTAAAAAAGCACCTATTCAGGTGCTTTTTTTGTGGACTGGATCAAAGTTTACACCACTCAACGATTGATTTTCGCCGCTGGCTTTAGTATTTAACCGGTCAATTATTTCGATGCGAAAAATTAATCACCTTCCTGCCATTGTTTGAGCTGAATCGATTTACTCATTTGTCGCTCCAGCGAAAAACACGGCATAATGGGGAGCTGATTGAAACAACGCCAGATGCTCGGATTTTTTGATCTGAAATGCTTAAAGCGTCGTTTTATGTTGCATCAACGCTCGCCCCTGTACCATAGTCAGGCGCTAACCAGACAAGCTAAAATCACGCCGTTAGGCTAAACTTTAGCTCCACAACCTTAAATCCGATAAGTTGGGGAAACATCAATGTTCCAGCAAGAAGTGACTATCACCGCTCCGAATGGTCTGCACACTCGCCCTGCCGCTCAGTTCGTAAAAGAAGCCAAAGGCTTCGCGTCTGACATCACCGTGACTTCCAACGGCAAGAGCGCTAGCGCCAAAAGTCTGTTCAAGCTGCAAACTCTGGGCCTGACCCAAGGAACAGTAGTCACCATCGAAGCCGTTGGTGAAGACGAGCAGAAAGCCGTTGAGCACTTGGTAAAACTGATGGCAGAGCTTGAGTAATCGGCCCGTCTTTTTAGTTAACACCAGTCAAGAGTAAGGTAGGGTTATGATTTCAGGCATTTTAGTATCACCGGGTATCGCTTTTGGTAAGGCTCTCTTGCTGAAGGAAGATGAAATTGTCATCAACCGGAAAAAAATCTCTGCAGACCATGTAGAGCAGGAAATCTCACGTTTTCTGGCAGGCCGCGCCAAAGCGTCTGAACAGCTGGAAGTAATCAAAACCAAGGCAGGCGAGACCTTCGGCGAAGAAAAAGAAGCGATCTTCGAAGGCCACATCATGCTGTTGGAAGACGAAGAGCTTGAGCAGGAAATCATAGCCCTCATCAAAGACGATCTGGCGTCTGCCGATGCGGCAGCCTACACCGTGATCGAAGGCCAGGCGAAAGCGCTGGAAGAATTAGACGACGAATACCTGAAAGAGCGTGCGGCAGACGTGCGTGATATCGGTAAGCGTCTGCTGCAAAACATCCTGGGCCTGGCGATTGTCGATCTGACCGCCATTCAAGATGAGGTGATCCTGGTCGCGAAGGACCTGACACCGTCAGAAACCGCACAGCTGAACCTGGACAAAGTGCTGGGCTTCATCACCGATCTGGGTGGCCGTACTTCCCACACCTCGATCATGGCTCGCTCCCTGGAACTGCCCGCTATCGTTGGCACCAGCGACGTGACCACCCAGGTAAAAAACGGCGATTACCTGATCCTGGATGCGGTTAACAACAAGATTTACGTCAACCCGACGACCGAGGTGATTGAACAGCTGAAAGCGGTTCATACCCAATACGTCACCGAGAAAAACGATCTGGCCAAGCTGAAAGACCTGCCGGCGATCACGCTGGACGGGCATCAGGTTGAAGTCTGTGCCAACATCGGTACCGTGCGCGACGTCGCCGGTGCAGAGCGCAATGGCGCTGAAGGTGTCGGCCTGTATCGTACCGAATTCCTGTTCATGGACCGCGACTCACTGCCAACCGAAGACGAGCAGTTCTCGGCTTACAAGGCCGTTGCGGAAGCCATGGGCTCACAGGCAGTCATCGTCCGTACTATGGACATCGGCGGCGATAAAGACCTGCCGTACATGAACCTGCCAAAAGAAGAGAACCCGTTCCTGGGCTGGCGCGCGATCCGTATCGCGATGGACCGCCGGGAAATCCTGCACGCTCAGCTGCGCGCCATTCTGCGTGCCTCTGCTTTCGGCAAACTGCGCATCATGTTCCCGATGATCATCTCGGTGGAAGAAGTGCGCGATCTGAAGGGCGAGCTGGAAACGCTGAAAGCGCAGCTGCGTGAAGAAGGCAAAGCCTTTGACGAGAGCATTGAAGTGGGCGTGATGGTGGAAACACCTGCCGCGGCAGTGATTGCTCGCCACCTGGCGAAAGAAGTCGACTTCTTTAGTATTGGGACAAACGATTTAACCCAGTATACTCTGGCAGTAGATCGCGGCAACGAGCTGATTTCTCATCTCTATAACCCGATGTCCCCATCAGTGCTTGGCCTGATCAAACAGGTTATTGATGCATCTCACGCAGAAGGCAAGTGGACCGGTATGTGCGGCGAGCTGGCTGGCGATGAGCGTGCTACACTGTTGCTTTTGGGCATGGGGCTGGATGAGTTCAGCATGAGTGCGATTGCAATCCCGCGCATCAAGAAAATTATTCGTAATACCAATTTCGAAGATGTGAAGGCATTGGCAGCGCAGGCCTTGGAACAACCAACGGCACAGGATTTGATGAACTGCGTCAATAAGTTCATCGAAGAAAAAACGCTCTGCTAAAATTCCACGACACTGGAACGCCGCCCAATTTAATGCTTAGGAGAAGATCATGGGTTTGTTCGATAAACTGAAGTCTCTGGTTTCTGATGACAAGAAAGACATGGGCACTATCGAGATCGTCGCTCCACTTTCTGGCGAGATCGTCAATATCGAAGATGTACCGGACGTCGTATTCGCCGAGAAGATCGTTGGCGATGGCATTGCTATCAAACCTGCTGGCAACAAAATGGTTGCTCCGGTTGACGGCACTATCGGTAAAATTTTCGAAACCAACCATGCGTTCTCTATCGAATCTGATAGCGGCATTGAGCTGTTCGTGCACTTTGGTATCGACACCGTTGAACTGAAAGGCGAAGGCTTCAAACGCATCGCGGAAGAAGGCCAGCGCGTCAAGAAAGGCGATGTGATTATCGAGTTCAATCTGGCCCTGCTGGAAGAGAAAGCCAAGTCTACCCTGACTCCGGTGGTTATCTCCAACATGGACGAGATCAAAGAGCTGATCAAACTGTCCGGCAGCGTCACCGTTGGCGAGACTCCGATCATCCGCATCAAGAAGTAATCGCGGTTCGATCGTAAAAATGGCGCCTTCATCGGCGCCATTTTTTTATCCAGGATTTCTAAGCCCTACTGCGCGACCAGTGGCTCCGCTTGTAGCTCCTGTTGCTGTCTTTCACGCTCCAAGGCCAATACGCCACGATGTGACAGATAGCAGAACAGGATGCAGCACACCACGCCGCCCATCAGCAGATAAAAGCCTCCATGCCATCCCATGTTATCAACCATTACCCCAAACAGGCTGGTACCCAGCGTGGCGCCAAAGATATAGCTCATAAAGCCTCGCAGGCCAACGGCGGAGCCGACAGCAAAGCTGGGAACGATCTCCATCGTCTGTACCGAAGCCAGGAACTGTGGCACATAGATCAGGCAACCGACGATCGCGGCAAAGATGGTGACCATCAACAGCGAGTCACTCTTCCAGTAACCAATCAGGCAGATAAAAATCATCACCATGCAGATCATCGCCAGCGGCATACGGCGTCCCTTGAACAGCTTATCCGACAGCCACCCAGCCAACAATGTGGACGGGATCGCCGCCCATTCAAAGAACAAAAACGCGATGCTCATCTGCTCTTTGGAGAAATGTTTTTCGGTGAGCAGGTAGATCGGCAACCAGCTGATCATGCCAAAGCGCACCATGTAGACAAATACGTCCACCAGCGACACATACCAGGCATTTTTATTGCGCAGAACATAGGTACAGAAGATCTGGAAGGCGCTCATATTTTCCGGTGCCTGCTCCTGCACACCGGTTTTCACCCTGATGGTTTCTTCCGGCATCATTTGTTCCAGGGCAGGCAGACCTTCACTGCGCGGGGAGCCTTTACCCAGCCACAGCACCACCAAAGCAAACAGCACTGCCACGCCCGCAGGGACGATATAGCTGGCGCTCTGCCAGTGTTCACTGCCCAACACCGCAAAAGCCACGCCAACAATGGGGGCCACCACCCCACCGCCGATATTGTGGGATATATTCCAAAATGCGCCAACGCGGCCGCGCTCACGGCGTGGGAACCAGTTGGCGATGGTAATGAACGAAGGGCCTACGCCCATCCCCTGGAACAGGCCGTTAAACACCACCAATGCGGCAAAGATCCAGAAGGCGGTGCTGAACCCCAAACCGACGTTGACGATGGCACACAGCACCAGGCCACAGGCCATAAACACTTTGGGATTGGCCTTATCGGCCAGGCTGCTCATCACTCCTTTGCTGATGCCGTAGGCAATCAGCATGCAACTGCTCAACATGCCGATCTGCGTCGCACTCAGATCCAGATGCTCTTTCAGGTAGGGCGTCGAAAGGGTGAAGTTGTTACGCACGATGTAATAGGCCAGGTAGCCCAAAAAGACGCTCAGTAACGCCTGCATGCGATAACGCTGGTAGGTTGCCTGCACCTGTTCTGGCGGAACACGCTTTGCCGCCGCGCTAGGTTTTAATAATGAAAACATGTTATTCCCCTGTGAGGTTTATCTGTACTGGCTCAATGCGCCTGCTATTTATTAATAACGCTCGCAGCGGATGGTGTAATTAATTCATTAATAAGACAAGCCCCGTAATATGTGTCAAAATTGACTCAAACCCAGAACAAATAAGCCCAGTTTTGACCCATCAATTAACATTACCATTATTAACCAAAAGCCAGTTCGCTCACCTCCCCGCGCCAGAGCGCCACAGCACTGCGGTTGCACAGCAAGTCAGCCCACAATTGGCGATGTTTTTGAAGGTGTTAACAGTATTGATGGTCTATCAATGGTAATATCCTGGCTTCATCAACGCTATAACCCCGGCTAAATCCTATTGGTTCACGAAAATATTTTTGTCCCAAATGTTTTTCGGGTTATTTTTATCGTCATTGCGATTTTATGAATAAGATCACAAACGATGAGGTCGAGGGAGAGTTTTATTATGCGTACAACGCTCATTTTTACGGCAATGGCCTGCTGGCTGTTATCCAGTGTCGCCGGGGCCAAAAGAAATGAACTGGTGATGGCCACCACCTTTTCACCAGAGGCAACCGCCTACCTCATCAGCCGTTGGCAAGGCCAGCCTCAGTCGGTGGTCATCCGCACGCTGAACCGCACCAGCACTTCCCTGGAACAACTGCTCGACAGCACCGGCAGCGACAACGTCGATCTGGTACTGACCTCTTCCCCCATGCTGCTCCAGCACCTGCAACAGCATCAGCGCCTGGCAAACTATGAAGGTGCTCCGCAACAATCACAATGGCTGGTACCCGAGCCTATCCGCAATACCGCCGTGGCGGTGGCCATTTCGGGTTTTGGCCTGCTAATCAACCGCTCCAATCTGGCAGAGAAACGGCTGCCGTTGCCAAACGATTGGGACGATCTAACCGATGCCCGCTACCAGGGGGCCCTGCTGATGAGCAGCCCTTCCCGCTCGGATACCAGCCACCTGATGGTGGAATCTCTGTTGCAACAGCGGGGGTGGCAATCTGGCTGGCAAACGATGCTATCGGCGGCCGGTAACCTGATCACCATCTCTTCACGCAGCTTTGGCGTGGCGGATAAAGTCAAAAGCGGCCTGGGTTCCGTTGGGCCGATTATCGATAACTACGCTAATCTACTGCTCGACGATCCGCATCTGGCCTTCCATTATTTCCCTCAGGCCGCGGCCTCCCCCACCTATATTGCCGTAACGAGCAATAGCCATTATCCCGCTGAGGCCCGGCGCTTTATACAGTTTCTGCTCAGCCCGCAGGGGCAGCGGGTCCTGGCCGATACCAGCACGGGAAAATACCCGGTGGTTCCGCTGCCAGCAGATAACCCACGCTTCGCGCAGCAACAAAAGCTGTTACAGCGGCCGCCGCTGAATTACTCCCTGGTTTTGCAACGTCAGCGCCTGGTGCAAAAGCTGTTTGATACGGCCATCAGCTTCCGCCTGTCTCAGCTCAAGGACGCCTGGAAAGCGTTGCATGGCGCTGAAAGCCGCCTCAAACGGCCTTTGCCGGAGATCCGCGCCTTGTTGACCGCCATTCCTGTCACCCAGGCCCAAAGCGAAGATCCTCAGTACCTCAAACAGTTTGCGGCACGTAGCGAGAGCGAGCAGCAGGTCATGGAATGGCAGCTGTTCTTTCAGCAGCAGCAGAGAAAGGCCATCAAGGCGCTGGAAGAGTTAAAATGAGCCGTTTATTGCCGCGCTTCTTCAAACGCCTGACTATCAGCGCCTGCCTGCGGGGAGCCTTTCTCACCGGCGCGCTGCTGACGCTTACCGTCAGCGGGGTCAGCCTATACTCCTGGCATGAGCAAAGCTCGCAGGTCCGCTATGCGCTGGATGATTACTTTCCACGCATCCAATCTTCGTTCGTGATCGAAAGCAATCTGAACACGCTGGTCGATCAGCTCAACGAGTTTTTGCAAGCCGCCAATACCAATGCCCGCCTGCAGTTAAGAAATCAGATCGTCGGTCATTTGGAGCAAATCGAGCAGGCCAGCATGCAGTTGGATAACCCTGAACGTCAGCAAATTCAGGCGACGCTGGCAGAAAGCCGCCAGCTGTTGGGCCGATTGGACAACGCGCTGTACAACATGTTTATCGCCAGGGAAAAGGTCAATGAGATCGCCGCACGCATCAGTTGGTTACATGATGACTTCACCACCGAGCTGAATTCGCTGGTACAGGATTTCAGTTGGCAACAGGGGGCTTTGCTCGATCAGATGGAGACAGGCTCTGGCAAGGCGCTCCCCCGCTTGCAGGCCAGTTTGCGCGAGGTACAGAGCGAGCAGCAGCAGGTCTATGCCCTCGCACGCATCGAGAACCAGATCGCCGATGCCCTGCGCGATCGCCTCAACGAGCTGCAATCCGGCGGTGAAGAGCCCATTTCGGTTGCCGAGCATGTGCGTTACCTCGCCTATCTGCAAAAAACGGCGAACGAAAATATGCAGGGGTTACAGGATCATCCCAGCACCATCACGCTGCGGCAAACCATCGACGAACTACTGGAGACTGGCATTGCCGATAACAGTATGCCCGCGGCGATGAAAAACTATCATCAGGCGCAACAGGCACTTACGCTGGCCACTCAGGCCAAGGAGGCCACGCTTGCCCGCTTTCGCACGCAGTTGGAATCGCAACTGAGCAACAGCCACCAGCAGATGCAGACCTTTAACCACCGCCTGGAGCAGATCATCCGCGTCAGCGGCAGGCTAATTGTGATCGCCACCCTGCTGGCGATGTTATTGGTGTATTTGCTCAATCACTACTTTATCCGTTCCCGCCTGGTCAAGCGTTTTACCCAGCTGAACCAGGTGGTGGTGCGTATCGGCCTCGGGGAAACCAACGCGGCGATCCCGGTTTACGGTGGCGATGAACTGGGCCGCATCGCACGTCTGTTGCGGCGCACCCTAGGCCAGTTGAACCAGCAAAAATCCCGGCTGGAGCAGGAAATTACCGAGCGCAAGGGCATTGAGCTGCATTTGCGTGCCACGCAGGATGAGCTGGTACAGGCCGCCAAACTGGCCGTGGTTGGGCAGACCATGACCACTCTGGCTCATGAAATCAACCAACCGCTGAACGCCCTATCGATGTACCTGTTTACCGCTCGCCATGCGGTGGAGAAACAACAGCCAGAGGCGGCCACGTTGGCCCTGAGCAAGGCCGACGGTCTGATTGGCCGCATGGATGCCATCATCCGCATGCTGCGGCAATTTACCCGGCGAACAGAGCAGGATAGCCCCTCTCAGCCCGTTGATTTGCGCCTGTCATTAATCGCCGCCTGGGAGTTGCTGACTCTTCGCCACCAACCGCTGCACGGGGAACTGCGGCTACCGGAAGGTGCGCCAAACGTGTTAGGTGATGAGGTGCGCATTCAGCAGGTGTTGGTCAATCTGATGAGCAACGCGCTGGATGCCTGCCAGGAGCGGCCACTATTGCAGATAAGCTGGCAACGCCAGGCGTCCAGCTGGCAGATCATGCTGTGGGATAATGGGCCTGGCTGGCCGCTGGCGCGGGCTGAATCGTTACTCAAACCTTTCACCACCAGCAAATCGGTGGGCTTGGGGATTGGCCTGTCCATCTCGCTTTCGCTGATGCAGCAAATGGGCGGTAGCCTGCATCTGGCCTCTACGCTGACGCAAAACGCCTGCGTCGTTTTACAGTTTCAACCGGTGGATCAACCATGTTAAGCCAACAAGCGCAAATTCTGTTAATCGACGACGATGCCGACGTCCTTGATGCCTATACCATGCTGCTCAGCCAGGCAGGCTATCAGGTTCAGGCCTGTAGTAACCCGCTTAAGGCACAGGAAATGCTCGGTGAGGAGTGGCCAGGGATCGTTATCAGCGATGTCTGTATGCCTGGCTGTTCCGGGATTGAGCTGATGGCGCTACTGCTCGCTCACGATGCCTGTTTGCCGGTATTGTTGATCACTGGCCATGGCGATGTGCCGATGGCGGTTGAAGCAGTGAAAAAAGGGGCATGGGACTTTCTGCAAAAACCGGTCAACCCGGCCCAGCTACTCGAACAGGTCGCCACCGCGCTGGCCCAGAGACGTTCTTACATTGCCCGTCGTCGTTGGCAGCAAGAACAGCTGCAGAGCAATCTGATTGGCCGTAGTGAGTGGGTAAAGCAGCTACGGGTGCGTTTGCAGCAGGTGGCCGAAACCGATTTGGCGGTTTACCTGCAAGGGGAGTTAGGGGTCGGCAGGACGTTGGCAGCCCGTTATTTACACCGCATGAGCCATCGCAGCGAACAGCCGTTGATCGTGGGTGAATTGACGCCGGGGGGGGAGGCACCGTTAGAACAATGGATTGAGCAGGTAAGCGGCGGGACGCTGATTTTACGCCACCTCGAACACTTGTCTATCACCCAGCAGGCGCGGCTGATCCAGCTCCAAGGGCAAGACCCACTGCCCTTCCGGCTGATCGGCATTGGGACTTCACCGTTGGTGGAACTGGCCGCCGGGCATACCCTCCTGCCCGATTTCTATTACTGCTTTGCCATGACCCAAATCGCCTGCCTGCCGCTTTCTCTGCGCCCCGACGATATAGAGCCGTTATTCCGCCACTACCTGGAACAGGCCTGCCTGCGCCTTAACCATCCGTTGCCGGATCTGCCAGCCGAGTTGATTAAGCGTTTGGTCAAAAGGGTATGGCCAAATAACGTGCGCGAGCTGGCCAATGCCGCAGAGCTGTTTGCCGTCGGGGTGATGCCACTGGCAGAGACCGCCAATCCGCTGTTGCACGGATCCGATCCCGCTCCGCTGGATCAGCGTATCGAAGACTATGAGCGCCAGATCATTACCGAGGCGTTGAACCTGCATCAGGGGCGGATTAATGAGGTGTCCGAGTATTTACAGATCCCGCGTAAAAAGCTCTACCTGCGGATGAAAAAGTACGATCTGGACAAGCAGCATTATCGTTAAATTGGCCAGCGCGGTACCCGCAGCGTGATCACCAAACCACCCTGTTCGCCATTGTGTGCCTCAACCTGCCCACCATGGGCCAGCACCACTTTGCGCGTGATCGCCAAACCCAGGCCATAGCCCTTGCCAGACATCGCCGATTTTACCCGGACGAAAGGATCAAAGATGCTGGACAGCTTCGACTCTTCCACGCCCGGCCCCTGATCGCTAACCTGGATCTGGAACAGTTGGTCGATACGCGTCAGCACCACGGTCACCCGCTGGCCATGGCTGGAAAAGCGCAGGGCATTGCGCACAATGTTCTCAACCGCCCGGCGCATCAGTTCGGCATTACCTTTTACGGTGTATTCCTCGTCGGAACTGGCCTGCAACACGATCTCTACACCGGGTATTTGCGCCTCGTAGCGCGCATCGTTAACCACCGCCTCCACCAGCCCAAAGAGATCGAAATACTCTTCATCATCCGACAGGCCGTTGTTCTCGGTACGTGACAGCGCCAGCAGTTCGCCAATCATCTTGTCTAGCCGCCCGGCTTCGTGCTCGATACGCTGCAACGAGTTCTCCACGTTCTCCGGATTTTGCCGCCCCAGGCCGATGGCTAGCTGCAAGCGGGCCAATGGCGAACGCAACTCATGGGAAACATCATGCAGCAATTGTTCACGGGCGCTGACCAGCACCTCCAGCCGCTCCGCCATGCTGTCAAAGTCACGAGCCACCTCAGAAAGCTCGTCATGCCGCCGCCGCATCGCCGGGAACAACCGCACCGCCAGATCGCCCTGCGCTACCCGTTCAAAACCGGCGCGCAGTTGACGCATTGGGCGCGTAAGGTTCCAGGCCAGCATAGCGCTAAACAGCAAGCCCCCCAGCCCACCGACCCACACCATTGGCTCCGGAATGTTCAGCAGGCGCCAGCGCTTGGGTGGCCGATATTCGGCACGCAGTCCTTCCAGATCGTAGCTCAAGAGGTAGCTCTGGTTATCCGCACCTGTTACCCATTCCACCATCATTTTCGCTGGCCGGTTGGTATGTGGGTTTTGGCCTGGCTCATCATCCGATGGCTTTAAGGCCGGCGTTACGCTTAAGAAACGGCGTTCGGTTTCAGGCCATTTGGCAACCATTGCATTCAGCGCGGGCATCCCACTGCTGCGCAACACCGAGGCCGCAGAGGTCAGTTGCAGATTAGCGATACGCCAGGTCATGCTGTTTTCCGGGACTTCATGGCGATTACCATAAAAGGTAAACGTCACCCACAGCGCCTGGGTCATGATGATAAACGTTAGCCAGAAACCGAGCAGTATTTTCCAGAACAGTCTTCCACGCATCGGCATTACCTGATGCGGTAACCGATACTGCGCACGGTTTCAATGCTCAATCGGTTATCGGTTAGCGCGCCCAGCTTCTGGCGGATATTGCTGATATGCACGTCCACGCTGCGATCGTAAGCCTCGCGTGGCCGCCCCAGACCTTTCTCTGACAGTTCATCCTTCGACACGACTCGTTCAGGCGAACGCAACAGTAACTCCAGCAAGTTGAACTCTGAGGCGGTGAGATCGAATACCTTCCCCTGCCAGGCACTGCTGCGGGTGGATGGGTTGAGCGTCAATTCGTTAAAGCTGAGGACTGAAACTTTATCCACCGCTTCCGGCTGCTCTTCAAACCGGCGCAGCACTGCACGCAGGCGTGCCACCAGTTCGCGTGGGTAACAAGGTTTGGGCACATAGTCGTCGGCGCCCATCTCCAGCCCGATCACCCGGTCGATATTGTCACCCTTGGCCGTCAGCATGATGATCGGCAAGCGGCTCTTTTTGCGAACCTCGCGCAGCACGTCGATCCCGCTCATGTCCGGCAGCATGATGTCGAGGATCATTGCGGTATAATCGCCAGAAAGCGCCCCATCCACTCCGGCCTTGCCAGTCAGCACCAGGGACGCGTTGAATCCTTCAGCCGTCAGGTATTCGCTCAGCATGGTGCCAAGTTCCAGATCGTCATCGACCAATAAAATTTTCATGCCCATTCCTCCGCTGATTTACCGCCATTTTCGCGTCTATTGTCGCTGTACGCAGCCGGTTTTACCTAATCCTTACACATTGACATTCTCCCGACACAAATGAAAGACGGGGTTTATGGCTCAGGGGATACTCGATCTTGAGGGGATAAAGGGCAGAGGTTGGGGAATAGGTAGAGAGTCTCGCTCCTCCCTACCGATTATCGCTCAGCTAGGAAAATACGCCGGTAGACAGGTAGCGGTCACCGCGATCGCAGACAATGGCGACAATGACGCTGCCAGGGTTGGCCGCAGCAACGCGCAACGCCCCAGCTACGGCTCCACCAGAGCTGACACCGCAGAAAATACCTTCCCGCTGCGCCAGTTGGCGCATGGTTTGTTCGGCTTCGCTTTGTGCCATATCCAACACCTGATCCACCAGCTCCGGGCGGAAAATACCCGGCAGGTAGGCCGGTGCCCAACGGCGGATACCCGGGATGCTGCTGCCTTCAGCAGGCTGTAAGCCGATGATATTCACCTGCGGATTTTGGCTTTTCAGGTAGCCGCCAACGCCGGTAATGGTGCCGGTAGTGCCCATGCTGGAAACGAAATGAGTGATACGACCGGCGGTCTGCTGCCAGATTTCCGGGCCGGTAGTGGTGAAATGCGCGTAGGGGTTATCCAGATTGTTGAACTGATCCAACACCTTGCCCAGCCCCTGCTGCTGCATCTCCAGCGCCAGGTCACGCGCCCCCTCCATCCCCTGCTCACGGCTGACCAGGATCAGTTCGGCACCATAAGCTCGCATCGCTGCCTGGCGTTCCATGCTCATGTTTTCCGGCATCAGCAGCTTCAGCGTGTAACCTTTCATTGCACAGATCATCGCCAGCGCGATGCCGGTATTGCCACTGGTGGCCTCGATCAGCGTATCGCCCGGCTGGATTTCACCGCGCAGTTCCGCCTGCTGGATCATCCCCAGCGCGGCCCGATCCTTGACCGACCCCGCCGGATTGTTGCCCTCCAGCTTGAGCCAGATTTCACTGTCCAGCCCTTCGGCCAGTCGTTGTAGTTTTACTAACGGTGTATTACCGATGCATTGTTCCAGCGTGGTCACAATCATTGCCTGCGTATAATGTAAAAAGGCAACCCTGGGTTGCCTTAAATGGGAATGGTTAGAAATTATCAGGCGCTTTTCGCTAACGCAACCGGTTGTAACAGTTGTTCACCGGCGTAAAGGCGGGCATTCAGGCTGCCAACGTAGTAACGGTCCCCGCGCGCCGGTGCAGCATGGCCTTCCGACATAATCACGCTGATAGGCTCCTGATGCCAACCAATCGGCTGCACGGTCAACTGCCAGAAGTGGCCACGCGGGCTGACTTCCAACACCTGTACCGGTAAAGGACAACGGGCGCTGCAATCGGTGCCAATCTCCATTTCCCACGGGCGCAGGAACAGATCGACGCTGCCTTGGTGCATTGGCTGGAACGACAGCGGCCATTGGTGAGCGCCCACAAACAGCTGTGAACCACGGATTTCACCGTTCAGGCGGTTAACTTCGCCCATAAACTCCAGCACGAAGCGGGTCGCGGGTTCACGCATGATCTCGGTCGGTGAACCTACCTGCTCGATATTCCCCTGGCTCATCACCACGATGCGATCGGCGACTTCCATCGCTTCTTCCTGATCGTGAGTCACGAACACGCTGGTGAACTTCAGTTCTTCATGCAGTTGACGTAGCCAGCGGCGCAGTTCTTTACGCACCTGGGCATCCAGCGCACCAAACGGCTCGTCCAGCAGCAGGATCTGGGGCTCCACCGCCAGCGCGCGCGCCAAGGCGACACGTTGCTTCTGGCCGCCGGAAAGCTGTGAAGGGTAGCGGTTAGCCAGATGACCCAACTGCACCATCTCCAGCAACTGCTCCACTTTCTGTTTGATCGCCGCCGCATTCGGACGCTCACGGCGTGGCAGGACGCTCAGGCCAAAAGCGATATTGTCGAAAACCGTCATATGACGGAACAGCGCGTAGTGTTGGAACACGAAGCCGACGCGACGATCACGCGCATGCACGCGGCTGACGTCGGTGCCGTGGAAACCCAGCTTACCGCTGCTCTGGCTTTCCAGCCCGGCGATAATACGCAGCAAGGTGGTCTTGCCCGAACCAGATGGGCCTAACAGCGCCACCATCTCACCGGAAGGAATATCGAGCGAGATATCGTTCAATACCTTGGTACGGCCAAAAGACTTGTTGATACCGTTAATCTCAATGCTCATGATTTTCCTCCCGCTCAAGACGCGCATCCTGACGCGCCAGGCGCCATTGCAGTCCGCTTTTCAGAAATAGGGTGACTATCGCCATCAGGGTCAACAGTGCCGCAGCGGTAAATGCCCCGGCGGTGTTGTAATCCTGATGCAGTAATTCCACTTGCAGTGGCAAGGTATAGGTTTCGCCACGGATAGAGCCGGACACCACCGATACTGCGCCAAACTCGCCAATCGCGCGGGCGTTGGTCAGCACCACGCCATACAGCAATGCCCAACGGATGTTCGGTAAGGTGACGCGGCGGAACATCTGCCAACCTGAAGCGCCCAACAGCACCGCGGCCTCGTCTTCCTGGCTGCCCTGGCTCATCATCAGCGGCACCAGTTCACGGACCACAAACGGGCAGGTCACGAATATTGTCACCAGCACCATGCCCGGCCAAGCGAACATCAGTTGAATGTCATGGGCATCCAGCCAGCCGCCGATCGGGCCGTTGGTGCCGTAAAACAGCAGATACAGCAGCCCCGCCACCACCGGCGACACCGCAAACGGCATGTCGAACAACGTCAGCAGCAGTTGGCGGCCAGGGAAGGTAAAGCGCGTCACCAGCCAGGCCAGCAAAGTACCGAACACCAGGTTGACCGGCACGGTGATCAGCGCCACCAGCACCGTCAACCAAATGGCGTGCAGCATGTCCGGGTCCGAAAGGTTATGCCACACGGCACCCACGCCGGAGGAAAATGCCTCGATAAAGATCATCACCATCGGCACGACCAACAGCAGGATGGAGAACAGCGCGCCAATGGCAATCAGCGTCCATTTCCCCCAATTTACACGTGGGCGCTCTGCGCCGTTCAGGGCGGTAACATCAGCCATCAGTGCCCTCCAATTCGGCGGCCAAAGCGGCTCTGTAGGGTGTTAATGGCGAACAGCAGCAGCAGTGACGCCGCCAGGATCACCGAGGCAATCGCACTAGCGGCCGGGTAATCGAACTCCTGTAAGCGCACAAAAATCATCAATGAGGTCACTTCGGTTTTCCAGGCAATGTTGCCAGCGATAAATATCACCGCACCAAATTCCCCCAGGCTGCGGGTAAACGACAACGCCGTCCCGGCGAGCAGCGCTGGAGCAACCTCTGGCAACACCACGCGGCGGAAACTCTGCCAGCGGGTAGCCCCGAGCGTTTCGGCGGCCTCTTCATATTCAGGCCCCAACTCTTCCAGTACCGGTTGCACCGTGCGCACCACGAAAGGAATGCTGGTAAAGGCCATCGCCACCGCAATCCCCAACCAGGTGAAGGAAACCTTGATATCAAAATGAGCCAGCCATTGGCCGTACCAACCGGTGGTAGAAAACAGCCCCGCCAGGGTCAGGCCAGCCACCGCTGTAGGCAATGCAAACGGCAAATCCATCAGGCCATCCAGCAAGGAACGGCCAGGGAACTGGTAACGGGTGAGGATCCAGGCCATCAGCATGCCAAACACCGCGTTGAAAACGCTGGCGACTCCGGCCGCCAGCAGCGTCACCTTATAAGCAGCCACGACCTGCGGATTGGTGATCACCTCCCAATACTGTGCCAGGCTCATTTGCGCCAGCTGCATCACCAGTGCGCTGAGCGGCAACAGCAAAATCAGGCAGGTGAAAAGCAGGCTGCTTCCCAGACTGAGAGTAAACCCAGGCAGTACCCGCTTACTGGCCATCGAAAACATTACTTATGCCCTGCCGCTAACAGTTGGTCCAATTCTCCGCCCGTCGCAAAGTGGGCACTCATCACCTGCGGCCAGCCGCCGAACTGATCCTCAACGCTGAACAGCTTGGTCTCAGGGAATTGGCTCTTGGCCGCCGCCATTACCTGCGGGTCATTGACGCGATAATAGAAGCTGGTGATCAGTTTCTGGGCCGCCGGACTATAGAGATAGTTCAGGTACTCTTTGGCCACCTGCTCGGTGCCGTTTTTCTCGACGTTTTTGTCCACCCAGGCCACCGGGAACTCCGCCAGAATATCGACCGGCGGCACGATCACTTCATACTTGTCTGCGCCGTACTGCTTGCGGATATTGTTCACTTCGGATTCAAAGCTGATCAGCACGTCGCCCAGGCCACGTTCGACAAAGGTCGTCGTTGCGCCACGGCCACCGGTATCAAACACCACCACGTTTTTCAGCAAACGGGTCATGAACTCACGGGTTTTGGCCTGATCGTTGCCATCAGCTTGGCTGGCAGCGCCCCAGGCGGCCAGATAGGTATAGCGGCCATTTCCGGAGGTTTTCGGATTTGGGAATACCAGCTTCACGTCATCACGCACCAGATCGCTCCAGGTGTGGATACCTTTCGGGTTGTCCTTGCGCACCAGGAACGCCATGGTGGAATAGAATGGAGAGCTGTTGTTCGGCAGGCGTTGCTGCCAATCTGCCGGGATCAGTTGGCCGCGATCGTGCAGGATTTGCACGTCACTGACCTGGTTATAGGTGACCACATCGGCACGCAGACCCTGCAAGATCGCCAACGCCTGTTTGGAAGAACCTGCGTGGGACTGTTTGATGGTCAGTTTGTCGTTCGGATGCTGCTGATCCCACTGCTTTTCAAAGCCAGGGTTCAGCGCGGCAAACAGTTCGCGGGAGACGTCATAGGAGCTGTTGAGCAATTCTGCCGCCGAAACCGTACCGCTGGCTAACAATGCCGCCACCAGCCACCCTTTCAACAGCGTATTTTTAACCCGGGAATGTTTCATTCTGCACCTTATCACTGAGTCTTACCGCCGGGCTGATGCCCTGATATTGACCAGTGTATTTATAACTTGATGCAGACCTGTAACGCTTTTATATACCGTTTAGTGATTTTCAAGCATCAAACGCTATAAGGCAGGAGGGGAGCGGTTCACCGCAGAGGGAGGGAAAGCCCGGAGCCAGAGGAACTGGCCCAGAGAATGACAATGTTGATGAATTTATTGTAGGGGCGCCGCTTGCTGCGCCCGTTTAACAGCGTGCTATACCCCTACATAAAAGCCAATTACATCAAAGCGACATCAGGCGCGTCAGCGAAGGTGCGAAGTAGTAGCTCCCGGTCACCGCGCGGCTGAAACGCAGCATCGCGTCGTGTTTGCCGTCCAGCTCACCGAACATGCTTAACAGCTGCTGTTCGATGTTGTGCAGGCGCGCGCAATAGGCGATGAAATACAGGCCATGTTTGCCGCTGGCGGTGCCATAAGGCAGGCTCTGGCGCAAAATTTTCAGCCCTTTGCCGTCTTCTTTCAGATCGACACGGCTGACGTGCGAGGTATCTGGCCGTTGATCCGGCGGCAGTTCTTCACTGTCTTGTTTGGTACGGCCAATGATCTGTTCCTGCTGTTCGGTAGTGAAACGCTGCCACTGGCGCAGGTTGTGCTCGTAACGCTGTACCAGCACGTAGCTGCCACCTTCGTCTTCTTCGCCAGCGCCAATCACCGCGACTTCCGGGCGTTGTTCGCCCTGCGGATTTTCGGTACCGTCGATAAAGCCGCTCAGATCGCGCTCTTCTACCCAGCGGAAACCGTGCGTTTCTTCTTCAATACGAATGGTGTTACCAAACGCGGCCAGGGCGGCCTGCGCCAGGGTGAAGTTAACGTCATGACGCAGCGATTGAATATGGATCAGCATATCGCGTTGGGTGGCCGGTGCCAGCCCCTTGCCCAGCGGCGCGAAAGGCTTCAGCTCTTTGGCCCCCTGGCCATTGGAAAGGTCATGCCAAACGTCGGAGCCAAAAGCGATAACCGCACCTAAGTGGGCATCTGGAAACTGTTGCTGCAACTCGCCGAGCACCTGACAAAACTGTTTGCAACCTTGGCGCAGATCGACGAATTCGCCCTGTACCATAGCTTCCATAAAAATACCAAAACGGCAGTGTTCCAGCAGGATGCCGCTCTGAACCTGTGTCATGTTGATTTCCTCAAGACCTGAATCGGGTAACAGGTTGCCCTGTTATAAACGCGCAATATCATAACGCACAGCAGGCTGATTGCCTTGCCCGAACGCAAAGAAAATAGGGATTTAACGCCAAACGAGGCAGGCACACCGTAAGGTGCGCCCGCAATGAGAATTATTGTGCTTTGGCATGCCAGACGATCTTACTCACCGTCCAGCTCTGCAGAGTATCGTCCGGTGGGATCAAATCCTGTGGGCCAGCCCATTTACCACTGAAGATATAGCTGACATTGCGGCTTTGCTGCGCCACGCACTCGACCTTGCCAACATCCTCGCCTTCGGCAGGTTTACAGGCACCATAGGCCTTGCTGAACAGTTCGCTAAACGGCGTACCCAGCTTGCTGCCCCATTCGGTGGCGATCTTGGCGTCCATCACGTCAACGCGCTGCACGTGGCCCTTAGGCTCCCCGGTGATCACCAGCTTCACGTCATCGCCGTCCAATGCCTGGAAGTAGGAAACGATCTGCCCTTGGTTGGTCGCCATCCCGCCACGAATGCGGTAGTTGTTATTCAGCCCCTTGCCAATCGCCGCTTCCGTCATGGGGGTACCGGCCCCCACATCACCGACGCCTTTAGCGCTAACCTCTACGCTGCCGCCAAACCAGTTGAACGGCGACAGGCTGGACCAGGAGAAGTTTGACATGGTCGAACAACCGGTCAACATCAGCGGTAACCCTAACAACAGTGGGCGAATATTCATTCATAGCTCCTTAACATCAAAGACATCGGCGATATGCAGCCTCTCATAACCACTGTGGCTGCGCCATCAATTGCCAGGTTGGAGTGCGTAAATTGGGAAAAGTGCCGCAACTTTTAACAATTAACCCGCCTCATCCTGCGGGATAAAACAGGCTTTCAAGCGCCGATTCATTAACAGATACCCCATCGCCAGCACATCCAACAGCGCCAGCAGGAGATCCAGCGGAGGTTCATTGCTGTCTTGCTGCCACAGGCTGTAAAGCGAGCCGAGCAGCGCTGCCGCCAGCGAAACTATCAGTACCCAACGCCAACTACGCCACAGACGTGGCCAATGCTGGCGGCGGCCAGCAATCAAAAAGGCCAGCGCCGCAGGCAGCCCAAGCGCAATACCGTACCAAAAGCGCTGAGTATCTGGATAGAACAGTTGTAACAAGCCAGCACCCTGATCGCGTGAGGTGCCCGCCATCACAAACAGTAGCCAAGTACGAGCCTGTAAGATCAGTACGCCCCAAAACCACAGCGGCAACCGTAACATACCGTGCTGATCGTAATCGTCCGGTGAAAACCGGTGTGTTGACGCCTTCAAATACTTTTCCTTGCCGATGTTATGATTACCCTTGCAAATGGCGACGGTGGCCACCATTTTCAATCTCCAGCTTAAGAAGCTCTTAAGATCCTTATGGTTTAATCAGGTTATGTCCCGCTAACGGGAAATCATTCAGACCACTGATAAGGAAGATCCAGATGAAAAAGATCGCTTTACTCACACTCATCGCATTATGCAGCGCACCGGTTCTCGCTCAACAGGGCGGGTTCCTCGACCCCAACGCGACACCGGCTCAAACGCAAACCAGCCCGCAAGGTGGTTTCTCCGGCCCTAGCGCCACACTGACCACGGTAGATAAGGTCAAATCAATGAGCGATGATACCTGGGTGATGTTGCAGGGCAATATCGAACAGCGCGTGGGTGATGACACCTACACCTTCCGCGACGCCACCGGCACGCTGACGGTAGAGATCGACAGAAAGCGCTGGAACAGTCAGACCATCACCCCAAAAGACAAGGTACAGTTGGAAGGGAAAGTGGATAAGGACTGGAACAACGTGGAAGTCGATGTGAAAAACATCAAAAAACTGCCTTAAACCAGGGCTTGGGGGCGGTGGCAACCACCGCCCTGACGATCAATACTCTTGATCTTCGATCAGGCGTTTCCCCAGACTGGTGATCGCCTGAATTTCGTAGCCGAGCTTTTCATACATTTCGATCACGGTGTCGTTGTCTTCACGCACCATCAGCTGAATTTTCGGACAGCCGCGCGCAATCAGCTTTTTCTCCAGCCGATTAATCAACGCATTGGCAATGCCGCGCCCGCGATAGTCTGGGTGAACGCCCAGGTAATACGCCGAACCCCGGTGGCCGTCGTAACCGCCCATCACCGAGCCAACCACCTCCCCCCCCACTTCCGCCACCAAAAACAGATCCGGATCGTGGTTCAGTTTGCGTTCAATATCCATCTCGGGATCGTTCCATGGCCGTAACAGGTCACAACGCTCCCACAGGGTGATGACTTCTTCAAAGTCGTCTTGCCGAAATACGCGAATTTCCATCGTTGCTCGCTACTGTTAATTAACTTATTTAATACCCTATGGATTTCAAGCTGCAGCGTGAAAGACGACGGGTATATCTGATTATTACGTAATTATTGACTGATACCTGCCGTCTTTCAAGCCGCAGCGTTTTGCCAGGTAATAAATGGCAATAGTTATCAAGTCGATTAATGAGGATCAATACGCTATAACGTCGCGAAATAGATTGATCGAGTTGGAGCCGCGCGTGATGAAAAAACAGAGCAAAACCTACCTCAATTTCAGCCCTCTCACCGCTTCATCGACTCGACGCCAACTGCTGCTTTCCGGCCTGGCTCTGGCCCTGCTCGGGGGCAAAACCTCAGCCTCCCAGGCCAATATGCTGCAACCAAAACCGCACAGCAAACCGCTCCCCAAGGCTACGGGGAGCAAAAGAGTGGTGATGATCGATCCCGGCCACGGCGGTATCGACTCCGGTGCCGTGGGCCATGAAGGCTCACAGGAAAAACACGTGGTGCTGGAAATTGCCAACCACGTGCGGCGTTTTTTGCATGAGCACGAGCACGTTGATGCCCGCCTGACCCGGGAGGAGGATGAATTTATCCCGCTGTTCCAGCGCGTGGAGATCGCCCACCAGCACCAGGCCGACCTGTTTATCTCGATCCATGCCGATGGATTTACCAGCCCGGATGCCGCCGGAGCTTCGGTGTTTGCCCTTTCCAACCGCGGAGCCAGCAGCGCGATGGCGCGCTATCTCTCCAATAAGGAAAACGCCGCCGATGACGTAGCGGGGGCAAATACAAAGATCAGGATAACTATCTACAGCAGGTGTTGTTCGATCTGGTGCAAACCGACACCATCAACAACAGCCTGACCCTGGGCCGTCACGTGCTGGGCCAGATCCGCCCGGTTCACCGCCTGCACAGTGAAAGCACCGAACAGGCGGCGTTTGCCGTATTAAAGTCCCCTTCTATTCCTTCGGTGCTGGTAGAAACCTCGTTTATCACCAACCCCGGTGAAGAGCGCCTGTTAGGCACCACCGCCTTTCGCGAAAAAATTGCCCGCGCCATTGCCGACGGTGTGATCAATTTCTTCCAATATTACGACGTTCACCAACGTAAGCCGCGCTAGGCCTGCAAAATACGGGCCGAGAAGGTATACTTGCCGCCCTGTCCAGTTACCCATTGCGAAAACCCGTATGAGTTTACCCACCATTGCCGCAGTAAAATCCTTCCTGCTGGCGTTGCAAGACAAGATTTGTGAGCAGTTGGCCCAGGCCGATGGCGGCGCCGGTTTTAAGGAAGATCGCTGGACGCGTGAAGAAGGCGGCGGTGGCCGTAGCCGGGTGCTGACTAACGGTGCGGTATTCGAACAGGCCGGAGTAAACTTTTCCCACGTATCCGGTGCCACGCTGCCCGCCTCTGCTACCGCGCATCGTCCAGAGCTGGCCGGGCGCAGCTTTCAGGCGATGGGCGTATCGCTGGTGATCCATCCGCTCAGCCCGTATATACCTACCAGCCATGCCAACGTGCGCTTCTTTATCGCTGAAAAACCGGGCGAAGAGCCGGTTTGGTGGTTTGGCGGTGGCTTTGACCTAACGCCCTTCTATGGCTTTACCGAGGACGCCGTTCACTGGCACCGCACCGCACAACAACTCTGCGCTCCCTTCGGCGACGATGTGTACCCAAAATACAAGAAGTGGTGCGATGACTACTTCTTTATCAAACACCGTAATGAAGCCCGCGGCATCGGCGGCCTATTCTTTGACGATCTGAATACCCCGGATTTCGAAAGCTGTTTCGCGTTTACCCGGGCGGTAGGTGAAGGTTTCCTGGAGGCCTATCTCCCGATCGTGGAAAGACGTAAAGCACTGCCTTGGGGCGACAACGAACGCCAGTTTCAGCTCTATCGCCGTGGCCGCTATGTCGAGTTTAATCTGGTGTGGGATCGCGGTACGCTGTTCGGCCTGCAAACTGGGGGCCGCACCGAATCGATCCTGATGTCGATGCCGCCTTTGGTGCGTTGGGAATATAACTTCCAGCCTGCAACCGACAGCCCGGAAGCCGCGCTATACCGTGACTTTCTGCCAGTGCGCGACTGGCTACAGGAGCAACAATAATGCAGATTTGGGTCGATGCCGACGCCTGTCCAAACGTGATCAAAGAAGTGCTGTTCCGTGCCGCAGATCGCGCGGCGATGCCTGTCACCCTGGTGGCTAATCAGCCTTTGCGCACGCCCCCTTCGAAATTTATCCGCACCTTGCAGGTTGCTGCAGGATTTGACGTGGCGGATAACGAAATCGTGCGCCGCTGTGAAAAAGGCGATCTGGTGATCACCGCGGATATCCCGCTGGCCGCCGAAGTGATAGAAAAAGGCGCTATCGCCCTGAATCCTCGCGGTGAGCGTTATACGCCAGACACCATTCGTGAACGCCTGAACATGCGTGATTTTATGGATACCCTGCGCTCCAGCGGGATCCAGACCGGGGGGCCGAATACCCTCAACCAGCGCGATAGACAGCAGTTTGCCAATGAGTTGGACAAGTGGCTGCAGCAGGCGAAACGGGCCAATTAGCACCGAGATTACCCCTCTCCCAGGGAGAGGGAATCGAACGTGCCACCAATTGACTTCTATATCTGAATTCAACCTTGTATTGGCTGAGGTATGAAACGCGCCACATTCTACTCCTGCACCCGAACGCTGCTCCGGAACAGCCCCCTCTCCCTGTGGGAGTGTACAGACCGGGGACATGGTAGACAGGTGTTCAAGGACATGGTGAACACTTTTTAACATCCTTTACCCATGATGATCGACCTATTTCTCAGGTCGATC